>NZ_CP048836.1:3631409-4236644 GCF_010983895.1 Nitrogeniibacter mangrovi
CCCAGCGCACCGCACAGCATGTAGGCGCTGAGGGTCAGCGTCGCCGCCTCCACGCTGACGCCATACAACGCCTTGAGGATCGACGGCGCGAAGCTCTGCACCACCGCCAGGGTCATGGTCGAGAGCAGGAAGAAGGCGAAGCACCACCACACCACCGGCAGCTTCAGATAGGCCAGGTCCGATCCGCGCGGCGCGTCCGGATGGCGCACCACCACCTCGGTGCGCAGCTTGTCGCGCTGCCAGAACAGCACCACCAGCACCAGCGCGTACAGCCCGACCGCCGCCAGGTAGGCGGTACGCCAGTCGAGGGCCGTGGCGATGCCGACCAGGAAGGCCGGCGCCAGCGCCCAGCCCAGATTGCCGCTCAAGCCATGGGCGCTGAAGGCATGGCCCAGCCGCGCCGTGGACACCCGCTGGTTGAGGATGGTGAAGTCGGCCGGATGGAAGGGCGCGTTGCCCAGCCCGGCCAGCGCTGCCACCCCCACCAGGCCACCGTAGCCCGTGGCCTGACTGGCCACCAGCGCCGCGAGCAGGAACAGCGCGATCGCGGCGAACAGCACCGGCCGCGCGCCGACGCGGTCGACCACGAAGCCGGCCACCGCCTGCCCGCTGCCGGAGACGACGAAGAACAGGCTCATGAGAAAGCCGACGTCGGAGAAGCTCAGGCCGAACTCGCGGATGAAGATCGGGAACAGCGGCGCCAGCAGCAGGTGCGAGAAATGCGAGGTGCCATGAGCGAGGCCGACCAGCCCGATGACGGAAGCATCCTCTCTCAGGGTCGGGGTCGGGGCGATGGGGGCGTCGAGTGTTGTGGTATTCATGCCGTCGATGGTACGTTTGCCGGGCAACGCCTGTTTGCGACAGGCCGACAAGATTCGTCGAGTTCCCGCCAATCCGCCGAAGGCGCTTCCCCATGCCCACGACCCGCCGCAATGCGCTCCAGTCCGTCCCGGTGGGCAACACCGCCCCCTATGCGCCGACCCGCGAACGCCCCGTGCGGGCCCGCGCCCGCGCGCTGGGCAACGACGTGCAGGTCGAGCCCCACCACCACGCCTGGGGCCAGCTCGCCTATTGCGCCCGCGGCGTGCTGCAGGTGACGGTCGGCGCGGCCCCCGAGGGCGGCATGCCGGGCCGGGGCTGCCACCTGACCGCCATCGTCCCGCCCTCGCGGGCCATGTGGGTGCCGCCGGGCGCCGCCCACGTGGTGACCATCCTCGAGGACGCCCAGCTGTACACCCTGTACTTCGACCCCTCGGTGGTGCCGCCGCACTGGCAACAGCCACGGGTGCTGATGGTCTCGCCGCTGATGCGCGAGCTGGTGCTGGCGCTGGTGCGCGCCACCCCCGCCACCTCGCCGGCGCGCCTGCAGGCGCTCGACACCCTGCTGCTGGGCGAGATGACCGAGGCCGCCCCCCAGGCGCTGGCGGTGCCGATGCCCGACCCGCGCCACGGCGACCGCCGCCTGCGCGCCCTGTGCGAGGCCATGATGCGCGACCCGGCCGCACACACCACGCTGGCCGACTGGGCGGCGCGCAGCGGCGCCAGCGAGCGCACCCTGGCCCGCCTGTTCCGCGACGAGCTGGGCACCAGCTTTCGCCACTGGCGCCAGCTGGTGGCCCTCGCCCACGCCCTGCCCCTGCTCGCCCGCGGCACGCCGGTCAGCACGGTCGCGGCCGCCGCCGGCTATGCCAGCGACAGCGCCTTCACCGCGATGTTCAAGGCCGCCATGGGCCAGCCGCCGACACGCCTGTATCCACCACCCGACCGCTGAGCCGGCCCCGGACCGTCGCCGCCGGTGGGCACAGCGCACCGTGCCGCGTCAACGACCGCCGTCAATGCGGGGCCGGGGCGCCCCATGCGACCCTGCTCACCTCCGCCCCCGACCCTCCGCCAAGGAACCGTCGCATGCCCATCGAGACCTTCGAAGACCTCCTCCAGGCCGCCCGTGCGCAACCCGATCCGCAGCGCCTGCTGTTCGTGTTCGCGCGTGCCGAGCTGCCCGACGGCGCCAGCCCGGAGGAGGTCGCACGCTTCGAGAACGGCCAGGGCGGCGCCCTGGCGCCGGTGATGTTCGTGGACAAGAAGACCGACGAGCTGCGCAGCTTCGCCGAGCTGGTGGAGGAATCGACACACACCGGCGAGACCTGGGAGGTGGTGTTCGTCGGCTGCCTGGGCGGCCGTGACGGCCGCGAGCCGGGCGATCAGGAAGCCCAGCAGGCGCTGGAGCTCATGGTCAAGTCCATCCAGGGCGGCAGGGTGGAACGGTTCCTGGCCTGGCGCCGCAGCGGCGAGCAGATCCACATCGCCTGAGCCGGCCCCGCCGCCCGGCTCAGTCGGCCCTGATCGCCCGATAGCGCCGCACCCCCTTCTGGCGCTGGGCGCGCAACACTTCGATCTTCTGTCTCAGGCGCTGGCGCGCATGCAGCCCGTCGGTGCGTTCGAGCTCGGCTTCGAGCGCGCGCTGGCGGGCCTTGAGCTCCCGCAGGGCCTTGCGCAGCTTGCGCCGCGGCGTCTCCGCCGGGGGGCCGGTCATCCACAGGCGCAGTCGTCCGATCAGTTTGCGGGTCTTCATGATCCGGTCTGCTCCGGTCGTGGGACCGATCCGTTCGCATCGTCGGTCCGGTCGAGCACCGCCGCCACCTCCTCGGCGCTGAGCGACAGGTCGGCGGGGATGCGCTCCGGCGCATCGAGCGCCTCCACCAGCGCCTCGGCCATGCCCAGCAGGTGGCTCATCAGTTCGTGGGCATAGGCGCTGTCGTTCATCAGCGAGGTGGCCATCTGCGGCGTGATCAGGTCGTCGCGGATCAGGGCCGCCACGGCCCGGTGCCCGTAACGGCGCGCGTCCGCCAGGTGCACCTTGAGCGCGTCGAGTGACAGTTTCGTGACCGCCTCCACGTCCTCGCTGCGCAGCGCCGCCAGGTCGCGCAGCATCTCGCCGACGTTGATGCGCAGGCGGTTGTACTCGCGGCGGATGTGGGGGTTGGGCGAGGCGACGAAATGCACCAGGTTCTTGCGCAGATGCTTGGTCGCCTTGATCGCCGCGATCAGGTCCAGGTTGGCCTGCAGCACATGCTTGAAGCGCAGCGCCAGCGCCTCGCTCATCGGCTTGGCGGTGGCGCGGGTGAAGAAGGCGATGTTGGCGCTGTAGATGTCCTTGATGACCAGCTCGTACTGGCGGTCCACATCCAGCTCGATCACCTCGGCGCGGGCCTCGAGCAGGGCTCGCAGGTCGCGCTCCGACACCACGTCCGAACGGCGCAGGCACATGCCGTGGGCAATGATCGTGAACGCGTTGTCGAACAGGTGCAGGGTCTCGCGGCGCAGCGCGGTCAGCGCCACTTCGGGGAACTCCAGCGCCGTGGCACTGAGGAAGTGCGGGGTGTCGCGGGTGAGCGCCTTGCCCTTGAGGAAGTGCTCCAAGGCCGCCGCCATGCGGTCGATGAAGGGGGTGAACAGGGCGACGCCGACGAGGTTGAACAGGGTGTGGAACACCGCCAGCTTGAGGGTGTGGTCGTCCGCCGGGATGCCCACCTCGCGGCTGATGACATCGACCGCGCGCACGAACGCGCCCATGAACACCAGCGCGATCAGGCCGGTGCCCAGGTTGAACGCCAGATGCGCCGCCGCCAGCCGCTTGCCTTCCACGGGCGCGCCCAGCGAACCGATGATGGCGGTGATGGTGGTGCCCACGTTCGCCCCCACCGCCAGCGCCAGCGCGTTCTCGTAGGTGATCTGCCCGGCCCCCAGGGCGGTGATGATCAGCACCAGGGTGGCGTGGCTGGACTGCATCACCACCGTCGCGATCACCCCGAACAGGCTGAACACCAGCAGCCCGGCCACGCCGGTCATCGCGTAGCGGGTCAGGTCCAGGGTGTCCGAGAAGCCGGCGAAGCCTTCCTTCATGAAGTGGATGCCGAGGAACAGGAAGCCCAGCCCCACCAGGATCCACCCCGCCCCCTTGCTCGAACGCGCCTCGCGCAGCAGCATCAGCACGCCGAAGATGAGCATCGGCATCGCATAGGCGGAGATCTTCACCTTGAGCCCGAAGCCGGCCACCAGCCAGGCGCCGGTGGTGGTACCCAGGTTGGCGCCGAAGATGACGCCGATGCCCTGCGCCAGATCGATGAGCCCCGCGCTCAGGAAACTGATCGTGATCACCGACACCAGCGAGGAGGACTGCATCAGGGTGGTGGTGACGATGCCGAAACCCAGGCTCTTCCACACCCGGTCGGTGCTGCGCCGCAGGACGCCCTCGAGCGCCCCGCCGGAGAACGCCTTGAACCCCGCCTCCATGCACAGCATGCCGAACAGGAACACCGCCACCCCGGAGGCGATGTCGGTGAACGTCGAACTCGTCCACAGCCCATAGGCGAGCGCGACGAAGACGACCGGCAGGGTCAGGCGGGTGAACATGGGCGGAATCGGCCGGAAAACGCGAAGGGAGGCGGCATGCAGGCGATCAGCATGCGCCGATGATACCGAGCACCGGCGCGCGGAAGCCATGTTCGCTGCAACATGGCCGGTGCCGGCGATCGCGGCTCGGCCGGAGGCGCGTCCGCGCCCCTACAGCCGCCCGCTCACGCGCATGCCTTCCAGACGCAAGGCCAGTGCCTGCTCCAGCTCGTTGAGTTGGCGTTGCAGCGCGGCGCGCGCGTCGGCGTCAGCGGCCGTCTCCAGCGCCGCGCGCAACTGGGCGCGCTTGCGGAACATGCCGATCTCCGGGGGCACCGCGTCGGCATTGCGCAGCACCTTGAACGGCATGCGGAACTCGCCGGGCGTCTCGGCGAAGCCGTCGGGCTTCATGGGTTTGCCGAAGCTCTCCGCGCCCGGGATTTCACCCGAAGCATAGGCGCGGGCAATGGCGAGGCCGATGGCCTCGTCCTGGGCCTGGATCGACAGGTCGCGCCGTTTGCGGCGCTCGGTATCGGTGGGATCGGACATGAAAACGGCTCCGGACGGCTCATTCGATCATAGCAAGGCCATCGGGCCGCGCCATGCGCGCCTGCCGGACACCGGCCACGACCGCCCCGTTGCCTCCGGTGCGGCCGTGGCCGGCCTGCCGGTGGCGAGGGGCCACCGGCAGGCGGGGACGAGTTACTGGCAGCTACCCTTGGGGTCGGCGCAGTAGGGCACGTTGGTCCAGCTGAAGGCCTGCTTGCCGCGCGGATCGATGGTCAGGCGCAGCCACTCGGCCGGCGCCTTGGTGGAGCCCTGCACCGTGATGCGGGTCAGGTTGGGCACCGGTTGGGTGTTGTACACCTGACCGGTGGCGCTGGCCGGATCGGCCAGCGGCTTGTCACTGCCGTAGACGTGCGAATCGCCGTTGAGCAGCAGCACCGGGCCGCCGAATGCCTCGGCCAGATCCGCCAGCGCCTGGACGTAGCTCTGGTAGCCGTCCGTCTCGTTGGCGTCCACCGCCTCCGGGTCCCACATGTCGGCCTGCTGGGCGATCACCACCACGCGGGCGTGGTCGTGACGCGCCTTGGCGAAGGTGGCCTGCAGCCAGCGGATGTCGGCGGCGGTGCGCTCGGCGCTCTCCTTGGCCTGGGCGTCCGGATCGGCGAAGTCACCGCTCCAGGGCTTGGTGTCGTTGTTGGAACCGGGCATGTGGATGGTGGCGAACACCACCTTGCCGTCGCGCCACATCACGTTCTCGACAAACTGCGCGTCGGCCGGATAGGCCGGATCGAAGGCCTGCGCCTGGCTGTACACGGCCATGTCATGGCGGCCGAGGCTGCGCCCCGCCTTGGCGAAGAACAGCTCGCGCAGGCTGGCCAGCTCGTTGAGCGGCGCGCCGCTGCTGCCGGCCTTGCTCTTGTGGCAATCGGTCCATTCGTTGTCGCCCGGGGTGTAGACGACCGGGGCATTGAACTGCTGGAAGCGGTTGTAGACCGCCAGGCTCCAGCCCGGATCGGCGGTGGCGATGGTCGGCAGGATGCCGGCGCTGGTACACGGCTGGCCGCCGGCGTGGATGTCGCCCACATGGATCACCGCGTCCACCTCGCGATCGGCGTTCACCGAGTCGATCAGCCGGGAGGCGTTGTCCAGCAGGTTCTGGTTGTAGGGCCAGTCGCCGAATACGGCCAGGGTGACGCGATCGCTGTCATGGCGGCCGTCGTTGTGGGCGTCGCCATGGGCGAGCGCAAACAGCGGCACGAGCGACAGGGCCAGGGCCAGGCCGGCCGCCAACGGGTTCTTTTTCATTGCGTGTTCCTCGGAAGTCGTGGGGGAGATGCGCGCAAGCGCGCCCCGCTACGCTACGGCGAAGGTATTAAGGCTTCGTGATGGTCGGCCGGAAAGGCGCCACGCGCGCACCCCGCGTGCCGGAACGACGGCCCAGTGGCGCCCGCGGGCACCCGGCGCGCAACGGCATGTGAACCGAAAGGCCGATTCGACTGTCTGAACCCGTGTACGGCGCCCCGCCCCCCGGTGAGCCGCCCTTCCAGACGATCGAAAAAGAGGAGAAGACCATGAATCAGGTGCATCACAATTCGCATGCACTCGACGTCGTCCGCCTCGGCGATGTCCAGTATCAGGTGCCCGAGCCCGGCGTGCTGCGCCATGTCGACGCACGCTCGGCGGCGGTCGAGGTGATGACCGACCTGCATCGCGTGCCCGCCGCGACGATTCCGCCCACCATGCCCCTCGACAAGGTGCGCCAGGCCATGGTGCTGCGCGGCGTGCGCATGCTGCTGGTGGTGGACGAGCAGCGCGCGGTCAAGGGGCTGGTGACCACCCACGACCTGCTCGGCGAACGCCCCGTGGCCGTCTCCCAGGCCCGCGGCCTCAAGCCGGCCGAGCTCACCGTTGCCGACATCATGATCCCGGTCGAGTCCATCGAAGCCTTCACCCTGCGCGACGTGCTCAAGGCCAGCGTCGGCGACGTCATCCATGCGCTGCGCCACATCGGCCGCCAGCATGCGCTGGTGATCGAACGCGACGAGCCGGGCACCGCCCCCGCCGTGCGCGGCATCTTCTCCGCCTCGCAGATCGCCCGCCAGATGGGCATTCCGCCGTTCGTGGGGGACGTGGCCAAGACCTTCGCGGAGATCGAGGCGGTCATCGGCGCGTAAGCGCGCACGCCCCTTCGACGAGCGCGTCCCGCGCGCACGCGGGAACATTCACCGGCATCGACGCTTCCAACCCTCAGGCGGTCACTGAAGGAGATCGCGATGCTGGGAGCACAATCGAACAGCGGCCTGCGCGGCGACTATGCCCGGGCGCGGGCCGATTTCACCGTCGATCAGGACATGGGCGGCTACAGCGCGACCGACCGGGCGGTGTGGGACACGCTGATGGCGCGTCAGAGCGCGATGGTGCGCTCGCATGCCTGCGCCGAGTTCATCCACGGCGTCGATGCGCTGGATGGCCGGGCCGGGATTCCGGAACTCGAGCGCGTCAGCGATTTCATCGAACGGCGCACCCACTGGCGCCTGGTCGCGGTGCCCGGCTTCATTCCCGACGCGGCCTTCTTCGCCCATCTGGCCGCGCGGCGCTTCCCGGTCAGCGTGTGGGTGCGGCGGCCCGACGAAATCGACTACCTGGTCGAACCCGATCTGTTCCACGACTTCTTCGGCCATGTGCCGATGCTGCTCAACCCGGTGTTCGCCGATTACCTCGCGGCCTATGGCGACAAGGGGCAGGAAGCGGCCGCAGCGAACGCCCTGCCGCGCCTCGCCCGCCTGTACTGGTACATGGTCGAATTCGGCCTGATCGACACCCCGGACGGGCTCAAGGCCTATGGCGCCGGCATGCTCTCGTCCGCTGCCGAGACCCATTATTCGCTCGAGAGCCTGCGCCCCCATCGGGTCTGGTTCGATCTGGCGCGGGTGATGCGCACCCGCTACATGATCGACGACTTCCAGAAGACCTATTTCGTGCTGCCCGATTTCGACACCTTGTTCGACGCCACGGCGCAGGACTTCCGCGCGCTGTACGACGCCCTCCAATCGCTGCCGGACATCGACGCCGACCAGCTCGTGCCCGGCGACCGCGTCTATGCGCCGCCGGCCGGGGCGTCAGGCTGCCGCTCGGGCACGGCACGGGCGAAAGCGTCGAGACCGGCACAGGCGGCGTCGATGCGGCACAGCCGCGGACAGGCGTCGAGGGCGAAGTCGTAGCGCCGGGCGTTGTACAGCTGCGGCACGATGCACAGGTCGGCGAGGCCGACAGCCTCGCCCAGCGCGAACGGCCCGCGCTCGTCGACCAGGCGTTCGCAGGCGTCGAGGCCGAGCCTCAGCCAGTGGTGATACCAGGCGCGCCGCGCCGCCGCGTCGGCGCCGAGCGTGTTTTCCAGGTAGTTCAGCACACGCAGGTTGTTGAGCGGATGGAGATCGGCGCCGATGGCCAGCGCGATCTGCCGGGCGCGCGCCCGTTCGACGGCCCCGCCCGGCAGCAACGGCGGCTGCGGATAACGTTCGTCCAGGTATTCGATGATGGCCAGCGACTGGCCGATCACCGTGTCGCCGTCGACCAGCGTCGGCACCAGATGCTGCGGATTGAGTGCGGCGTAGGCCGCTCGGTGCTGGGCGCTGGCCGCCGCGCGCAGATCCACGGCCTGCGACTCGAAGGACAGGCCCTTGAGCTGCAGCGCGATACGCACCCGATACGCCGCCGTCGAGCGCCAGTAGCCGTAGAGCCTCATCGCGGTGGCTCGACCGTCTGCTCGATGGCGCCGAAGATCGAGGCGCCGTCGGCGTCGAGCATCTCGATGCGCACCCGGTCGCCATAGCGCAGGAAGGGCGTGCGCGCGGCGCCGTCGGCGAGCTGCTCCAGCATGCGGCGCTCGGCGATGCACGAGGACCCGCGCGTCCGGTCGTGGTTGGCGACGGTGCCCGAACCGACGATGCAGCCGGCGCCCAGCGGGCGCGTGCGCGCGGCGTGGGCGATCAGTTCGGGGAAGCCGAAGGCCATGTCGGTGCCGGCATCCGGCGCGCCGAACAGTGCCCCGTTCAGATGGCTGCGCAGGGGGTGGTGCAGGCGCGCGCCGTCCCAGGCCTCGCCCAGTTCGTCGGGCGTCACCACGACCGGCGAGAAGGCGGTCGGCGGCTTGGACTGGAAGAAACCGAAACCCTTGGCCAGCTCGGCCGGAATCAGATGGCGCAGCGACACGTCGTTGACCAGCATCAGCAGCCGGATATGGCCGCCCGCGTCCTGTGGCGAGACGCCGGGCGGCACGTCGTCGGTGATGACCGCGACCTCGGCCTCGAAATCGATCCCCCAGGCCTCGTCGGCGGCGGCAATCGGGTCGCGCGGACCGAGCATCGTGTCCGAGCCGCCCTGGTAGAGCAGCGGATCGTGGCGGAAGCTATCGGGCATTTCGGCGCCGCGCGCCTGGCGCACCAGTGCGACATGGCTCAGGTAGGCCGAGGCGTCGGCCCACTGGTAGGCACGCGGCAAGGGCGCGGCGCACATGGCGGGGTCGAAGGGCACTTCGTCGGGGAGCGGGCCGCGTTCGAGCGCCGCCGCCAGTGCCCGCAAGTGCGGCGCGCAGCTGTCCCATGCGTCCAGCGCCGCCTGCAGGGTGGGCGCCACGGCCGCGGCCGGCACACAGCGGCACAGATCGCGCGACACCACGTGCAGGCGTCCGTCGCGTCCACCCTTGAGCGAGGCCAGTTTCATTCCGGCACCGCCTTCCAGCTGTCCACATACCCGGCCCACTCGACCGGCTGCACCGCCGGCGCGACCTCGAGCGGATCGCGCGCGTCGATCATCACCGCGACTTCGTCGGTACCGGCGTTTTTCGGCGTGAAGGCGTTCTGCAGCGCCTTGGGGTGCGGGCCGTGGGTGAAGCCGCCGGGGTGGAAGGTGAGCATGCCAGGGGCGATGTTGTCGCGGCTGAAGAAGTCGCCAGCGTGGTAGAAGATCACCTCGTCGTAGTCGTCGTTGCTGTGGAAGAACGGCACCTTGAGCGCACCCGGGTCGCTCTCGAACGGACGCGGCACGAAGCTGCAGACCACGAAGCGCTCGGCCACGAAGGTGGCGTGCGCCGACGGCGGCACGTGGTAGCGGGGGCTCATCAGCGGGCGGATGGCGTCGATGTTGAGGCGCACCGGCGACAGATCGCCGTGCCAGCCGACGGCATCGAGCGGGTTGTAGGGAAAGCGTGCCACCGAGACGGCGCCGGCGCGCTTGATCTCGACCCGCCACGGCGTCTCGCCCTGCTGGGCGCGGAAGGCCTCGTCGAGCGCCGGCACGTCGAGCATGGCCGCATCGAAGATGGCGTGGGCGCCGACGATGCCCTTGTCGGGCAGGCCGTAAGCGCCGCCGGTGGCCTCGATCAGCAGAAAGCGCGAAGGCGCCGCCGGTTCGAGCCGCCACATGGTGCCGCGCGGCAGCAGCAGATAGTCGCCGGCGCGATAACGCAGGTGGCCGTAGTCGCAGTGCAACTCGCCGTCGCCGGCATGGACGAACAGCAGCTCGTCGCCGTCCGCATTGCGGGCCAGCGCCGGCATGGCGCTCTCGAGCCGCCAGAAGCGGATCTTCACCTGCGCGTTGGTGAGCACCGGCACCGCGTGCCATGGGCTGGGGTCGCGCGCGTCCAGCGCGGCGAGGTTGAAGGCGCGCGGGCGCAGTGGGCCTTCAAAATGGCTCCAGCCGGTCGGCGGGTGGGCGTGGTGCATGTGGGTGGCGGGGCCGAAGAAACCCTCGCGGCCGATCTCGCGCTCATAGGTGCCGGGCGGCAGGTCGGCGTGGGCCTGGCGCGACGCGTTGCCGGCGCGATGCGGGAAGGTAATGCGTCGGCGGGTCATGATTGCGCCGCCGGGTCGGGTCGCAACACGCCACGCCGGATCTGGTCGAGCTCGATGGATTCGAACAGCGCCTTGAAATTGCCCTCGCCGAAGCCTTCGTTGCCCTTGCGCTGGATGATCTCGAAGAAGATCGGCCCGATCGCCTCCTGCGTGAAGATCTGCAGCAGCAGGCCCTGGCCCTCGCTCGGCGCGCCGTCGATCAGGATGCCGTCGGCGTGCAGCCGCGCCGCATCTTCGCCATGGCCCGGCAGGCGCGCGGGGAGCGCCTCGTAATAGGTGTCCGGCGTGTGCTGGAAGGCGATGCCGCGCGCCCGCAGCGCCTCGACCGTGGCGTAGATGTCATCGGTGCCGAGCGCAATGTGCTGGATGCCCTCGCCGTGATAGCGGGCGATGAATTCCTCGATCTGCGATTTGTCGTCGCGGCTCTCGTTGAGCGGAATGCGGATCTTGCCGCAGGGGCTGGTCATGGCACGGCTGAGCAGACCGGTCAGCTGGCCCTCGATGTCGAAATAGCGGATCTGGCGGAAGTTGAACACCCGCGCGTAGAAGTCCGCCCAATGCGCCATGTGGCCGCGCTGCAGGTTGTGCGTCAGGTGGTCGATGTAGCGCAGGCCGACATCGATATTCGCCTCGCCGCTAGGCGCCAGCGGTTCGAAATCGACGTCGTAGATGGTCTGCGCGCCGTAGCGGTCGACCAGATAGATCACCAGCCCGTCGATGCCCTGGATCGCTGGAATCCGCAACTCCATCGGCCCCACCGGCTGCTCCACCGGCGTCGCCCCACGCCGAACCGCCTCCCGATACGCCAGGGCCGCGTCCTTGACGCGAAACGCCATCGCGTTGGCCGACGGCCCGTGGCGGGCGGCAAACCGCGCTGCCTGACTGCCCGGCTCGTGGTTGAGGATGAAATTGATGTCGCCCTGGCGGTAATGGACGACGTCCTTGTGCCGATGGCGACCGGCCGCGACAAAGCCGAGCGCGCCGAACAGCTCGGCAAGGCCCTCCGCCGCCGGGCTCGCAAACTCGACGAACTCGAAACCATCGGTTCCCAGCGGATTGTCGAACAGCTCGCTCATGCGCCCTCCCAACATGGCAGGCGCTGAGCCTGCTTGTTGTTGACACCTACTTAGTGAGTAGAGGGGCTAGGGTGGGGGCAAGTTCAATGGGGGCGGGGGTGGCGTGTTTGCCCGCTAGGCGCGAGGTAGGCGAAATGTTGGCATTCATGACCTGACTCCGAATGTGCACGAATGCGGTTGTTCGTATCAACGCTCGTCACCGCCCGCATCCTCCGTTAGAATTTTGCTCACAGAGAGGCCAAAAAATGACTATTTTCACCATCGGATATGAAGGTCTGGATATCGACGCGTTCATGTCGTTGCTCGCCGAGCACGACATAGAAACAGTTGTGGACGTTCGCGAGCTGCCACTGTCGCGAAAACCCGGGTTTTCGAAGAAGGCATTGGCTAGCGCGCTTAATCTATCGGGCCTCGAATATGCCCACATGGCCGGCCTAGGCTGTCCGAAGCCTGTGCGCAATCGCTACCGTCAAGACGGCAACTGGAAACACTACGTCGAGGGCTTTCTGAATCACCTCAAAACTCAAAGCACAGCCATTGCTGAACTGTCGGAACTAGCAAATTCCTCTAACTGCGCGCTGCTATGCTACGAGTCAGATTTCAATTTCTGCCATCGATCCATGGTTGCGAACGCAGTCCACGAACACTGCGGCGCTGACGTCGAACACATCAGTGCTGCAAACGCTAGAACAACGAACCCTGCCTCGTGTCGACTAGCGCTTGCTTAGGTGGATAGATCAAGCTGATGATTAGCCACTGATCTTGAAACCGATGCTGATTTCCCATCAGGAACATCAGATCCTTTTTGATGAGGTCTTCTTCCAGTTTGGCGCGAAACTTCTCTTTCCAACCAGTTGGACCGTGTTCTCGAAATACATGCCAGAACAATGCTCCCGCTTCCCAATCGACGATCTTGTGTGTGCACCTCTGCTCACCCTGCGGGGTATCAAAGACGTAGGAGTAGTAGAAGTCATAAGGCACCTTGCGTAGCTCTTTGACCTGCTGTTTCGCCTGAGCCTCCGAGAAAAGATCGCCTTGCATCTGAGCTCGCATCAGCTTTTCCTTCTCGTCAGCCGTCCAATCCTTGCTGCGAGCATCCTTGATCTCAAGTCCGAGCACCTGTTTCGGACGTAGCAGGGCAATCGACATTTGTTCATCTTTGCAGGCCCGCTGGATCTCGTCGAAGCTGGTGAACGTGGGCATCTTGTCGATCCATTCCCGTCGTTGAGCCCACTTGTCCTGCGTGGTCACTTTTTCCGCGACCTTCAACGATCCAATGTCTACCCTGTGGCTTTCCGGTCGATGATCCGCTGGCGCCTTCTCAACGCCGACCTCAATCCACTGCCACTTCTTGAACTGTTGATCCTGCTCAATCATACGAAACGGCACTGGGTACAAGCGGCGCATTGACCCGTTTTCACAAATGCCCGCGACACAAGAAGTTTCGACATGCTTGGCACTGGGTGAAGGGTATGTCTTCGCAAGAATCAGAATGCGTTCGCGTCTAACTAGCGCCATATTGGTTCCACCAACTCCTCGGCAAGATTCGAGCCGGCTGGCATCACTCACCGAGTGATGCCAGCCCAGTACAATTCGCCTTCAAGTGGAGAGCTCTTTTTGCGACCTCTCCCTTGTCACGACATCAAGGCATTGGGGGTCAGATCTAAGGCATTGGGGGTCAGATCTTGCATTCAAACATGTGCCAATTTCACAACCCCTGAACCCTATTTCGGTAATCCCTCACTGACTACAAGTCCCCTTCTTGGCCATGGCCAGCTCGGCGACGGCCTCCTTGCCCTTCTCTTCATCCACCAGCTCGACGCCGGCGCCACCCACGAACACGCCCATCCTGATGTACTGGTGCACGAAGTAGTTCTTGCCGCCTTCGGTGTTGACCATCAGGTCGTTGGGCGAGAACTCGGATTCGGTGGAGATCTTGTGTTCCGCGCCACCCTTGACCTCTTGATAGAAGAAGACGTCCGGCGCCGTTTCGCCGAGGCAGTCGCCATCGACCCAGACATCCTTCTTCAGCGCACCACCCAAGGCGCCTACGCGATACACATAGAGCCCGGCGTTGCCGTTCGTGGGCGGCAGGAACTTCTTGGCTTCGGCGGTCCTGTCGGCGCTCTCCATGGGTACGGAGGCGCAGCCGACGAACAGGGTGGAGGCCAAAACGACCAGTGCGATCGATTTGTACATGCTTGCTTCTACTCTTGTTGTTGATGAAACCTGAGCGGGATTGCCGGGCCATCGGACGGCGCAATGGCGGTTACCAGGGGTATGACGGCCGGCGAGTTACATTTTGACAATCATCCTCGCAGCATCATCCCGAACGCTGTGACGCTGTTCATTGATGAACATCATGTCGATCGAGTAGGCATGTGAAATTTCCTTCGGGCCGTACTTCCGCCATTACGGGATTCGACCGGTGACGTCCGGCGGATGGCGCTGCGCTTATCCGCCCTACGGGAACTGGCCCTAGGCAGGCCGTCTGAATGAAACGAGGGGGTGACGCGGGATCGGCCGCAGTCAGTTTTCGGCGCCTGGTCTGACGGGCGCGCTCTCCAGCTGAGCGGCAAGTTGATCCCGGGCCGACTGCAGCCACCGTCTGGCCTCGTCGTCCCCCTCGCCGATCACCACCATTGGCGTGAAATCCCTTTCAAATGCGGCAAGCAGTTCGGTCGGGTGGTCGCGCAGATAGCGGTCGAGTTGGTCGATGCTCTGCATCACCTCATCGCGCCAGGTCGATTGCACGTAATCGGTCAGTACCTCGCCGTCGGTGTCGTGATCTTCACACCAGTCCTGGTGGAAGTAGCCGCTCAGGAGTTGTTCGAGTTGGGGGTATGCGGTGTTGCTCATCGGCAAACTCAAGGGATCGGGAACGCGGTCAGTATGTAATAAAGCTTGCCGGCAACGGCTTTCTTCTGCAGCACGATGCGCACTTTCGACATCGGCGTGAGTCGGCCGGTGGCGCGCACGACGCCATGGCCGATTTTGCCCGAAGCGGTCCAGTCGAAGGCGCGCTTGGCATTCGGCGCTGCGGTTTCCGCCCACAGGGCAATCGCCATGCGGTTGGCGCGCAAACCGGCGGAAACGGCCTTTTCGGCCTGCGCGAGTGTTTCAAATGACGACGCGGCAGGGATTCTGGCCTGCGCAACGAGGCGGGCTCTCAGTTGCTCTTCGGTACGGGCCACGTGGCGTGCGATGGTGTGCCCCCCTTGTGCTTCATGGCCGGCCAGGCTGATCTTGCCGGCGCGCACGGCAACGATCCGGGCGGCGGCGAGGGCGCTGGCGACGATGAGCGGTACGGCCAGGTCGACACCGTCGCCGATACGTTCGGCCGTCTCTTCGTCCACCCCGAGCAGTTGCGCGAGGGCGGTGGTGCCGTCGCTGGTGAACGTGTCTTTTTCCCGCCCGGTCCAGGCTTGGCGAACACCCGCCTGAAACGTGTCGATGCCGTGCAGGCCCAGCGCGCCACCACTGACCTTGGTCAGCGTCGTTGGCTCCGGGATCAGCAACAGCGCACCACCGCCGAGCACTTCGAGCGCACCAAAAATCGCACTAGCGGTTCCCCATGCACGATTCGAGAAACTGGGTTCCTCCAGTGTTCCGTTGGCCAGCACCGCGGCGAGTTGCGGCGGGGTCAATGCCAGTGTCAGTCCTTCCTGTTCCACACCATTCTCCGAACCAGCGTGCAGAGAGGGCAACCCGATCTGCACGCATTGATCTTGGGCGCGTCTATGGACGCGCGCCGAAACAATATTCCATATGAATTTATACGTCCACATGGCACTGGGATTTTTCATCTCGAAGAAGAAGACGACGACCCGCAACGCAGGCTGGAAGGGTGGCAAGCAAAAGGGGATGCTTGCCGGAAGCCGCCGTGCTGTCCTGAACACACCGTCGATACTGCCCCCAACTCATACAGCGTCGTCGTGATCTGCCCCAGTGCAGTAGGCGGATAAGCACTGCCCCTTCCGCTCGACCGGCGACATCCGGCGGATGGCGCTGCGTTGATCCGCCCTACGAAAGCGCCCCGGCAACCTGTCCGCATCGAATCGATGCGTGAAAGCGGGCTTGGTGGCACTTCGTCATAGCGACATGGCCGCATCGTATGCTAAATAGATGAATTTTGTTCGGAGACGGTGGATGAACACTCAAGGCCATTACGTGAGAAGAAATCGCCACAGGAGAACCCTCACTGCATGTCTGGTCTGCGCCGGCATCACCGCCGCAAGCCTCCCTGCACAGGCCGCCGCTTATCGGGTCGAGGGTTTGTGGGCCCGGGGGGCCGCAACCGCGTTGAACGACGCTGGCGAGGTGGTAGGTTGGGAGACGGGCGGGTCACTGGCCACATGGACGCCAACCGGTGGCCTCAAGCTCGCTCCGGTCACGTATTCCGCTGACACGCCCTGGGGGATCAGCGACGCCGGCTTGATTGGTGGAACATCGAGTCGCTATCTGAGCACATCCCCCGATTTCGGATACCGAACCGGCGACAAAGGGTTTCTTTGGGACCTCGAGACCAGCTTGCCGGCAAGCGACCAGGAGAATGCGCCGTTCGGACTCCTGGGTATGGCCATCTCCGACGTGAGCCCGGCCGGTCACGTCGTGGGGACCACATCCAGCCACGAAGCGTTTGTCAGATACAACGGGACGACGACCTTCCTGGGTGGGCTAAGCAGCGCTGCAGCGGTCAACAGCCTCGGCTACGTTGTCGGCCACAGCGCAACGTTGGACGGTCCGTTCCTCTGGACGCCCGATGATGGCATGCAAGCGATCGGGCCGTTTGGCCCGCAAACCTTTGTCGCCAGCTTCCCCACCGACATCAATGACGAGGGCGTCGTCATTGGCGTGGGAGACCTGGACGGGTGCTATTGCGGGGTGGTCTGGCGAGACGGCTTAGGCGTTCAGGGCATTGGCTATTTGGCCTCGGAATGGCAGTCGAGTTATCCCTATGCCATCAACAACGCAGGCTATGCGGTTGGCCGCAGCGCCGTGTCGGATGGCGTATCCCATGCGTTCATATGGCATGCCGGAACGGCCATGCAGGATCTCAATGACCTGATCGATCCGTCCTCTGGCTGGGCATTGGAAACGGCCTACGCCATCAACAATCGGGGCCAGATCGTCGGCCAGGGGCGCTACCAGGGGAGCGAATATGCGTATTTGCTCTCGCCAGTGCCGGAACCAGCTCATTGGATGATGATGCTGGGTGGTTTGACCTTGATGGGATTCATGTCGCGGAAACGCAAGCCGTAACGGTAATGCGGCAACGCTGAAGGCGGCCCATTGTTGGGCGTTCTGGGCTGTGCCCGGCGCAAACGACGGGTTGAACAGCCGACGCCGTCTCTCCCAGCGCCGTAGATACTGTTATCCGCGTCAAGTCTCGTGAAGCGTCGGGTCGAACGGCTTGCCCGACTTGAGCACACCATAGGCCACCTGAAGCAGTTTTCGCATCATCGCCCCGATGATCAGCTTCGGATGCTTCCCGCGCCGCACGAGGCGTTGGCGGAATCGGCCACCCCATGTCGTTTTGTACGCGGTCACAACCGCTGGCATGTATAAGGCCTTGCGGATGAACGCATGGCCGACCTTGGACAGATGCGAACGTCCTCTGACGCTCGAACCGGATTCGTGCTGGCGCGGATCGAGCCCGGCAAATGCAACGGCCTGGCGCGCATTGCCAAAGCGCGCCGGATCGGCATAGAAAGCAAGCAAGACCGCGACCGTGCGCTCGCCCACACCGGGAATGGATTCGAGCAACTGTCGTTTGTCATGCATGTCCGGATCATTGTCGATGTGATCGTTGATCTGGCGCACCAACTGGGTAATCTGTTCATCAAGCCAGGCCAGATGCGCTTCGATGCCCTCGCGCACGGCATCGCGGGCGACCAGCAAACGGTTGCTCTCCTGCCGATGCATGTTCTGCAACGCCTCCAGGCGCAGCACCATGGCGCGAAGCGCCTGCTCTTGGGCACTCGGTGCTTGCCAGGGTGGCGGGCAACGCTCGGCGCAGAACTGGGCGATCAACGAAGCATCGACCTTGTCGGTCTTGGTGCGCACCAATCTCGATGCACCGAACGCCTTGATCTGGGCTGGATTGATGACGCTGACAGTCGTGTGCTCGCGACCAGACAAGTACTCTGCCGAAGCTTCCCAGTAGATGCCGGTCGCTTCCATGCATACGTGCACTTGGCCAACGCCGCGCTGGGCGAGCCACTCGTCCAGCCGCTTGAAGCCCTCTGGCGCGTTGCTCACCACCTTGTGGCGCAGCTTGCCATCGGGCAGCTGTAATGCGCAGTCGAGCTTGTCCTTGGAAACATCGATACCCAACACAAAAGAACTCATCCCGATTCCTCCCGTGATCTACCTTGTTCATCCGGGCTGCCGGCCATGCCGGGCCAAAGATACTGTCCGATCTATTGGTGAGGGTGAGCGGCTGGTGCATGGATCTACGCGGCGGGCTCGCGGCCCAAGGGCGGAATCGGCATCCAGCCGCTCGGCTCGGGGGATCCCCCGAGCCGATCTGAGAACTGCCAAAGCAGAAGATATGGCAATCTCAGATCTGAGGAAAACAATACAAGGGCGGAAAAGCGCAGCGCCTTCCGCCATTACGGGATTGGACCGGCGACATCCGGCGGATGGCGCTGCGCTGATCCGCCCTACGAGAATGACCGGGCACGCGGCCCCACACTCACTGGGCATGCGCGGATGGGTCGGACCGTCCTTGGCGGCGGTCGCCCGGCACAAAAAAACGGCCCGCAAGGCGGGCCGACAAGATGGCAGGCAAAGGGGAGGCCTGCCGCAGCAAACGGGTGGGGCTTACATGCTTCGGCGGTACTGGCCGCCGACCTCGTACAGGGTGGTGGTGATCTGCCCCAGCGAGCAGTAGCGCACCGCGTCCACCAGCACGTCGAACACGTTGCCGTTCTCGATCACGCTCTGGCGCAGTTTGCCGAGCCACTGTTCGGCCTGGGCCTGGTTGCGCTGATGGAAGTCGGTCAGGCGGGTGAGCTGGCTTTGTTTTTCTTCCTCGGTGGAGCGGGCCAGTTCGATGTCCTGTTGCACGTGGCCTTTGGGGTTGAAGAAGGTGTTCACGCCGATGATGGGGTACGAGCCGTCGTGCTTGCGGTGCTCGTAGAGCATCGACTCTTCCTGGATCTTGCCGCGCTGGTAGCCGGTTTCCATGGCGCCGAGCACGCCACCGCGCTCGCTGATCGACTCGAACTCCTTGAGCACGGCCTCTTCGACCAGGTCGGTGAGCTCGTCGATGATGAAGCTGCCCTGGTTGGGGTTTTCGTTCCTGGCCAGGCCCCATTCGCGGTTGATGATGAGCTGGATGGCCATGGCGCGGCGCACTGACTCTTCGGTGGGGGTGGTGATGGCTTCGTCGTAGGCGTTGGTGTGCAGGCTGTTGCAGTTGTCGTAGATGGCGATGAGCGCCTGCAGCGTGGTGCGGATGTCGTTGAAGTCCATCTCCTGGGCGTGCAGGGAGCGGCCCGAGGTCTGGATGTGGTACTTGAGCTTCTGGCTGCGCTCGTTGGCGCCGTACTTGTGCTTCATGGCCACCGCCCAGATGCGCCGGGCGACGCGGCCGATGACGGTGTATTCCGGGTCCATGCCGTTACTGAAGAAGAAGCTCAGGTTGGGCGCGAAGTCGTCGATGTGCATGCCGCGCGCGAGGTACGACTCCACATAGGTGAAGCCGTTGGCGAGCGTGAAGGCGAGCTGGCTGATGGGGTTCGCGCCGGCTTCGGCGATGTGATAACCGCTGATGGACACCGAGTAGAAGTTGCGCACCTGGTGGTGCACGAAGAACTCCTGGATGTCGCCCATCATCTTGAGGGCGAACTCGGTGGAGAAGATGCAGGTGTTCTGGCCCTGGTCTTCCTTGAGGATGTCGGCCTGCACGGTGCCGCGCACGGTGGACAGGGTCCACGCGCGGATCTTCTGGTATTCGTCCTCGGTGGGCTCGCGGCCGTTGTCGGCCTTGAACTTGGCCAGCTGCTGGTCGATGGCGGTGTTGAAGAAGAAGGCCAGGATGATGGGCGCCGGGCCGTTGATGGTCATGGAGACCGAGGTGGTGGGCGCGCACAGGTCGAAGCCGTCGTACAACACCTTCATGTCGTCGAGGGTGGCGATGGAGACGCCCGAGTTGCCCACCTTGCCGTAGATGTCGGGGCGCGGGTCGGGGTCGCAGCCGTACAGCGTGACCGAGTCGAAGGCGGTGGACAGGCGATGCGCCGGCATGCCCTCGGAGACCTTCTTGAAGCGGCGATTGGTGCGGAAGGCGTCGCCCTCGCCCGCGAACATGCGGGTCGGGTCCTCGCCCTCGCGCTTGAAAGCAAACACGCCGGCGGTGTAGGGGAAGGACCCGGGCACGTTCTCCTTCATGAGGAACTTGAGGATCTCGCCCTCGTCCTCATACCCGGGCAGGGCCACCTTGCGGATCTTGCTGCCGGAGAGCGATTCGCTGGTGAGCTGGGTGCGGATCTCCTTGTCGCGGATCCTGACCACGTATTCGTCGGCAGCGAACAAGGCCTTTTCGGTGGGCCACTGCTCAAGCAGCTTGCGGGCGGTCGGCGTGAGCTCGCCGTCCTTCCACTGGATCAGTTCGTCGAATGTTGCCAACTGAGGCCCGGCCGTCTTGCCGCACTGTTCGAACAGGGCCTTGGCGGTGCGCAGCGACTGGCGTTCGCGGGCCACCCGCGCCTGCCGTTCGACGTCCTTGTGATAGCCGCGCACGGTGTCGGCGATCTCGGCCAGATAGCGCACCCGCTCGGCCGGCACGATGGCGCGGCCGCGCGATGAGGAACGCACGCTCACGCGCGGCAGCTTGCCGGGCCTGGCCTCGAGGCCGTGCTCGACCAGGGTCGGGAACAAGGCCTGATAGAGCGCGGTGACGCCGTCGTCGTTGAAGCGCGCCGCCATGGTGCCGAACACCGGCATCTCGTCCGGGCTCATGCCGAACAGCTCGCGGTTGCGCTGGACCTGCTTGCGCACGTCGCGCAGCGCATCCTCGGCGCCCTTGCGGTCGAACTTGTTGATGGCGACGAAATCGGCGAAGTCGAGCATGTCGATCTTCTCCAGCTGACTGGCGGCGCCGAACTCCGGGGTCATCACGTACAGCGAGGTATCGACGAAGGGCACGATGGCCGCGTCGCCCTGGCCGATGCCGGAGGTCTCGACGATCACCAGATCGAAGCCGGCCAGCTTGCAGGCGGCGATCACCTCGGGCAGCGCGGCGGACACTTCCGCACCGGTGTCGCGGGTCGCCAGCGAGCGCATGTAGATATGCTCATGCTCGATGGCGTTCATGCGGATGCGGTCGCCCAGCAGCGCGCCGCCGGTGCGCTTGCGCGAGGGGTCGATGGAGACGATGGCGAGCTTGAGGCGGTCTTCCTGGTCGAGGCGGAAGCGGCGCACCAGCTCGTCGGTGAGCGAGCTCTTGCCCGCGCCGCCGGTACCGGTGATGCCCAGCGTGGGCACCTGCACCTTGGCCGCGGCGTCGATGATCGCCTTGCGGGTGGCCGCGTCGTAGGCGCCGTTCTCCAGCGCCGTGATGATGCGCGCGAGATCACGCAACCGAGCACGCCGATCCCCGGCCTGCAGCCGCTTCACCACTTCCTTGGCCTTGGGCGCCAGGGCGGTCACGTCGTAGTCGGACTGCTCGACCAGATCGTTGATCATGCCCTGCAGGCCCATGCGGGCGCCGTCGTCGGGCGAATAGATGCGCGAGACGCCGTAGGCGTGCAGATCCTCGATCTCGGCCGGCACGATCACGCCGCCGCCACCGCCGAACACCTTGATGTTCTCGCCGCCATGGGCCTTGAGCAGGTCGATCATGTACTTGAAGTATTCGACATGGCCGCCCTGGTAGGAGGTGATGGCGATGCCCTGCACGTCTTCCTGCAGGGCGGCGGTCACGATCTCGCCCACCGAGCGGTTGTGCCCCAGGTGGATCACCTCGGCCCCCGAGGATTGCAGAATCCGCCGCATGATGTTGATGGACGCGTCATGGCCGTCGAACAGCGAGGCGGCGGTCACGAAACGGACCTTGTGCTTGGGTTTGTAGGGCGCCAGCTTCTTGGCGACGCTCATGTCGGTCATGGCTTGTCTCTCACGCAGCAGGAGTGATGCTTTGCATCTTAGAAGTGCACCGGGGCGATTGCCATTGCCCCGACGGACGCCAATCGTGCAAAATCGGCCAATCTTTCGAGTGCTGCCGTTCCGACCGTGACATCCCCTTCCGCTCCCGCCACCGGCACCACCCCGCGCGCCACGCGACACCGCGCCACGGTGGCCCATGGCTTCGTCACCGGGATGCTCGCGGGGCTCGCCCGCCGGGGCGACGACGGGGCCGCGCTGCTGGCGCGCTGCGGCATCGATCTTGCGGATGCTGCCAGCCGCATTCCGCTGGAACGCTACGCGGCGCTCTACAACGCGGTGATCGCGGCCCTCGACGACGAGGGCTTCGGGCTGTTCAGCCAGCCCCTGCGCCGCGGCAGCTTCGAGTTCCTGTGCCGGGCGGCGATGGGGGCACCGACGCTGGCGGTGGGGCTGGAACGCGCCTGCCGCTTCCTCGACCTGGTGCTGCCGGACATGCGGGTGGAGATCGAACGCGGCGGCGAATTCGCCCGCCTGCACATCGCCGAGCGCCGCCCCCTGGCGGAGGATGCGGACGACCCCGGCCGGGTGTTCGCCTTCGAATGGCTGTTGCGGCTCGTCCACGGGCTGGCCGGCTGGCTCGCCGGACGCGGCCTGGCGCTCGAGACGGTGAGCTTTCCCTATGCGCCGCCCGCCCATGTGGCCGACTACGCGCTGGTCTACACCGCCGACTCGCACTTCGGCGCCCCCATGCTCACCGCGCGCCTGCGCGACCACCTGCTCGAGTTGCCCATCCGCCGCGACGAAGCGGCGTTGCAGGCCTTTCTCGACGGCGCGCCGGGCAAGATCGCCATGCTCTACCGGCGCGACCGCGACATGGTGCTGCGGGTGCGCGACCTGTTGCGCGCCGCGCTGCCCGAAGTGCTCGGCGTCGATACGGTGGCGGCGCGGCTGCACATGTCGCCGCGCACGCTGCACCGCCGGCTCGAAGAAGAGGGCTCGGGCTTTCGCACCATCAAGGACGCCCTGCGCCGCGACATCGCCCTGGCGCGGCTGGCCAAGTCGGACCAGCCCGTGGCCGAGCTGGCCGCGGCGCTGGGCTATGCCGATCCGTCGGCCTTCTACCGGGCCTGCGTGGCGTGGACGGGGCTGTCCCCGGACCGCTACCGGCGCCAGCTGCGCGGCGGCCTTGATGCACCGCCCGATGCGCCCTGAACCCGCCTGAGGTTAAATCACGCGATGGCTCGACAACCCGCCCCGCCCCCGCCGCAAACGCCGCCCGCGCCGATCCGCACGCCGGAGAACCTGCGCCGCTACGATCTGCTCCTGGCCGGCCTCGATCTGCTCGACCAGGCCATCGCCGTGTTCGACGCGACACCCAAGCTGGTGACCTGGAACAAGGCCATGGTGCGCCTGCTCGACATGCCCGAGTCGCTCATGCAGGTGGGCACGCCCTTCGAGGCCTTCGTGCGCTTCAATGCCGAGCGCGGCGAGTACGGCGAGGGCGACCCCGATCAACAGGTCGCCCTGCGCATGGCCTCGGTGCGCGCCTTCGAGCCCCACTACGCCGAACGCACCCGCCCCAACGGCACAGTGCTGGCGATCCGCGGGGTGCCGATCCCGAACCTGGGCTTCGTCTCCCTGTGGACCGACATCACCGAGCAGCGGCGCTACGAGACCCTGATCCAGCAGCAGAACGTGCTGCTCGAGTCGCGCGTGCGCGAACGCACCGCCGAGCTGCTCTCGGCCAAGACCGAGCTGGACGACATCGCCGCGGCGCTGGGCCGCAGCGAGGCGCGCCTGCAGACCATCATCGACTCCATCCCGGCGCTGGTGGCCTACGTGGATGCGCAGCAGGTCTACCAGTTCGTGAACAAGGGCTACGCCGAGTGGTTCGGCATCGACAAGGACGCGCTGGTGGGGCGCAGCATCGCCAGCGTGTTCGGCCCCGAGGCCTATGCCCAGATCGCGCCCCATCTGGCGCGCGCCACCGGCGGCGAGCGGGTCAGCTACGAATACGTGCGCGAGGGCGAGCATGGCCGCAAGGTCTACGCGCGCAGCGTGGTGGTGCCCGAGGTGGGCGAGGACGGCGCGGTGGCCGGCTTCTTCGTGCTCTCCATCGACATCACCGAGCAGAAGGCCAGCGAGGCGGCCCTGGTGCAGGCGCAGAAGATGGAGGCGGTCGGCCAGCTCACCGGCGGGCTCGCACACGACTTCAACAACCTGCTCACCATCATCATGGGCAACCTGGAGGCGGCCCGCGAACGCTGCGGCGACGGCGTGGCCGGCGACTACCTGGATCCGGCCCTGCGCGCCGCGCAGCGTGGCGCCGAGCTGATCCGCCGGCTGCTGACCTTCTCGCGCCGGCAGACGCTGGAGCCCACCGCGGTGGACGTGGGCCAGCGGGTGCGCGACATGACCCACCTGATCAGCCGCTCGCTGACCGAGTCCATCCACATCCACACGCGCCTGCCCGACTCCCCGCTGTACGCCCATGTGGACCCGCATCAGCTGGAAAACGCCCTCCTCAACCTCGCCCTCAACGCCCGCGACGCCATGCCCGGTGGCGGCAGCCTGACCATCAGCGTGGGCGAGCGCCACATCCCCGAGAGCCAGTCCATGCTGGTCGAGCTGCCGGTGGGCGACTACGTGCAGATCGACGTGAGCGACTCGGGCACCGGCATCGCCGCCGAGCTGCTGCCGCGGGTGTTCGAACCGTTCGTCACCACCAAGCCCTTCGGCCAGGGCTCGGGGCTCGGGCTGTCGATGGTGTATGGCTTCGTGCGCCAGTCGGGCGGCAACATCCGCGTGCGCAGCACGCCCGAGCGTGGCACCACCGTCACCTTCGTGCTCCCGCGCACCGAGGCGCCGGCCCCCGAGGCGCCCGCGCCCCGGCGCGGTGAGCGCACCCGCGCCCCGGTGCAGCGCCCGGTGCTGCTGGTGGAGGACGAGCCCGAGGTGCGCAAGATCATCCGCATGCAGCTCACCGACCTGGGCTATCCGGTGATCGAGGCCGACAACGGCGTCGAGGCCGAGAGCATGCTCGAACATGTGCCGGACATCGGCCTGCTCATCTCCGACACGGTCATGCCCGGCGGCATCGGCGGGCGCGAGCTGGTGCAGTTCGCGCGCCTGCGCCGGCCCGACCTGCCGGTGCTGCTGATCACCGGCTATGCCAGCGGCCAGGCCATCAGCGACGTGCAGGACCTGGACGTGCCCATCCTGCGCAAACCCTTCGATCGAACCGTGCTCGAACGCACCCTCGACACCCTGCTCTCCGACGTAGAATCGCCCGCATGAGCCACGCGCGCATCCTCATCATCGAAGACGAGCCGGACATCGCCCGCCTCATCACCCAGGCCCTCGACGGCTATGGCTTCGTCACCGAACACGCGGCCACCGGCCGCCGCGGCCTCGAGCAGGCACGGCGCCAGAGCCCCGACCTGGCCATCGTGGACCTGGGCCTGCCCGACATGGACGGCATGGAGGTGATCCGCCAGCTGCAGCAGGCGACCCCCTGCGCGGTGCTCATCCTCACCGGCCGCAACGACGTGATGGACCGGGTGCTGGGCCTGGAACTGGGCGCCGACGACTACCTGGCCAAGCCCTTCGAGCCGCGCGAGCTGGTGGCGCGGGTGCGCTCCATCCTGCGCCGCTACCTGCGCAGCGGCGCCCCCGACACGCAGGCCACGCCCGGCGTCGCCCGCTTCGGCGACTGGCGCTTCGAGGCCGGCCGCCACCTGCTCATCGCCCCCGACGGCCGCGAGGTCGGCGTCTCCGCCACCGAGGCGAGCATGCTGCAGGCGCTGCTGCGCAACCCCAACCGCATCCTCTCGCGCGAACAGCTCATCGGCGAACGCGACATCGACCCCTACGACCGCTCGGTGGACGTGCGCATCTCGCGCCTGCGCCGCAAGCTCGAGGACGACCCGCAGAACCCGCGCCTGATCAAGACGGTGTACGGCGCCGGCTACCTGTTCGCCACCACGGTGCGCTGGGACTGAATCCACGCCCGGCGTCAGTCGGCAGACCCGATCGAGCAGCGCGCACCCACCCGGCGAGACGGTGAACCGGGGTGCCGTGGCGCGCCGCCCCCCTCACCCGACCGGTCCACACGAAGGCCGTAGCCCGGATGCAGCGCAGCGAAATCCGGGGCCACCCGCCCCCATGGCACATCGCTCCCGAATACCCGCCTCGAGCAGACCGCATGCGGTCCACACCGTGCCCGCCCGCCACGTCGCCCGGCTGCAGCGAAGCGGAATCCGGGATCGCCCGACCACCATGGCACCCCGCTTCCGCCGACCGACCTCCATCGCCCCGCACCCGGCCAACGCCACGCCCACAGCAGCCCCCGCCATGCCGACCACCGATCGACATCCCCCTGACCACACACCGCTCGACAGCCGGCCCACCGCCAAGCCATAATTATGGATTATTAATTCACGGAGGCTCCCATGACCCAGCGTCCTTTCAAGGTGCTCGGCATCCAGCAAATCGCCATCGGCGGTCCGAGCAAGGATCGCCTCAAGACCCTGTGGGTGGACAAGCTCGGCCTCGACATCACCGGCAACTTCGTCTCCGAACGCGAGAACGTGGACGAGGACATCTGCGCCATGGGCACGGGGCCGTTCAAGGTGGAGGTGGACCTCATGCAGCCGCTCGACCCGGACAAGAAGCCGGCGGTGCACACCACCCCGCTCAACCATGTGGGGCTGTGGATCGACGACCTGCCGGCGGCGGTGGAGTGGCTCACCGCCGAGGGCGTACGCTTCGCCCCGGGCGGCATCCGCAAGGGCGCCGCGGGCTTCGACATCTGCTTCCTGCACCCCAAGGCCAACGACGAATTCCCCGTCGGCGGCGAGGGCGTGCTGATCGAGCTGGTGCAGGCCCCGCCCGAGGTGGTCGAGGCCTTCGCCAAACTGGCGGGCTGAGGCCGGACGGCACGACGACAAAGGCGCCCCGCGGGGCGCCTTTGTGATTGAACGATGGCCGCCGCCGGATCAGCTGATCCGGAAGCGCCCCGCCAGCCCCGACAGCTCGCTGGAGAGCTCCGCCAGCGCCCGCGCCGAAGCGGCGGTCTTCTGCACCGTGCGGTTGTTCTGCTCGGTGCTCTGGGCGATGGTGTCCACCTTGCGTGCCACATCGCGCGCGGCGGCGGTCTGCTCGCTCAGGGCGCGGGAGATGTTCTCCACCACGGCGGCGGCGCGCTCGGCGGATTCCTGCAGCGTGCTCACCGAATCGCCGGCCTGGTTGGCCACCTGGACCCCTTCGGTGACCCGCGCCACACCGGCCTCCATCTCGCGCACGGCGCCCTGGGTGCCTTCCTGGATCTTGTCGATGACCTCGCTGATCTCCTGGGTGGAGATGCTGGTGCGCTCGGCGAGCTTGCGCACCTCGTCGGCCACCACGGCGAAGCCGCGCCCCTGCTCGCCCGCCCGCGCCGCCTCGATGGCGGCATTGAGCGCGAGCAGGTTGGTCTGGTCGGAGATCTCCTTGATCACCTGAACGATGCCCGAGATCTGGGTGGAGAACTGCTCGAGCTCGCGAATCGTGCCGGCGGTGTTGTTCACCGCGTCGGCGACCCGCTGCATCTCGCCGGCGGTGTCGTGGATGATGCGCCCGCCCTCGGCCGCCTGCACGCTCGAGTTCTGGCTCACGCTGTGCGCCTCGCGGGCGTTGTCGCCCACCTGGTCGATGGACACCGACAACTGCTCGACCGCCGCCGCCATGCTCGAAGCCGCCTGCGACTGGCTTTCGATGGCCGAGGCGCTGGTGCCGGCCGCCGACGACAGTTCGTCCGCCTGGCGGCTGAGCGACTCGACGTTGCCGCGGATGGCGGCGACCAGGTCGTGCAGGGCCCCACGCATGCGCGCGAGCCGCCCCATGAGCTCGCCGATCTCGTCCGTGCCCGAATGCTCGATGGTGGTCACCAGATCCCCGTCGGCGATGGCCGAGGCGGCATCGCCGGCCCGGCGCAGGCTGCGGGTGATGTACTTCCAGGTCAGCACCGCCGGGAGGCCGACGAACAGGCCACTGAGCACGAAGAACACCACCAGCAGCACCCGACTCACGGTGTAGCGCTCGTCCGCCGCCTGATACTCGCGCTGGGCGACGCTGGCCTGGTAGGCCATGAGCTGGTTGAGCGCATCGAGCGCGGCCTGGCGTTCCTCGCGCACGGCGTAGAGGAAGTTGAGCAGCCCCACGGTGTCGTTGAGCTTGCGCCCCTCGATCTGCGTGAGCGTGGCATCGAGCTTCGCGCGCCAGGCGGCATGCTTGTCCAGGAACACCGCCACCAGCTTCTCTTCCTCCGCGGTGTGGGCGCTCGACATGTAGGCCTGCCACAGGCTGTCGAAGGCCGCGTGGTTGTCATGGACGGCCTGGGTGAGGGTGTTGAGCGAATCGTCGAGCAGGCCCGAGGCGGGCCGGCCCGGGGCGTTCTCGAAGGCGAACAGGATGTTGACGCTGTCCTCGCGGATGTTGGCTTCGATCTGGGCCAGCTCCTGCATGGGTTTGGCCCGGTCTTCATAGACCGTGCGCAACGACGCGCTGGCGGCATGCAGGCCGAGCCATCCGATCACGGCCGCGACGAGGTACAGCACGATTGAAAATGTGGTGATGTAGGCAATGCGATGGGAGATGCGCAGCCGGGAAAACAGGCCACTCCCCTTTTTCATGACAGCCATCATGCGATATGTCTCCTTCTCGTTGTCACAGCCGTCGACGCGGCAACGGATACGCGCAGCGGCACCAGGCGATCGTGGAAACGATGCTTGGTTGCCCGCTCGGCGAATCTCGATTTTTTATAATTGGATCGTTATCAGCGCCACGTGACGGCCACGGTGCGCCCCCTCTCCGGGGCGCGGTTGTCACGGGGCTGCAAGGTCCGGATGGCTCCGGCCAGGCCTCGAGGCCTGCAAGCTCTTACGGGATCTTTTTGTCGACACTTTAGAATAATCTCGCAATTACCCTAACCGGATGGCATCGCCAGCCGGTGCCGCCGATCAGGCGTCGATGACGGCGGGCAGCGCCTCGCGGAACACGTCCACGAAGCAGCGCAGCCGCGCCGGATAGTGCGGCGCGTAGCGATACACCAGGTGCACCGGCAAGGGCTCGGCGCGCCAGTCCGGCACCAGCCGGACCAGACGCCCGGCGGCCAGATCTTCGGCGAACACCCAGGCCGAGCCGATGCACACCCCGAGCCCGGCGAGCGCGGCACTGCGCAGGGCGTACAGGCTGTCGGTGACCAGCCGCGGGGTGAAGTTCAGGGTGCAGGCGCGGCCCGATGGCGCGTGGTGCAAGGTCGCCCGGGTCCGGTAGTAGGTCCCCAGCGAGATCCACGGCAGGGGCCGCAGGTCGTGCGCCGTCTCCAGCGGGGGGCGACCGGCGAGCAAGGCGGGCGCGGCGACCACGATGCGGGGGACTTCGGCCAGACGGATCGACACCAGCTCCGGATCGCTCACCTCACCCACCCGGATCGCGCAGTCGATGCCCGCCCCGATGAAGTTGTCGATGGCCCGGTCGTCATGCAGCAGCCACTCGACGCGCATGCCCGGATAGGCGTTCAGATAGCGCGCCAGCGGTTCGACCAGACGCGCCTGGCCGAAGGCGTGCGGCGCCAACACCCGCAACACCCCTGCGGGCGCCTCGTGCGCGCCCCGCAGTTCGGCCTCGAAGCTGTCCCAGCGGTCGAGCAGCTCGCGAGCGTTCCGGTAGCAGCGCTCACCGTCTTCGGTCAGGCGCATGCGATGGGTGGAGCGTTGCAGCAGGCGCACGCCAAGCGATCGCTCCAGCGCCTTGAGGCGCCGGCTGACGGTGGGCTGGGTGGTTTCCAGTTGCTGCGCGGCGGCCGTGAGACTGCCGGCCTCGACGATGCGTACGAAGGTGTGCATCAGGTCGATGCGCCCCCCCGGACCGGCCGTGTTGGCGGGCACGGCGGAGGCACCGGATACATGCGATCGAATCGGCTTCATACAAAATCCGTATAAACCATCTTCGCGCCAGCATACTACCGACACATCGCGGCGGGGACGACAATCCGAGCCAAGCCCAACCCCCACGGAGCCGGACATGTCCTCGAATTCATCCACCTGCTGCGCGCCCGCCAACGCCGGGGACGTCGACGTGGCCACCCCCGACACCGCGCCGTCCCATCGCCTGGTGCTGATGATGGCCACCGCCACCGGCCTCGGCGTGGCCTGCCTGTATTACGCCCAGCCGCTGCTCGGCGTCCTCACCGCCGACCTGGGGCTGAGCGCCCGCGCGGTCGGCGCCATCCCCACGCTGACGCAGCTGGGCTACGCCCTTGGCATCCTCTTTCTGGCCCCGCTGGGGGATCGCCACGACCGGCGCCTGATCATCCTCGTCAAGGCGATTGCGCTGGTGGTGTCGCTGCTGGCCTTCGGCATGGCCTCGGCGCTGCCCGTGCTGCTGGTGGCCAGCCTGGGCATCGGCCTGGCGGCCACCCTCGCCCAGGACATCGTGCCGGCCGCCGCCACCCTCGCCCACGACCACCAGCGCGGCCGCATCGTCGGCACGGTGATGACCGGGCTGCTGCTGGGCATCCTGCTCTCGCGGGTGTTCAGCGGCCTGATCGCCGAGCAGTTCGGCTGGCGCTCGGTGTTCATGCTCGCCGCGGTGAGCATGGCGGTCACCGGCATCACCATGTGGCGCGCGCTGCCGCACATCGCTCCGACCACGACCCTGCCCTACCGGGCGCTCATGGCCTCGCTCCTCGAGCTGCTGCGCCGGCACCCCGCCCTGCGCACGGCCACCCTGGCGCAGGGGCTGCTCGCCCTGGCGTTCAGCGCCTTCTGGTCCACCCTGGCGGTGATGCTGCACGAGGCGCCCTTCCACCTGGGCAGCGCCGTGGCCGGCGCCTTCGGGCTGGCCGGCGCGGCCGGTGCGCTGATCGCCCCGATCGCCGGCCATCTGGCGGACCGGCGCGGCCCGCAGACGGTGACCCGTGTCGGCACCGCCATCACCGCCGCGTCGTTCGTGCTGATGTCGGCGGGCGCCCTGCTCGCGCCGCACCCGCAGCTGTGGGTGCTGGCGATCGCGACGGTCGGCTTCGATCTCGGCGTCCAGTCCACGCTGATCGCCCACCAGACCATCGTCTACGGCCTCGAGCCCGAAGCGCGCAGCCGGCTCAACGCCATCCTGCTCGGCGGCATGTTCATCGGCATGGCGCTCGGCTCGGCGCTGGGCAGCGTCCTGCTGGGCCTGTGGGGCTGGATCGCGGTGACCGCGATGGCCGCCACCGCCGCCTTCGCCGCCTTCCTCATCCGCCTCGGCGCCGCCCGTCGCGCGGCACGCTGAAGGCGGCTCAGAGGCTGCCCGCGGCGAAGGTATCGCAGCTTTTCAGCGAACCGCTCTCGAGGCCGCGCTTGAACCAGCGCACCCGCTGGGCGGAGCTGCCATGGGTGAAGCTGTCGGGTACCGCGTAGCCCTGGGCCTGCTTCTGCAGGCGGTCGTCACCGATGGCGGCGGCGGCCGTGAGGGCCTCTTCCACGTCGCCGGCTTCGAGCACCTGCCGGGCGCGATCGGCGTGGTGGGCCCAGACACCGGAGAAGCAGTCCGCCTGCAGTTCGAGGCGCACCGACAGCTGGTTGCCCTGCGCTTCGGAGAGGCGCTGGCGGGCCTGCTGCACCTTCTCCGAGATGCCGAGCAGGTGCTGCACGTGATGGCCCACCTCGTGGGCGATCACATAGGCCTGGGCGAAATCGCCCGGCGCCCGGAAGCGGGAACGCAGTTCATCATAGAAGGACAGGTCAATATAGACCTTCTGGTCCTGCGGACAGTAGAACGGGCCCATCGCCGCCTGGCCAAGGCCACAGGCAGTGCGGGTGGCGCCGCTGAACAGCACCAGCCTGGGCTCCACGTAGCGCGCGCCCCCGTTCGCGAAGATGGCGTGCCAGGTGTCTTCGGTGTCGGCCAGCACCATGGAGACGAACCGGGCCTCGGCATCATCGGCCGGCACCGGCCGGCCCGGCGCGTCGGCCACCATGGTGCCGCCGCCGAGACCGCCATTGAGCACGACGCTCGGATCGACGCCAAAGTACATGGCGACCAGGGCCAGCACGATGGTGCCCAGACCGATCTTGCCGCGCCCCAAGCGCATGCCGCCGCCCCGGATCCGGACCCGCGACGATCCTCGACGTTGTCGCTCTCCCGCCCGTTGTCGAATCGCATGGCCTGCCTCCTCAGTCTGACCTGAGCGGATTCTGGCACAGTCACGCGGGCTTGCCGTGGTCGGGATGGCCGTCGCCTTGCATCCCGACACAAAAAAGGCCCGCCGAATCGGCGGGCCCTTGTATGCGCAGGCGCTCGCTCAGGCCTCGGTGGCCGCGGCCAGCTTGCCCTCGCGGATCGCCTCGTACTCGTCCTCGAAGAAGAACTTGGCCTCCCCGAACGCCGGTTCGAGGTGGTTCAGCCAGGTCGCGTCGGGGTTGTACTTGGCGAAGAACGGGCGCTGCACCCAGTCGGGGTTGCGCCCCTGGATGAAGCGCAGCGCGAACACCTTCTCGCCGTTGATCTCGGTCACGCCCTGGATCTCCACCTTGCCCGGGCTGGCGGACATGGACGGACCGCGCGCGGTCCGCGCCAGACCGGACACCCGCTGCATGGCCTGCCGGTAGATCTCCCAGGCGCGCTCGAGAGGCACCTCGAAGTAACCGCGGGCGCCGGTGTCACGCTCGACGAACATGTAATACGGAATGATGCCGAGCTTGACCTGCATCTTCCACATCTTGGCCCACACGTCGGGGTCGTCGTTGATGTGCGCGATCAGCGGTCCCTGGGCACGGATCTGGGCACCGGTGGAACGGATCGAGCGGATCGCCTCGCGGGCCGCCTCGGTGTCGAGTTCCTTCCAGTGGTTGTAGTGCGCCATCACGGCCACATGCTTGCCGGCACGCACCATGCGCTGGAGCAGCTCGATCAGCTCGCCGGCGTCGTCGGCACCGAGGAAGCGATGCGGCCAGAAGGTGAGCGCCTTGGTGCCGATGCGGATGGTCTGGATGTGGTCGAACTCCGGTTCGAGCAGGGGTTCCAGGTAGGCCTTCAGGTGCTTGGTCTTCATCACCATCGGGTCGCCGCCGGTGAACAGCAGGTCGGTGACCTCGGTGTGGCGCTTGAGGTAGTTGTGCAGGGTGCTGGCCTCGGAGGCGGCGATGCGCAACTCCTTGTCGCCCACGAACTGCGCCCAGCGGAAGCAGAAGGTGCAGTAGGCGTGACAGGTCTGCCCCTGGCTGGGGAAGAACAGCACGGTTTCGCGGTACTTGTGCTGGATGCCGTCGAGGCGGTTGCCCTCCTCGTCGCGCGGCATGTTCATTTCCATCTGGTCCGCCGGATGCGGATTGAGCGCGTGGCGCACCTCGTCCACCGCCGCGTTGAGCGTGGCCTTGTCGGCACCCGCTTCGAGCAGGGCGGCGATGCGATCGTAATGCTCCGGCGCGAGCATGCCGCGCTGGGGAAAGGTGAGCTGGAAGATCGGGTCGGCCGGAATATTGGACCAGTCGATCAGCTCGTCGATGACGTATTGATTGACCCGGAAGGGCAGCACGGTCGAGACGACTTTCATCTCGAAGCGCATGGCCTCGGGCAGTGTTTGCAGCGGTTCGATCCGGTCCAGATCGCGCTGCGTGAAGACCTTGAAGGGCACGTTTTCGTAGCCCCCGTCGAGCGCGTGTAACGGCCACTGCTGCATCGGTTTCTGAGCCTGCTGTTGCATCGGCTGTCCTCCTTATCGGCTAAGGCCGCCGCGTTGCGGGCTGCAGGCGGCGTCAGCGATGCCCGCAGGCGATCGATCGCTTGCGTCGGGCATGCTGAATCGGTTGTGGCAGCGCCGGATTGGGTGGCGCTCGAGCTGGCGCGGGCGGCTGCCAAGGAATCGTCGCACCCTTCTTGGCGAGGTGACGACCGGGAGTTAGCCCACCAATGTTATTGCACAAAATCAATTTAGGCAAATTCCGCGCGCCCCTCAGAAGGCTTCAGCGCGCGCCCAGGACGAAAAAAAGCCCGCCGAAGCGGGCTTTACGGAGTTCGACAAGGTCCCGTCACCGCAGCGGCGGGTCTCCCTCCCCATCGACCTCGCAAAGGCTCGACAAGGTCATTCGAACTCGACGATGACCTCGTCCACGCTCAGGCTGGCGCCGGGGCTGGCGAGGACCTTCTTGACCACGCAGTCGGAGTCGGCCTTGAGCACGTTTTCCATCTTCATGGCCTCGATGACCGCCAGCTTCTCGCCGGCCTTCACTTCCTGCCCCTCGGCCACGGCCACCTCGCGCAGCAGGCCCGGCATGGGCGAGAGCAGGAACTTGGACAGATCGGGCGGCAGCTTCTCCGGCATCAGCGCCTGCATGGCGGCGCCGGTCTGGGTATGCACCATGGCTTCCACCTGCAGGCCGAAGTGCGAGATGAGGAACTTGAGGTTGCGCCGCTCGATCTGCAGGCAGATCGGCTCGCCATTGACCGTGCCGGTAAAGAGCAGGTCGCGGAAGCTCCAGTCGGAGACGATCTCGTAGACCTTGTCGGCCTGGGTGATGCGCATGCCGCCCGGGACGGGATCGACCGACACCGGGTATTGCGCGCCGCCCATCATGACCACGAGGTCGTGCACCACCCGGCGGCCATGGCCGGGCATCTGGCCGTCGATCTGCACCGCGCGGCCGATGTAGCGCATGCGCGCGAAGGTGGCGACCGCTGCGAGCAGCGCGGGATCGTCGTGCGGCACCATGGAGGCATCGAAGCCGTCCGGATACTCTTCGGCGATAAAGCCGGTGTTGAAGTTGCCCGAGCAGAAACGGGGGTGTTGCAGCAGCGCGGCCTGGAACGGGATGTTCGAGCTGATGCCGCGGATCACGAAGCCGTTGAGGGCGTCGCGCATGCGGCGGATGGCGTCGGCGCGGTCGGCCCCGTGCACGATGAGCTTGGCGATCATCGAATCGTAGAACATGGAGATCTCGCCGCCCTCGAACACGCCGGTGTCCACCCGCACGCCGTCGCCTTCGGCCGGCGCCTGGAATTTCACCAGGCGGCCGGTGGAGGGCAGGAAGCCGCGGAACGGATCTTCGGCGTTGATGCGGCACTCCATGGACCACCCATCGATCTTCACGTCGTCCTGGGTCAGCGGCAGCGTCTCGCCGTAGGCGACGCGGATCATCTGCTCGACCAGGTCGAGGCCGGTAATCAGTTCGGTGACCGGGTGTTCCACCTGCAGCCGGGTGTTCATCTCCAGGAAGTAGAACTCCTTGGTGGCGCCGGACACCACGAATTCCACCGTGCCGGCGGATTCATAGTTCACGGCACGGGCCAGGGCCACGGCCTGCTCGCCCATGGCCTTGCGCATCTCGGGATCGACGAAGGGGCTGGGGGCCTCTTCGATCACCTTCTGGTGGCGGCGCTGGATCGAGCAGTCGCGCTCGTTCAGATACACGTAGTTGCCGTGCGCATCGCCCAGCACCTGGATCTCGATGTGGCGCGGTTCGAGCACGTATTTCTCGATGAACACGCGGTCGTCGCCGAAGGAGTTGCGCGCTTCGTTCACGCAGGACGAGAAGCCTTCGTGGGCCTCCTTGTCGTTGAAGGCCACGCGCAGGCCCTTGCCGCCACCGCCGGCCGAGGCCTTGATCATCACCGGGTAGCCGATCTTCTTCGCGATCTCGACGGCCTCGTCGGGCCCCGAAATGGCGTCGTTGTGGCCCGGAATGGTGTTGACCCCGGCGTCGATGGCGAGCTTCTTGGACTCGATCTTGTCGCCCATCCTGGCCACGGAATAGTGCTTGGGCCCGATGAACTTCATGCCTTCTTCTTCCAGGCGGCGCGAGAACTCGGCGTTCTCCGACAGGAAGCCGTAGCCGGGGTGCACCGCCTCGGCGCCGGTCTGCTTGCAGGCGGCGATGATCTTGTCGATGACCAGGTAGGACTGGGCCGACGGGGCCGGCCCGATGCACACGGCCTCGTCGGCCATGTCCACGAACAGCGCATCCTTGTCGGCCTCGGAATGCACGGCCACGGTGGCGATGCCCATCTTGCGGGCGGTCTTGATCACCCGGCAGGCGATTTCCCCCCGGTTCGCGATCAGAATCTTCTTGAACATATTCAAATTTCCTCCGGTGCAGCGGGCGACCTTGCCGCACCGCATCACCAATGACTAATCACGAATCACCGATTACAGGGGAATGTTGCCGTGTTTGCGCCAGGGGTTCTCGACCTCCTTGTCGCGCAGCATGGCCAGCGAGCGGCACACGCGCTTGCGGGTCTCGTGCGGCATGATCACGTCGTCGATGAAGCCGCGGGCACCGGCCACGAACGGGTTGGCGAACTTGGCCTTGTATTCGGCCTCGCGTCCGGCGATTTTTTCCGGGTCGTTCTTCTCTTCGCGGAAGATGATCTCCACGGCCCCCTTCGGGCCCATCACCGCGATCTCGGCGGTCGGCCAGGCGAAGTTCACGTCGCCGCGCAGGTGCTTGGAACTCATCACGTCGTAGGCACCGCCATAGGCCTTGCGGGTGATGATGGTGACCTTGGGCACGGTGCACTCGGCGTAGGCGTAGAGCAGCTTGGCGCCGTGCTTGATGATGCCGCCGTATTCCTGGCTGGTGCCCGGCATGAAGCCCGGCACGTCCACCAGGGTGACCACGGGAATGTTGAAGGCGTCGCAGAAACGCACGAAGCGCGCGGCCTTGATGGAACTCTTGATGTCCAGGCAACCGGCCAGCACCAGCGGCTGGTTGGCGACGATGCCCACCGGCGAGCCTTCCATGCGGGCGAAGCCGATGATGATGTTCTTGGCGTGATCGGGCTGCAGCTCGAAGAATTCGCCGTCATCGACCATCTTGATGATGGCTTCCTTCATGTCGTAGGGCTGGTTGGCGTTGCCCGGCACCAGGGTGTCGAGAGACATGTCGAGGCGATCGGCCGGATCCTCGCAGGGCACCACCGGCGGCTTCTCGCGGTTGCTCGAGGGGATGTAGCTCATCATGCGACGGATGACCATGAGCGCTTCGACGTCGTTCTCGAAGGCCAGGTCGGCGACGCCGGACTTGGTGGTGTGGGTGACGGCACCGCCCAGTTCCTCGGCGGTCACCTCCTCGTGGGTCACCGTCTTCACCACCTCGGGGCCGGTCACGAACATGTAGGAGGAGTCCTTCACCATGCAGATGAAGTCGGTCATGGCCGGGCTGTACACCGCACCGCCGGCGCAGGGCCCCATGATCAGGGAGATCTGCGGCACCACGCCGGAGGCCATCACGTTGCGCTGGAACACGTCGGCGTAACCGCCCAGGGACGCCACGCCCTCCTGGATGCGGGCGCCTCCCGAATCGTTCAGGCCGATCACCGGCGCGCCGACCTTCATGGCCTGGTCCATGACCTTGCAGATCTTCTCGGCGTGGGTCTCGGAGAGCGAGCCGCCGAACACCGTGAAGTCCTGCGAGAACACGAACACCAGCCGACCGTTGATGGTGCCGTAGCCGGTCACCACGCCGTCGCCCGGCACATGGCTCTGCTCCATGCCGAAATCCGTGCAGCGGTGCTCCTTGAACATGTCCCACTCTTCGAAGCTGCCGTCGTCGAGCAGCAGTTCGATGCGCTCGCGCGCCGTGAGCTTGCCCTTGGCGTGCTGCGAATCGATGCGCTTCTGGCCGCCCCCCAGGCGGGCCTTCTCGCGCTTCTCCTCCAGTTGGCGGATGATTTCTTGCATGGTTTTCTCCGTCTAGGAAATCTTCACCCGGCCGGGAACGACGTCCGCGGCCTCAGTGCTCTTCACTCAGATACTTCAACAGCCGGTGCGCGGCGGCCGCCGGCGTCGTGTGCCCGTCCGCCACCGCCTGCTGCAGGCCGGGCAGTTCGTGCTTGACCGAGGTGTTCTCGCGGAAGCGCTCGCGCAGCCCGGCATCGATCAGTTCCCACATCCACGCCTGGGCCTGATCGCGGCGCTTGCTCTCGAACTCGCCCGAGGCCTGCATGGTCTCGCGATAGCGCGTGATCTCGCCCCAGAACTGCGCGATGCCGTCCTGCTTCAGCGCCGACAGCGTCAGCACCGGCGGCACCCAGTTGGGCGAGCTGTGCCGCAGCATCGCCAGCGCCGATTTGATCTGGCTCTTGGCCAGCATGGCCAGGCGCGGATCGATGTCGGCCTTGTTCACCACGATCAGGTCGGCCAGCTCCATGATCCCCTTCTTGATCGCCTGCAGATCGTCGCCCGCGTTGGGCAGCTGCAGCAGGCAGAAGATGTCGGTCATGCCGGCGACGGCGGTCTCGGACTGGCCCACACCCACGGTCTCGACGATGATCACGTCGAAGCCGGCCGCCTCGCACACCAGCAGGGTCTCGCGGGTCTTGCTGGCCACCCCGCCGAGGCTGCCCGCCGACGGACTGGGACGGATGAACGCGTTCGTGTTCTGCGACAGCCGCTCCATGCGCGTCTTGTCGCCGAGGATGGAGCCGCCGGTCACCGAGGAGGACGGATCGACCGCCAGCACCGCCACCCGCAGCCCCTGCTCGATCAGATACAGGCCCAGCGCCTCGATGAAGGTGGACTTGCCCACCCCCGGCACCCCCGAGATCCCCACCCGCATGGCGCCGCCGGTGTGCGGCAGCAGCGCCTCGAGCACCCGGCGGGCGCGGGCGCGGTGGTCCGGGCGCAGCGATTCGATGAGGGTGATGGTGCGCGCCAGCGGGCGCAGCTGGCGCGCCAGCACGCCGTCGACCAGCAACTGGTCGGTGGCGGGCAGTTCGAGGGGCGTGTGCGGCGTGTTCATGGCATTGCAACGGCTGACAGGCACGCCGGGCGGCGTGCCGTTGTCATCCTAGCCGATCAGGCCGCCTTGCGTGCTTCGCGGATGGCGGCAAGCACCTCGCGCGCCGCCTTCGGGATCGGCGTGCCCGGCCCGAAGATGCCCTTGGTGCCGGCCTGGACGAGCATGTCGTAGTCCTGTGCCGGGATGACGCCGCCCACGAACACGATGATGTCGTCGGCGCCCTGTGCCTCGAGGTGCTTGATGACTTCGGGCACCAGGGTCTTGTGCCCGGCGGCAAGGCTGGAGCAGCCGACCGCATGCACATCGTTCTCGACCGCATGACGTGCGGCCTCTTCAGGGGTCTGGAAGAGCGGGCCGATGTCGATGTCGAAGCCCAGGTCGGCGAAGGCCGAGGCCACCACCTTGGCGCCGCGGTCGTGGCCGTCCTGGCCGAGCTTGGCGATCATGATGCGCGGGCGGCGGCCTTCTTCGGCGATGAAGGCGTCGATGTCGGCCTTGAGGGTCTTCCAGTCTTCGGTGTCTTCCACGACCGCAGCATACACGCCGGACACGGCCTGCGGATTGGCCCGGTAGCGGCCCCATTCGGATTCGAGCGCATCGGACACCTCGCCCACGGTGGCGCGCAGGCGGATGGCCTTGATGGCCAGGTCCAGCAGATTGCCTTCGCCGGTCTTGGCACACCGGGTCAGCGCCGCCAGGGCGGCATCGACGGCGGCCTGATCGCGGGTCTCGCGGATGGTGTTGATACGGGCGATCTGGGATTCACGCACCGCATGGTTGTCGATGTCGAGGATCTCGATCGGATCTTCCTTGGCGAGCTTGTACTTGTTCACGCCAACGATCACGTCCTTGCCCGAGTCGATGCGCGCCTGCTTCTCGGCGGCACACTCCTCGACCTTCATCTTCGCCCAGCCGGACTCGACGGCCTTGGTCATGCCGCCCATTGCCTCGATTTCCTCGATCAGCGCCCAGGCGGTGTCGGCCATGTCCTGGGTGAGCTTTTCCATCATGTAGGAACCGGCCCAGGGGTCGACCACGCTGGTGATGTGCGTCTCTTCCTGGATGACGATCTGGGTGTTGCGGGCAATGCGGGCCGAGAACTCGGTCGGCAGCGCGATGGCCTCGTCCAAGGCGTTGGTGTGCAGTGACTGGGTGCCGCCGAACACGGCCGCCATGGCCTCGATGGTGGTGCGGATCACGTTGTTGTACGGATCCTGCTCGGTGAGCGACCAGCCCGAGGTCTGCGAGTGGGTACGCAGCATCATGGATTTGGGCGACTTCGGGTTGAACTGCTTCATGATCCGCCACCACAGCAGACGCGCCGCGCGCATCTTGGCGATCTCCAGATAGAAGTTCATGCCCACCGCCCAGAAGAAGGACAGGCGGCCGGCGAAGGTGTCCACATCCATGCCGGCGGCGATGCCGGTGCGCACGTACTCGAGGCCGTCGGCCAGCGTGAACGCCAGCTCGATGGCCTGGTTGGCGCCCGCCTCCTGGATGTGATAGCCGGAGATGGAGATCGAGTTGAAGCGCGGCATGTGCGTCGAGGTGTACTCGAAGATGTCCGCGATGATCTTCATCGAGGGCTCGGGCGGATAGATATAGGTGTTGCGGACCATGAACTCCTTGAGGATGTCGTTCTGAATGGTCCCGGAGAGTTTCTCCTGGCTCACGCCCTGCTCTTCTGCCGCCACCACGTAGCCGGCCAGGATCGGCAGCACCGCGCCGTTCATGGTCATGGACACCGAGATCTTGTCGAGCGGGATGCCGTCGAACAGGATCTTCATGTCCTCGACCGAGTCGATGGCCACGCCGGCCTTGCCCACGTCACCGGTCACGCGGGGATTGTCGGAGTCGTAGCCGCGGTGGGTGGCCAGATCGAAGGCCACGGACACGCCCTGCCCGCCCGCGGCCAGCGCCTTGCGGTAGAAGGCGTTGGAGGCCTCGGCGGTGGAGAAGCCGGCGTACTGGCGGATGGTCCATGGCCGCCCGGCGTACATGGTCGCCTGCGGGCCGCGCAGGAAGGGCTCGAAGCCCGGCAGCGTATTGGCGTAGGGCAGGTCCCGGGTGTCCTCGGCCGTATACAGCGGCTTGACGGTGATGCCCTCGGGCGTCACCCAGTTGTAGGCCGCGGGGTCGTTGCCCGGCGCGTGTCTGGCTGCCGCCTTCTCCCAATCCGCGAGCGTCACCTGGGGCAATTCGGGGGCCTTGGACATCGTTTCCTCTCTTCGTAGCACGGCGGGCGCCGCCCCGTCACCGCAGGCGGCCCGCAACTGAAACAGGCCCGACCGTGGCCCGGGACACCCCGGGCCACCGCGTCGAGACGCGATCCTTTCTTGTTATAGCGACGACTGGGCCGCCCGCAACACCTGTGCGGGCGGCCGTCGGCGCTCCATGCGAGGTCCCTCCCTCTCCACGAACACCCTCGTGTGGCGTTCGCGCCCTTCGATTCTCGGACAGCGCACGGAAACTTGACTTGTCGAGGTGCGGATAATACTTTATCCATAATTATGAATGCAAGAGACCCCGGACTCGCGCTATCATCCGCTCTTGCATGCGGCCCGGCCGGCCCTCCACGGCCCCACCGGCCCCACCGGCCCCGACCTTCAGGAGATCACGCAGACAATGAACGCATCCCGCATCGCACCGCTGGCGCTCTACCAGGAAGTGGCCGAACGATTGCGCGAGCGCATTTTCTCCCATGAGCTCAAGCCCGGCGCCTGGGTCGACGAACAGGCCATCGCCGAGCAGTACGGCATCTCCCGCACACCGCTGCGCGAGGCCCTCAAGGTGCTCGCCTCCGAGGGGCTGGTCACGCTCAAGCCGCGCCGCGGCTGCTACGTGACCGAAATTTCCGAACGCGATCTGGACGAGATCTTCACCGTCATCGCATTGCTCGAAGGCCAGTGCGCGCGCGAGGCCACCACCCGCGCCCGGGACGCCGACCTGGCGCGCTTCAAGCAATTGCACGACGCCCTCGAATCGGCGGCGGCACGCAACGACATCAACGGCTTCTTCGAGGCCAACCAGGCCTTCCACCAGCAGGTTCAGGCCGTCGCCGACAATCGCTGGCTGCAGCAGGTGATCGAGGACCTGCGCAAGGTCATCAAGCTCTCGCGCCACCATTCGCTGTTCAGCGAAGGCCGCCTCGAGCAGTCGCTCGCCGAACACCGCGACATCCTCAAGGCCATGCTGGCGCGCGACGCCGACGGCGCCGAACAGGCCATGCGCACCCACATCCGCAGCGGTCGCCGGGCGCTCGCCCGTATCGCCGCCGCCCGGACCGAAGCGGCCTGAGCCGCCGCGGCCACAATCCTCGATACCCGCGCCATGGCCGGACACGTACAGCTGCGATGTGACGACGCCGTCGCCACCATCACCCTGGACAACCCGGGCAAGCTCAACGCCATCGACTCGGCCATGTGGCAGGCGCTCCATGCGCATGTGCAGGCCGTGTCGGACGACGACACCGTCCGCTGCGTGATCCTGCGCGGTGCCGGCGACGACGCCTTCGCCGCCGGCGGCGACATCGAGGAATTCCTCAGCGTGCGCGCCACCGTGGACGACGCGCTGCACTACCACGAAGCCTGGGTCGCCACCGCGCTGGACGCCATCCGCCAGTGCCCGGTGCCCACCATCGCCGCCATTCGCGGCGCCTGCGTCGGCGGCGGGCTGGAGATCGCCGGCTGTTGTGACCTGCGCATCGCCGGGCGCGGCAGCCGCTTCGGCGCCCCCATCAACAAGCTCGGTTTTTCCATGTATCCGCGCGAGATGGCGGGCCTGCTTGAGGTGGTCGGCCCCGCGGTGGTGCTGGAAATCCTGCTCGAGGGGCGTATCCTGAACGCCGACGAAGCCCTCTCCAAGGGCCTGCTGACCCGCCTGGTCGACGACGACGCGGTCTTCGACGAGGCCCTGGCCTCGGCACGGCGCATCTGCGCCGGCGCGCCCCTGGTGGCCCGCTGGCACAAGCACTGGGTGCACCGGCTCATGCATGACACCCCCCTGTCGGAGGCGGAGAAACGCGCCGCCTTCGACTTCCTCGCCACCGAGGACTACCAGGAGGGCATGGCCGCCTTCTTCGACAAGCGCAAACCGCGCTTCAAGGGGCGCTGAGGGCCGGCGCGGCGGAACCTGGCGGGCGGGATTCGTTCCCATCTGAAACCGGCAACCGTTCCCCGAGATGAAAACCCTCACCGACCTGCTCGACCACAACACCTTCGAAACCCTGGCGATGGCCGCCGCCATCGTCGCTCTCAGCTTCTTCGTGCTCGTGAGCCTGCGCGGCCTCGTGCGCTCGCGCCTGCGCCGCCTGGCCGAACGCACCGCCCTGGGCTGGGACGACCTGCTGGTCGATGTGCTCGGGCAGACCCAGACCTGGGTGCTCGCCCTGGTGTCGCTGATGCTCGGGCTGCAGAGCCTGGCCCTGTCCGAACCGGTGACCACGCGCCTCGGGCAGGCGGTGATGGCGCTGATCTTCCTCCAGCTCGGGCTGTGGACCAGCCACGGCGTCGGCCTCGTCCTGCGCCGGCGCATCGAGGCGCGCGAAGCGAGCGACGACGGCGCCAGCGCCACCGCCCTGGCGGTGGCCGGCTTCATCATCCGCCTCACCCTGTGGTCCATCGTGCTCATCCTGGTGCTGGACCAGTTCGGCTTCAACGTCACCACCCTGGTCGCCTCCCTGGGGGTGGGCGGCGTGGCCGTCGCGCTGGCGGTGCAGAACATCCTCGGCGACCTGTTCGCCTCGCTCTCCATCGCCCTCGACAAGCCCTTCGTGATCGGCGACTTCATCGTCGTCGGCGAGGTGGTGGGCACGGTCGAGCACGTGGGCCTCAAGACCACCCGCATCCGCGCCCTGTCGGGCGAGCAGATCGTGGTGGCCAACGGCGACCTGCTGGGCAGCCGCATCCACAACTACAAGCGCCTGCAGGAGCGCCGGGTGGTGTTCCACTTCGGCGTGCTCTACGACACCCCGGCGGACACCCTGGCGAACATTCCCGCCCTGGTGCGCGAGATCGTCGAGCAGACCGAGGACACCCGCTTCGACCGCGCCCATTTCCAGAGTTTCGGCGCCTCGTCGCTGGACTTCGAGGTGGTGTACTACGTGCTCACCGCCGACTACCTGCGCTACATGGACGTGCAACAGGAGATCAACCTGGCCCTCGTGCGCCGCTTTGCCGACCGCGACATCGGCTTCGCCTTCCCGACACAGACGGTCCATCTGGCGAGCGTGCCCGAGCGCCTCGCGGGCACCACCCCATCGGCATAACGGCGCAGCCACACCCCTCATTCCAGCATCATGACATGAGCCTTTCGGACTACGGCGCCGTCATGTGAACGACATCTTGGCATCACCGATGTGTCACCGGCGCTTGCTAGCGTGTCTCCGCCCCAATGCCCGCACCCCGACGTGCGGTTCGCATGCTCATCCAATGGAGATTCTCGATGTCCGATTCCGTCTCGCTGTCCCGTCGCCGCACCCTGCAGATGCTCGGTGGCACCCCGATGCTGCCGCTCGCCTCGTCGCTGGCCGCGCTCCCCATGACCGCCGAAGCCCACGGCAACGCCGGTGGCGCGCACGGCCTCGGCATGCGCTACGAGTTCGGCGGCATGGCCGCCCCGAGCCTGGCCGATCCGGCCCAGATGGCCACCACCTACGTCGCCTCGACGCTGACCCGCAGCATCGGCCGTCACAGCGTGACCTACAACCTGGGTTACGAAACCTTCTTCCTGACCGGTGAAACCGTCCCGGCCACCGGCGGCGGCACCATCATCGCCGGCAGCTACTTCGACATCGACGGCAACCCGATCATCGACACCACGGCCGCCGGCCAGCCCCAGTTCTTCTCCGACTGCCCGGACGGCATGTCGCTGCTCGAAGTGCGCCGCGCCCGCTCCCATCGCCGCGGCTGCAACCGCCTGTTCGCCGTGGTCCAGTTCGAATACACCTCGGAGAACGGCGCCGGCGATTCCATGTACGGCAAGCTGCCCTCCCCGATCGCCGTGCTCACCCTCGACCAGGACAAGCGCACCGGCCAGCTGAGCCTGGTGAGCTATCACAACGTGGACACCGCCCCGGCCCGTGGCCTGTGGATCACCTGTGGCGCCAGCCGCTCGCCGTGGAACACCCACCTGTCCAGCGAGGAATACGAGCCGGACGCGACCGTGGCCAGCAACAGCCAGCTCAAGGCCTTCAGCCAGAACCTGTTCGGCGACGCCGACAAGGCCAACCCCTACGACTACGGCCATCTGCCCGAAGTGACGGTGCATCCGGACGGCACCGGCAGCATCAAGAAGCACTACTGCGTCGGCCGCATCTCGCACGAACTGGTGCAGGTCATGCCCGACGAGCGCACCGTGCTGATGGGGGATGACGCCACCAACGGCGGCCTGTTCATGTTCGTCGCCGACCACCGTCGCGACCTGTCCGCCGGCACGCTCTACGTCGCCAAGTGGACCCAGACCTCGAGCGTCGGTCCGGGCGCGGGCGACATCTCCTGGATCCGTCTCGGCCACGCCACCAGCGACGAAATCAAGGGTCTGGTCGACAGCGGCATCACCGCCGCCGACATCATGGATGTGAAGAAGTCCGACCCGGCCGACCCCGACTACACCCTGATCCACTACGGCGGCAAGAAGAACTGGGTCAAGCTGATGCCGGGCATGGAGAAGGCCGCCGCCTTCCTCGAGACCCACCGCTACGCCGCCCTGGTCGGCGCCTCCATGGGCTTCACCAAGATGGAAGGCACCACGGTCAACGCCGCCGACAAGCGCGCCTACTCGGCCATGTCGTACATCTACAAGTCCATGACCGACGGCAGCACCGACATCCAGGTCGAAGGCCCGGTCGCCGGCGCGGTCTACGAGCATGTGCTCAAGGGCCACCAGCACGACACCGACGGCCACCGCATCCACAGCGACTGGGTCTCCACCCACATGTCCGTGCCCGCGGGCCTGGCCGGCGAGGACCTCGCCACCCCGGACGCCATCGGCAACGAGGCGCTCGCCGACAAGATCGCCAACCCGGACAACCTCAAGTACTCCGAGGCCATGCGCACCCTGTTCATCGGCGAAGACAGCGGCATGCACGTCAACAACTTCCTGTGGGCGTACAACGTCGACACCGGCAAGCTCTCGCGCCTGCTGTCCTGCCCGGCCGGCGCCGAATCCACCGGCCTGCAGGCGGTCGACGACCTCAACGGCTTCAGCTACATCATGAGCAACTTCCAGCACCCGGGCGACTGGACCGGCAGCCTCTCCGCCGAGGCCAAGGCCACGCTCGAGCCGCTGATCGCTGCCAACTACAACGGCAAGAAGAGCGCCGCCGTGGGTTACCTGACCCTCGCCGGTCGCGTGGGCGACGAGCGTCGTCACCGTGGCGAGCACGGCGAACGCGACGAACACGGCCACCGCTGATCGGCCTTCGCCGTCCGGACGCCCGGGAGGCGCAGCTGCGCCTCCCGGGCGTCTTTTCGTCTACGACCCGTCTCATGCCTGCCGATCGGCTAGACTTGTCGCCTCTCGACACCGCAGCGGCACGGGCAGCATCTCGGCATGACAGCACTTCACACCGACATCCTCGGCACGGGCGAACCCATCGTCTTCATCCACGGCTCCTTCGCCACCACGTCCACCTGGCGCAAGATGGTCGACACGCTCGCCCGCGATCACCAGTGCATCCTGTTCAAGCTGCCCGGTCACGGCACCGCGCCCGCCCCCGATGATTACGACGCACCGACCATCGACACCGAGCTCGATCGGATCGACGCCGCGGTCCGTGACATCACCGACCGGCCGGTGCATCTGGTCGGACATTCCTATGGGGGCATGGTCGCGCTCGCCATGGCGCTGCGCGGCACGCTGCCGGTACGCCGGCTCACGCTGTTCGAGCCCGTCGCCGTGTGGGTGCTCGATGCCGCCGGCGACGCGGACATGGCCGCGCGGGTGACGGCGTTCGTCGACCGCTACCGGCAGGATGCCGCCGCCGGTGTGACCCATGCCTGCGGTCAGGTGCTCGACTTCTGGGGGGCGCCGGCAGCTTCGCGCCGCTGCCGGAGGAGATCAAGGACGCCATGGCGCGCCTGACGCGCGACAACCTGCGCCACTGGGCGCTGTGCGCGTCGATCGCCACGCACCTGGACGATCTGCGCGCCCTGCACTGCCCCACCGACCTCGTCTGCGGCACCCGCTCCAACGACGTCGCCCACGCCATCGTGCGCCACCTGCACGGCGCCCTGCCCGACAGCACCTGCCACGAAATCGACGGGGCGAGCCACTTCATGGTGACGACGCACCCGGAGGCCTGCCTCGAGATCCTGCGCGAACCGCGCTGACGGCGCCGTCCGGCTCAGCGCAGCACGCTGTGCAGCATCTTGATGCACAGGAGCACGAGCACCCCGGCAAAGACCTTCTTGAGCACGCCGACCGGCAGCCGGTGCGCCAGCTTCGCACCCAGCGGCGCGGTAGCGACACTGACGAGCATGAGCACGAAGGCCGGCAGATAGATGTAGCCAGCGGTATACGGCGGCATCCCCGCCTCGCCCCAGCCGTTGCTCAGATAGCCGATGGTGCCGGCGATCGCGATCGGCAGGCCGACCGCGGCGGAGGTGCCGATGGCATGCTGCACGCGGACATTGCACCAGGTCAGGAACGGCACCGTGAGCGACCCGCCGCCGATCGCCACCAGGGCGGAAATGCCGCCGATGATCAGCCCCGCGAGACTCATGCCGGTCGAGCCGGGCAACTCGCGATGGGCCTTGGGCTTGATGTTCAGGAGCATCTGCACCGACACGTAGGCCATGAAGCAGGCAAAGAAGATCGCCAGCGACTTCGAATCGATGTGGGCGGCGATGAAGGTGGCGCCGTAGGTGCCGACGAGGATGGCCGGCGTCATCAGCTTGACCGCGTCCCAGCGCACGGCGCCGTGGGCATGATGCGCGCGCATGCTCGAGATCGAGGTCAGCACGATGCTCGCCATGGAGGTCCCGAGGGCGAGATGGACCACCTTGTCGTCGGGGAAGCCCTGGGCGATGAACAGCGTGGTCAGGGACGGCACCATGATGCCGCCGCCGCCCACGCCGAGCAGGCCGGCGAAGAATCCCACGAAAGCCCCCAGCAACGGATAGGCCAGCCACCACACATCAAAATTCATCGGTCTTGCGTTCCAGTAACTGTTCGACGATGTAGGTCCATTCGTCCGGGTCGACGGGCGTGATCGACAGCCGATTGCCCTTCGCCAGGACGCGCATGTTCTCCAGCGCCGCGTGTTCGCGCAATTCGGGCAAACCCACCAGGCGCGTCTTGGCCACGAACTTCACGTCCACGTTGAACCAGCGTGGTTGCTCGCGGGTGGCCTTGGGGTCGTAAAAGCGGCTGGCCGGATCGAACTGGGTCTCGTCCGGATAGGCACTGGAGGCCACTTCGGCGATCCCCGCGATGCCCGGCTGCGGGCAGCTCGAATGATAGAAGAACAGGCGGTCGCCGGGACGCATCTGACGCATCATGAAGTTGCGCGCCTGGTAGTTGCGCACCCCGTACCAGGCCACCGTCTGCCCGGGCATGGCCGCCAGGTCGTCGATGGAACAGTCGTCCGGTTCGGACTTCATCAGCCAGTAGCGCACGATCGATCCCCAGTTGCGGTCAGGCCGCTACTTTACCAGCGCGGCCCGGCATCGGCGCATGCGTCCCGACACGAGACATGCGTCACACCCGCCGGTACGACGGGCCCCATGGCACGCCGTTTCGTCACGACATCCGGTTATGCTATCGCGCTAACGACAACAGCCCGATTCCCACCCCCCGTCTCCGAGCATGCCCATGGACACTCTCTACCCCGCCGGCCCCCAGGACGCCCCGGCCTCGCTCACCCAGGCCACCGGCCGCTACAAACGCCACGCCTGGCTGGCCGTGATGAGCCTGCTGCTGTTCGTGGTGCTCTATGTCGCCCTGGCGGGCTGGTTCGCCTGGGTGGCCGGGTCCACCCTGCGCGAGGTGGCCGCGGGCGCCGACGATCCACTGTTCCAGGGCATCGTCGGCGGCTGCGCGGCGTTCCTGTCGATCTTCATGTTCAAGGCCGTCTTCTTCGTCAAGAAGGGGGGCGACAGCGAGGACGTCGAGATCACGGCGCAGGACCAGCCCCAGGTCTTCGCCTTCCTCAACCGGCTCGCGGACGAGGCCGGCGCGCCCCGTCCGCACCGGGTGTTCCTGTCGGCACGGGTCAACGCGGCGGTGTTCTACGACCTGTCCATCCTCAACCTGCTGTTCCCCTCCAGAAAGAATCTGGAAATCGGCCTGCCGCTGATCAACAGCCTCACCCTCAGCGAGCTCAAGGCGGTGCTGGCGCACGAATTCGGTCACTTCGCCCAGCGCTCCATGGCCATCGGCACCTGGGTCTACATCGCGCAGCAGATCGCCGGCCAGGTGATCGCCAAGCGCGACATCCTCGACAAATTCCTCAGCGGACTGTCACGGGTCGATATCCGGATTGCCTGGATCGGCTGGGTACTGTCGCTCATCGTCTGGTCCATCCGCTCGCTCATGGACACGGTATTCACCGGTGTGGTGCTGGCCCAGCGCGCCCTGTCGCGACAGATGGAATTCCAGGCGGACCTGGTCGCCGTCGCCCTCACCGGCAGCGACGAGCTGATCCACGCCCTGCACAAACTGCAGGCGGCTGACGACGCCTGGGATCGGACCCTGCAGTTCGCCAACGGCATGCTGGCGGACAAGCGCAAGCCGGCCGACCTGTTCGCCGTGCAGACCCGCATCGTCGAGCGCATGGGCCAGATCCTGGACGATCCGGACCATGGCCGCATCCCGCAGGCCGCCACGCCCCGGGCGGCGTCCTATCGGGTGTTCAGGAACGCTTTCGCCCAACCGCCGCAGATGTGGTCCACCCACCCGGCCAATGCCGATCGGGAACGCAACGCCAAGGCCCACTACCTGTCCGCCCCGCACGATGCGCGCAGCGCCTGGGCCCTGTTCGCGGACGCCGACGCGGTCAAAGCCCGCATCCATGACCATCTGATGGGCCACGCCGAAGGCGAGACCGCCAGCCGGGAGGAGACGCTGCAGCGACTGGACGAGGGCTACGCACGCATCCGCTACGAGGCCCGCTACCGCGGCGCCTACCTCGGCCGCAGCCTGACCCGCCACGTCCACGAGCCGGCCGAGCTGTACCGGGACACGCTCTCCCACACCGACATCGCCGAGGCGCTGCAGGCGCTGTACCCGCACCAGCTCTCCACCGACCTTCAACAGCTCAAGGAACTCAAGGAGGAGAAGCAACTACTCGAGGGGTTGCATGCACGCGTCCTCAAGACCCGCGACAAGCAGATCCGTTTCCGCGGGCGCGCCATCCGCCGCCGCGACCTGCCGGCCGCGATCGGCAAGGTCGGCGATGAAATCGAGAAGATCCAGGCACGCATCCTCGCTCACGACCGCCGCTGCCGCGCCGCCCACCTGGCCGCGGCTGAGCAGATCGCACCGGCATGGCGCCGCTACCTGATCGGGCTCATCGAGGTGCAACACTTCGCCGAACACAGCCTCGCCAATCTCGAGGATGCCCACGGTCTGTTGGGCAACGTGGTCGCCGTGGTGACGGCCGACGGCAAGGTGAGCCGACGCGAACTGAAACGTCTCCTCAAGACGGCGAACGCGCTGCACGCGGTGATGGCCGACCTGCACGCCTCGATCCGAGGGGTCACGCTGGATTCGACCCTGCAGGCGGCCCTGGGCACCACGTCCTTGAGCGAGGCGGCCGGCGACTTCGAGCTGCCACCGGCGGACAAGAAGAACATCAACGACTGGATGAACGCAATCGACGGCTGGGTCGGTGCCCTCGGCGGGCCACTGTCCGCCCTGTGCAACGCCTGCCTCGAGCAGTTGCTGCACACCGAGCAGCAGGTGGCCGAGCACTCGCGCGACGGGACGACGCCGGGCGAGGCCCCGACACCCAGCACGGTCCCGGAACACTACGCCCGGCTCCTCGAAGGCGAGGAGCGCAAGCGCCAGACCCGACTGGGGCTGTGGGACCGCTTCCAGCTGGCGGATGGCTGGCTGCCGGCCACGGCGCGTCTGGTGGTGGCCGTCGCCATCGTCGGCGGCGTGCTCGGCTTCAGCCATCTGACCACCTTCACCTCGCCGCTGAGCATCTACAACGGCTTCAACCAGGTCATGACGGTCGAGGTGGACGGCACCCGCATCGCCACCGTCGCCCCCTATTCGGCCGGCCATGCCGATGTGAGCATCGACGAGCAATCGCGCATCTCGGCGCACACCGCCGGCGGCGATCTGGTCGAACAGTTCCACCCGACCCTGAGCGGACGGCGTCAGCACTACATCTACAACATCGCCTCGGGCAGCCCCTTGATCCAGTGGACCGCGGTGTACGGCAATGTGGCCGAGCGGACCCCGAGCCGGCTGGGGGCACCGCGGTGGACGACGGCCCACGCGGACATCTACTTCGCCGAGCCGCCCAAGTCGATCAAGAGTTCGGGCCAAGGGGGCATGCGCACCGTGCTCTCGGGCGTCGACGCCGGGGTCACGCCCGAACAGACGCTCGGGGCGGTCGCAACCGATCAGACCCGCCGCGACCTGGTTCGCGCCCATCTGCGCTGGGACACTCCGGGATCGGCCACGGCAACCGCCTGGCGGACGCTGGCGGAACGGCTCGATCACTGATGGCCGGCTTACGATCCAGCCGGCAACGGCGTCTGGGTCGAGGTCACGCAGTAGCGCGTCGCGCCCTCCGGCACCGGCCGTTGCGCCGAACCGGCACGGCAGGCGGCAACGTCATCGACCGGGGTCAACCCGAGCGCGTGCGCGCCCAGCGCCAGCACGTAGGCATGGCGTGGTGCCGTGCCCGCGTTGGCGTGGGAGAAGCGGGTGAACTGCAGCTCCGACGGGATGCAGCGGATCTGCTGGACGTTGGCACCGCCTTTTTTGAGGATGGCGCCCACGGCGACGGCGCGCTGCTCGCACTGGGCCTGGGTGGGGGTGTTCACGAAAGCAGCCGACAGCTGGCCATCGGCGAGCAGGGTCAGGATGACCATGACGAAAGCGGTGTTCATGCGCGGACTCCCGGCAACATGGCGCGGAGGGCGCGCCCGATCCGCTTACCGTAACATCCGCAGCCGGGCGCGCAGGTGATCGGCATCAGAAAAAATGCACGCCTCCGGCAGATCCGGGCGCCGACGCTACTCATGGCGCAAGGCATCGATCGGATCCAGACGGGCCGCCCGGCGGGCCGGGAAGAAGCCGAACACCACGCCGATGAGGGCGGAAAAGCCGAAGGACAGCAGGTTGATGCCCGGATCGAACAGGTAGGGCAGGCCCATGAGCGAGGCCAGGCCCACGGAGGCCAGCGTCGCCAGCACCACTCCGGTCAGCCCGCCCAGGCAGGCGAGCACCACCGCCTCGATGAGAAATTGCAGCAGCACTTCGCGCTCCATGGCGCCGATGGCCAGGCGGATGCCGATCTCGCGGGTGCGCTCGGTCACCGACACCAGCATGATGTTCATGATGCCGATGCCGCCCACCAGCAGGCTCACCGCCGCCACCGCGCCGAGCAGTGCGGTCATCACCTGGGTAGTGCTCGACAGGGTCTGGGCGATCTGCTTGGTGTCGAGCACGCTGAAGTCGTCGTCCTCGCCGTCGCCGATGTGGCGCAGCTCGCGCATCAGCGCCTCGAGCTGGGCCTTGACCCGGGTGGTGGACACCCCGTCGTCCACCGACACCAGCAGGCTGCTCACGTCGGTGCTGCCGGAGAGCCGGCGCTGCACCGTGCGCAGCGGCATCACGATGGTGTCGTCCTGGTCGGAGCCGAAGGCCGACTGGCCCTTCTCGCCGAGCACGCCGATCACCTCGCAGGCGAACTGCTTGATGCGGATGCGCTCGCCGATCGGGTCGCCACCGCCGAACAGCTCGCGGCGGATGGTGTTGCCGACGATGCACACCGCGCGGCCGGCGCGCAGCTCGGTGGGGGTGAACTCGCGCCCGTCCGCCAGCGTCCAGTTGCCGGCGATGAAGTAGTCGTTGGTGGTGCCGGTCACCGTGGTGGACCAGTTGTTGTTGCCCACCACCACGGTCACGCCCTTGTTCACCCGCGGCGCCACCGCCTGGATGCCGCCGAGCTGGCTGCGGATGGTGTCCACCAGTTCGACCTTGAACGGCGCCGCGCCCGCCGCGGAGCTGCCCGGCCCGAGGCGCTGGCCCGGGCGCAGAATGAGCAGGTTGCTGCCCATGGCCGAGATCTGGTCGGAGATCGCCCGCGTGGCACCGTTGCCCAGGGTGACCATGGTGATCACCGCGGACACCCCGATGACGATACCCAGCACGGTCAGGAAGGAGCGCAGCAGGTTGCGGCGGATCTCGCGCAGCGCCAGCAGCAGGGTGTTGCCGATCATGCCCCCGCCTCCACCGCGGCGCTGTCGCTATCGACGCGCCCGTCGACGAAATGCACCTGCCGGGACGCGAAGGCGGCCATGTCGGGCTCATGGGTGACCATGAGCACGGTGATGCCGCGCGTCTCGTTGAGCTCGCGGATCAGCGCCATGATCTCGTGGCTGCGCTGGGTGTCCAGATTGCCGGTCGGCTCGTCGGCGAGCAGCACCGAGGGCCGGGTGACGATGGCGCGGGCGATGGCCACCCGCTGCTGCTGGCCACCCGACAGTTCCGCCGGGGTGTGATGGGCCCACTCGGTCAGTCCCACCAGTTCGAGCGCCTCGTGCGCATGCACATGGCGCGTGCGCGCCGGCTCGCCGCGATACAACAGCGGCAGCTCCACGTTCTCCAGCGCCGAGGTGCGCGCCAGCAGGTTGAAGCCCTGGAACACGAAACCCAGGTAGTTTCGCCGCAGCATCGCGCGCTGGTTGCGATCGAGCCGCTCCACCGCGGTGCCCAGGAAGCGATAGCTGCCGGTGGTGGGCGTGTCGAGGCAGCCGAGGATGTTCATCACCGTGGACTTGCCCGAACCGCTCGGCCCCATCACCGCCACGAACTCGCCCTCGTCGATGCGCAGGTCCACCCCGCGCAGGGCCTGGAAGGCCGCGTGCCCCTGACCGTAGGTCTTGGTCACGCCCTCCAGTGCGATCAGCGGCACGGGCGCACTCATCGGCTCGCGCTCAGGGTGTCGGTGATGACCGCCTCGCCCGCCTTGAGCGCACCGCCGACGATCTCGGTCACGCGTCCGTCGGTCACGCCGATGGTCACCGGCACCGCGACCGGGACGTTGTCGCGCAGCACCCACACCTGGCGCGCGGTGCTGCCGTCGGCCGGCTTCACGGTCTTGGCTTCGCGCGGCCGCGGCGGCCGCGGCATCAGGCGGCTGACCACCGAGCCGCTCTCCCGGGTGGTGGTCGGCGGCGTGAAACGCAGCGCCGCGTTGGGCACCACCAGCACGTGCGTCTTGGTGGTGGTCACGATCTCCGCGGTGGCGGTCATGCCCGGCCGCAGGGAGAGATCGTCGTTGTCCACCTTGAGGGTGGTCAGGTAGGACACCACGTTGTCGGTGGTCTGGGCCCCGTAGCTCACCCGCGTGATCTGCGCCGGGTAGCGGCGGTTCGGATAGGCATCCACGGAGAAGGTGGCCTGCTGGCCCTCGGCCACCTGGCCCACGTCGGCCTCGTCCACGTTCACCTGCAATTCCATCTGCGCCAGATCCTCCGCCAGGGTGAACAGCACCGGCGCCTGCAGCGACGCGGCCACGGTCTGGCCCGGTTCCACGTCACGGGAGAGCACCACGCCGTTGATGGGCGACTTGATGGCCGCCTTGGCGAGGTTGGTCTCGGCGGTGCTGAGGGTCGCGCGGCGCTCGGTGACCGTGGCCTTCGCCGCCGCCAGATCGGCGCGGGCGCGCGCCAGGGCGGCCCGCCCCGTGTCCAGCTCCGCCCGGGAGGGCACCTTGCCGCCCGACAGGCGCGCCACTTCCTGCAGGCGCGCCAGGTTAGAGGCGGACTCGCTGACCGTGGCCTCGGCCTGCAGCACGCCGGCCTGCGCCGATTCCAGGGACGCACGGGCACTGGTGATGGCGTCCTTGAGCTTCGCGGTGTCGAGCTGGGCGATCACCTGCCCGGCCCGCACCGTGTCGTTGTCCTCCACCAGCACATGGGTGATGATGCCCGACAGTTCGCTGCCCACATCGACCTTGTTGGTGGGCTGCAGGGTGCCGGTGGCCGAGACCGTCACCGTCAGGTCGCTGGTCGCCACCGCGGTGGTGCGATAGCGCGTCACCCCGTTGCCCGACCCGGCCGACAGCCACCATGCGGCCACGCCGGCCACCAGCAGGGCCACGATCACCCAGCCGATCCAGCGGGCACGCCCGGGTGCGTGCGATGGGCCCAGATCGAGCGCGGGCAGGCGCTGGGCCTGGGGTCTTTGTTCGGTCATGACGCCGTTCCTTCCTTGGAAGCCGTTGTCGGGGTGAGATCGTTGCCGGCGGCCCAGCCGCCGCCCAGGGCCTTGAGCAGGCGGATGCGCGCGCTGGCCAGATCCGCCACCGCCGCCGCCTGGGTGTCTTCCACGTTGAGGCGGGTCCGTTCGGTGTCGAGCACCGTCTGGTAGTCGGTGATCCCGGCCTGGTACTGATGGCGCGCCAGCAGCGCCGCATTGCGGGCCGATTCGGCCGCGGTGCCCAGTGCACTCACCCGGCGCTGCCCGTTGCGCACCGCCACCAGCGCGTCTTCCACGTCCTGCACCGCCACCAGCACCGCCTTGCGATAGGCCTCCAGGGCCGCGTCACGGTTGGCCTGCTGCAGGTCCACCTGGGCCACCAGGCGGCCGCCGTCGAACAGGGTGGCGCCGATCGCACCGGCGAGCGAGCGGGTCAGCGATTCGGCGCCGCCGAGCGCCCCGAGGCTCAGCGCCTCGAAGCCCAGGCTGCCGGTCAGCGTGACCGAGGGGTAGCGTTGCGCCTGGGCCGCGCCGATGCGCGCGGTCGCGGCGGCGAGCTGGCGCTCGGCGGCCCGCAGGTCGGCGCGCTGGCGCAGCAGGTCGGCCGGCACCCCGGCGCTCACCTCATCGGGAATGCGCGGAATGCGCTGGTCGCTGCCCAATTGCACCTGCAGCGCTCCGGCCGGCTGCCCCACGAGCACCGACAGGGCGTTGGCGTAACCGGCCAGCGAGGTCTCGAGGGCAGGGATCTGGGCGGCCGTCTGCGCCCGGTTGGTGCGTGCCTGCTCGAGCACCAGGGAAGTCGCCAGCCCGGCCTGGACACGCCAGTCGGTCAGTTGCAGGGTCTCGCTCTGGGCGGCCAGGTTGTCCCGGGCGATGCCCAGGCGCTGCGCCGTACTGCGATACAGCACGTAGTCGTTCACGACCTCGGCGATCAGGCTGGCGCGCGCATCGGCGAGGGCATAGGCGGTGGCCTCGGTATCGGCCTGGGCCGCCTCGCGCGAGCGCCGCAGACCGCCGAACAGGTCCGCCTCCCAGCGAGCGTCGAAACCGGCCTGGTAGAGCTCGCGGGCCTGACCGGAGCTGCCGGTGTCGCGGCTGCCGCGACTGCGGCTGGCCTGACCCGAAGCGCTCACCGTCGGCCCCAGGTCGGCGCCGGCGGCACGCAGTTGCGCCCGCGCGGCGCGCAGGCGGGCTTGCGCCGCCGCCAGATCGGGGTTGCCGGCCAGCGCCGCGGCCACCAGGGTCTGGAGTTGATCGTCGTCGATGTGCTGCCACCAATGCGCCAGCGCGTCGCTGACGGTGGTGGCGGCCCCGCCTTGCCAGGTCGCGGGCAGGGGCATGTCCGGCGTCCGGTAATCCGGCCCCACGGTGGCGCAGCCGGTGATGCCGAGCGCGGCGGCGAGCACGAGCGGACGAAGCAGGGGAAGGGCGGGCATCATGGCGGGTATCGGGCGGGGCGCGGTGGAGTCAGTCCGGATGATGGCCGCAGGCGGCGTTAATCGCGGTTAGTCGAGTGTAAAGACCGGTAAAGCGCACCCGCGTTCTCGACTCCCAACAGAAAAAAGCGCGGCAATGTGCCGCGCTTTTTTTGTGAGGTCCCCCGCCGATGCCGACTGGGCCGGGCATCCCGAACCTAGGGTTCAGGTTGGCCACTTTCCAGACGCTTCAGGCGCGCCCGACAGTGGGGTGCGCACAACGGCGTCGATTCGGTCCGCGGCCATGTCATGCGACATTGGTCCAAGGAATCTACGGCCTGACGCGAACACCGCAGGGGATAAATCGTGGCTGTCTCGCGACAACCTCAGAACAGCTTTTCCTGCTGCGCCAGGACCTCGTCCAGGCGCGAACTCATGGAATCGATTCTACGCTTCAAGCCCGGCATGTCAAACCCGCCGGAACGCTGAAATTGCAAGTATTCGTGGGCCACGTTGAGCGCCGTCATTACGGCGAGTTTCTCGCCGGATGCCTGCGTTTTCGCACCCAGATCGATGAACTTCTCTTCGAGAAAACGTACCGCCGCCTCGAGCGCCTCACGCTCCTCCGGCCGGCAGCCGACGCGGTATTCCTTGCCCAGCAGGGTGATGTCCAGAGTATCCATGACGCTTACTGCCCAGGCAGGGTTTCGAGGACTTGGCTGACGCCGCGAATGGCCGCCTCGACCTTGCCGGCCAGACGGGTGTTTTCGGCTTGCAATTCGCCGACGCGGGTCTTCAACTCGCGATTCTCCTGCTTTTGCGCCTCGAACAGGTGCACCAGCGCTTCGAGTTGTTCTTCCAGGCGATCGAGTTCTGCGTCCATGGGCGAATGTTAGTGAGCGTCGGCGGGGATGGTCAAGCGAGTATGTCACACACCCGGGCCGCGTGGGCCGGCCCGAAGCACTCGGCCAGGCGGTGGACGTCGAGATGGGCGGCCAGGGTGTCGGCGAGCCGGTCCAGGTCCGCCTCCCGACGGGCGGCCGCATCGATCCGTTGCGCGCCGTGCAGCCCGGCCCAGGCCAGCACGCCGGCCAGCGCCTCGGGGGTGTCGAACAGGCCATGCGCGTAGCTGCCGAGCACCTGGCCGTCGTCGCTCAGGGCACCGTCGCATCGACCGTCGTCGAAGCGCACCGCGGGCGTGTCCAGCGCTGACCCCTCGCTCACGCCCATGTGGATCTCGTAGCCGCGCATCGGCACCTCGCCGCCGGGCAGGCACAGGGCGCCGGTCACGGTCGTGAGGCGCTTTTCCGGCTCGAGCCGGGTGCTCAGATCGAGCCAGCCCAGCCCGGGGGACACCCCGGCCGCGCCTTCCAGCCCGTGGGCGTCGTGCAGCTCGCGGCCGAGCATCTGGAAGCCGCCGCACACCCCCACGAGCTTGCCGCCGTAGCGCAGATGGCGGGTGATCGCCGCCTCCCAGCCCTGGGCGCGCAGCCAGTCCAGGTCGGCGCGCACGCTCTTGGAGCCGGGCAGCACGATCAGGTCCGCCGGCGGCAGGCTCTGGCCCGGCCCGACCCAGCGGAAGTCCACCTGTGGATGCAGGCGCAGGGGATCGAGATCGGTGTGGTTGGAGATGCGCGGGAAGGCCGGCGCGATCACCCGCAGGCCGGTGGCGGTCTTGTCGAGCGTGGCAGCGGCGAGGGCGTCCTCCGCGTCCAGGAACAGGCCGTGCAGATAGGGCAGCACGCCGAGCACGGGCTTGCCGGTGCGCGCCTCCAGCCAGTCGAGGCCGGATTCGAGCAGACCGATGTCGCCGCGGAAGCGGTTGATGACGAAGCCTTTCACCCGCGCCTGCTCGCTGGGGGAGAGCAACTCGAGGGTGCCGACCAGGTGGGCGAACACGCCGCCCTTGTCGATGTCGGCGACGAGAATCACCGGGCAGTCGGCGACTTCGGCGAAGCCCATGTTGGCGATGTCGCGGTCGCGCAGGTTGATCTCCGCCGGGCTGCCGGCCCCCTCGACGAGCACCATGTCGTAGCCGGCGGTGAGCCGCGCCCAGCTGTCCATGACCGCGGCCATCGCGGTGGGCTTGTAGTGATGATAGTCACGCGCGCTGAGGGTCGAGACCACCCGGCCGTGGATGATGACCTGGGCACCGATGTCGGTGGCCGGCTTGAGCAGCACCGGGTTGAAGTCGGTGTGCAAGGGCACCCCCGCGGCCATGGCCTGCAGCGCCTGGGCGCGGCCGATCTCGCCGCCCTCGGGCGTCACCGCCGAATTGAGCGCCATGTTCTGTGGCTTGAATGGCGCCACACGGCAGCCCCGGCGGGCGAACCAGCGGGCGAGGCCGGCCACCAGCGTGCTCTTGCCGGCATCCGAAGTGGTGCCCTGAACCATCAGGGTCGCGCAGGGGGGCTTCACGTACAATCCCGACTCTTCATCGAACGAAGCCGGGATTATCCCGCAAAGCGCGCTGCGCCTGACGCCCCATGCCCGCCCTGACCGCCCTCTCCCTCGCCCTGCTCGCCGGCGTGCTGCTCGATCGCTGGCTCGGCGAACCGACCCGCTGGCATCCGCTGGTCGGTTTCGGGCGCGCCGCCGGCGCTCTAGAACGGCGGCTCAACCGTGGCACCATGCGGATCGGACGCGGCGCCCTGGCCTGGGCACTGGTCGTGCTGCCACCGGTCGCGCTGGCGGTCTGGGTGCGCCAGGCCGGCGGCATGTTCGCCTGGGCCCTGGATGCCGTCCTGCTGATGTTCTGCCTCGGTGCGAACAGCCTGGCGGCCCATGCCCGCGCCGTGGCCGCCCCGCTGCGCACCGGCGACCTGAGCGCGGCCCGCGCGCAACTGGCGCGCATCGTTTCGCGCGATACGGACACCCTGAGCGCCGCCGAGGTGGCCGGCGCCACCACCGAATCGGTGCTGGAGAACGGCCACGATGCGATCTTCGGCGCCCTGTTCTGGTTCCTGATCGGCGGCGGCCCGGCGGCGCTGCTGTTTCGCCTCGCCAATACCCTGGACGCCATGTGGGGCTACCGGACGCCGCGCTTCGAGCGCTTCGGTCGCCTCGCCGCACGGGCCGACGATGGGCTCGGCTGGCTGCCCGCGCGCCTGACCGCCGCCACCTACGCGCTGGTCGGCCAGAGCGCCCGCGCCTGGCGCTGCTGGCGCACCCAGGCCCCGACCTGGAAGAGCCCCAACGCCGGTCCGGTCATGGCCGCCGGTGCCGGCGCGCTCGGGGTCTCCCTCGGCGGCCCGGCGCCCTATCACGGTCGCCTCGAGCCGCGCCCGGCCCTGGGCGAAGGCGCGCCGCCCGACGCGGACGCGCCCGAGGCAGCCATCCGGCTCGTCGAACACAGCCTTCGGGTGTGGATCGGCCTCACCCTGTTCGCCGGGCTGATCGCCCTGGGGGCATCGCATGCTTGAACACGGCGGCCGGCTCGACGAAGCCATCCTCCGCTACGGGCATCCGCGCGCCGCCTGGCTCGACCTGTCCACCGGCATCAACCCGCAGGCCTACCCCGTCCCGCCGGTACCGACCGAGCGCTGGCAGCGCCTGCCCGAGGACGACACCGCCTTGCTCGACGCCGCCTGGCGCTACTACGGCAGCACCGCGCTGCTGCCGGTGGCGGGCAGCCAGGCGGCGATCCAGACCTTGCCGGCGCTGTTCGCGACGGCCCGGGTGGGACTGGTCATGCCCACCTATGCCGAGCACGCGCGCGCCTGGCAGCCACACCGGCCACGCCACCTGAGTCGCGACGACGTCGATACCGCGCTGGATTCACTCGACGTTCTTGTGCTGGTCAATCCGAACAACCCCACCGGTGCGCGTGTCGGCGCCGACACCCTGCGGCGCTGGCACAGACGCCTGACGCAGCGAGGCGGCACCCTCATCGTGGACGAAGCCTTTGCCGACGCGGACGCTGCCGACAGCCTGGCGGCCGACGCCGGCCGGGCCGGACTCGTGGTGCTGCGTTCGCTGGGCAAGTTCTTCGGGCTGGCCGGCGCCCGCGTCGGTTTCGTGCTCGCCCCTGAGACGGTGCGTGAGGCCCTCGCCGAACGCCTCGGCCCGTGGACGCTGAGTGGACCGGCCCAGTATGTCGCCACGCAGGCCCTGGCCGACACGGCCTGGCAGGCCGGCATGCGCACCCACCTGGCACAGGCGAGTACCCGTCTGGACGCCCTGCTCGTTGCCCACGGGGCCGCGCCCACACGGGGCTGTGCCCTGTTCCGCTGGCTGCCGACCCCCGCCGCGCGCCAATGGCAGGACCATCTGGCCCGTCACGCCATCTGGGTGCGCGCCTTCGACAGCCCCGCCAGCCTCCGTATCGGCCTGCCCGGCACCGAGGCGGGCTGGCAACGCCTCGACGACGCCCTGCGCGCCGGCACCCGCGCCGGATGGCGCCTGACCATGGAAACGATCCCCGAATGACTGCCCTGCGCCGCTTTCTCCCCCCGCTGTTTGTCCTCCTGGCGCTCGGCCACAACGCTTTCGCCGCCGCCATCGACGTCGTCGACGACATGGGTGATACCGTGCATCTGGACGCCCCGGCGCGACGCATCGTCTCGCTGGCGCCCCATCTGACCGAGCTGATCTACGCCGCCGGCGCGGGAGAGCGGCTGGTGGCGGCGGTCGAGTACAGCGACTACCCGCCCAAGGCCAAGGCGCTGCCGCGCATCGGCAGCTACACCAACGCGGATCTGGAAGCGGTGGTCGCACAGCACCCCGACCTGGTGGTCAGCTGGCGCAGCGGCAACCCGCCCACGCAGATCGAGCGCCTGCGTGCGCTCGGCATTCCGGTCTACGTGAATGAGCCACGCGACCTCGACGCGGTGGCCCACACCCTGCGCCAGATCGGCCGCCTCGCCGGCACCGGGGCGGTGGCCGACGCGGCGGCGGACGCCTTCGAGGCTCGCCAGGCGGCACTGCGCACGCGCTACGCCTCCCAGGCGCCGGTGGGGGTGTTCTACCAGATCTGGGACCAGCCGCTCATGACCATCAATGGTCAGCACCTGATCTCGGCGGTCATCCGCCTGTGCGGCGGCCGCAACGTGTTCGCGGACCTCGACCTGCTCGCGCCCAAGATCGGAGTCGAATCGGTCCTGGTGGCCGATCCGGAGGTGATCGTCGCCAGCGGCATGGGCGAGGCCCGTCCCGAATGGCTCGATGCCTGGCGTCGCTGGCCGCAGCTGACCGCGGTCAAACGCGACAACCTGTTCTTCATTCCGCCCGAGTTGATCCAGCGTCACACGCCGCGCATTCTCGACGGCGCCACGCGCCTGTGCGAACAGCTGGATACGGCCCGCCGGCGCCGTCCGGCCCAGTGACGCGGAAACGCCTCAGCCGTCCGCCTCGTCGCGCCCCTGGCACTGCCGGTAGTAGCTGCGCCACGCCGGCCGCGTAGCCCGCCACCACATGCTGTCGAAGCGACGCGACAGCCGTGGCAGGGCCGGCCTCAGGTAATGGTTGGCTGCCGAGCGGACCGCGCGCCGGGGCACCCGCGGCGCCACCCGCAGCGCGACCAGCCGGTCGGTCAGGGTTGGATGCAGCAGGCCGTCGCGCTCCTCGCTCACGAGCGAACGCAACAGGCCCTGGTGGGGCTGGCCGTGGAATCCGGCGGCAACCCCCATGCCCATGTCGCGGAAGGGGCGCATGGTCGGACGCGGGGAGTATTCGGCCTGCGACATGATCTTGTCCCAGTAGTCCGATTCGATGAACTCCGCCTTCATCGCCACTTCCACGAGGGTGTCACCCAACAGCTTGGCGCCGACCACGCGGGCGGCGACCCGGTCGGCCTCGTACTCCTCGAGGTGATTGAGGCGGACCGCCGCCATCACGTCCGCCTCGGCCCAGGGCGCCAGCAGACTCGAGAGCACCTGCGCGCCGACATTGGCGTCCGAGGCGATGCGCTCACAGACCCGGTGCCACCAGGCGCGCACATGCGCGCCCCAGGCATGCCGGTTGCTGCGCTGACGCTTCAGGTGCCCGAACTCATGCGCGAGGATGGCCGCCAGCTGACGCGGCGAGACACTGTGCACCAGGGGCAGACCGATGACGAGCGTGGTCTCCATGCGCCCCCACAGGCCATGGATGGGGCGCTGGTGGACGGCGGCGTTCATGTCGGCGGAGATGCGGATGCCGTCCACCCCGGCGGTGCCGATGCGCTCGGCGAGACGATCGACGAGGCGGTACAGCGAGGGGGCCTTGTCCCGGCCGATGCGGACCCCGTCCGCCGGCGGCGCCTCGGTGCGCAGCCAGTGCAGCAAGCGGTGCGCCACCAGGAGCAGGCACCCCGTCCCCGCGAGCATCCCGAGGGTGTGCGCGGAGAGCACCGGCGCCCGCATGATCTCCACCAGCGCACCCGCTGACAGCGCCAGGGAGACGATGCCGGCGGCGGCGAGCAGGCCAAGCCCGAGCGCCGCACGGAGGGTCAGCTGCCGCGCGAGCGAGCGCACGGCATCGGATGAGCGAGGGCGAAAAGAGTGCATGAGCGCCTTCCGTCTGACAAACGAGTGGCAATGTAAACGATTGATCCGACGATAAAAATACACCTAAGGTAATAAATCAATGCAGCACGTCACTCGAGCACGGCGCGACGAAAATGACATGGGATTGTGCATTGCAGGAGAAGCCGCCGTTCACGGGGCATAGCGGCGCGTTGTATTTTCACTGAGACAGCGTGCGCATCCGACGGCAAAGTGGGCAATTTGTCACACCCGGCATCGAATCTTCCGACGGATTGCGGATCCAACGCCGCGGCGGCGGACATAGAAACGGGCGGCCACTTGGCCGCCCGCCCCTCCCTCATGAGGCCATCAGGCACTCATTTGCGATGATTCCGTGTCTTCACCCGCCGCCCGCCGCAGCTGGTTGACCGCCGAGACGATGGCCCGGATCGATGCGGTGACGATGTTGCCGTCGATCCCCGCGCCGAACACCCCGCCCGGGACCGCATCGGAGGCCAGCTCGATGTAGGCGACCGCCCGGGCGTCGGAGCCCTGCCCGAGGTTGTGCTCCTCGTAACTGAGCAGCCGCGCCTGCGGCATCAAGGCATGCAGGGCCGCGTCGATGGGGCCGTTGCCCACACCCCGCAACACCTGCGCCTGCCCTGCCCGACTCACCGTGAGGGTGATGCCCTGCTGGTCGCCATGCTCGAACAGATGATGTTCACCATAGGCGAGGCCATTGTCGTTCGCCAGATAGGTGGTCTCGAAGATGGCCCAGAGGTCGGCCCCCTTCATCTCCCGGCCGCTGGCGTCGGTGGCCGCCTGGACCACGGCCGAGAACGCCACCTGCATGCGCCGCGGCATGGCGAGGCCGTATTCGGTCTCGAGCAGGTAGGCGATGCCGCCCTTGCCCGACTGGCTGTTGACCCGGATCACGGACTCGTAGCTGCGCCCGAGATCGGCCGGGTCGACGGGCAGGTAGGGCACCGCCCACGGCGCCCCGGCCTGCTGGACCGCCAGCCCTTTCTTGATCGCATCCTGGTGCGACCCGGAGAAGGCGGTGAACACCAGATCGCCCACATACGGATGGCGCGGATGGATCGGCAACTGGGTGCAATGCTCGACCGTGCGCGCCACTTCGTTGATGCGCGAGAAGTCGAGCCCCGGGTGCACGCCCTGCGAGTAGAGATTGAGCGCGAGGGTGACCAGATCGACGTTGCCGGTGCGCTCCCCGTTGCCGAACAGGCAGCCCTCGACCCGGTCGGCCCCGGCCATCACCGCCAGTTCGGCGGCGGCCACGGCGGTGCCGCGGTCGTTGTGGGGATGGACCGAGACGATCACCGCGTCGCGCCGGTCCAGGTGGCGGCACACCCATTCGATCTGGTCGGCGTACACGTTGGGGGTGCTCATCTCCACCGTGGCGGGCAGGTTGATGATGCACGGGCGCTCGGGCGTGGGCGCCCACTCGGCGATGACCGCGTTGCACACCTCGACCGCAAAGTCGAGCTCGGTCCCGGTGAACACCTCGGGGCTGTACTGGAACACGAACTCGGTGTCGGGCTGCTCGCTGGCGAGCTGGCGGACGAGACGGGCGGTGTCGACGGCGATCTGCCGGACCCCGGCCCGGTCCTGGCCGAACACGATGCGGCGGAAGTTCGGTGCCGTGGCGTTGTAGAAATGGATGATCGCGCGGCGCGCCCCGCGCACCGATTCGAAGGTGCGGCGCACCAGATGCTCGCGCGCCTGGGTGAGCACCTCGATGGTCACATCCTCGGGGATGTGCTCGCCCTCGATGAGGGTGCGGACGAAATCGAAGTCGGTCTGGCTGGCGGCCGGAAAGGCCACCTCGATCTCCTTGAAGCCGATGTCCACCAGCATCTTGAACATGCGCATCTTGCGTTCGCCGTCCATGGGCTCGAACAGCGCCTGGTTGCCGTCGCGCAGGTCGGTGCTCATCCACACCGGCGGCTGGTCGATGCGCCGTTCCGGCCAGGTCCGATCGGACAGGCTGCGCCCGCCGGGGAAGGGGTTGAAGGGCGGGTACTTCTCGTTCGGTCGTTTCAACATGGTGCGATGCTCCAATCGTGTGTGTTCGGTCGATGCGGCGAGACGACAACCGGGCTGGCCGGATTACGCGGCCCGGTTGCCGGTCGGCAGTCGTGTGGCGAGGAACAGGGATCGGTGCATGGCGCACTCCATGGAAAAAACGAACGCAACAACGCGTCATCACCCCGGACGGGGTCTGAAAAAAACGGCAGGAGGGGAGAAAAAGTTAGCTGCGCGGGGCGCGCAGCAGCAGACCCAGACCGGCGAAAGCGGTCGTGAGAAGCGCCAGAAGCGAGGCGAAGGGGCGGATCTGCGGCGAAGTCATGAACGCAAAAGTAGCGGGGGACGGGGCCGGCTGTCAAGCACCGGCCTCGTCCAGGGTGGCTTCAGTCGTGCCACACGTCCATCAGCGGGCCGACGCGGAAGTCCCGCAGCGCCGGCTGCCCGTCGAGCCAGTCGCTCACCGCGCTGCGTTGCGCCTCGCTGACGCTGCCGCGGCGGCTGGAGCACACGAAGCCGGCATCGTCCCGGCCGCCGAACACCAGCCCCTCGGGCATGATCGCCTCGGTGAAGAAGCGCTCGAAGAAGGCATCGATCCGGTCGGTGCCGGCGGGCTCGGAAAAGGACAGATCGACGTCGAACCCGAGCTCCTGGAATTCATCCACGAACAGCTTCTTGCGCAAGCGACGACTACGGGTCTTGGACATGACGATCCTCCTTGTGGCGCACCGACCGCGAGGTTCGGCACGCGCAAAAGGTTCCGAAGCCTACACGAATCAGGCGGCGCGTGCGTCGGCCCGACACCCGGCGGCGTCGAGGCGCCCCAGGGCCGACTTGAGGGCGGCGAAGCAGTCCGGGTCGATCGCGGTGCCCACGTTCTCGGCCATGATCTCGAGCGTCTTGGGGACCGGAATGGCGCCCCGGTAGGGGCGCTCGGCGGTGATCGCATCGAAGATGTCGGCGGTGGTGATGATGCGCGTCTCGAGCGCGATCTGATCGGCACTCAGGCCCTTGGGATAGCCCTTGCCATCGAGGCGCTCGTGGTGGGCCGCGGCGACACGCGCCAGTTCCGCGAAGGCGGGAATGCGCGCGAGGATGGTCTCGGTATGGGCGGCATGCAGCTGCACGGCGGCCCATTCGTCGCTATCCAGCTTGCCCGGCTTGTCGAGCACCGCGTTGCTCACCCCGAGCTTGCCCACGTCGTGCAGGATCGCGCCGCGCTTGAGCCAGCGCCGCCGTTCGGGCGACAGGCCCATGGCCTCGGCCACCATGTCGGTGTAGAGCGCGACCCGGGCACTGTGGCCGGCGGTGTAGGGGCTCTTGGCGTCCACCACCTCGCCGAAGGCCGCGGCGATCTCGTCCAGGTAATCGTCGTCGAGGGCCACCTGGTGATGGCCCGGTTCGAGCGCGAACACCGCCGCGTCGAGCGCCGGATCGGCCAGCGTCCGCCAGAACTCCTCCGCCACGGCGACCTGCTCGAAGGCGCGCACCAGCGCCGGGTCGAACCAGGCACCGGCGCGGCCGCGCACCTCTTCCAGCGCGGCCTCGCGGCCGTCGGCGGTGTTGAACACGTCCACCACCTGGGCCAGCAGGGCGATGCGCGAATACACCGGGATCGCCTCGCCCACCAGGCCCTCGGGCCGCCCCTTGCCGTTCCAGTGCTCGTCGAGGCTGTGCACGCCCTGCGCCACCCGTTCGCCGAAGCGCAGCCGCCGTGCGATCTGGGCGCCGCGCTGACAGCGGGTCTGGATCAGCTCCCGGGCGATGTCGTCACCGTTGCGGACGATGTTGAAGACCGCGCGGAAGCGCTCCGCCAGGCCCTCCTTCAGGCCGGTGTGGCCGATCACGAAGTTGAGCACCCGGGGCAGCGAGCCGTCGGCCAGCTTGAAGTCGTGCTTGAACTGCAGATCGTCGGTGAGGTAGAGCTCGCAGATGCGCGCCGCGTTGCTGCTGCAGCCCAGATCCTTGAGCAGCAGCGTGTAGTACAGCTCGCGCAACTCGGCATCGGGTAAGCCGATCTGCCGCCCCACATGGGTGCCGATCCAGCAGCAACGCACGCAGTGCCCGGCCGGCTGACCCTCGGTCAGGTCCAGCGCATGACTGAGCGCACCGATGAGTTCCGAAAGCTTGAGCGAATGGGGCATGCCGACCTCGTGCGTCTTCGGGGCGCATGCCCCTCCGGGTCGGTTAACGTCCGCTCCGCCCGGAACTTGTGCCCGTCAGGCGGGCTGCGGCAGGCGTGACACCCGCGCCTCGCGAATCGGCAGGTTGGCGAGCGCCGCCATAGCGGCCAGGGCGATGTCCGCGTACCACATCCACTGGTAGTCGCCGAAGGCGGTCACCGCGATCCCGCCCAGCCAGGCGCCGAGGAAGCCGCCGATCTGGTGGGTGAAGATGGTCAGCCCGAACAGGGTGGACAGGTAGCGCGAGCCGAACAGCTTGCCCACCAGCCCGGCCGTGGGCGGCACCGTGGCCAGCCAGGTGAAGCCCAGCCCGGCCGCGAACAGGTAAAAGGTCAGCTCGCTCTTCGGCGCCATCAGGTAGACGGCGATGAGCACCGCCCGCGAGGCATACATCCACGCCAGCACGTGCTTGCTGCGATAGCGCTGCACGCACCAGCCGGCGTAGAGGCTGCCGAAGATGTTGGCCAGGCCGATGATCGCCAGCGTCCAGCTCGCCACGCTCGCCGGCAGGCCGCACAGGCCGATCTCGCCGGGCAGGTGGGTGACCAGGAAGGCGATGTGGAAGCCGCAGGTGAAGAAGCCGGCATGCAGGAGCAGGTAGCTGCGGTCGGCGAAGGCGTCACGCAGCGCCGCGCGCATGCCCCGGTCGGGCGGTGCGGCGTCGTCGTCCACGACCTGCGCGCGGCGCTTGGCCGGGGTCTTGAGGGCACGCGCGACGGGCAGCCCGAGCAGCATCAGGGCCGCCAGCGCGTACATGGCGCCCATCCAGCCCATCAGGGCGATGAAGCCCTGCAGCACGGGGGCGAACACGAACTGCCCGAAGGAGCCCCCCGCGTTGATGATGCCCGAGGCCATGCCGCGACGATGGGCCGGCAGGCGCGCGACCGTCGCCCCCATGAGCACGGCCATGCTGCTGGCCCCCGAGCCGGCGGCGAACAGGACCCCCAGTGTCAGCGACAGCCCCAGGCCGGTGCTGACCAGGGGCGTGAGCGCCGCCCCCGCGGCCAGCAGCAACACCCCTGTGGCCAGCGCCCGCCCCGCGCCGTAGCGGTCGGCCACCGCGCCGGACAGCGGCTGCACCAGCCCCCACACCAGCTGCGCGATCGCCAGCGCCAGGCTGATGGCGGTGATGCCCATGCCGGTGGAGGTGTTGATGGGCGAGACGAACAGGCCGAGGGACTGGCGCCCGCCCATGGAGATGGCCATCATCGCCGCGGCGAGCAGGATCATCAGCCAGTGATGCAGTTCAGGATCGTCACGTGTCGACATGGCCACTTCTCTCATCTGGCGCGGGCATCCGCCGCGATGGACCGCCGCGGATGCGATCCGTGCCGGGTACGCGCCTCAAGCCATGACGATACCGCCGAAGCCCCACCGGCGGCAGGACAATCAGTGCGCGATCGGGCGCCAGGTGTCCGGTTCCACGCTCACGCAGTCGGTGCCGGTGCTGACCATCATCGTCCCGTCCTGGACCGTGATCTGCCACTGGCAGGTGCGTGCCACGCTGGCCGCAAGCGCCTTGACCGCCGCCTCCGGAAAGGCGATCACTTCCAGCTTGCGCACCCGCAGCAGCTCCTTGCGCACCCCTTCCCACCACAGCGTGGAGGTCGATCCGCCGTAGGGATGCAGGGTCACCCGGTCGGCCCGGCCGGCGGCCTTGAGCACCCGCCGGGCCTCGGGCTGGCCGACGTCGATCCAGTGGGTGATGCGCCCGTCCAGGGTGCGCACGCACAGATCCGGCTCGTCCGGCTCGCACAGGGCGCTGCTCATGTCGATGCCCTCGCCGGCGATGCGCGCGAAGGCCAGCACCCGCGCCACCAGGCGCTCGTCGGTCTCCGACGGGTGGCGCGCCAGGGTGAGCGCGTGATCGGCGTAGTAGTGACGATCCAGATCGGCGATCTGCAACTGGAACTTGAAGACGGTGGATTTGAGCGCCATGGCTGCGTGCAATGCGGGAAAAAACGCGACATCTTACGCAGCGCGGAGCCGATCCGGCCAGCGCCGGGCAAAAAACATTCAAGCTTTCCGCCGCGTTTTCCGATAGACTGCGCAATCCCGTACGCACCGACCAATCAGCGTACCGGCCTCTTTTGATCACCCCGGGCCGCGTCACACCCGACATGGCCACTGTCCCGCCCGCCTCGATTGGTGTCGCTCGCATGAGCGGCAGGCCGTCGCTGGAGCTGAACCACACAATGCAAGTCGAAAACACCTTTGCCGCCCTCGGGCTGGCAGAACCGCTGCTGCGCGCGCTCGCCGAGAGCGGCTACAGCACCCCCACCCCGATCCAGCAGCAGGCCATTCCGGTCGTGCTCGGCGGCCGCGACCTGCTCGCCGCCGCCCAGACCGGCACCGGCAAGACCGCCGGCTTCGCGCTGCCGATCATCCAGCAGCAGATGGGCCACGACAAGCGCGCCCGCGACGGCCGCCCCCGCGTGCTCATCCTCACCCCCACCCGCGAGCTGGCCGCCCAGGTCGAGGAATCGGTGCGCACCTACGCCGCCCATGTGCCGGTGCGCTCCTTCGCCGTGTTCGGCGGGGTGAACATCAATACCCAGTCGCGCGCCCTGCGCCGACCGGTGGAAATCCTGGTGGCCACGCCGGGCCGTCTGCTCGACCATGTGAACCAGGGCACCATCAAGCTCACCGACATCGAAACCCTGGTGCTCGACGAAGCCGACCGCATGCTCGACATGGGCTTCATCCACGACATCAAGAAGATCATGGCCAAGCTGCCCGCGCAGCGGCAGAACCTGCTGTTCTCGGCCACCTTCAGCGCCGAGATCCGCAGCCTCGCCCAGGGCCTGCTCAAGGATCCGGCCAGCGTGGACGTGGCGCCGCGCAACACCACCGCCGAGCGCGTCGCCCAGTCGCTGCACATCGTCGACAAGGGCACCAAGCGCGACCTGCTGATCCATCTGGTGCGCGAGCACCAGTGGTTCCAGGTGCTGGTGTTCAGCCGCACCAAGCACGGCGCCGACCGCCTCGCCGAACAGCTGACCCGTGCCGGCATCCCGGCCCAGGCGCTGCATGGCAACAAGGCCCAGAACGCCCGCATCCGCACCCTCGACGCCTTCAAGAACGGCAAGCTGCAGGTGCTGGTGGCCACCGACATCGCCGCCCGCGGCATCGACGTGGACCAGCTGCCCATGGTGGTGAACTACGAGCTGCCCAACGTGCCCGAAGACTATGTGCACCGCATCGGCCGCACCGGCCGCGCCGGCGCCGAGGGCCGCGCCCTGTCGCTGGTGGACCCGGAGCTGGAAGCCAAGCAGCTGCGCGACATCGAGCGCCTCATCGGCCAGCGCATCGAGCGCATCGAGGTGGCCGGCTTCACCTGCGCCGAACTGGCCCAGCCGCGCGCCGGCCAGCGCCCCAACCGCAAGGCGCAGGCCCCGGCCCAGCGCCACAGCCATCGCCACCAGCGCGAGCACGGCGATCAGCCGCCGCGCCGCGCGAGCAAGCCGCATGACGGCGCACCGCGCCAGGCCGACGGCAAGTCGGGCACGCCGCCACGTCCGAACAGCCGGCGCGGCAAGCCGGCCGGCAGCAAGCCACAACGCTGACGCCAACGAAAAAGCCCGCCGACCGGCGGGCTTTTTCATGCGCCGACGCGCGACTCAGCGCTTGGGCACCATGATCTCGGCCTCGCCGGTGAGCACCACGGTGTCGCCCACGAAACACTCGGTCTTGAACAGGGCCTTGCGTTTTTCCGGCACCAGGGTCTCGAGCGTCACTCGCGCCACCACGGTGTCGCCGGCGCGCACCGGCGCCTTGAACTTGAGCGACTGGGACAGGTAGATGCAGCCGGGTCCGGGCAGGCGCGTACCGAACACGGTGGAGATGAAACTGGCCGACAGCATGCCGTGGGCGATCCGCCCCTTGAACATGGAGTCCGAGGCCAGCGCCTCGTTCAGGTGCACCGGATTGGTGTCACCCGACACGCCGGCAAACAGGATGATGTCGCTTTCCGTCACGGTACGGCCGAAGGCCGCGGTCATGCCCTCGGACAGGTCTTCGAAACGGTAGCCGTAAAACTCTTCGTACTTCTGGTCAGCCATGCAAACCTCGGATGCAGGGAGTCGGACAACAAAAAACCCGGCCGCGGCCGGGTTTTTCGAATGCGTCGCAAGCGGTGGATTACTTGCCGTTGACCGCGGACTTGAGCGTCGCGCCAGCGGAGAACTTGGGCACGCTGGAAGCCGCGATCTTGATCGAAGCGCCGGTCTGCGGGTTACGGCCGGTGCGAGCGGCACGCTTGGACACTTCGAAGGAACCGAAACCGGTGAAGGCGACCTTGCCACCCTTGGCCAGTTCTTCAGTGATGATGTCCAGCACGGCGGACACGGCACGATCGGCCTGGGCACGGGAGACGTCCATACGGTCGGCCAGCGCTTCGACGAATTCACCTTTGTTCATGTTGATCCTCGAAAGTAGGAGTGGATGGGTGTATCTCAGCGACGGATTCTAGCACCGAAAATTCGTCCGTGTGGCGCCGAATGCAAGTAACGGCGGGGTTTTCCCTGTCGATGCCGCGCATATGTCATGCGCAGGATCATGGCGGCGGGGCGCGATGTCCGCCCGTGCCGCCTGCCATGCGCGCATTGCGGCACACCGCATCGTCACGCGCGACGTCGCCAACCTGCGCCAAATTTCGCCAAACTCACCCGAACAGCAGGTATCTTTACGGCCGACATCGCGGCGGATCGCGCCATATGGTGCGACGCGCCACCCGACAGAATCCATGCCGACGTCATCGCACCAAGACCCACCACCGGAGCCGAAATGAATTCAATCGGCCCGTTGCCAGCGCCCGTCGACGATCCGGACCATCCATCCGGCGCGCTGGTCGAGGCCGACATGATCGCCCGCGCTCATGGAATACACCCCGTTGGCGCCCGCCAGCGCCCGGACCTGCTCGAGCCCGTCGCGCAAGGCCACGCGGAAGGCGGCCTCGCCCGGCCGCGCCCGCGTCAGCGCGGTGGCGGCGGCCTGCGCGAACAGGCGCCCGGCGTCCCACAGGGCCGCCCCGAACGGCCCCGCGCGCGCGCCGAGCTGATCCCGATATGCCATCCCCGCCTCGCGCAGCGGTGAGTCGGCAGGCAGTTGCATCACCACCCGCGCCGGACTGGCCGGCACGAACACCTGGTCGCAGCGCCCCGCACAGGCATCGATGAAGGCCGCGACCGCCACCGCCTGGGTCTGATAGATGGGGCCGGAGAAGCCGGCGCCGCGCAGCGCGGCGACCACATCCACGGCGGCCGAGCCGGCCGCCGCCACCATCACCGCCTCGGGGTGCGCCGCCAGGATCCGCGCGACCGCGGCGCCCAGATCGTCGCCGCCGGGATGGAAGCGGTGCTGCGACACGACATCGAGGCCGCGCACATCCGCCAGCGCGCCGAACACCGTCGCCCAGTGCGCGCCATAGCTGTCGTCGAACCCGAGAAAGCCCACCCGGCGGTGTCCGTGGTCGCGCAGGTGCGCGACGATGGCGGCCGCCATCAGCCAGTCGTCCGGCGCGGTGCGGAAGGCCCAGTGCCCGGGCGCGCCGGTGCCGACCTCGCGCAGCGGCAGCGCCGCGGGCGAGATGAGCGGCACACCCCGGGCAGCGACCAGCGGCACCAGCGCCCGGGAGGCCGCCACCGAGGTGGTGCCGAGGATCAGGTCGGCACCGGCGTCGAGCACCTCGGTGGCCACCACCACCGCCCGGGCCGGGTCGGAGGCGTCGTCGCGCACCATGTAGCGCACCGTCTCATCACCGATGCGCGCGGGCAGATGGGCCACCACCGCCTGCTGCACCCGCCCGACCGGCGCCGCCGGCCCCGACAGCGAGAGCACCACGCCGACCACGATCTGGGCGTGCGCCAGCCCCGTCACCAGGCATGCGCCCGCCGTCACCATCGCCGCCCGCATGTGTCGCCCCATCGCTCGCCTCCCGTCGCCACCCACCGTCTCGTGCAGGCCCGGAGTGTAGCGCGCGGCGGCGTGCGACGGTCAGGCCGCGGCCGGGCCGGCCACCTGTTCGAGAAAGGCCTGCGCCTGGGCGTGGGTCTCGAAGATCGGCGGCACATGCGGTTCGCACAGCAGGCGGCCCATCTTGAGCTTGAGGAAGGCGCCGGTGGTGTAGCGCGACACGTGGCGATAGCGCCGGCGCTCCAGGTCGTGCACCATCGCCGCGTAATCGGCCTCGACCTCGGGGTCGATGTCGAAGCGATCGTAGTTGACGATCACGTCCACCCGCGCCTGATGCTCCGCAAGCACCTGCTCGACGCGCTCGCGGATGGCATCCACGTCCGCGCACGTGCGCACGCGCAGCCCGTCGAAGTTGATGTAGAGCTGGCCACGCGCGGCGTCGAGGGCGAAGCGGTCCTCCAGGCGCAGATCGAACAGGCGCTCGGCGAGTCCGATCGGGCCCTCGGCGAACAGGGCCGCGTCCATGCGTGCCGGCGTGCCCACCACCGGCGTGAACGCCATGTGGGCGAGCACGTCACGCTCGAGGTCGATCCCCGGCGCCACTTCCACCAGTTCGACCCCGGCACGGGTGAGTCGAAACACCGCCCGCTCGGTCACGTACAGCACGGTCTGCCCCGAGGCCAGGGCCTGCTTGGCGCTGAAGGTGATCTGGCCGACGCGCTCGACGAACTTGGGCGCCCGTCCTTCGGAAGTGATCGCCAGCGTGCCTGCGCCGATGGCCAGCTTGAGCCCGCCGGCGGTGAAGGTGCCGGCGAACACCACCGTGCGCGCGTTCTGGCTGATGTTGATGAAGCCCCCGGCACCGGCGAGCTTGGCGCCGAAGCGGCTCACGTTCACGTTGCCCTCGGCGTCCACCTCGGCCATGCCGAGCACCGCCAGGTCGAGCCCGCCGCCGTCGTAGAAGTCGAACTGCTGGTTCTGGGCGACGACGGCGTCGGTGTTCACCGCCGCGCCGAAATCGAGCCCGCCGGCGGGCCGGCCGCCGATCACGCCGGGCTCGGCGGTGAGGGTCACGTGCTCGAGCACGCGCTCCTCGTCGGCCACCGCGGCCACCCCTTCGGGCATGCCGATGCCCAGGTTCACCACCCCGTTGATGGGCAGCTCCAGGGCGCAGCGGCGGGCGATCACCTTGCGCGCATCGAGCGCCAGCGGCGTGCCCGCGGCACGCGGCGCGCGCACCTCGCCGGAAAAGTACGGCGAATAGGCGGTGGCGAAGGTCTGCCCATGGTGCTCCGCCGGCGCCACCACCACCACGTCCACCAAGGTGGCGGGCACGATCACCTGGCGCGGATCGAGCGAGCCGGCGGCCACCACCCGTTCGACCTGGGCGATCACCAGCCCGCCGCTGTTGCGCGCCGCGCTGGCCATGGCGAAGCTGTCCAGGGTCAGGGCCTCGCGCTCCATCGACAGGTTGCCGCGCTCGTCGGCGCTGGTGGCGCGGATCAGCGCCACGTGGATCGGGAAGGCCTTGTAGAACAGGTAGTCGGTGTCGCCCAGGCGGGTGAGCGTCACCATGGCCTCGCGGCTGATGGCATTGACCCGCCCGCCTTCCACGCGCGGATCGACGAAAGTGCCCAGGCCCACCTTGCTGATGACCCCGGGGCGCCCGGCGGCGATGTCGCGGTAAAGATGCGAGATCACCCCCTGGGGCAGGTTCCAGGCCTCGATGCGCCCCTCCAGCGCCAGTCGGCCGACCTTGGGGATCAGCCCCCAGTGGCCGCCGATCACGCGCCTCAACAGACCGTCATGGCCCAGGTGGTTGAGCCCGCGCTCCTTGCCGTCGCCCTGCCCGGCGGCGAACACCAGGGTCAGGTCGCGCGGGCTGCCGGTGTCCACGAAGCGCTGCTCGAGCGCGATCAACAGGGCCTCCGGCACGCCGATGCCGACGAAGCCGGAAGTGGCGATGGTGTCACCGTCGCCGATCAGGGCGACCGCCTCCTCGGCGGTCACGATGCGGTTGCGCATGTCTATTCTCCCTCCCAAGTCATGTCGTCGGCGGGTGCGATCCGCCCGGCCAGCGGAGCCGGGCCCTACGATCCGTAGGCCACCTTCGGCAACCAGGTCGCCAGCGCCGGGAAGACATACACCAGCACCAGCCCGCCGAGCTGCAGCAGGATGAAGGGGATCACCCCCTTGTAGATGTGCGCCACCGTCACCTCCTTGGGCGCCACACCCTTGAGGTAGAACAGGGCGAAGCCCACCGGCGGGGTGAGGAAGGAGGTCTGCAGGCACACCGCCACCAGCACCACGAACCAGATCATGCGCGGCCCCACCTCGGCGGGGCCGACGTCCAGCCCGGCGATCACCGGCGCCACCAGCGGCAGCACGATCAGGGTGATCTCGATCCAGTCGAGGAAGAAGCCGAGCACGAACACCAGGAACAACACGGAGATGAGAATGCCGTCGTGCGAGAACGGCAGGCTCTTGAGCCCGTGGTGGATGAACTCCTCGCCGCCGAGCGCCTGGAACACGAAGGAAAAGGCGGTGGCGCCGACGAAGATGGCGAAGATGAAGGCGGTGGTCTTGGTGGTCTGCTCGCACACCTCGCGCAGCACGGCCCGATCGAGCTTCTTGTGCATAAGCGCCAGCAGGGTAGCGCCGCAGGCGCCCACGCCGGCCGCCTCGGTGGGCGTGGCGAACCCGGCGAAGATGGAGCCGAGCACCGCCAGGATCAGTGCCGCGGGCGGCAGCACCGCCTTGAACACCCCGCCCAGGTCCGACAGGCGCATGCGCCGGGCATCCGGCGGCAACGGGGCATGCTTGGGCGAGAACAAGCCCACCGCCATCATGTAGCCGATGTAGATCACCCCGAGCATCGCGCCGGGAATCAGCGCGCCCATGAACAGCCCGCCGGCATCCACGCCGGGGGTGCGGTCCGCCATCAGCACCAGCATGATCGAGGGCGGGATGAGAATGCCCAGCGTGCCCACCGCGCTCACCGTGCCGGCGGCGAAGCTCGGGCTGTAGCCGGTGCGCAGCATGATCGGCATGCCGAGCAGCGCCAGCAGCACCACCGAGGCGCCGATGATGCCGGTGGACGCGGCCAGCAGCAGGCCGATGGCCGCCACCGTCACCGCCAGCCCGCCCGGAGCGCGGCCGAGCACCTTGACGAAGTTTTCCATCAGTTCGGCGGCGATGCCGGAGCGGTCGAGCATCAGCCCCATGAAGACGAACATGGGCAAGGCCACCAGCACCCAGTTCTGCATGATGGTCCAGATGCGCGAGGTCACCGCCGCCAGATCGCTGAAGGCGACGCTGTAGAAGCCGTCGGCGAGCCGTTCGGGAAAGATGTAGGCGGCCACGGTCACCGTGACCAGGGCCACGCCGCCGAGCACCCAGGCGACCGGAAAGCCCGAGAACAGCAAGACGATGAAGGCGGCGAACATGCCGATGCAGAGAATTTCGTAGAACTCGAGTGCCATGATCAGGCCTCCGTCTTTTTCGCCACGGGGACACGGCCGAGGAACAGCAGCGCCACGATGCGCGTGAGCCGCGCGCACGCGGCCACCCCGAGCAGCCCGATGCCCGCCACCAGCGCGCTCTTGATGATCCAGCGATAGGGCAGGCCGGCCGGCGAGCTGGAACGCTCGGCGGTGGCGAACGAATCGGCCACGAAGGGCACCCCGTACCACATCAGCATCGCCACGAAGGGCAGCAACAGGCAGACGATGCCGACGAGATCGATCCAGGCCTTGGTGCGCAGGGTGAAGCCGCCGTAGAACAGGTCCACGCGCACATGGTCGTCGGTGGCCAGGGTCACCGAGAGGCCGAGCATGAACAGGGCGGCGTAGATGTGCCACTGGATCTCCTCGAACTCCACCCGGCCCTCGCCGAACAGGTTCTTCATCACCACGTTGATGACGATCACCGCCATCAGGGCGATCCATGCCCACGAGATCGAACGCCCCAGGCGCGCCAGGGCGCCGTCGACGACACGCGAGAAGGCGGTCTCGGGCAGCTCGGCATGGTGGATGAGAAAGTGCAGGTCGTCCGGATGGTCGTGCGAGATCGCACGCCCCTCGGCCGCCTCGAATTCGCGGTCGCTCATGGCGTCTCCCTTGCGATGGTGTGGTCGTGGATCGGCCGGATGAATCCGGCCCTACGGCGGTCGAATCAAACCGTAGGGCGGGATTCATCCCGCCACATGCCACGGCAGGCGCTTACTGCTTCTCGTCGTTGAAGTCGCGCGGCAGGTAGGCCAGGCCCTTCCAGGTCTGGTAGCTCTTGGAGAAGGCCTCCTGCGAGTCATAGACGCGCTTGAAGTCGGCGTCCTTGGCGGACTGCTCGGCCATCACCTCGTCGGTGAGCTTCTTGAGCGCATGGAGCATCTTGGTGGGCACCTTCTCGGTCTTGACGCCCTTGGCCTCGAAGCCGCGGATCACGTCGCCCTGGATCGCCTCGCCCTTGGACAGGTTGCGCATCACCCCGGCGGTGCAGGCGGTGTCGAACAGCGCGCGACTGGACGGCTGCAGCGCATCCCACACCTGCTTGTTGATGATCAGGTGGAAGGCGGTGTAGGTCTGGTGCCAGCCGGGGAAATAGTTGTACTTGGCGACCTTGTCGAAGCCCAGCTTCTGATCCACCGCCGGCATCGCGAACTCGGTGGCGTCGATGGCGCCCTTCTCCAGCGCCTGGAAGATCTCCGAGCCCGGCAGCAGGGTCACGGAGGCGCCGGCCTTCTGCATCACCTGCCCGCCGAGCCCGGCGAAGCGGATCTTGAGCCCCTTGAGATCGTCCATGGTCTTGATCTCCTTGCGGAACCAGCCGGCCGTCTCGGGCCCGGTGATGCCGCACAGGATCGGGTGGATGTTGCGCTTGCCATAGACGTCCTCGGCCAACGCCTTGCCGCCGCCGTTGTACCACCAGGCGGTGTATTCCCACGGCTCCATGCCGAAGGGGCGGGCCGAAAACAGCGGCGCAGAGGGAATCTTGCCGGCATCGTAGCCCAGCCAGGTGTAGCCCGCGTCGATGGTCTTGTCGCGCACCGCGTCGGACAACTCCAGCGGCGGCACCAGGTTGCCCGGCTCGAAGATCTTGAACTGGATCTGGCCGTCGGAGGCCGTCTTGAGCATGTCGGCCACCATCTGCACGTTGTCGCCCAGCGCGGGCAGGTGGGACGGGAAGGCGTTGGGCACCTTCCAGCGCAGCTTGTCGGCCGCATGCACGGCGCCGGCGGCGAGCATCAGGCCGGCGAGCAGGACCAGCGAACGGGGCGTGTTGCGTTGAGTCATCGGATCTTCCTCCTGTGGGTCACGGAAAGACCACCGAAGCGAAGCATCCCGGACGCACGCGTCCGCCCCTCCTCCGGCCTGTCTTTGTTGTGCAGCCGGCGCAGGCAAGTGCGCCGGTCTGGTGCCGTGTTCATTGCAGGGGGCGTGCCAGATCCTTAAGCAATTGAATGCATGGAGAAAAATATTTTATGGTCGCGCCGGCCAATCCACGGACCCGCACACGCCGAACGGCCGCGCCGCGCCGGCGATCCGCGCGGGACGCGGGATGGGGAGCAATTCCGGAAAGCCGGACAGGCGTCCGGCCCTGACGACACGCCAGCGGCGTCAGGCCGGGTCGCCGAAGGCCTTGAGCTTGGCGTAGAGCTGCGAGCGCGACACCCCCAGCAGGCGCGCGGCGCGCGACTTGTCGCCCCCGGCGCGCGCCAGGGCGGCGCGGATCGCCGCGGCCTCGGCCTGGGCGACCGCGTCGGCGAGGCGCAGGGGCTCGCCGGCCGCCTCGGCCCCGGACGCGGCGTCGGCCTCGCCGGAGGTACCCATCACGCGCCGGATCGCCGCCGCGTCCAGCGCCTCGCACTCGGCCAGCGCAGTGGCCCGCTCGAGCACGTTACGCAGCTCGCGCACGTTGCCCGGCCAGGGATGGGCGAGCAGCACATCGAGACCGGAGTCGGTCAGGTACCAGCCGCCGAAACCGGGCTCCTTGGGGATGTCGTCGAGGATGCGCTCGGCGATCACCGGGATGTCCTCGGGGCGCTCGCGCAGGGCCGGCACGAACAGGGGCAGCACCGCGAGCCGGTAATACAGGTCGGCGCGGAAGGCCCCCGCCTCAACCTTGGCCTCCAGGTTCTGGCTGGTGGCCGCGACGATGCGCACGTTCACATGCTTGACCGTGTTCGAGCCGAGCGCCTCGAATTCGCCCTCCTGGAGCACGCGCAGGAACTTGGCCTGGATCGCCGCCGGCATGTCGCCGATCTCGTCGAGGAACAGGGTGCCACCGTCGGCGAGCTCGAACTTGCCCGGTCGCGCGCGCCGCTCGGCCCCGGTGAAGGCCCCCGGCGCCACGCCGAAGAACTCCGACTCGAGCAGGGTCTCGGGCACCGCCGCCATGTTGACCGCCACGAAGGGGCCGCTGGCGCGCGCCGAGGCCAGGTGCAGGGCATGGGCCAGCAGCTCCTTGCCGACGCCGGTCTCCCCCTGCACCAGCACCGCGCCCTCGCGCAGCGCGAACCGGCGCGCGGTGCTCTTGAGTTCGACGATGGCCGGGCTCACGCCGATGAAACTCGACAGCGAATAGCGCGCCCCGCGCGCCCGCGCCAGCTCGGCGTTGGCCTGATCGAGCTTGACCTGCAGGCTCTGGAAACGGTCGAGGATGGGTTTGAGGTAGTCGACCCGGTCGTAGAACACGAAGCCCATCGCCCCCTCGACCTCGCCGGCGGCATTCTTCAGCGGCACCCGGCAGACCACGAAATGCTGCTCACCGAAGTTGAGCAGATCGAGCAGGATCGGGCGCCCGGTCTCCACCACCTGGCGCATACGGCTCTCGGGGATGATCTCTTCCACCGGCCGGCCGATCGCGGCGTCCGCGTCCTCGATACCGAGCAGCCGGCAATAGGGTTCGCTGATCCAGGTGATGCGCGCCTCGCGGTCCACCGACAGCGTCCCCTCGCTGATCTCGCCGAACAGACGCAGGGCCTCGCCGAGCCGCGCCGAGGCATCGTCGCGATTGAGCGGCACCACCCGGGCTTGTTCCCGCATGCTTGTCTCCTCGTTCTTGTCCCGCCATGGTACGCCCTCGCCCGCACGGCGAAAACGGGGGCGGCACGCCCGGCGCAGGCCATCGTATCCTGTCCCTGTTCGCCACTTCCCGGAGCCGCGCTCCGGCCGCAGGAATGCACCATGCCTTGCTATGAAATCGACGGCCTCCGCCCCGTCATCGACCCCGACGCCTACGTCCATCCCGACGCCGTGCTCATCGGCGACGTCATCGTCGGCCCGCGTTGTTACGTGGCCCCGCTCGCCTCCCTGCGCGGCGACTTCGGCCGCATCGTGCTCGAGGCCGGCTCGAACCTGCAGGACGGTTGCGTCATGCACGGCTATCCCGGCGCCGACACGGTGGTGGAAGAAGACGGGCACATCGGCCATGGCGCGGTGCTGCACAGCTGCCGCGTGGGGCGCAACGCGCTGGTGGGCATGAACGCGGTGATCATGGACAACGCCGTCATCGGCGAAGCGGCCTTCGTGGCCGCCTGCGCCTTCGTCAAGGCCGGCATGCAGGTGCCGGCCCGACATCTGGTCGCCGGCATGCCGGCCAAGGTGGTGCGCGAACTGAGCGACGACGAGATCGCCTGGAAAGAAGACGGCACCCGCATCTACCAGCAACTGACCGGGCGCTGCCTGACCAGCCTGCGCGCTTGCACGCCGCTGACCGCCATGGAACCGGGTCGCCGCCGGCTCGAATTCGAGGGCGTGATGTCCCTCGACGACTTCAAGAAGAGCTGAGGCTCAGGCCCGCTCCCAGTAGCCCGGCTGGTTGTAGATCTCGCGCAGGTAATCGACGAAGCAGCGGATCTTGGCCGGCAGGTAGCGCTGCTGCGGATACACCACCTGGATCGGATAGCTGGAGACGGCGAACGCGTCGAGCACGGTCATGAGCGTGCCGCGGGTCAGCTCCGGCTGGATCTCCCAGGTCGAACGCCAGGCGATGCCCAGCCCCTGGCGCACCCACTCGAACAGGGACTCGCCGTCGTTGCAGGCCATGTCGCCGTCCACCCGCACCGAGAAGCGCTTGCCTTCGCGCGCGAAGGCCCAGCCGCGCTGCTGGCCGCCCTGCGGATTGAAGGCCAGGCAGTTGTGCCCGGCGAGCTCCTCGGGCTGCTGCGGAATGCCGTGCCGTTCGAAATACGCCGGCGTGCCGCACACCACCCGATGGTTGGGATAGAGGGGCACCGCCACGTAGTCCGGGTCCACCACCTCGCCGATGCGGATCGCCATGTCGTAGCCCTCGCGCACCAGATCCACCACGCTGTCGGTGAAGTTGAAGGACAGCTTCAGGTCCGGGTACTGCATCTTGAAGGCCGGCGCATGGGGGCCCACGTGGCGGCGGCCGAACCCGGCCGGCGCGGTCACCACCAGATGGCCGCGCACATCATGACGCCCGGCGCTGACGCTGGCCTCCGCCGCCTCGAAATCCTTGAGCAGCTGGCGGCACTGCTCGAGGAATTCCGCCCCCAGCTCGGTGAGCGTGAGCCCGCGCGTGGACCGGTGCATGAGGCGCACGCCCAGGCGACGCTCGAGCGCGTCGAGGCGCCGCCCCATGACCACCGGGGTCACCCCCTCCACCGTCGAGGCGGCGGCAAAGCTGCCCTTCTCGGCCGTCAATACGAAACTTCTGATCTCGGTATACCGATCCATGGACGCCCTCCCGGCCTTCCACTCGATACGAAAAGTATCGATAGAAACGACTCTAGCAGGAATTCCCAAGGCCGGTGCAAACGTCTATGCTTCGATGGCCTGATCACGCGAATCGCCCAAGGAGCGCCCGGGCATGCACGAGTTCAAACGCGGCTCACTGACCGATCCGCTGCCCGCCGCGGCGGCCGACGAGCACGTGACGCCCCTGATGCACGCCGGCGGCGCCCGCATCGAGCGCATCGTCTCGCACGGACAGGCCAGCCCGCCCGGGTTCTGGTACGACCAGGACCGCGACGAATGGGTGCTGGTGGTCTCCGGCCGGGGCGTGCTCGCCTTTGCCGACGGACGCCGCGAGACGCTGGAGCCGGGCGACTGGATTTGCTTGCCGGCCGGGTGCCGGCACCGGGTGGAGGAGACACACTCACCCACGGTGTGGCTGGCGGTGCATCTGCCGCGAGCCGATACGTGAGCGAGTGAACCATAAGACTCGACAAGCGAGCACACCCAGGACGCGAGCCGGCGTTTCGACCGGCAGCGTCTAGAATTCACAGTTCCGTCCGGCGCCCTGCGCCGGCCCATCTTTTTCGAGGTTGAACGCCATGACCGAACGTACCCAGATCGGTGGCCTGCAGGTCGCCAACGAACTGAAGTCCCTGCTTGAAAACGATATCCTGCCGGGCACCGGCGTCACCGCCGAGCAGTTCTGGTCCGGCCTCGATGCCATCGTCAGCGACCTGGCGCCGAAGAACGCCGCCCTGCTCGCCAAGCGCGACGAACTGCAATCCAAGCTGGACGCCTGGCACAAGGCCAACGGCAAGGGCGAGTTCGGCGCCTACAAGGCCTTCCTCGAAGAGATCGGCTACCTGGTGCCGGTCGGCCCCGACTTCCAGATCGAGACCGCCAACGTCGAACCCGAGATCGCCGTCCAGGCCGGCCCGCAGCTGGTGGTGCCGGTCATGAACGCCCGCTTCGCGCTCAACGCCGCCAACGCTCGCTGGGGCAGCCTCTATGACGCCCTCTACGGCACCGACGTGCTGCCGGAGACCGGCGGCGCCGAGAAGGGCAGCAGCTTCAACCCGGTGCGCGGCGCCAAGGTCGTGGCCTACGCCCGCGACTTCCTCGACGACGCCGCCACCCTGAGCGACGCCTCCCACAGCGACGCCATCCGCTACAGCGTGCACGACGGCAAGCTCGTCGTGGCGCTCAAGGACGGCAGCACCACCGGCCTGGCCGACGACGCCCAGTTCGCCGGCTACCAGGGCGACGCCGCCAACCCCACCGCGGTGCTGCTGCAACAGCACGGCCTGCACTTCGAGATCCAGTTCGACCGCAACCACCCCATCGGCAAGGATGACGCCGCCGGCATCAAGGACGTGCTCGTCGAGGCCGCGCTGACCACCATCATGGACTGCGAGGACTCCGTGGCCGCCGTGGACGCCGAAGACAAGGCGCTGGCCTACGGCAACTGGCTGGGCCTCATGAAGGGCACCCTGACCGAGTCCGTGAGCAAGGGCGGCAAGACATTCACCCGCGCCATGAACCCCGACCGCGAGTACACCGCGCCGGCCGGCGGCACCCTGACCCTCAAGGGCCGCTCCATGCTGTTCGTGCGCAACGTGGGCCACCTGATGACCAACCCGGCCATCCTCTGGGGCGAAGGCAAGGAAATCCCCGAAGGCATCATGGACGCCATGTTCACCGCCTGCGCCGCCATCCACGACCTGAAGGGCAACGGCGCCTTCCGCAACTCCACCACCGGCAGCATCAACATCGTCAAGCCGAAGATGCACGGCCCGGAAGAAGTCGCCTTCACCGTCGAACTGTTCGGCCGCGTCGAAGAGGCCCTCGGCCTGCCGAAGAACACCATGAAGGTCGGCATCATGGACGAGGAGCGCCGCACCTCGGTGAACCTCAAGGAATGCATCCGCGCCGCCAAGGAGCGCGTCGTGTTCATCAACACCGGCTTCCTCGATCGCACCGGTGACGAGATCCACACCAGCATGGAGGCCGGCCCGTTCGCGCCCAAGGCCAAGCTCAAGACCATGAAGTGGATCCTCACCTACGAGGACCAGAACGTGGACGTGGGTCTGGCCTGCGGCCTGTCCGGCCGTGCCCAGATCGGCAAGGGCATGTGGCCCGTGCCCGACAACATGGCCGACATGATGGCCGCCAAGATCGGCCATCCCAAGTCCGGCGCCAACACCGCCTGGGTGCCCTCGCCCACCGCCGCCACCCTGCACGCCCTGCACTACCACATGGTCAACGTGTTCGAACTGCAGAAGGAGATCAAGGATCGCACCCCGGCCAACGTGGACGACATCCTCGACATCCCGCTGCTGGGCGACCAGCAACTGACGGCCGACGAGATCCAGCGCGAGCTCGACAACAACGCCCAGGGCATCCTCGGCTACGTGGTGCGCTGGGTCGACCAGGGCGTCGGCTGCTCCAAGGTGCCCGACATCAACGACGTCGGCCTCATGGAAGACCGCGCCACCCTGCGCATCTCCAGCCAGCACATCGCCAACTGGCTGCACCACGGCATCTGCTCCGCCGAACAGGTGCTGGAGACCATGAAGCGCATGGCCAAGGTGGTGGACGGCCAGAACGCGGGTGACCCCGCCTACACGCCGATGGCGCCGGCCTTCGACGGCATCGCCTTCCAGGCCGCCTGCGACCTGGTGTTCAAGGGTCGCGAGCAGCCCTCCGGCTACACCGAGCCGCTGCTGCACGCCCACCGCCTGACGGTGAAGGCGCAGTAAGCCAAAACCGGGCGCAAACAGAAACGCCAGCCGGCGGTGCCGTGCTGGCGTTTTTTTTGACGGGTGCGCGTTCGCAAACGACGCTTGACGCCCGGAGCGCTCGGTCGATGCCGGGTGACCACACCGTGACCACCGAGCCGTAGCGACCACCCTACAGCTCCGGAACAGCAGGCGGTGCTTGCGCACCGACACGCCTTCCTGCCCATCGGCGAACAACCGTCGCCCATTCGCCGAGAAGAACCGCCACACTGAGGCTCGTCAGTAGATACCCGGAAGCAACCGGTAGCGCACGCGCCGCGCATAGTCTCGATAGCCCGGCAATTCGTCCAGCAGGGTCCGATCTTCCAGTGCGGTCCTGAGCACCGCGATGATGAACGCCACCGCCACCGGAACCAGTGTCCACACCGAGCTCAAGGCCAGCACGATGCCCAGCAGTGCCAGGATGTTGCCCGCATAGCCCGGATGCCGCACGAGCCGATAGGGGCCACTGTCACACACCACATGACCCCGATCCGTCTGAATACGCACCACGCTGGAGAAGAAGCGGTTCTCGGCCAATGCCCAGGCGGCATAGGCGTAGCCGAGTGAAACCAGGACGAAGCCAAGCATGATGAGCCCGTGGGGGAAGACGGACGACCAGCCAAGGCGATGATCCAGCCCGGCCACAATGACCACGGGGAAACCGACACTCAGCGCCATCAGCGGCGCCAGCACTTTGTCCCAGGCTTTCGCGTTTTGAAACGTCTCCGTAGCTTGCCGCTCTGCCAGCAGGCCGGGATGCCGCCGCTCCGCCCACACGCGCCCGCCGATGCCCGCGGCGACGATCAGCAGGGAATAGCCCCACGCCTGCCACCAACCGAGATCGCCTCCGCACAGCAGCAGAACCAGCGGGATGAGGAGATAGGCCGCGGCCACACGGATCCACTGCCGAGCAGATGCCGTTCGCGTCGCGTTCCGACCCTCCGTGGAAGATGTCATGCCCTGGCCTCAACCCCCATGACGTTCAATGAACGCCCACGGCATCAGCGTAGCCGACGACGACCGGCACCGCAGGCTGGCGGTCGACTGGCGCGCAGTGTCGTGCGGACGCGGACCCATTCGCCAGGCGCCGATGGCGATTCAACGCCGATCCACGCTCGGCCGCCCGCGCCTGCGCCCTTCCCGGCACCCTGCCCCATTTCGCAGCAACGGATTCAACCCCTGCCACATCAGCCAGATACGCACTCGCCCCACAGCTTATCCACACCTCTGCCCACGGCCGGCGTGGATAAATCGGGCGATGGTGGTCCGGCGCCTGCCGTGGCCGGGGCGAATTTTTGTCTCCGGATCTTTGCCGCCGAACTTCGGCGTGGCCGCCGTGCTCCAATAGGATGTCATCTCATCGCATCGGTCGCTCGGAGCTCCTCATGATGCTGCGCCTTCTCGTCTTGCTCGCCAGCCTGGTCTCGCTCACCGGCTGCGCCACCGGCCTCTATCATCCGGTCTGGACCGCCGAGGACGCGCCGACGATCCGGCTCGGGCGCACCGTGGCGGCGGTGCTGGTGCCGTCCGAATCCGACCGGCGCCTGTCCGAGGATGCCTTCGTGCAGTATCTGCAGCCGGCCATGGACATGACCGCGCTGCACGCGGCGGCGGGCAAGGGCAGCAGCGTGCCCGGCTCGGTGGACGAGGCCCGCACCCAGGCGCGCACGCTCGGTTTCGACTCCCTGCTGGTGGCGCGGGTGGTGGAAACCTACGAGCGCGAAATCTATCGCCCCACCTTCGGTTTCTACGCCGGCACCCATCCCTACTACGGCCTGTGGGGGCGCTTTCCGTTCGACTACTGGGACCGTCCCGGCTACGTGGACACGGTGCGGCGCAGCGTCATCGAGGTGAGCCTGTATTCGACCCACACCAAGGCGCTGATCTGGAGCGGCAAGGCCGAGACCTTCGCCACCGACAGCTTCGTCGATCAGGTGGAACCGCTCGCCGACGCCCTGCTCAAGGATCTGGTCGCGCGCGGCATCGTGCGCTGACGGCGCGTCAGCCGGCCAGCTGCACCGCTGGCGGCGCCACTTCCCACACCTGGCAAATCGTGCTCACCAGCGCCTGGATGAGCGGGTCGTTGGCGCGTCGGCGCGGATAGGTGAAGTTGAGCGGCACCGGCGGCAGCGCGAGCGGCAAGGCGTCGATCCGGTCGTCGCCGGCGTCGATCTTGTCGCGGCGAATCACCCCCAGCCCCGCGCCGGCCTTCACCATGGCGAGCACCGCGTCCTCCTGGTCAGCCAGCACCTTCTGGCGCGGCTCGCACCCATGCGCGTCGAACAGCGCGCGGATGGCGCCGTAGTGCGAACAATCGGGCGAGGTCAGCACCCAGGGCTGCGCCGCCAGCGCGCTCACGTCGGCGGCGTCGAAGGTGCCGCGCAGACGGGCGGGCACACCGACCGCGAGCGCCTCCTCGCCCAGGACCACGACCTCGATCGCCGGATCGGTCATGACCCCGCTGGTGAAGGCCGCATCGAGTCTGCCGACGCGCAGCGCGGGCAGGTTCACCTCGGTGCTGCCGCCGATGAAGGCCACCGACAGGCGCGGATGCGCGGCGCTGAGCGCCGTCTGGATCGCCGCCACGCGCAGGAACTCGGCATCCGAGTTGAGGCCGATGCGCACCTCGCCCACCACCTCGCCGCGCAGGCTGCGCGCCTCGTCCATCAGGTCCCCGGCCGCGGCCAGCGCGCGCTGCGCCTTCACCAGCAGCTGCGCTCCGGCGGCGGTCAGCTGCATGCCCTTCGGGGTGCGGTCGAACAGGGTCACGCCGAGCTCTTCCTCCAGCGCCTTCACATGGGCGCTGATGGCCGGCTGGCTGGTGAACAGGCGCTCGGCGGCCCGGGTCAGGTGGCCTTCCTCGGCCACGGTGACGAAGGTGCGCAGGTGGTACAGCTCCATGAGACGGCTCCAGCGGGGGTGCCATGGCATTGAAACGCATCGGCGCCAGCGACGCCATCACAATTTCCGAACGGGTCGATCCGGATAAACGATTGGCATGTTTTGGCGCGGATACCGAAGCTTCAGGCATATCCTGAACACGCCACGGAGGCTGCCATGCTCCAGCACACCCGCCCCGCCCTTCTGCCCGCCCGCCTCGGCCGCTCCCGTGCGCCCCGGCTCCAACGCTGGGGCGCCCTGTTGCGCCTGTGGCGGCAACGCGCCCGCAGCCGCGCCGAGCTGCGCGAACTCGACGAACGCCTGCTGCGCGACATCGGCATCAGCCGCGAGATGGCACGGTTCGTGGGCCAGAAACCGTTCTGGCGCCCCTGAGCGGCCGACGGCCCGCCCCTTCACATCGCCTTGGGGAAAATCACGTTCCACGCCACGCCGAAGCGATCGGTCACCATGCCGAACTGATGGGCGAAGAAGGTGGGGGCCAGCGGCATGGTCACCTGGCCGCCGTCGGTGAGCGCATCGAAACAGCGCACCGCCTCCAGCTCGTCCACCACCGTGAGCGTCAGCGCGAAGCTGCCGAACGGTTTGGGCTCGCCGGGGGCGCCGTCGGTGGCCATGACGACGCTGTCGCCGATGCGGAAGCTCGCGTGCATGACACCTTCCGGGGTCTGCGCGCAGCCGCCCTGCGCCTCCGGGGGCGCATCGGAAAAATGCATGAGCACCTCGAGGCGGGCGCCGAGCGCATCGACGTAGAACTGGATGGCCTCTTCGCAGCGGCCGTTGAAGATCAGATAGGGGTCGACTTTCATTTTTCTCTCCGTGTCATGGACTCGATCTCGGGGATTCAGACCTGCAGCTGCCGCACCGGTCGCACCTCGACGCAACCGACACGGGCGGCCGGAATGTCGGCCGCCAGGGCGATGGCCTCGTTCAGGTCGCGCGCTTCGATCAGATAGAAGCCGGTCAGCTGCTCCTTGGTCTCGGCGAAGGGGCCGTCGGTGATGCTCAGCTTGCCGGCGCGCATGCGCACCGTCGAGGCGGTGGCCACCGGCTCCAGCGCCTGGGCAGCGAGCATGCGCCCGCTGGCGGCCACCTGGTCGGCATAGGCCTGGCACTCGGTATCTTCCGGGCTGTCGGGCAGGCTGTGCAGCAAGGATTCGTCGGCATAGACAAGGCACAGGTATTTCATGGAAACCTCCGTGGGGTTGGGGCTGGCACGAACTGGTCGATTCCCCGGCGCGGTTTTCGACAACCGTTCGTCGAAAATGGCTCAGGGGTCCGGCAGGGCGTCGCGGCGCGCGATCATGTGGCGCTGCTCGGCCGATGGCCGGGTGAGCGCGATCGCCGCATCCCAGGCGTCCCGCGCCGCACCGGTCTGCCCCAGGCGCTGCAGCAGCTCGGCGCGCGCCGCATGGGCGAGCCGATAGTCGGCCAGCGGGCCGTCCGCCATCAGTGGATCGATGAGCGCCAGCCCCGCCGCCGGACCGTCGCGCATGGCCACGGCCACCGCCCGGTTGAGCGCCACCACCGGCGAGCCGGTCAGGCGCAGCAGCACGTCGTAGAGGCCGACGATCTGCGCCCAGTCGGTGTCCGCCGCGCGCGCGGCCTCGGCGTGCACCGCGGCAATGGCCGCCTGCAAGGCATAGGGCCCGGTGCGGCGTGATTCGAGCGCACGGGTCACCAGCGCCAGCCCTTCGTCGATCAGGCCCGCGTGCCACAGGCGCCGGTCCTGATCCTCGAGCAGCACCGGCCGCCCCTCGGCGTCGGTGCGCGCGGGCCGGCGCGCCTCGGTGAGCAGCATGAGCCCGAGCAGGCCGATCGCCTCCGGTTCGGGCAGCAGGGCCACCAGCAGGCGGCCGAGGCGGATGGCCTCCTCCGACAGCTCGGCCCGGGTCAGGTCCTCGCCGGCAGAGGCCAGATAGCCCTCGTTGAAGATCAGGTAGATCACCTGCAGCACGCTGTCGAGCCGCGCCGGCAGATCGCGCCCGTCCGGCACCTCGTAGGGGATGCGCGCGGCACGGATCTTGGCCTTGGCGCGCACGATGCGCTGCGCCAGGGTGGGGGTCGCGGTCAGGTGGGCGGCGGCGATGGCCTCGGTGGTCAGGCCGCACACTTCGCGCAGGGTGAGCGCCACCTGGGCCTCGGGCGCCAGCGCGGGGTGGCAGCAGGTGAAGATCAGGCGCAGGCGGTCGTCCTCGATGGCCTCGTCCGGTGTCTGCGGCTGCGCCACGTCCTCGCCGGTCTCCGCCAGGCGCCAGGCCAGCTCCGCCAGCGAGGCGTCGAAGCGGGCGCGCTGGCGGATGCGGTCGATGGCACGAAAACGCCCGGCCGACACCAGCCAGGCGCGCGGATTGGCCGGCACGCCCTCGCGCGGCCAGGCGCTGGAGGCGGCCATGAAGGCTTCCTGGAGCGCCTCCTCGGCCAGGTCGAAGTCCCCCAGCAGGCGGATCAGCGTCGCCAGCACGCGACGCGATTCGTCGCGGAACACGGCCTCGACCCGGGCCAGGGCATCGTCGTCGGAACGGTTCATGGCCGCCAGCATACGCCGGCATGGTGACCTTGCGTTGTCTAGAATGAGCTCATGACAGCGTCGTCTTCGCCCACCCTCTTCATCAGCTACCGGCGCGACGATGCCAGCGCCCGGGCGGGGCGCCTGTGCGACTGGCTCAAGCGCCAGTTCGGCGCCACGCGCGTGTTCCTCGACACCGACAAGATCGCCGCCGGGGACGACTTCGCCCGCGTGCTCGACGAACGCCTGGCGAGCACCGACGTGCTCATCGTCGTCATCGGCCCCGGCTGGCTCGACGCGGCCAATGACCGGGGCCGCCGCCTCGACCAGGCGGACGATTTCGTGCGCCAGGAGGTGGCCAGCGGCCTGGCCGCCGGCAAACGGGTGGTCCCGGTGCTGGTGGGCGGTGCGCAGATGCCCGCCGAGGCCGAGCTGCCCGAGGCGCTCAAGGCCCTGCATTTGCGCAACGCCGCGATCGTGGACGACGCCAGCTTCGAGCGCGACTTCAACGCCCTGGTGGACGACATCCTGCAGCGCCCGCGCGGCTACCTGCGCCGCGAGGTGGACCGGCTCACGCGCCTGGTCCGGGCACTCAGGCTCACCTCCCTGCTGGTGCCGGTGCTCGCCGTGGTCGTGGTGCTGGCGCTGTGGGTGAGCCTGCTCGCGCCGCTCAACCTCGACACCCTCGCCGAGAACAGCCTGCTGTGGCTGGCCGACGAGATCGCCCCCCTGCCCGAGGACGCCGGCGTGACGATCGTGGCCATCGACGACGCCAGCGTGGCCCGCCTCGGCCCGCCCTTCGGCGCCAACGCCCGCTGGCGCGGCCTGCATGCCCGCCTCATCGAGCGCGCCCGCGCCGCCGGGGCCAGCGCGGTGGCCTTCGACCTGGCCTTCACCGGCGCCACCGGAGCCGACGCACGCCTCGCCGGCGCGGCACGCAGCGCCCGGTCGGCCACACCGCCGATGCGCGTGATCCTCGGCGGCCACCGCTTCGACGACGCCGCCAACGCGCGGCCCGCCCCCCTGGCCGCGCTGACGCACGCCACCACCTGCCTGATCCAGCGCGACCAGCGCTACCTGGTCCCCCTCGCCACGCTGCCCGCCGACACGCCGATGGCCCGGCACATGCCGGTGCATGACGCCGCCTTCGCCCTCGCCGCCGCCTTTGCCGGCACGGTGTCGGAAGCGGACATCGACGAGCGCCGCCTGCGCCTCGACGGCGTACCCGACGCCCAGGCGCCACGCTTCTCCAGCCTCGAGCGCGTCCCCGACGACACCTGCGTGCCGCCGCGCCGTGGCGACACGGTCGCCGCGCTGCTGCTGCGCGCCAGCGCCGCGGACTACTGGCAGGCACCGGCGCGGCACATCGCCTATGCCGACGTGCTCGACCCGGCCGTCACCCCGGATGCGCGGCTCGCCGGGCGCATCCTGGTGGTGGGCGACGCCCGCCGCGACAGCCGCGACCGCCATCCCCTGAGCCGCGGCTTCACGCGGCGCAGCGTGCCCGGCGTCGAACTGCATGCCGAGGCCATCGCCACTCTCGTCCACCACCGCGAAACCGTGCAGCCCACCGTGGACCAGGCCCTCGCCATCCTCGCCGGCATGGGGCTGGCCGGCGCCGCCACCGGCTTCTTCGCCGCGCCGCTGCCGCCCTGGCCGCGACGCGCCGTCACCGCGCTGGTGGTGCTCGCCTACCTCGGTCTCGCCACGGCGCTGGCCGTCGGCGGGTTCCTGCTCAACCTGCCCTACGACCTGACCGCCTTGTTCCTCGCCTGGGCGGTGCTGCACCGGCTCCAGGCGCCGGATCGTTCATGGAGTCCCGCCGCATGACCGCCACCACCCGTGCCCCCCTGCGTGTGTTCCTCATTCTCCTGCTCGGTGCCGCCCTGAGCGGCTGCGGGCCGGCCCTCAACAAGGTGGTGCGCGAACACCCCGGCGGCGGCTTCGTGAGCGTGGACGCCGCCACCGCCGGCCAGCTCGTCTCGGTCACCCGCGGTGGCCGGGCGCTCGACGTGCGCCTGCCGCTCATGCTCCAGCCGGGTGACATCATCGAGACCGGTGCCGGCGGCGCGGTGCTGCGCCTGGACAACGGCGAGGCGGTGCTGGCGCCACGCACCAAGGTCCGCCTGGGGTCGCTGGAGGTGTTCTTCGGCCGCGTGCTGGCCAGCGTGCGCGGCCTGTTCCGGGTCGAGGACGAGAGCGTGGCGGCCGACGTGGAAGGCACCCGCTTCCTGTTCGAATCGTCGCCGGGCCGCAGCATGCGCGTGGTGGTGCTCGACGGGGTGGTGCGCTGCAGCTCCCGGCAGGATCGCTGGGCGCCGATGCGGGTCGCCGCCGGCCGGCAGATGACCCTGAACTATCGCGGCGCGCGCGCGCCCGTGGTCAATCCGGTGAGCGAGGCCGAGATGGCGCGAATCGATCAGTGGGCGCAGACCATCCGCAACGCGCCCAAGGCCGGCTGGTGTTGCGCGGGCGGTCGGGTGTATCCGGCCCTGTCGAACGCCTGCGGCGGCCATTTCGAGGAATCGCAGCGCACCGCCGAATATCAATGCACCCGCGGCTGGTGCTGCGCGGGCGGGCAGGTCTCGGCGAGCCTCCGCGCCGAGTGCCGCGGCAGCTTTCATGTGAGTCAGCGCGAGGCGGTGGCCGCGTGCACCGAGCCGACCGGCTGGTGCTGCGTCAATGGCCAGGTGATCCAGACCACCCGCAGCCGCTGCGCGGGGCAGTTCTTCGGCAACGACGCCAACGCGGCGCAGCGCGCCTGCACCCCACCGCCAGCGGCCACGCCGCCGTCACGCACCGGCACCGTCACCCAGCCGGTGGTGCCCATCAACCCGAACCTGCTGCGCATCTACCAGGCGACCCCGGTGTGGTGCTGCATTCGCGGCCAAGTCAGCCAGACGAACCGGGCCACCTGCGCGGAACGGGGCGGCACCGCCTACCCCGACGCCGACACGGCCCGTCAGCGCTGCGTGGTGATCAAATAACTCAGCGTGCGCAGGCGCGGCGCACCGCCGGCACCAGCAGCACGACCAGGAAGCTCAGCAGCATGGCCGCCGCCAGCCACACGTCGGTGCCCGGCAACTGCGACAGGCTGTGGTGGTGGGCGACCCACCAGCCCATGCGCGCCAGCTGCACCAGCGCCCCGACCACGCCCAGCCACCAGGCCCAGGCGAAGCGCTTGCCCAGGCCCCAGGCGTCGATCAGGCACAAGGCCACGATCAGCCAGCTCACCGGGCGCACCAGGTTGAGCCGCAGGCTCACCGCCACGTCCGACAGACCGACGTTGAGCAGGCTGTCGCTGGCGACGAACCAGGCGTAAAGCAGCAGGATGGAGATGGCGAAATAACGCAGCGCGGCAGTCACGACGACCCCGGGGGAACCAGAACGGCGCGAAGCATATCCCATCCCATGCCGGAAGGTGCACCCGCAGCCCCAAACCCCTGCGCCCGAAAGGGTCGCAACGGCCGCTGTTCGGTGACACACTGGCAAGGACCACAGACCCGCGACAGACGGGTCGCATCACCCAACGGAAGCCCATGGATACCCCGACCCGACCCGGCCTCGACCGCCCTCACCGGCTCGATGCCCTGCCCTTCGACAACAGCTTCGCCCGCCTGCCGGCACGCTTCTACACGCGCCTGGCGCCCTGGGGCCTGCCCGAACCGCAGCTGCTCGCGGTGAGCGACGAGGCCGCCGCGCTCATCGGCCTGCATGCGGACGAGGTGCGCCGGCCCGAATTCGTTGAGGCCTTCGCCGGCAACCAGCCCCTGCCCGGCGGCGAGACCCTGGCGGCGGTGTATTCCGGCCACCAGTTCGGCGTCTGGGCCGGCCAGCTCGGCGACGGGCGTGCCCACCTGCTCGGCGAGGTGGCCACCGCCGACGGCCCCTGGGAGCTGCAGCTCAAGGGCGGCGGGCGCACCCCCTACTCGCGCATGGGTGACGGGCGCGCGGTGCTGCGCTCCTCGATCCGCGAGTTCCTCTGCTCCGAGGCCATGGCCGCGCTGGGCATCCCCACCACCCGCGCGCTGGCGCTGGTCGGCTCCCACGAGCCGGTGCAGCGCGAGACCCTGGAGACGGCCGCCGTCGTCACCCGCATGTCGCCCAGCTTCGTGCGCTTCGGCTCCTTCGAACACTGGGCCGCCGCCACCGACGTGGACGCCCTGCAGACCCTCGCCGACTACGTGATCGACCGCTTCTACCCCGCCTGCCGCGAGGACGCCCACCCGGTCCGGGCGATGCTGGCCGAGGTCAGCCGGCGCACCGCCGCGCTGATGGCGCAGTGGCAGGCGGTGGGCTTCATGCACGGGGTCATGAACACCGACAACATGTCCATCCTCGGCCTCACCATCGACTACGGCCCCTTCGGCTTCATGGACGCGTTCCGCGCCGGCCACATCTGCAACCACTCGGACACCGCCGGCCGCTACCGCTTCAGCCACCAGCCCCATGTGGCGATCTGGAACCTGCAGGCGCTCGGCCACGCCCTGATGCCGCTCATCGAAGACCCGGAGGCGCTGAAGGCCGCCATCGAGGCACCCTTCGTCGACACCTACAACCGCGCCTTCATCGAGCGCATGGGCGCCAAGCTGGGCCTGCCCGACGCCCGCGCCGAGGACGCCGAGCTGATCACCGCGCTCTACGAGGTGATGCAGGAGAACACGGTGGACTACACCGGCTTCTTCCGCGCCCTGGCCACCCTGCGCCGCGAGGCCACCCGGCCCGAGGACGACGCCCCGGTGCGCGACCGCTTCGCCGACCGCGACGCCGCCGACGCCTGGCTCGCCCGCTGGCGCGAACGACTCGCCGGCGACACCCGCCCTGACGCCGAACGCCAGGCGGCCATGCACGCGGTCAACCCCAAGTACGTGCTGCGCAACTGGGTCGCCGAAAGCGCCATCCGCGCCGCCCAGGCCGGCGACATGGGCGAATTCCACGCGGTGCACGCCTGCCTGCGCCGTCCCTTCGACGAGCAACCGGAATACGAACGCTTCGCGGCGCCACCACCCGACTGGGCGGACGGGCTGGAGGTGAGCTGTTCGAGTTGAGGGGGTGGCCTAGAGGGCTGGCAACGCGGCACTGTCCGGCGGATGCTGCATCGTCGTTCGGTCCGACACGAACGCCCAAGGCTCACATCGATTCGGCAATGTGATCGCGCAACCATTGGTGCGCCGGGTCGCGATGGATCCGATCGGGCCATAGCATGAGCATCTCGAAGCCCGGCACCTCCAGCGGCGGCTCGACCACCTGGAGCCTGTCGTTGCCGCGCACCAATCGGGACGGCACCATCGCGACGAGATCGGACCCTTCGAGCACCGCACACAGAAACAGGAAGTGGGGCACGGACAGGGCAACCCGGCGCCTCAGGCCCGACTCGGCCAGCACCGCATCGGTCACCCCCCGAAATCCCCCGCCATCCGGGGACACGATCACATGGTCGAGCTTGCAGAACTGGGCCCGGGTCGGTCGCCCCTTCACGTGTGGATGGCCAGCGCGCGCGGCCAGCACGTAACGCTCCTCGAACAGGATCCGGCGACGCAGGTTTGGCGGCGCTTCGCCATCGATCAGGAAGGCCAGATCGATCTCCCCCTGCGCCGCCTTTTTGGCGACGAGCGCCGGGGCCGTCTGAACCACGGCCAGGCGTGTCCCGGGCGCCGCCCGGCGCAGGCCGGACAGGGCGGGCAGCAGGACCGTGAATTCGCCGTAGTCGAATGCCGCGGCCCGCCACGTCTGGGACGACCGCTCGGGCTCAAAGGGCGTGCTTGGCGCCACCGCCTGGGCCAACGCGCCCAATGCCTGGCGGAGTGGTTCGCGCAGTTCGTCCGCTCGTGCGGTTGGCCGCATGCCGCGCGGCCCCGGCAGGAGCAGCGGATCGGCGAAGAAGTGCCGCAGGCGGGCGAGCTGCGAACTGACGGTGGGCTGCGACAGATGCAAGCGCTCGGCCGCGCGGGTCACGTTGTGCTCGACCAGCAAGGCGTCGAGGGTCACCAGCAGATTGAGATCGAGCCGCCTCAGGGAATTGTCCATACCAATACCAGCCATTCTGGAAAGTCATTTTCAATATACCGGGAGGCGACCCATAGTGACCGTACTTTCCAACGGAGCACGCCCCCAATGAATGTTCTTCTCGTCTATGCCCACCCCGAGCCCCGATCCTTGAACGGGGCTCTCAAGGACTACGCCATCCGACGCCTGGCGCAGGCAGGCCACACGGTGCAGGTGTCCGATCTGTACGCCATGGACTGGAAGGCGACGCTCGATGCGAGCGACAATTCGGCGCCACGGACGGACGCGCGCTTCGACGCCTCGGCCGATTCCATGCAGGCATACAGGAACGGCACGCAAAGCGCCGACATCGCAGGCGAGCAGGACAAGCTACGCTGGGCCGATGCCGTCATCGTGCAGTTTCCCCTCTGGTGGTTCTCGATGCCGGCCATCCTCAAGGGCTGGGTGGACCGGGTCTACGCCTGCGGCTTCGCCTATGGCGTGGGCGAGCACTCCGACACCCATTGGGGCGACCGCTACGGCGAGGGCAGCCTGTCGGGCAAGCGCGCCATGCTGGTGGTCACGACCGGCGGCTGGGCGTCGCACTACGCACCCCGCGGCATCAACGGCCCGATCGACGACATCCTGTTTCCGATCCAGCACGGCGTCCTGTTCTACCCCGGCTTCGACGTGCTCCCGCCGCACGTGATCTACCGAACCGGCAAGATTGACGCACTCGGCTTCGCGCAGACCTGCGACGCGCTGGGCGAACGTCTGGACGCGCTCTGGAGCACCCCGGCGATTGCGTTCCGCAGGCAAAACGCCGGCGATTACAACATCCCGGAACTGACCCTGCGCCCCGAGTTTTCTCCGGGCGGGGAGGGGTTTGGCATTCACATTCATCCGAACGGGTAATCCGCGTCGCACACACGCCGAAGCTCCGCTGACCGGGCTCCAGCACCCCGGCGTCGGCCCGCCCCGCTACTCCCACGTCAGCCGCACCAGCCGCCAATCCCCCTCCGTCTGCCGCCACAGGCCGCGCACGTGGTAGATGCGCCCGGTCTCCGGGATCAGCCCCTCGGCGCCGGTGAGCAGCACGGAGGCCTCGCTCCAGGCCTGGGTGGGGTCGTGGGCGAGCGGGGTGACGGTGAGGCCGGTGACGACCACGCCGATGTGCGGGTAGCGCAGGAAATAGCCGGCGAGCAGGCGCCGGACGCCCGCCGGGTCGAGCCGTGTCGGCGCCTCGCTGGAGCCGCCCTGGAAATCGGCGGCCAGACGGGCGCGCACGCCGCCATTGTCGTGCTCGGCCAGAGCCGACTGAATGGCCGCGACCTCGGCGCGGATGGCCTCTTCCGGCGGCGTTCGGGTGCAGGCCGCGCAGAAGAACAGCAGCACGATGACCAGGCCGTGTCGCCACGGGCATCGCATGGAAAGAAAAGGCATTCCGAACTCCCGATTGCGCCGTCACCCGGGCAGACACCGGCGCGCCGGAAATACCCGACGCGGATGTCATAGCCGCAAGTGCACAAATTCACATGACGCTTGGCTTTCAGGGCAGGCGTGCTACACCGGAAACATACGATACCGGGAATTCGGCACAGGGGCCCAGACCCGCAACCGAAGGCGCTCCAGGATCGACGCGGCCCGCATTCGGGTCGGCGAATCGCCACAGGCGCCACACACGCCGGACGCTCCTCTCAACCCTCGCGGAGAGTCATCATGTTCCGTCCGATGCTGGCTGTCGTTGCCATGGCGATGGCGCTCGTCCTGCCCGCGCCCGCCGGGGCCGACACAGCCGCCGACGCGCCGATCCAGGCACAGGACGCCCCCTACTACGCCGCCTGCGCCCGCGAGGGGCTCGATGCCTCCCAGTGTGCCGGGCGCCTGATCTGGTTCAAGGCCACCGCCGGCAACGACCGCTTCAACACCTACGTGTTCCAGCAGCGCATGGGGGTGCTCATCGACTGGTTCCGGGTGCTGCGCTCCGACCAGCGCGACGACCGTTTCCGTGCCTGGGGCGTGATCAACGACCCGGGCTGCTGCACCCCGGGCGATCCGAACTGTCCGGCCAAGAGCCTGGATGAGACCTACGGCTTCGACTGGTGCCCGGGCGACGCGGAACTGCTCAAGTACGTGGGCAAGCCGGGCTATCGCGATCCGGCCTGCGACTTCAAGGACGCCGCGCTGAAGGCGGGCGACCCGCACGGGCCCGAGGACCAGCGCCAGAGCGCCTGTGATCTCGCGTTCGGCACCTCGGCCGGGGCGCTGGGCTTTCGCAAGTTTCCCAACCCGCGCTTCGATCGCGACCAGTGGATCGCGCTCAACGGCCGCGCCGGCAGCTGGGCGGGTTACGCCAAGCCCATTCCGGCCGCCGGCGGTTCGGGCGAGCCGGCCAAAAGCCGGCTCATGGACGGCAGCGTCGAGCCGCCCTTCCTGATCGGCACCGCCTGCGGCTCCTGCCACATCGCCTTCGATCCGCTCAATCCACCCAAGGATCCGGCCCATCCGGCCTGGGAGAACATCAAGGGCCTGCAGGGCAACCAGTATTCGCGCATCTCCGAGATCATGGTCTCGGGCATGGCCACCAACACCCTGGAATGGCAGATGTTCGCCCATGCGCGGCCGGGCACCACCGACACCTCGGCGATCCCCAACGACCAGGTGAACAATCCCGGCACCATCAACGCCCTCATCAACATCCCGCAGCGCCCGGTGTTCGCGGGCGAACAGGTGCTGCGCTGGCACAAGACCCGCGCCTGCGAGGGCCAGCCCGAGGCGGTGTGCTGGTGCGAACCGGGGCGCGAGGGCAAGTGCTGGGAAAAATCCCTCCAGACCGAGACCGTGCATCACATCCTCAAGGGCGGCGAGGACTCCATCGGTGCCCTCGGGGCGATCCAGCGGGTGTACTTCAACATCGGCTCCTGTTCGGAAGCGTGCTGGATGAACCACCTCTCCGACCTGCGCCAGCTCGATCCGCAGCAGCGCGGCTTCGGCCAGACACCCTTCGACATCGGCCAGTGCCGGCGCGACTGCCCGAACTTCCGCGCCATCGAGGACCGGCTGGACAACGTGCTCGACTTCTTCATGTCCGCCGAGGCGCGCGCCACCGACCTGCGCGAGGCGCGCGAGCATGAACTGCGCAAGATCTCTCCCACCGCCGAGTATTCGGACCAGGACCTGATCGCCGACCTGAACGCCGAGTTCGGCGACGGCGCGGTGGCCCGGGGCGAGCAGATCTTCAAGCAGACCTGCGCGCGCTGCCACTCCAGCTCGCCCGAAGCCGCCGCCGGCAACTTCGACGCCATCGACTTCCACAAGACCGATCCCAAGAGCGGCCTGCGCGCCGACTGGATGGGCAACGACCAGGCCACCCTGGTCTCCGAGGTGGGCACCTTCCGCTGCCGCGCGCTGCATTCGAACCACATGAGCGGGCACATCTGGGCCCAGTTCGGCTCCGAGACCCTGCGCGCCCGGCCGCCCGACCCCAACGTGAAGGAACCGTCCGACGGCGGGCGCGGCTACTACCGCAACATCTCGCTGCTCAACCTGTGGGCGCACGCCCCCTTCATGCACAACAACGCCATCGGCCCCGAGCTGTGCGGCCAGCCGGCCAACAAGGCCAACGCCTTCTACGCCATGCGCCCGCGTTATGTGGACGCCAGGGACCTGTCCCTGCTGCCCCCCGAGAAGCAGCCGGCCTGCTGGGCCTACGACCCGAGCGTGACCGGGCGCTACGACCTGTTCAAGGCCAGCGTGGACGCCCTGCTCCATCCCGACCAGCGCATGCCCAAGGTCACCCTGCTCAACGAGGACGTGACTCTGCGCATCGGCCCGCGCCTGTGGGACGGCACCGACAAGGAGAAGCTGCTCGGCTTCTCGCTCACCATCCCGGCCACGATCGACGGCCGTGGCGTCAATGCCGGCACCCTCGGCAACTTCCAGCACAAGGCCTTCGTGGTCGATCTGGTGCAGGCCAAGTTCAAGCCCGCGGAAGTCGAAAAGCGGCTCGTCGCGCAGTGGGGTGAACAAGAGGGCAAGCGCATCCTCGCCGACCTCAAGGGCATCACCGAGGAGGTCACCCGCCAGCCCAACGGACTCATCGAGGCGCTCAAGAAGCGGCCCTATCTGGTGAAGAAGATCTACAGCTCGTGTTTCGCCGAGGTCGAGAACGCCGGCCACCGCTTCGGCGAGGACCTGTCCGAGGCCGACAAGAAGGCGCTGACCGCCTTCCTGGCCACGCTGTAAGGGGGAGACCGCCATGAATCGACTCACGCACAGCGTCCTCGTCCTCATGAGCCTCGCCCTGCTCGCCGCCTGCGGCAGCAAGGAGGACCGCACCGCACCGGACGTCCCCTTCGCGCCCTGGGGCGAGTCCTACAGCGCCAAGCCCGATTTCGCCCAGTTGGAGTACGACCACCCGCTCTCGGTGGCCGACCTGTACAAGATCACGCCCAAGAACCTCGCCCTGCTCGACCAGGAGCAGGTGGACCAGATCTACGCGCGCCTGAGCGCCGGCCCGATTCCCGACGGCCCCTTCGAGGGCGACCTGTTCTTCCCCAAGGGCGCCAGCGGCAAGTCGCGTCTGTCCGAGATCGCCGGGGGCAAGCTGCGCGGCCTGCTGGTGGACGTGGGGGTCAAGAAGCTCGATCTCATGGGCGAGATCCTGTGGAAGGGCAAGGTCTTCTATCGCGACCAGCGGCTGCTGCGCAACCGCATCGAGGACCTGGGCCCGCTCAAGACCCTCGGCCTGGTCGAGGAGAGCGACGACAACCCGCTCCAGAAGATCGAGGTGAACGGCCATGACCAGTGGCTGCTGTTCCCCGCGCGCCTGTACTGCGGCCAGAGCCTGCTCGACAGCCGGCGCGAGTCCATCATCATCGACTATGCCTTCACCGACCAGCTGCCCGGCTACCGCAAGATGCCCGACATGATGGCCGGGCGCGACGGCTTCGCCATCCGCGACGAGATCCGCATGGTGCGGCCGGGCTTCTACCTGGGCCGCGCCTATCTGGACCGCAGTTTCGTGGTGAATTTCGTGCTCTACAACGACGCCATCGCCGAGGCCGGCAAAGCCGACTTCATGAAGACCGGCCGGGTGCCGGAAGACTGCTGGGGCGGCTCCCAGCTGCGCAAGATCATCACCGCCACGTCGGGCTGAGCCGGTTCGGTATCGCCATGGCCTGGACCCCCGTCTTTTTCCTGCTCCTCCTTGTGCCGCTCGGTGCGCAGGCCGCGCCGGGCGGTACCCTGTTCGAGCAGGTGGCCCTCGGCGCCGGCGCGACGACCGTGCCCTTTCCGCTCGACGCCCTGCTCGCGCGCATCGCCGGCCAGCTGGCGACGGGTCGTGACGGCCTGCGCGTGGTGCTGATCCCCATCGGGCGCTCGCTGCAGCGCCATGCCGCCGGCGACGCCCATGCCTTCGCGCTGCCGCGCGCCGTGATCGCGGTCACCGGCGAGCCGAGCGATGCCCGCGCGCCGCTGCTCAAGGACCGACTCTACCTGGGCTACAGCCCCGCCGCCGGCCTGCTCGAGGTGATCAGCTATCACCCGGGCAGCGGACGCTTCGAGTTCCAGATCGTGGACGACTACCGCGCCGGCGCCACCCCCCGGCTGCGCCCGGGCAACCGCGGCCTGTGCCTGGCCTGCCACCAGAACCACGCCCCCATCTTCTCGCGCCCGGGCTGGGACGAGACCAGCGCCAACCCGGTCATCGCGCGCCTGCTCGCGCGCACCGGCCGCGACTTCGACGGCCTGCCCTGGCGCCATGGCGTGGACGTGCCCCAGGCCATCGACGCGGCCACCGAGCGCGCCAACCTGCTGCCGGTCGCCCAGCGGGTGTGGCGCCAAGGCTGTGCCGACGCCGACCCGAGCGCCGCCATCGCCTGTCGCCGCGCCCTGTTCCAGCGCGCGCTGCTCGCCCGCCTGCGCGGCGTGCCCGACACCGAGGCGCTGGCGCGCGACCCCGCCCTCGCCCCGCTGCGCCGTCACTGGCGCCACGACTGGGCCGAGGGCCTGCCGATTCCGGACCCGGACATCCCCGACCGCCGGCTCTTCGCCGCCGACTCCCCCGGCGCGCCGGTGGCCACCGACCCGGCCACCCTGCACCATCTGGCCGACGTGGCCGCGCCCTTCGATCCGCTCGCCCTGCGCCCGCCGCGCGAACACTGGGCGCTGAGCGCACCGGACACCCCGGCCCGCCTGTTCCACGCCCTCGGCCAGTTCATCTCCGCCACCGACGTGCGCAGCCTCGACGCGGCCCTGCGCACCCGCCCCGGCGCGACCGACCGCCAGCGCCTGAGCTGCCAGCGCACGCCCCGAGGCGCGCGCATCAACCTCGACTGCCGGGCCGGCGCACGGCTGCATCTGCAGGCGCGCTTGAGCGGCCCGCGGCTGGCGATCGACCGGCTGGTGCTCGACGGCCGCGCCACACCGCCGGTCACGGTGCAGGCGACCGACGCGGGCTTCGCGCCGATCGGCCAGCGCCCGCGCCGCGCCGACGGCCACGCCCTGAGCCGCCTGCGCCTCGACGCGGGCGCGGAGGCCGCCGAGTTCACCGACGATCTGGCGCCGCTGGAGGCGGCCCTCGACGCCCTGGCCGACGACGCCCGCGCGGGCCGCAGCGACGCCTTCGCCGACGCGCCGCTGCGCCGCGCCAACCTGATCGGTCCGCTCCTGAGCGCCCTCGGCCGCCCGGCCCCGGCACCGGTCGCCGCCACCGAGCCGGTCACGCGGGCACACACCGGCCACCGCGCCCGCCCCCCGGCCCTGGCGCCCTTCTACCGCCGCTGCGCCATGTGCCACACCGGCTCCGAGGCGTTCCCGCCCGCCTTCCTGCGCGGCGACGATGCGACGGTCACGCGCCAGCTGACCGCCTGCGCGCCACGCATGCTGCGCCGCCTTGCCATGTGGCAGCGCCCGGCCGGCGCGCGCGAGAAGGTGCCCATGCCACCGCCGGCCGCCCCCCCGGCGCAGGACCTGCGCGCCTGCGGCGATCTGGACGCCCTGCGCACCTGGCTGAACGCTCGCCTCGCGCCCGACGCGCGCACCGCGCTCGACCGCCTCGCCTACGCCGACCTGCCCGCCTGCACCGTTGATCCGGAGTCCTCCCATGGCCGATGAGCATCCGCACGAATCCGCCACCCGCCCCATGCACGGCCTGCTGCGCACGCTGCTGTGGCTGCCCTGGGTCCTGGCCCTGATCGCTGGCGTCTATGCGCTGGGCCGGTTCACCGCCGACATCCCGGTCGCCTACCCGCCCATCGACATGCACTTCAAGTACGGCTCCACCGGCGGCGAGCGCGAATCCGGCTTTCCCTACTGGATCTGGAAGGTGCTGCCCAAGGTGTGCCCGGAATACCTGCCCGGCGAGGGCTACCGGTCGCTGGGCTTCATCTACGAGCCCGGCCGCGACCTGCCGGTGGGCGTCTCCAAGCGCTTCAACCTGGGCATCGACCGGGTCTTCCTCAACTGCGCGGTGTGCCACACCAGCACCGTGCGCGACACCCCGGGCGCCGCGCCGCGCCTGATTCTCGGCATGCCGGCGCAGCGCATGGACATCAAGGGCTTCGAAAGTTTCTTCTTCAACTGCGCCGCGAGCGCCAAGTTCCGCAGCGAGTTCATCGTGCCGCAGATCGAGGCGGCCGCCGGCGGCCTCTCCCCCCTCGACCGCTATGTGGTCTATCCGGTGGCCATCAGCCTGATGCGCGAGCGCCTGCTGATGCTCCGTGACCGCTTCAGCTTCGCCTTCGACCAGCCCGACTGGGGGCCGGGCCGGGTGGACACCTTCAACTCGGCCAAGGTGCTGTTCAACTTTCCCATGCACCAGCTGCCGAAGAAGGAACTACTGGGCGCCTCCGACTTCCCCTCCATCTGGCTGCAGGGGCCGCGCATGAAGCGCGACGACGGCCAGCGCATGGAGCTGCACTGGGACGGCAACAACACCCACACCGAGGAGCGTAACAAGAGCGCCGCCTTCGGCACCGGCACCACCCCGCCTACCATCGACCTGCGTGCCATCGGCCGCATTCAGGACTGGCTGCTCGGCCTCGAACCGCCCGCATGGCCCTACGCCATCGACACCGCCAAGGCGGCGCGGGGCAAGGCCGTCTATGGCGAGTACTGCGCCGCCTGCCACGGCGCCAGCGGACGCGACTTCTCGGGCGCGCAGGTGGGCCATGTGACCCCCATCGGCCAGATCGGCACCGACCGCGCCCGGCTCGATTCCTACACCTACACGCTGGCGGTGAACCAGGCCACGCTCTACGCCGGCTACCCGTGGCGCTTCACCCATTTCCGCAAGACCTTCGGCTACGCCAACATGCCGCTGGACGGCATCTGGCTGCGCGGCCCCTATCTGCACAACGGCTCGGTGCCCTCCCTGCGCGACCTGCTCGAACCGGCCGCGAACCGCCCCGTGAGCTTCTACCGTGGCGACGACATCATCGACCGCGACAAGGTCGGCTGGGTGTCGAACGTGGCCGAGGAGGCCGGCCACAAGTACTTCTTCTACGACACCCGCCTGCCCGGCAACGGCAACGGCGGTCACGAGGGCACCGCCTACGGCACCGAGCTGCCGGACGCGGACAAGGACGCCGTCGTCGAATACCTGAAGACGTTTTGAGGGCCCATGACCATGAACGCCGTAACGCAAGAACGTAGCCCGGTCCGGGCGACTTGTTCAGGGGCCGACTCATGAGCACGACGACCTGCTCCCCACGCTGCCGCAAGTGCCTTGCCATCCTGGGTCTGCTCGTCGTCTTCGGGGCGGCGGCCGGGGTCTATGGCTGGATGAAATTCTTCCGCGAGGTGCCCCAGCCCGACTGGATCACCTCCAACCCGGACATGCGCTTCAAGTACGGCTCCATCGGCGCCGAGAACGACGCCGGCATCCCCTACTGGATCTTCTACGTGCTGCCCCGGGTGTTCCCCGACAAGCTGCCCGGCCCGGGCGGTTACGCCAGCTTCGGCGTCGCCTGGGAGCAGGGCATGGAGCTGCCGGTGGGCTTCACCAAGAAGACCATCGGTTTCGCCCGGGTGGCCAACACCTGCGCGGTGTGCCACACCGCCAGCTACCGCACCAGCGTGGACAGCAACCCGGTGTTCGTGCCCACCGGCCCCAACCACACCCTCAACCTGGCCGCCTTCTTCCGCTTCCTGGTCGACTGCGCCAAGGATCCGCGCTTCAACGCCGACGTGCTCATGCGCGAGATCAACCTGGTCACCGACCTGTCCTGGGACGATGCGCTCATCTACCGCTACCTGCTCATCCCCCTCACCAAGCAGCGCCTGATGGCGCGCGAGCAGCAGTTCGCCTGGCTCTACTACCCGGAGTTTCCCGACTGGGGACGCGGCCGTGACGACGCCATGAACCTGACCAAGTACTTCATGATCCGCTGGCCCATGGACGACAGCTTCGGCCCCACCGACATGCCCTCGATCTGGAACCTGGGCAAGTACCACGAGGACCAGGGCGCGCTGATGAACTTCGCCGGCGACAGCCACAACGCCCGCTCGGTGGTCATCGACTCCGCCCTCGGCCTGCTCGGCGCGCCGCCCAAGGACAAGGACCGCTTCCTCAAGACCATGGACTGGATGCTCGACTACCTCAAGGCCGCGCGCGCGCCGAAATACCCCTTCCCCATCGATGACGCGCTGGCCGCGCAGGGCAAAGCGGTGTTCGACGCCACCTGCGCCCGCTGCCATGCCAGCGCGCGCACCGGCACCGTGGTCCCGGTCGAGGAGGTGGGCACCAGCCGCGACCGCATGGACACCTGGAACGCGAAAGCCGCCGCCGAGGCCAACCAGGTGGTGCGCGACATGGGCATCGAGCGCGAGGGCCTGGTCGAGGCGCCGCTGCGCGGCTACGTGGCCGCCTTCCTCGACGGCATCTGGCTGCGCGCGCCCTACCTGCACAACGGCTCGGTGCCCACCCTGCGCGACCTGCTCAAGCCGGCCGCCGAACGCCCGGTCACCTTCTGGCGCGGCTACAACCTCTACGATCCGGTGAACGTGGGCTTCGTCACCTCGGGCGCGGAAGCCGAGTACGAGGGCACCCTGCACGACACCCGCCTCAAGGGCGGCGGCAACGGCGGGCACGAATTCGGCACCGGTCTGTCGCCATCCGACAAGGATGCCCTGATCGAATATATGAAAACGCTATGAACCCTGAGCGCGCGGCGCGGCCATTCCGGCGCATAATGACTTACGCTGATCGGGCAACCCTTTTGGGGTGACCGACCACTGACTCAAGATCCGGCGCAAGCGTCCGTCCTTCTTGACAGAGAATGAGAGCAGTTCGAGCAAGACCTGCCAGCATCATCCCCGACACGTCACACTCGCTTCAACGCAGGTCCGCCCAGGAAGAGTCACCATGCCACACGAGGACAAAGGCGCCGCAGATCGCATCCGCTTCCGCGCCGAGGCTGCGCCCCCCGATCACGCCCCCCCGGAAGCACGCCCGTGGCGCATCCTCTCCGCCGACGACGACCTTGACTTCCGCCAGGCCCTGAGCTTTGCGGTGCGCGACATGCGCATCCTCGGCCGCCCGGTCGAGCTGATCACCGTCGCTTCGCTCTCCGAGGCCGCCCGCCTGCTGGCCCGCGATCGCGATTTCGCGGTCATCCTGGTGGACGTGGTGATGGAAACCGACGACGCCGGCATCCGCCTGGTCAAAGCCATCCGCGACACCCTCGGGCTGCAGGAGCCGCGCATCGTGATGCTGACCGGGCAACCCGGGTTCGCACCGGCCGAAGCCGTGCTGGAAACCCTGGATCTGTCCGACTACTGCCTCAAGTCCGACCTGAGCCACCGTGGCCTCAAGAACATCCTCACCGCCGCCATTCGCGCCTACGACCATCTGGCCGAGGTATCGGCGGCCCGTCGCGGGCTGCAGATGATCCTCGAGGCCAGCAACCACTTCGCCGCGGCCCGCTCGGTCGCCCAGCTGGCCGAGGCGGCGCTGGTGGAGCTGGCGCAGTTGCTCGGCGTGCCGCCCGACGGCATCGTCTGCGTGGAGGCCCGCGCGCAGGAGCGCACCGTACCGGCCTCGCCGATGGTCATCGGCGCCGCCGGGCGCTTCACCCCGTTCCTGCACCAGGCGATCGACCATCTGCCCGAGGCCCCCGTCGCCGCACGGATCCGCGAGGTGCTCGCACGCCGCACCGACGTGGCCGGCACGGATTTCCAGCTCATCTTCGTGCCGCGCCAGCTCGCCCTGTCCGACTACGTCATCTACATCGCCTCCGGGCGGCCGCTCGAGCGCACCGAGCGCGAGCTGGTGAAAGTCTTCGCCGCCAACGCCTCCAAGGGCTTCGGCAACGTCGCCCTGATCAGCCGTCTCGACCGCATGGCCTACGAGGACGAGTTGCTGCACATCCCGAACCGGGGCGCCCTGTTGCGCGAGATCGAAACACGCCGCCTGCAGGGCGAGGGCCATGAGCACCACCTGGTGCTGCTCGACCTGGACAACTTCGCCGGCCTCAACGACGCCTTCGGGGTCGAGTTGGGCAATCGCATCCTGCGCGCGCTCGTGGCCCCGCTGCAGCAACGCTTTCCGGCCCCGGCGGTGGTCGCGCGCATCAGCTCCGACGTGTTCGGCATCGTCGGCCCGGCGGCGCAGGTCACCATGGCGCGGGCGGCGCAGGTGTTCGACGAACCACTCGAGATCGACGACGAACGCTACCGCCTCACCGCCTGCGTCATGGAAATCGCGCTCGACGCCATCGACGGCGATCCGGCCGAGTTGCTGCGCGCCGGCTGGGGCATGCTGCACCATGCCAAACTGCAGGGGCCCGGCAGCCGGATCGCCTACGACCCCCACATCGAACAGGCCGCCGGCCATCGTTTCGCCCTCATGTCGCGGCTGGGCCAGGATCTGCGCCGCGAGGCCCTGTTCCTGCAGTTCCAGCCGCAGGTGGACATGGCGAGCGGGCGCGTGGTCGGGGCCGAGGCGCTGTTGCGCTGGCGTACCGACGAAGGGCTGATTCCACCGTCCGAGTTCATCCCGATCGCCGAGAAATCCTCCTACATCCATGCCATCGGCGATCTGGTGCTGCGTCAGGCCTGCCAGGCCCTCGACCGGCTCGCCGCGGCGGGGCTGGCGCATCTGGTGCTGAGCATCAATCTGTCGGCACGCCAGTTCGAGGACCCGAACCTGATCCCCGGGCTCCTCGAGACCTGCGCGGCCGCCGGCATCGCGCCGGGGCGCCTCGAAGTGGAAGTGACCGAGACCACGGCCATGGACAACTTCGCTCATGTCTCGCAGGCGCTGAGCCGCTACCGGGACGGCGGCAACACGGTGGCCATCGACGATTTCGGCACCGGCTTCTCCTCGCTGGAATACGTCTACCAGCTCCCGGCCGACCGCCTGAAGATCGACCAGGTCTTCGTCGCCCGCCTCGAGCATGACGAACGTGGTCGCCAACTGGTCCGCCTGATCCTCGACCTGGCCCGCTCCATCGACGCCACCGTCATCGCCGAAGGGGTCGAGACCGCCGCCCAGGCCGAGTGGCTCACGGCCCATGGTTGCCACATCGGGCAAGGCTGGCTGTACGCCCGCCCGATGCCGCTGGAGGCCCTGATCGACTTTTGCGGCGCGGCCGGCGCTGCGGCCTGAGCCCGATGCGCTACCGCATCCGTGCCCTGCTCGGCTATCTGCTGCCCTGGTGGCTGCTGATTCCCGCGGCCGCCTACCTGGTGTACGAGGCGCGTGTCACGACCGAACTCGAACGTGCCGGACGCGACCAGGTCGAGCGCCTCGGGCTGGTGGCCAACACCCTGCGCACGGCCGCCAAGCAACTGCAGGCGGATATCCGCTTCATCCGCCAGGTCACCGCCTCGACCCTGACGCAACTGCCCCCCGCCGCGGCGGCGGACCGGCTCGCCGGGCTGTTCCGCGACTTCATGATCGCCCATCCCGACTACATGCAGGTGCGCTTTCTCGACGACGGCTGCCACGAACGCGTCCGCCTCGACGCCGACCCCGAGGCGGGACCCGTCCGCGTGCCCGACGCGCAGCTGCAGGACAAGTCCGGACGCCCCTACTGCAGCATCACCCGCACCCTGTCGCCCGACGACATCTACCTCTCGCCCCTGGATGCCAACATCGAGCACGGTCGGGTCGAGATCCCCATCCGGCCGACCCTGCGCATCGCCGCCCGGGTCGTCGACGACTCCATGGCCGCCCCGGGGGTCGCGGTGCTCAATCTCGATGCCGGCGCGGTCCTGGCCAACTTCGCACGCATGGGCGGCGCGCGCCTGCACCTGCTCAACGACCGTGGCCAATGGCTCCATGCCCCCGACCCGCAAGACGCCTTCGCCTTTGCCCGGGGCGAGCCGAAGCGCGACATGGGCCACCGTCATCCCGCCGCGTGGCAGGCCATGCGGGCGGCACCGGGCAACTCGGGTCAGTTCATGACAGCGTCGGGCCTGTGGTACTTCATCCGCTTCCACCCGGGTGACGCCAACACCCCCTACGCCCCGACCTGGTACATCGCCGACCAGCTCCCCCACACTGCCATCGCCGGGATCCGCGGCACCCAGCGGGACTTCGTGCTGCCCATCGCCGGCGGCACGCTGCTGATCCTCACCCTGCTGGCGATCTCGCTGGCCAACTCCCACGCGCGCCACGCCCGCACCTCGGCGCGACTCGCCAAGGCCAACATGGCGCTCAACCGCTCCCTGGCGCAATTGCAGACCTCCCTGGACGACCGGGTACGCAGCGAAAAGCTGGCCTCCCTGGGCCTGCTGGTGGCCGGCGTCGCTCACGAACTGAACACCCCGCTCGGCAGCGCCATGCTCAATCGCGACGCGCTCCATGCACAGCTCGACACCCTGCGCCGGGCCTATGCGGCCGGCCTGCGCGAATCCGATGTCACCGGCTACCTTGAGCGCACCTCCGGGGGGCTGGACCTGCTCAGCGCGAACCTGGCGCGCACCTCGACCCTGATCACCGAATTCAAGCGGGTCGCGGCAGAGCGGGCCACGGCGGAACGGCAGCGCTTCGAGCTGGCCGGCGTGATCAGCGCCCTGGTCACCCTGATGCGCGGCGACGCCCGACGGGAGCGGATCCGGATCGTCACCGAGGTGCCTGCCGGCATCGCGCTGGACAGCTACCCCGGCCCGCTGGGGCAGGTCATCCAGAACCTGGTGGCCAACGCCGAGCGCTACGCCTATCCGGAGGAGACCGGCGGCGACATCGTCATCCGCGCCCGGCGCGACGGCGAGCAGGCCGTGATCACGGTCAGTGACAACGGTCGCGGCATCCCCGAGGCCGACCGGGAACACATCTGGGACCCGTTCTACACCACCGGCCGCCACTTGGGCGGCACCGGCCTGGGGCTGCACATCTGCCAGCAGATCGCCGAACACCTGCTCGGCGGCTCGCTGACCCTGGTCACGCCGCCGGGCGCACCGGGCACCGAGATGTGCCTGCGCATTCCGCTCACGGCCCCGGCGGGCGCACCGTCCGGACCCGATCCGGATACCCGGAGCGGCGCCACCACCGACGCCTGAATCTCGCCCCGAGCCGCCCTGTAAACGCCTGCATACCGCGCCGTATGGCGAAATTCGCCCTAAAGCCGGTCTCTTACCATACCGTTACCACTAAGGTAGTATGGCTACTCAAAAACAGATGCGACATCGGTCCAACGAGCCCGATGCGACCAGGGGAACAGCCGGTATCGGCGTGAGGAGAGCACGTGGGCACAATCCAGGTTGCCACTTCCGGGGAGCCGTCGACGCGCGCTGCGGTGGAGAACATCCTCCGGCAACTGTCCGGCCGCAATGATGCGCTGGTCGTCGTGTTCTTTGCCAATCGCTACGACGCACCCGTGCTGGCGCAGGCCCTGCGCGCGGGGCTGCCCGAGCATACCCGGCTGATCGGCTGCTCGACCGCCGGCGAGATCGGCCCTGCCGGTTATCAGGAAGAATCCATCGTCGCCATCGCGCTGCCCGCGGACGACTTCACCGTCGCCACGGTCAAGGTCGACCACCTCGCCGACCTCGACATGCCCGCCTGGCGCTACGCCCTCGAAGCGGCCATGACCCGGATCGCACCGGCCCACGAGCACGACGGCGGCACCTTCGCGTTCACCCTGATCGACGGCCTGTCGCGCCGGGAAGAAGCCGTCGGCCACGCGGTGCAGGCCCTGATCGGGCAGATCCCGCTGATCGGCGGCTCGGCCGGCGACGGGCTGCAGTTCGTGCGCACCCGCATCCTCCACGAAGGCGACATCGCCAGCGATGCCTCGGTAGTGGCACTGGTGCGCACCCGCCGCCCCTTCCAGCTGTTCAAGTCCCAGCACGTGATCCGCAGCGACGTGCGCATGGTGGTCACCGGCGCGCGGCCGGCCGAACGCATCGTGACCGAGATCAACGGCCTGCCGGCGGCGGAGGAATACGCCCGCCTTGCCGGCGTCTCCCTCACCGAACTCGACCCCATGGCCTTCGCCGCCTATCCGGTGCTCGTGCGCGTGGGCGGCGCCGAACATGTGCGCTCGATCCAGAAGGTGAACGCGGACGGCAGCCTGAGCTTCTACTGCGCCATCGAGGAAGGCATCGTGCTGACCCTGGCCACCGGCACCGATCCGCTGCGCACCCTGTCCGAGAGCCTGGCCGAGTGCGAAGCGCGGATCGGCACGCTCGACATGGTGCTGGCTTGCGACTGCATCCTGCGGCGGCTCGAATTCGGCCAGCGCGGCACCCGTGAGGCGGTCTCGGCCTTCCTCAGGGAACGCCATGTGGCCGGCCTGGCCAGCTACGGCGAGCTGTATCGCGGCGTGCATGTGAACCAGACCTTCACCGCGATCGCCTTCGCCCCCCCACGCGACGACGGCGCGCCCGCATGAGCCAGCACCCGCCCGCCACCCCCGACCGCATCGCGGTGACCGGCTCGGTCCAGCAGGAGCTGGCCCGCCGCGACAAGATCATCCGCGTGCTCATGGACCGCGTCGAGCGCGGCATGGACGCGCAGAACCCGGACTACAGCTTCTTCGAGAAGGCGGTGGTGCTCGGCGAGCAGGTCGAACAACGCACCACCGAGCTGGCCCGGGCGCTCGACACCCTGCGCGGCCTGAACGCCGCGCTCGACCATGAACGCCGGGTCTCCGAGGCGGCGCGGGCACGCCTGTCCGCCGCCCTGCGCAGCAGCTCCGACGGCTTCGCCCTGTTCGACGAGGACGATGCCCTGATTCTGCGCAACCCGGTGCTGCAGCAGGTGTTCGCCGACATGGTGCACCCCGAGCTCGGACAGACCTTCGCCGAAATGATCGAAGGGCTGGCCAACAGCCCCTGGGCGCAGCGCTGGCAGGCACTGCACCAGGCCGCGCGCGCGGGCCGCGCCGCCAGCGACGAAATCGAACTGCCCGCCGACCGCTGGCTGCGCATCTCCGAGCAGCCCACGCCCGACGGCGGCATCGTCGGCACCTACACCGACATCAGCGACATCAAGGCCCGCGAGAGCCTGCGCCGCGAGCGCGAGCAGGCCGCCCAGGCCCTGCTGCTGCAGACCACCCTGGACAACCTCGAACAGGGCGTGCTGGTGCTCGACGCCGGCGGTCGCGTGGCGGCATGGAACCGGCGCCTCGAGGAGATTCTCGACCACGCCCCGGTGCACATCGGCATGACCTGCGAGCAGCTGCCGCACATCGGCAGCGCCCCCTGCATCCGGCACAGCAAGCAGTGCGACACCTCGGAATGCTGCGACGCCGCCGTGCCCTGCGAACTGGTCCTGCCCGACGCGCGCTTCCTCAACCTGCGCAGCGTCGGCCTGCCCGACGGCGGCCGCGTCATCACCGTCAGCGACATCACCGACAAGCGCCGCCAGGAGGCCCGCATCCAGGGCCTGCTCGACGAGATGCGGCTGATCTTCGAGAATGCCCACGTGGGCATCGCCCATGTGCGCGGACGCGAGATCATCAACTGCAACTCGCGCTTCGCCGCCATGTTCGGCTGGGATTCGGCGAGCGAGCTCATCGGCCAGCGCACCGCCGTAATCTACGAAGGCGAGGACGACTGGCGCGAGCAGGGCGCGACCATCTACCAGGACCTGCTCGAACACGGCTTCAGCGACCGCACCGGCTGGCACCGGCGCCGCGACGGCAGCCCGATCTGGTGTCACCGGGTCGGCCGCCCGCTGCATGCGGACGACCCCCACGCCGGCTCCATCTGGGTGTTCGCCGACCTCACCGAACGGCGCGAACACCAGCAGAAGCTGCTGCTCGCCCAGAAAGTGTTCGAGCACTGCGCCGAAGCCCTGCTGGTGACCGACGACAAGGGCATCATCGTCGATGTGAACGCCGCCTTCACCCGCATCAGCGGCTTCCGGCCCGAGGAGGTGATCGGGCAGACTCCGCGGGTGCTCAAGTCGGGTCGCCACGACGACGACTTCTACGCCGACATGTGGAAGCGCCTGATCCAGTTCGGCCACTGGAGCGGCGAAGTGTGGGACCGGCGCAAGAACGGGCAGGTCTATCCCAAGTGGCTGTCGATCGCCGCGGTGTTCGACGAGCAGGGCAAGATCACCAACTTCGTCGCCGCCTTCGAGGACGTGACCGCGCGCAAGCAGGCCGAGGAGCGCATTCAGGCGCTGGCCGAGCACGACCACCTGACCGGCCTGCCCAACCGTCTGCTGCTGCGCGACCGCTTCACCCACGCGCTCGAGAAGCGCAAGCGCACCGGGCGCGCGATGGGCTTCATGTTCCTCGACCTGGACCACTTCAAACGCATCAACGACTCGCTCGGCCACCAGGCCGGCGACCAGCTGCTGGTCGCCGTCGTCAAGCGCCTGCGCCAGGTGCTGCGCGAGGCCGACACCATCAGCCGGCTCGGCGGCGACGAGTTCGTCATCCTGGTCAACGAGATCGACGAGCCCGGCGACGCCGCCCGCATCGCCGACAAGATCATCGACGCCCTCAAGACCCCGGTACGCATCGGCGACCGCTCGCTCACCACCAGCGCGTCCATCGGCATCGCCATGGTGCCCATGGATGGCAGCGACTTCGACACCCTGCTGCAGCGCGCCGACACCGCCATGTACCGCGCCAAGGAACAGGGACGCGGCGCCTACGCCTTCTTCCGCCAGGAGATGAACGAAGCGGCCACGCAACGGCTGGAGATGGTCAACGCCCTGCACCGCGCCCTGGCCGAGAACGCCTTCACGCTGGCCTACCAGCCCGTCGCCCGGGTGGCCGACCAGCGCTTCAGCAGCGTCGAGGCCCTGCTGCGCTGGCAGCACGGCGGACAGGCCATCTCTCCGGCGGAGTTCATCCCCGTCGCCGAGGAAACCGGCCTCGTGGTCCCCATCGGCGAGTGGGTCATGGCCGAAGCCTGCCAGCAGGCGCGGCGCTGGCGCGACGCCGGCCATCCGCTGCGGATCGCGGTCAATGTCTCCGGATTGCAGATCTACCGCACCGATATCGTGGACCTGCTCATGCGCTGCACCCGCGACGCCGGCATCGGCACCGACGTCATCACCATCGAACTGACCGAGTCGATCCTGATGCAGGACAGCAACACCGTGCGCGAGATCATCGCCGACCTCAAGCACATCGGCTCCTCGGTGGCCATCGACGACTTCGGCACCGGCTACTCCAGCCTCTCTTACCTGTCGCGCTTCAAGGCCGACAAGCTCAAGATCGACCGCTCCTTCATCGCCAAGGTGGAAACCAGCGAGGAGGACCGCGCCATCGTGCGCATGGTGGCCGACATTTCCCGCGTCCTGGGCATGCGGTGCGTGGCCGAGGGCGTGGAGAATGCGTTGCAGTTCGACTTCGTGGCGCGCTGCGGCTGCGATCTGGTCCAGGGCTTCCACATCAGCCCGCCGCGCCGGGCCAGCGAGGTGCTTCCCCTGCTCGCGCACCCGCCGGACTGAAACCTGCCGGACATCGCGCCCGGACATGCATCGTCGTCATCGATCCACTGTGCGACGGCGCTTCACACCTTCCGGTCCCTGCCCCCCCAACACTCGGCGCAACGGCGCCCCGACGGCCTGGCGAACGCCCTGGCTGTGAATCGCCATCCCGCCCAGAAATCCGACCAGACTGCCCAGCACGGTGTCGATGAAGCGCGCCTGAATGAGCGCGGAGGCATCCCCGAGCGGGAAGCTCGTTGCGTCGCCGAGCAGAATCGCCATCGGGGTGATGAACACGGTCGCGAACCCGTAGTGACGCACCACCAGGGTCTCGATGACGAAGGCCAGCACCATGACCAGCGGCACGAAACCCCAGCGGTCGAACGGCAAGGCGAAGACCAGCCACGTCAGCACCAGCCCCAGGCTGGTGCTGACGACCCGATGAATCTGTCGTTCCCACACGCTGCGCCGGCTGACGCCCTGGATCACCGCCAGACAGCTCACCGCCACCCAGTAGGCCTTGTGCAGATCGAGCAGTTGGGCGGCCAGGAAGGAAACCCCCACGCTGAGACCGACGATGATCGAATCGAAGACGACGAAATCGAACGTGGGCGGCGGAAGCGGCGCCACCGGCAGGGGGTCGCGGATGCGCAGGATGAGCACGCTATAGACGAGCGCGATCACGCCCGCCCCGACCGCGCCCAGCGCAAGCAGGCCGACCCGCTCGGGCACCTGGGCCAGGGTGCCGGGCGCATCCGCACCGATGGCTGCCGCCATCACGAAGAACAGGCTGCCCGGCGGCCCCAGGCGATACACCCGGCACACCATGGTCACCAGGGTGGCGCACAGCGCCAGGGCCGGCATGATGACCGCCGGCAGCAGGTGGCTCAGGACCCCCAGCGCGAAGCAGCCGACCATGCCGAAACCGCAGGCCATGAGCGTGACCATGCGATGCTGCAGCGCGGTGCGCGGCAGGTAGAGGAACACCAACCCGCCCAGTGACCCGATCAGCGCCGGCGCCATCTGGTTGAACCAGGCGCCGAACAACAGCGGCAGCCCCATGGCCAGACTCGCCGCAAAAGGCATCTGCCAGGGGCGATCACTCGCCCGGATGGCGGTCTGCGCGCGCCATTCCGCCCGCACGAACGAGCGCAGTCGATCCTTCCAGTCGTCCATTCCCATCGGCTCGCGGCGCCCTTGTGCTGACCTGCCCTTCCCGCCCGCCATGAACCCGAGGCCGGCGCGGGAAGCGTGATGTCGGAATGCCCATGATCACAAAAACGGAGGCGCCGCGCCATGCGCCCTCGACGCCCCCCGGGACACGGCCGACGCTGCAGCACCCGATCGGGATCGGCCCCGGGCCTTCACCCCGATCCGCTCAGGTAAAAGGCCCCGACCGCCTTGCCGATGACGCGCTCACCGACGCTCGCCAGCGCTTCGGCCACCGCCAGGCGGCCGCCCATGCGCAGGATCGACACCTCGAGGCTGACGCGATCGCCCGCCAGTGCCGGCTCGCAGTAGTGGATGTCCAGCTGGGTGGTGACGACGCGGCACGGGCCCCGCCCGCGGCGGCTGGCCTGGCGATACACGCGCTCGCCCAGTGCGCTGTCCAGCGCGCAGGCGAGCACCCCGCCGTGCAGGGTGCCGCCGCCATTGAGATGGCGCTCGGTCACCTCGAAGAACACGGGTTGCGTGCCGTCGTCGCCCCCGCCTTCGATGCGCACCATGGGATTGCTCGACAGATGGCGAAAATCGCTGTCAATGCCGTTCTCCGGGCTGGTTTCACGCGGCGTCATTGATGCTTCCTCCGTGTTTTCGGGTGCCGCATGCGGCAAGGGGTTCTGGAAACAGGTGTCGTCGCGGAACGAATCTGCTGGCCACGGCACCCGCGATGCCGGGCATTCGTCCGTGCTCACGGCGTGCGCCAGTGCCGAAGGCGGACCACGCAGCGCGACTCGATGCTTCGCCGCCGGGCCTCCGGTGAGGGATCGGTGGCGACGGCGCAGTGAAAGACGGCCGAATCTTCCTCGTGGGCCGAATCGAAGCTCACGAAGACCAGGGTCTCGGTCGCCCGCATTCGCGGGAAGCAGCCCCAGCGATGATGATCCGCGCCCCGCAACAGCTGAAACTCGCCGGTGCGATCGGCGTAGCGCAGCTCGCAGCGCACCCGGTCGGCGGCACGCACCGAGGCGCGCTCACACAGCGCGAGCGGAAAGGCGCTGACCGGGTCGTCGGCGGAGCGCCACAGGTTCAGGATCAGGAAGCGGTCTTGCGCGGCCGCGCCGGGAAACGCCGTGTGGATCACCCGCCAGGCCGATGCCGGCGAGTAATCGGCATGCGCATAAGCGACCGCCCCCGGACGCGACCGGCCGAGCTCGCGCCCGATCCCGCCGGCGCCGGCCTGGCCGTGCTGCTCCCGCGCCTGGTGGTCGAAGACCCGAATGTCTCCCGCCAGGCAACGCCCCACCAGGGCGATGATCTCGGCGTCGTAGCTCGCCGTATCGCGCGGGACGTCGGCATCGAAGCGCACCGGCGGGCACCCCTCGACCAGGACGTAGCCGTCGGCCGCCAGTCTGGCGCGGCTCGCCGAGCGGCGCAGATCACCGAGTGGAACGGGGCGGTCGGCAAAGACCGCATTGCTCCAGGGCTGCTTGCCCGCGGGCGGCACCATGGACTGATACGCGGGTCCGTCCGCGCTGACGAAGCTGCGGACATCGACCCACATGGATGCGGATATCGCTTGCATTATTCTCATCCTCATGACACACGCTCACTGGCGCGAAGATCGCGCCAAGAGCTCTTATTCTTTTGATGTATCGCAAGCCGATCAAACGGAATGTTTGCATCGAATGGATGAGAAATACGCATTCATGTCACCGGCCAGGGTGACGCTGCGGACGCCGGCGGCGTCCCGGAGGCGGGTCAGTGTCCGGCCCGGGCAACGGGGCGGGTCACGGCGCGGCTCGCGGGCAGGAACACGAGGGTGAAGCAGGCGCCGCCGTCGGGATTGTTGCTGGCGAGCAGTTCGCCGTGGTGCAGGTGCATGAAGCCCTGTGCGATGGAGAGCCCCAGGCCGCTACCGCCCGCGCCGGTGCGGGTGGCGCTCGACTGGGTGAAGCGCCAGAAGATGCTTTCCAGTTCGTCCGGCGGGATGCCGGGCCCCTGGTCGCGCACCTCCAGCGTCAGTTCCTCGCCCGGCGCGCCCAGCCGACTGCCGGTCGTTTCCCGAATCTGGAGGGTGATCGTCGAGCCGGGCGGAGAGAACTTGATCGCGTTGCCCAGCACATTGACCAGCACCTGGTGGATACGTTGGGCGTCGCACAGGGTGTCCGCAGGCCCGGGACTGTCGGCCCACGCGACCCGAATGCCGCGATCCGCCAGCAGGCCGCTCATTTCCTCGACGACCCGCTCGGTCAGGTGACGCAGGTCGGTGGTCTGCGCGAACAGCGCGATCTCGCCGGACTCCAGACGCGACAGATCGAGCAGGTCATCGACGAGCCGCGACAGGCGCTCGGCGCTGTCGCCGATGTTGGAAAAGTACACGGGGATCTTGTCGAAGTCCTGTTTCGCGCTCCTGCGGCTTCCCATGCGCGCATACGCGAGAATCGCATGCAGCGGCGTGCGCAGCTCGTGGGACATCTGGGCCAGAAATTCATTCTTGGCCTGGTTGGCATGCTCCGCGGCCAGTTTTGCGGTGACCAGTTCGCTGGTGCGCTGGACCACCTTCGCCTCCAGGTGGCGATGGTGTTGTTCGAGTTCCTGCTCGAGCTGGTGCTCGGCGGTGATGTCGTGGCCGATCGACAGCAGACCGGTCGCCCGGTCCGCGCCGTCGCGGATGACCCGATTCGACCAGCGCACCCAGATGCGTCGGCCATCCCGGGTGATGTTCTCGTTCTCGTTTTCTCCGTAGTGCTCCGGCGCCTCGAGCAGCCCCTCGATCATGGCGGACAGATCCCGCCGGGTGCCGGATTCCACTTCCGGCACGATGGTGCCGACGACGCCCCGGTTCAGCACGTCGTCGGCCCGATATCCGAACACCTTCTCGGCCACTTCGTTGAAATAGATGATGGTGCCCTGCATATCCATGCGGATGATGATGGCGTTGGCGTTCTCCACCAGCTCGCGATATTTCGCCTCGCTGGCGTTCAACGCCCGCTCCGCCTGCTTGCGCTCGGCCACCTCGCGATGCAGCCGCTGGTTGATGCGCTGCATCCGCGCCAGCACGGCCCAGGACAGCACCAGCGCGAGGGTGGTGCCAAAGGCCACCCAGATCAGCCAGCTCGGGACGGGCTTGGGATTGGGGTCGTAGAGGAACCCGTCGAGGTCGAAATCGGCGGCGATCTTGCCCTGGCTGGCATAGACGCTCACCACGTGGCGCCAGCGCCCGCGGCTCATGTAACCGGGCTCGACGATGTCCGGGCGGGTCAGCTCGCGGATCTTCTCCGCCTCGAACAACAGGTGCGCCCGGGTTTTGTGCTGGGTGTTGTAGCGGGCAATGATCAGCTCGGCAATGTCGCCCGGATGATCGAGCGCATAGACCATGCCCTTGAGCGTGGCCTCGCGAAAGGCGCGGACCACCTCGGGTCGCGCCTTGAGCATCGCCTCGCTGGAAAACAGCATGTTGCCGAACAGATCGATGCCCGCGGAACGCGCCGTCAGCAGCAGATAGTCGTGCGCCCGTGCCTGAACGAGGAAGGGCTCGTTGGACACATAGACGGCCTTGGCGGCGATCTGGCCCCGGTCGAGGGAATCGAGGGTCCAGTCGGGCTGGTCGACCAACCGGATCTGGTCCTTCTTGATGCCCGACGCGAGCAGATAGGCCTCGATTTCGTCCCGGCTGTGCGGGTCCACCGCGACGGGGCGCCCGGCGAGATCGCTGACGCTGTCGATCCGGGCCGTTCGCCGCGCCAGCAGCGCGATTGGCGAGTGTTGCATCAAGGTCGCCAGAACCACCACCGGCGCCCCCTGGGCGCGCTCGACCACCAGGGACGAAGTGCCGACACCGAAATCGGCCCGCCCCTGGGTGACTTCGCGGACCGCATCGATGCCGGGGCCACCTTCCTTGATGGTGACCGACAGCCCCGCGTCCCGGTAGTAGCCCATGGCCTGCGCCGCGTAGAAGGCGGCAAACTCGAACTGGTGCTTCCAGATCAACTGGACGGAAACCGCCTCGCGGGCCAGCGCATTCGACCCGAGGCATCCGAACAGCACGCACAGCAGGAGACGCACGACTCGCATGCGCCCCCCCGAATGCCCGCATGGCGTCGAAGCGGATGCCAGCGGTGTGCCGGCGACCGTCGAGCGCATGCCGCATGCGTGTCTTGTCCGTTGATTCATGGTGTTTTTTTACGGCAGGAGGCCGATCCATCCTGAGTGGAATTTCCGACACGCCAAAACCCATGACCATGGCAATCGGCGCAGGCACGGCCGCTCGACGCCGGAGCACCGACCCTAAGGCTCCACCGGCAGGCAGCTCGTCTCCTTGACCTCTTCCATCACCACCGCGCTGCGCGATTCGGCCGCTGCCGGCAGCTTGAGCAGGATCTTGCCGAGCAGGCGGCGGTATTCGCCCATGCGCCCGATGCGGGCCTTGATGAGGTAGTCGAACTCACCGGACACCAGGTGGCATTCGAGCACCTCGGGGATGAACATCATCTCCCGGCGCACCTGGTCGAAGGCCTCTTCGGACTTGGTGGCCAGCTTGATCTCGACGAACACCAGCAGGGCGCGGTCCAGCGCCGCCGGGGCCACATGGGCGTGGTAGCCGGTGATCACCCCTTCGCGTTCCAGGCGGCGCACGCGCTCGGTACACGGGGTGGCGGACAGGCCGATCTGCTCGGCCAGTTCGGTCATGGTCATGCGGCCGTCGCGCTGCAACAGCGCGAGGATCTTGCGGTCAATACGATCGAGGTCGCGCATTTCACTCCTCCCCCCGGTCGCGCCCGGGGAAAACCCCGGCCGCGGTCCGGCCGAGAGGGTCGAATTTGGTGAATTTCACTTCGTATTCACCCATAGGATAGCGAAACCACCAACGATTCGGAGATCAACCATGGATGTCCTCGTGCTCGGCAGTGGCGTGATCGGCACTACCACCGCCTACTACCTGGCCCGCCAGGGCGCCCGCGTCACCGTCATCGACCGCCAGGACGGGCCGGCGCAGGAGACCAGCTTCGCCAACGCGGGGCAGATCTCGCCGGGCTACACCGCGCCATGGGCGGCGCCGGGCATCCCGCTCAAGGCGCTCAAGTGGCTGTTTCAGCGCCACGCGCCGCTGGCGATCCGGCCCGACGGCAGCGGCTTCCAGCTCGCCTGGCTGATGGCGATGCTGCGCGAATGCACGGCGGCGCGCTACACGATCAACAAGTCCCGCATGATGCGCCTGGCCGATTACAGCCAGCAGTGCCTGCATGCCCTGTGCGCGGAGATCCGCCTCGACTACGAAGGCCGCGCGCTGGGCACCACCCAGGTGTTCCGCCACCGCGCCCAGCTGGAGGCGGCGCGGCGCGACATGGCGGTGCTCGCGCAGTTCGGCGTCCCCCACGAGCTGCTCGATGCCGACGCCGTGTGCGCGGCCGAGCCGGCGCTGGCGCGGGTCGCGCACCGGTTCGTGGGCGCGTTGCGCCTGCCGCGTGACGAGACCGGCGACTGCCACCTGTTCACCCGCGCCCTGGCGGCCCAAGCCGCCGCGCTGGGGGTGCAGTTCCGCTTCGGCGAACGGATCGACGCGCTGATCGGCGACGGCCACCGGATCACCGGGGTGCGCGTGGGCGATACGGTGCTCGGCGCCGAGCGCTACGTGCTCGCCCTGGGCAGCGACAGCCGTGCCCTGCTGCGCCCCCTGGGGCTGCGCCTGCCGGTCTATCCGGTGAAGGGCTACTCGCTCACCCTGCCGCTCGCCGACCCCGACGCCGCACCGCGCTCGACGGTGATGGACGAAACCTACAAGGTGGCGCTGACCCGCTTCGACAACCGCCTGCGGGTCGGCGGCATGGCCGAGCTGGCGGGCTTCGACCTGCGCCTGTTGCCGCGCCGGCGACGCACCCTCGAGAAGGTGGTGCGCGAGCTGTTCCCCGACGCGGCGGACCTGGCGCGCGGCGAGTTCTGGACCGGGCTGCGGCCCATGACACCCGACGGCACGCCCGTCGTCGGGCGCACGCCGCTGCGTAACCTGTTCCTCAACACCGGCCACGGCACGCTGGGCTGGACGATGGCCTGCGGATCGGGCAAGCTCGTGGCCGATCTGGTCACCGGGCACGCGCCCGGGATCCGCACCGACGGGCTGGGCCTCGAGCGCTACGACACCGCGTCGTCCCACGGCCTCGCCCATCGTCTCGGCACCCTCCACCGGAGTTCCCATTGAGCCGCCCGGCCTTCGCCCATGTCGATCTGAACGCCCTGAGACACAACTACCAGCTGGCGCGCAGCCGCCACGGCGGGCGCGCCCTGGCGGTAATCAAGGCCAACGCCTACGGCCATGGCGCCGTGCCCTGCGCGCGCGCGCTGGCCCCCGAGGCGGACGGCTTCGCGGTGGCGGTGGTCGAAGAGGCGGTGGCCCTGCGCGAGGCGGGCATCGGCGGCCCCATCCTGGTGCTGGAAGGCGCCTTCGGCGCCGACGACCTGGCCCGTGCCGAGGCCTTCGACCTGTGGCTGGTGGTGCACCACCGCGACCAGGTGTTCCTGTTCGAGCAGCATCCGCCGACGCGCCCGGTGCCGGTGTGGTTGAAGATGGACAGCGGCATGCACCGGGCCGGCTTCGCGCCCGGGCACTTCGCCGCGGCGCACGAGAAGCTCGCCAGCCTGCCCGGCGTGGGCGAGATCACGCTGATGACCCATTTCGCCCGCGCCGACGAGCCCGACGAGCTCGCCACGGCGCGCCAGGTCAGGACCTTCGACGACGCCACGGCGCAGCTGCCGGGCGCGCGCAGCCTGTGCAATTCCGGCGGCATCCTGGGCTGGCCACGGGCGCATCGCGACTGGTCGCGCCCAGGCATCATGCTCTACGGGGCCGATCCGATGCCTGCCGAGGGCCACGGGCTCGAGCCGGTGATGACCCTGGGCAGCGCCATCATCGGCGTACGCGAGCTGCCCGCGGGCGAGGCGATCGGCTACGGCGGCCGCTTCGTCACCGAACGGCCCACGCGCATCGGCCTGGTGGCCATGGGCTACGCCGACGGCTACCCGCGCACGGCGCCCGACGGCACGCCGGTGGCCGTGGACGGCGCCCTGACGCGCCTCATCGGCCGGGTGTCGATGGACATGCTGATGGTGGACCTGACCGAGCTGCCGGCGGCGGGCATGGGCGCGCCGGTGGAGCTGTGGGGGCGCACGGTGCCGGTCAACACGGTCGCCCGCGCCGCGGGCACCATCGCCTACGAGCTGCTGTGCAACGTCAAGCGGGTGGGCTTCCGCCACGCAGACGGGCCGCCCGCCTGACCGCCCCCCTATCGGGGCGCGTTCAGTCGCCCGCGCCGGCGTCCTTCGATGCGTCCGGGCGGACCGCCGCGCGGGAGGTTTCGGCGCCCAGCTCGTCGGCCATGTAGCGCAGCAGATGGGTGCGGCCGCGATGGGTGCTGACCCCGACCCAGAGCAGCACCGCCACGCTGCACACCAGCACGATCGGCAGCGCGGGGGGATGGATCACGGCCGCCAGCACGATGGAGAGCATCACCAGCCACACCATCACGATGGCATTGCGGCGGATGTTGACCAGGCAGCGCTCGGCCGCGTCGAGCGAGTCGACGCCCGCCTCGCGCAGGGCCTGTGCCACCGCGGCGTAATCGCGCGCCTGCTTGGCGGCCTGGCGGCCGAAGGGATCGTTCAGGGACATGGGAATGCACCACAGTGAATCGGACGGCTTGCGGCCGGCAGGACGCATGATACGCTGTCCGGGCCGCCTCGCGGACGCCGCGCCCGGCCGCTATATTGAAAGCGCGGAGCGTCGCTTGCCCGCGCACACGCGATGACTGGAATCCGGAACCCTGTGGAGACAAGGCCATGACCTCAGCCCAATTCAAACAGTTCGCCCCCACCGGCGACTTGTCGGTGGAAGAGAGCACCACCCTGCACGCCAGCCCCGCCGACGTGTGGGCGATGATCGGCACCTTCGCCGACCTGGACTGGCATCCGGCCATCATCCGCACCGAGATCGTCGAAGGCCTGCCCGGCTCGATCGGCGCGATCCGCCAGCTCACCACCGGCGACGGCGCGGTCATCAACGAGGAGCTGCTGTGGCAGAACGACGCCGGCCACATGCTCATCTACCGCATCGTCGAGTCGCCCCTGCCGGTGGACAACTACGTCTCCGAGATGGAGCTGACGCCCGACGGCGACTACTGCCGCTTCACCTGGCGCAGCCGCTTCGACGCCAAGGAAGGCGTCAGCGACGGCGAGGCGCTCGACGTGATCTCCGGCATCTACCGCGCCGGCATCGAGACCCTGCTGAACAAGTTCGGCGGTACCCGCCACTGACGCCGGCCGGGGATGCGACCGGGCATTTTGCCCGGCTTTGGACAGGTGCTACGCCCACGCCAGAGGCGGGCGGGCACGGCACCATGCCAAGGGTCTGCTCGGTTCGTGCGTGCGCGCCCGGACCCGGACACCCCAATCACAAGATCCCTGGAGACATCACATGACCTTCTCGCGTATCGCAAAAGCCGGTGCCGCCCTCGCCTGTGCGGGCTTCGCCCTCGGCGCCAGCGCCGCCGGCACCCTGTCGGTGGATGCATCGACCCTGCTCAAGGCCCCGCCGGCCGCCGTCTGGCACACGGTGGGCAACTTCGGCGACCTGAACTGGCATCCCGTCATCGCCAGCACCGAGATCATCAAGGGCAAGGCCGGCCACGCGGGCGCGACCCGCAAGCTGACCACCCAGGACGGCGCCGTCATCGTCGAGGAAGAGCTGTCGCAGGACAACGCCCACCGCAAGTACGCCTACCGCATCGTCGAGTCGCCCCTGCCGGTGACCGACTACGTCTCCGAACTGGAGGTGACCCCGGAAGGCAAGGGCAGCCGGGTGAGCTGGCGCAGCCACTTCAAGGCCAAGGAGGGCGTGAGCGATGCCGATGCGCATGACGCCATCGCCGGCATCTACAGCGCCGGTTTCGAGGCGCTGCAAAAGCAGTTCGCCCCTGCCGGACATTGATCCATTGCACCAGGGCGCGGCATGACTCCATCGCCTGAGCACACCCAGGCAGCCGCGCCCGGCTTCGACCTCAAGCGTCACCTGATCATCCGGGTGACGCTGTTCGCCTGCCTCATCTGCGTGCTCGCCAGCGCCGTGGTCTTCGACCAGGCGGCGCGGCGCATCCGCGAGCATGTCAAACGCAGCGGCGCCACCATCGAGCAGCTCATCGCCCGCGAGCTCGACGACGAGCGCCCCAGCTTCGACCGCCGGCTCGATTCCCTCCAGCTGGGCATGCTCAGCGAGCTGGGCCTGCTGCTCAAGCTGTGCATCACCATCCAGGACATCTACGGCAGCGCGCCGACCCACCGCTGCTTCGGCACCGACGCCTCCCACCCGCCCGGCTGGGTGCGCGCCCTGCTGGCGCGCTGGACCGGGCCGGAGGCGCGCTTCGCCGGCCTCATCCGCCGCTACCCGGGCATCAAGGTGGGCGACTTCGTGCTCACCCCGGACGTGGACAGCGAGGCCGCCGAGGTGTGGTCGCAGCTCACCCTGGTGCTGGCCATCACCGTCGGCGTGCTGCTGGTCAACCTGCTCGTCTACCTGCCGGTGCGCCGCGCCCTGCGCCCCACCGACCGCATTCTCGACACCATCGCCCGCCTCGAGGCCGGCGACCTGTCGGCGCGCATGCCGCGCCCGCGCCTGATCGAGCTGCGCCGCATCGCCGAAGGTTTCGACCACCTGGCCGAGCGCCTGCAGCGCACCGACCGGCGCCAGCGCCAGCTCGCCCAGCGCCTGCTCTCGGTGCGCGAGGAAGAGCGCCGCCGCCTGGCGCGCGAGCTGCACGATGAATTCGGCCAGAGCCTCACCTCGATCCGCGCCGAGGCCAGCGTGGCCGCCGAGGACGCCGGCGACCGCCTGCCCGAGCTGCAGACCTCGCTGTCGGCCATCGGCCGCATCACCGCCACCATGATGGAGAACCTGCAGCGCATCCTGCACCAGCTGCGCCCGGTGGGGCTGGAGGCCTTCGGCCTGCGCGCCAGCCTCGAGCAGCTGGCCGACAGCGCGCAGCGCATCCGCCCCGGCTGCGCCGTCACCCTGCAGGTGCACGGCGCCATCGACGAGCTGCCCGCCGACCTGACCGCCAGCCTCTATCGCATCGTCCAGGAAGGCCTGAACAACGCCCTGCGCCATGCCGAACCGGAACACATCGAGGTGCGCCTCGAACGCGACGAGACCGGCATCGAGCTGCGCATCGTCGACGATGGCATCGGCCACCACCGCGACACCCGCGGCAGCGGCCTGGGCGTGCTGGGCATGACCGAGCGGGTCGAAGCCCTCGGCGGCCGTTTTTCGCTGAACCCGCGCCGCCCGCGCGGCATGGAGGTGTGCGCCCGCTTTCCCAACCGCGCCGCCGAACCCGAGGAGGAATGGGATGAGCATGATCCGCCTGCTGCTGGTCGATGACCATGCGGTGGTCCGCGAAGGTTACCGGCGCCTGCTCGAGCGCCGCGGCGACCTGCATATCGTCGCCGAGGCCGGCACCGCCGGCGAGGCGCTGAACGCGTTCCGCGAGCACGGCCCCGACGTGGTGGTGCTCGACCTCGCCCTGCCCGACATGGGCGGCGTCGAGCTCATCGGCCGCCTGCGCGCGCGCGACGCCAATGCCCGCATCCTCGCCTTCTCCATGCACCGCGAGCCGCTCTTCGCCGCCCAGGCGCTCAAGGCCGGCGCGCTCGGCTACGTGACCAAGAGCAGCGAACCGAACGTGCTCGTGCAGGCGGTCTACAAGGTGGCCTCCGGGGCACGCATGATCAGCCCCGACATCGCCCCCGAGCTGGCCATGGCCCTGCTCGACGAGGCCCCCGACCCGTTGCGCGACCTGTCGCCACGCGAGTTCGAGGTGCTGCGCCTGCTGCTCGACGGCCACAGCCACGAGGCCATCGGCCAGCGCCTGTCGATCAGCCCGAAGACGGTGCAGAACTGCCACTACCAGATCAAGAGCAAGGTCGGCGCGAAGAACGACATGGAGCTGGCGCGCATCGCCGCGCGCTGTGGGCTGAGCACCTGACCGGCGCCCCGCCCCATCGGCGCTGACGTCCGGCGGGGGTTCCGCCCGCCGCGGGCGGGGCAATCTGCCCGAAGCGCCCCCGGGCGGTTCACGGCGCCCGCCACGATGGCCAAGATGACGGCGTCACGCCCGATGGAGCCGTCCCATGCCCGCCCCCCTGATCCGCGCCGCCGCCCTTGCCGCCACGCTGGCGCTGGCCGCACCCGCCCACGCCCTCATCCCGCCCACCTCCTGCGGCGGTCCGCCCAACGAAAACGGCGAGGTCAGCGACCTGTCGATGGACTACTGGGTGCATCAGCCCGCCAGCAGCACCATGTGCGCCTACGGCTACTGGGCGGAAAAGTGCGGCGACCATGCCACCGCCATGGCGATCTTCGACAAGTGCATCGACGCCGGCTTCGTCGGCGCCATGATCTGGAAGGCACTGATGCTCGAATCGGGGGTAGCGGTCGAGCGCGACGACGCCGCTGCCGCCGAACTCATGCGCCGCGCCGCCCACAGCGACGACACCGACTACGCCACCCTCGGCAAGCTGCATTGGGCCACCGCCCTGTACCTGGGCAAGGGCGTCAAGCGCGACGAGGCCGAAGCCATGAAGTGGTTCCGCGAGGCCGCCGCCGAAGGCGACCCCGACGCCCAGCACTTTCTCGAGACCGGCAACCACACCGCCGACCGCGACCTGCAGGGCCGCTCGGTGGCCGGCCAGCTCGCCGCCCAGGGCCCGCAGGGGCAGAAGCTCGCGCCGGTGGACACCCCGCCGGTCGCCCCCGCGCCGGCCACCCCCATGGGCCGCATCGTCGCCCTGCTCGCCGCCCTCGTCATTTCGGGCGCCGTGTATCGCGCCTGGCCCCGCCGCGCAGAGGCGTCCGCATGATCGCCGCGCTCGACACCACCATGTACCACCTGGGGCAGCTGTTCCTCGCCCCGGTGCTGTGCGCCATCGCCCTGCTGTTCGCCTACGCCTGCGTCAGCCTCGGCGCCTTCCTGTGGCAGAGCGGGCAGCGGCGCGCGCGGCGCGGCGCCGGCTTCGAACTCGTCCAGGCCTGGCGCGCCGCGCCGCAGCTGAGCCAAGCCGATCTCGAACTCATCGCCCTGCAACGCCTCGACACCGCGCGCATCGCCACCCGCGTGGCCCCCATGCTCGGCCTCGTCGCCACCATGATCCCCATGGGCCCGGCCCTGCGCGCGCTGGGCAACGGCCAGCTCGCCGACGTCTCCCAGGCCCTGGCCATCGCCTTCTCGGCGGTCATCCTCGCCCTCATCGCCGCCTCGGTCACCTACACCGTGCTCAACGTGCGCCGGCGCTGGTACGCCGCCGACCTCGCGCAGATCGAACGCCTGCGCCGGGAGGCCCCATGATGCGCGGCGGCCTGCTCGACGACGCCCACGACGAGGACCCCATCCTCTCGGTGGTGAACCTCATCGACGTCTTCCTCGTCCTCATCGCGGCGCTGCTGCTCACCGTCGCCAACAGCCCCCTGTCGCCCTACGGCGCCGACCAGGTCACCGTCATCCGCAACCCCGGCGCCCCGGACATGGAACTGGTGGTCAAGGACGGCGAGAAGATCGAACGGTTCAAGGCCGACGGCAGCGGCGGCGCCGGCGGCGGCGTGCGCGCCGGCATCGCCTACCGGATGCAGGACGGATCGATGGTGTATGTCCCCGAGGCGCCTGCCGGCCGCCACTGACGGTTGCGTTGTGCCTGCCTCTTGATGCGCCGCCCGCGGGCGGCGTTTTTTTGTCGACGACTGCGACCGGCCGCCTGGCCCGCCCGCTCCGCGGACGCGAGGACGTCGCCGCACTGCGCTCTATGTTATTGGAATAGCAAGCCTAGGCGACTATAATCGTCCGTCATTTTTCAAGACGCGCGACCCATGCCCTCACTTCGCCACCTGTTCGACGCCCCCCTGTCGCAACACGCCCGTCTGGTGCGCATCGACACGGCCCTGCCCGACGCGGCGCTGGTGGTCGAGCGCTTCAGCGGCCGCGAGGCCATCAGCGAACTGTTCCGCTTCGAGGTCGACTGCCTGTCGGGCAACGCCCACTTCGAACTCAAGACGCTGCTGGGCGAGGAAGTCACCCTGCGCCTGCGGCAGGCCGACGGCACGCTGCGCCACTGGCACGGCCATGTGACCGAGGCCCTGAACCTGGGCGCCGACGGCGGTCTGGCCCGTTACCGGCTGATCATCGAACCCTGGCTCGCCTTCTGCGCCCAGCGCCGCGACTGCTTCCAGTTCCAGGATCTGGACGTGCTCGGCATCGCCGAGGCCCTCTTCGCCGACTACCCGATGGCCGACTGGCGCGCCGAGCTCACCCAGCCCCTGCGCCGCTACAGCCGCGTGACCCAGTACCGCGAAACCGATTTCGACTTCCTGCGCCGCCTGCTGGCCGAGGAGGGCCTGTCGTGGCGTTTCGAACACGACCAGAGCGCGGCGGCCGGGGACGAGGCAACGCACGCGCGGCACCGATGGGTGATCTTCGATCGCGAGGCCGACGCCCCCGCGTGCGCTCAGGCGACGATCCGCTTCCATCGCAACGACGCACCGGAGCGTGAGGACAGCATCCAAACGCTGCGCGACATCACCCAGGTGGTGCCCAACGCCGTCACCCGCAGCAGCTGGGACTACAAGAAACTCACCGCCACCGGCGCACAGGCGCTCAGCGCCCTGGACATGGGCGAGGTGCCGCCGCTGGAGATCTACGACGCGAGCAGCGCCTACCGCTTCGAGGACGCCGAGGCCGCGCGCCTGCGCACCGATCTCTTGCTCAGCGCCTTCGAGTCCGAACACCGGCGCCTGGCCGGCGAAGGCGCCGTGCGCCGGATGGCCGAAGGGACCACCTTCACGCTCCTCGAGCACGACCAGTACCGCGGCGACGAAGCGACCCTGCGCGTGCTGAGCGTCGAACACCATGCGGCCAACAACCTGGGCGCCGACGCGGCCGAATTGCTGAAGAACACCGACCTGGAACACGGCACCTACCGCAACCGCTTCGTGCTCCAGCACGCCAGCGCCCCGGTGGTGCCGCTGCCCATCGCCCCTCCGCGCGTCGGCCCGCAAAGCGCCCTGGTGGTCGGCCACCCCGAGGCGGCCCTCACCACCGACCGGGACCACCGGGTGAAGATCCAGTATCCGTGGCAGCGCGGCAGCGCACCCAACCGCGGCGGGCTCACCGACACCGGCAGCCAGGACACCGAGGGCAACGCCCCGGGCGATGCGGGCTCGGGCACCTGGGTGCGCGTCGCCGAATGGCTCGCCGGCCCCAACTGGGGCAGTCACTTCCTGCCGCGCATCGGCACCGAGGTGCTGGTCGACTTCATCGACGGCGACATCGACCGCCCCATCATCGTCGGCCAGCTCTACAACGGGGACGACCTGCCCCCGTTCAGCGCCGGCGTCGACTCGGGCGCCAACCACCCCGGCACCGTCAGCGGCTGGCACAGCCACAATCATGAGGCGGGGGTGAATCAGTGGCTCACCGACGACGCCCCCGGCCAACTGCGCACTCGACTGGCCACCAGCGAGACCGAAGCGCAATTGGGTTTGGGTCACCTCATCGACCAGCGCCTCGACGGCGCCCACCGCGGCCCCTGGCGCGGCACCGGCTTCGAGCTGCGCACCGACGGCTGGCTCGCCGTGCGCGCGGGCGAAGGCCTCCTCATCAGCGCCACCGCCCGCCAGAACGCCACCGGCACCCAGATGGACGTGGCCGAAGCCGTCGGCCAACTGCGCGCCGCCGAGCGCACCGCCCAGGCACTGTCCGAGGCCGCATCCGCGCAAGGTGCCCTGGCACTGAACGCCAACAAGCAACAGACCGAATTCATCGACAGCCTCGATCCGGCCAAAGACGGCACGTTCGACGGCAGCGTCGGCGGGCAGGAAGCCAAAAAGGCCCAACCCGGCAGCCGCACCCCGGGCGAGCCCACCGAACGCTTCGCCACGCCCACCCTCGTCACCGAGGGGCCCGACGACATCGGCCTGTCCACCCCCGCCAGCACCGTCCTGTTCGCCAGCCAGCATGTGCACGCCACCGTGCACGAAGACCTGCACATCGCAAGCGCAAAGACATACGCCACCACCGCCGGCGAAGCCGCCAGCCTGTTCACCCACTCGGGCGGCATCAAATCCATCGCCGCCGCCGGCAGCCACACGATCCAGGCCCACACCGACGAGATGGAAATTCTCGCCGACGAGTCGGTCACCGTCACCAGCTCGAACGACGAGATCCACATCCTCGCGAAAGACACCATCGTGCTCAAGGCGGGGCAGAGTTCGGTGACGCTCAAGGGCGGGGACATCACCTTCGCGTGTCCGGGGACGTTCTCGGTGAAGGGAGCGGGCAATGCGTTCGAGGGGCCGGGGCGGGTGCCCGCAAAGGTCGACGATCTGCCCACCGGCCGTATCGGACGAGAGCCCAACTGGCTCGATTTGGAGCTGCGCGGCTGGGAGGCGCAACCGATCAAGCACACCCGCTATCTCGTCACCTTTGCCGACGGCTCTTCGCGTCGCGGCACGCTCGACGCCAACGGCTACGCCCATCTGGAGGATGTGCCGGAGGGTGGCAAGCACACGGTCGAATACGAGAATCCCGATATCTCCCGCGACCCCGAACCCTATTCATTTGACGATCTGAAGGCCTCCATCAAGGCATTCATCGGCGCGTAAGGGCAGATCATGTCTTTTTCATTCGACGACATCGTCAAGGCTGTCAATCATTGGGCACGCGATACCACCGAGACCGTGCAGGACGCCAAACAAAAGGCCAACTGGGTGTGGGAGGCGCTGCAAGGCGACTTCAACCCCAACCGCAGCGTCGGCCAGGTCGGTGTGGATACCGTCGTGTGCCTGGTGCCCGGCGTGGATACCGTGATGGATGTGCGCGACCTGATCGCCAACATCATCGTCATCGCGCGCACGCCGGCTGCCGGTGGCGCGTGGTTTGCGCTGGTACTCACGCTCATCGGCTTCTTCCCCGAACTGGGCTCGGTCGCCAAGGGCGTGGTCAAGATCGTGATGGTCCGTCTGCGCCCGTACATCAAACACGCGGACGACCTGACCAACGCCAGCAAGATGATCAAGTATCTGGACAAGGCCTTCGACGACGCCCTGCCCGACATCGTCCAATACCTGCGCCATCCCAAGGTGCAACAGTTCCTCACCAAAGAAGGCGTTCCGGACGTCATCAAGTGGGTGAGCGAATCGATCAAGACCGTGGTCGGCAAGATCGACACCGCCGCGCTCAAGCGGCTTTTCAACGACGGCGCCGGCAAGCTCAAGGACATCCTGCGGTACATCCAACCGCTGCTGCCCGAGGCAGCCGGGGCGAAGATCAAGCAGGTGATCGACGGCATCGTCACCGTCCAGCGCGGCTTCGACAAGGCGGTCAATCAGTACATCGACCCCATCCGCGCCATCCTGCGCCGCCTCGCCCAGCGCCTCGACGAGATGCACTGGGTCGCCTACACGCAGGACGTCAATAAGGGCTGGATCGCACCGTTGTCTGAGCAGGGGGCCAGACGGCTGATCAAGAAACATCATCCGGATTGGGTGAAGACGAAGAAGCCGGTGTTGTTCAAGCAACTTCCAGCCGACAAGTTCGTTGAGACCGCGGAATATCGCAAAGGTCTTGCTGAAGGAGCCCCTCCGTTGGGCAATAAGGAAATCGAGAGTTTCGCGAAAGGCGTCAAGGCCCGCCCGTTGCACGAAGGCGAAACGCTCTACCGCGTCATCGACCCCACCAGCGGCAGCCTGAGCACCTGCTGGATCACCGAATCGGTGTGGAAGGAGATCAACGCCAATCCCGAATTGGCCCGGCAGATCTGGCGTAGCAAGCTGGCGGTCAAGCCCGAATGGAATCAGAACGGCACGTATGTGAAATACACCTACAATCGGGCACGCGATGGCGACATCATGGTGTGGGAAGGGCCAACCGCGATGCAGTGGCTCGGCCAAAAAAACCATGTAGAAGAAGGCTTTCTCGAAGGTGGCCTGAATCAGGTGGTCTTCCACCCGTTGACGCGGGACGGCAAACCGGATCAGTTGAGAGACGCCGTCACCGACCGCTTTGCCGAGGCTGTGGCGCCTGATCAACCTGGCATCCAATTCCCCGACATGGTTGAGGGCGGTGCCATCAAGACTGCCAACGGAGAATCTCAACGCCATGGTGTGCGCGTCAAAATCAACGATCCGCGCATCAAAGGCCCATTCGAGACCGGTTGGGGATTCAAGGATTTCGACGACCAACATGATCTGATCGGCCTGCCCAATCCGATGAAGGAATGAAGATGCAACGCAACCTGAGCCGCGAGGCGCACCTCTGGCACACAGTTACTTTGCCCGAATACATGGATCGGGCACACGATCACCTGCAGAAAGCCTTTGACTATCTGGTCTTGGATGTCAGGAGCGGGAGTGAGCCGCTGGCTGGGGAATATCCGCCAGTGCCTTATTGGGGCGGACGCATGGAGTATCTTTTGCAAACGTACAGCAACGCTCGTGCCGCACTCAGCCAAGGGGACTTCGATCCAATGGGAACCTGGGACAGCAGCCTGTCCGACATTCCGCGGGGCTTCCAGGAGGGTATAACCCATTGGATGGACCACGTGAACGAGTTCTGGGGCGAGTTGAATGCCGCGTACAGCATCGCCTCAAGATTTTCACGTGCGCTGTCAATGAGCAACATGTACTCCAGCGATGACTACAAGGACCGCTCCGCAGACTGGCACTACGAAATTCCAGAAGACATGGGCTACCCCGGAGACGACATCGCCGTCTATTCGGAAGAACACATCTTCCCCCAACTCCCCGCCGAAATCCCCGAATACGCCGCCGACACCTCGGTGACCTGTAAAACCGGCGACATCGTCCCCTGGACCGGCGTGTGGGTACCCACCACCGGCATGGGTACCGCCGCGCTAGTCTTCGCCCGCAAGCACTTGCAGATCATGCAGGCTTCCTACGAGGTCACGAAGAACGGCGACGACGAAACCTTCACCGTCGTCGACACCTGCTTTCACCCGGTCAAGCCCACCGGCCGCATGATCCCGCATCCGGCGATGGCTGGCTCTCCGGCAACAGCGACGCGCCCCAACGTCCCCGCCGGCCAACCCTGCCCCGAAGCCGGCTGGTGGTTCACGCCGGCAAAACCAGATAGCCGCCGCCACTTCAAACAAGGCGAAATCATGCCCAGCACCGGCGGCGACTACGGCCAGACCTTCTGGCAGTGGTCGCCGGACCAGTCCGCGCCGACGTTGTAGAGCGGTTTTCGCCCCGCCAACCGTCGCCAGGGGCAGAAGAAGCTGGTGCTATCGACACCACGACCTTGAGTTGGGAACGAGGCTTCGCCTCCCGGCAACGGTGGCGCCGGCTGCACGGCCAGGCAGAATCCCAAGCCGAGTGGCTGAGCTACTCCGCCGACTCCGGCCGCAGGTACACCCCCAACGCCTCGAGCACGCGCGGGTAGAGAGCTGTTCGGCCTGATCGGGGTCGAAATCGGTGCGTTTGCGCTTGCGCACGCCGTAGTGGTCGAGGCGCAGGTGTGCGGCGGGGGTGAGGCCGCGGCGGGTGAGGGTGGCGTGGACGCAGGCCAGGGCGCAGCCGTCGAGGGCGAGCAGGGGGCGGCCGGAGCGGGCGAGGCGCATGAGCGCTTCGACACCGCCGCCGACGCCGGCGATGCACGACATGTCGGCGCGCCGTTCGCGGTCCAGGCGCAGGGCCATGTGGTTGGCCAGCTGGGCGGCGCTGGAGCAGCCGGAGCAGGAATAGACGATGGCCCGTCGGTGTGCCGGAGTGGTCACGAGGCGGCCATGCCGTGCTCGACGGCGAACACGGCGGCCTGCACGCGGCTGTTCAGTTCGAGCTTGCGCAGGACGCTCTGGACGTGGATCTTGACGGTGCTCTCGGCCACGTCGAGCTCGCGGGCGATCTGCTTGTTGCTGTGGCCGCGGGCGATGCAGGCGAGGATGTCGCGCTCGCGCGGGGTGAGCTTGTCGAGCGCGCCGCCGTCGGCCGCGGGTGCCGGTGCGGGCGACGCGGCCGCGGGGCGGGTGGCGAGCAGCTTGCTCATCATCAACGGGGAGACCACCGGTTCGCCGCGCGAGGCCATGCGGATGGCGTCGGTGAGGCTTTCGGCCTCGATGTTCTTGAGCAGGTAGCCGGTGGCGCCGGCGCGCAGGGCGGTGAGCAGGTCGTCGGAGTCTTCCGAGACGGTGAGCATCAGCACATGGCTGCCGGGGGCGTCTTCGAGGATCAGCGCGAGGGCGTCGTGGCCGCCGACGCCGGGCATGTGCAGGTCGAGCAGCACCACGTCGGGCTGCAGTTGCTTGGCGCGCTTGGCGCCTTCGAGCCCGTCGGCGGCTTCGCCGATCACCTCGAACTCGTCGTTGCGTTTGAGCAGGGCCTTGATGCCGCTGCGGAACAGGCCGTGGTCGTCTACCAGCAGAACCCGGATGGTGTCTGTCATGCTGCCGATTTCTCCTCGTCGTCATGCCCGGTCACGGTCAGCGCGACCTCCGTGCCCTGCCCTTTCTTCGAACGCACGGCGAGTTCGCCGCCGATGCGTGCGGCGCGCTCGCCCATGATGTGCAGGCCGATGTGCTCGGCGCCGTCGATGGCGTGGCGCGGGCCGGTGTCGAAGCCGACGCCGTCGTCGCGGATCGACAGGCGCAGCCCGTCGGTGTCGCGCCACAGATCCACCTGCACGTAACCGGCCTGGGCGTGCTTGCGCACGTTGGACAGCGCCTCCTGGGCGATGTAGAGCACCTGGGTGCCGATCTCCACCGGCAGCGGCGGCGCCTCGCCATGGGCGGTGAAGTTGCCGGACACGCCGCTTTGCGCGGAGAAGCGCTCCACCGCCTGGCGCAGCGCGGCGGCCAGATCCTGCTCGGGCAGGCGGGCGCGGAAGTGGCCGAGCAGCTCGCGCACGTCGTCGTAGCTTTCCTGGATGCCGCGCCGGATCATGTCGAGCACTTCGTCGGTCTCGGCCGTGTCCTTGTGTTCGAGGGCGTCTTCGAGCATCTGCACCTGCAGGTTGAGGAAGGCCAGGCCCTGGGCGATGGAGTCGTGCAGCTCGCGGGCGATGAGGTTGCGTTCCTCGGAGACCGCCATTTCCTTCTCGCGCGAGAGCAGGCGCACGTTCTCGATGGCCATGCCCAGGTGCTGGCCGAGGCTCTGCAGCACCAGGCGGTCGTCCTCGGAGATGTCGACGCTGCGCCGGAAGTAGAGGTTGAAGATGCCCAGGGCGCGCTTGTTGTGATTGACCGGGATGGCGCTTACGGTGGCGAAGCCGGCGCGCTGGCAGGTTTCGCGGGTGCGCGCGGTCTGGGCGCCGTCGGTGTCGCTGATCACGGGCACGTCGCCGAGCATGGCGGTGCCGCACAGGCAGTCGCCGCAGGCGAGGATGGCTTCGGTCTCGACGAAGTCGGCGTCCAGGCCCTGCTGGGTGGTGATGTAGAGCTTGTCGGAGTCGGCGTCGAACAGGCGCACCGAGGCGGCGTCGGCCTCGAAGGTCCGGCACACGTGGTCGAGGAAGCCGCGCGAGAGCTCCTCGATGCCCACCGGCTCGCGCAGCAGGCGGCTGATCTCGTAGAGGATGGACAGCTCGCGGTTCTTGTCGGCCAGGGAGCGGGTCTTGTCGGCGACCCGCTGTTCGAGCGTGGCGTAAAGCCCCTGCAGGTGGTCGGCCATGCGGTTGAAGCCGCGCGACAGGTCGCCGAACTCGTCGTTGGTGAGCACCGCCACGCGCACCGCGAAGTCCTCGCCCTGCATGCGCTGCATGCCCCGCTGCAGGGCGTCGACGGGCCGGATCACGGCGACGAAGAAGAAGCGCATGAGCACCACCGTGCCGATCACCGCGAGCGCCAGCAGCGCCACCTGGTAGCTGCGCAGCACGGTGGTGTGCTCGGTGAACACCTCCTCCATCTTCTTGACCATGGCGTCGATGGTGGTGACGTAGTCGCGGGTGGCCGTCTCGAGGGCGAGGGTGGACTCGCGGAACACGTTGGGGTCGTTCGCCTCCATCACCTGCTCGACCAGCGGGCGCATCTTGCGCTGCCAGGTCTGGCTGACCCGCGCCATGTCGGCCGGAATGCCCCGGTCACGGGGGATGAACAGGGGGCGCACCGGGTCGCCGTGTTCGAGCCCGGACTGCACCCGCTCCACGTCGGCGAGGTCGCGCTCGAGCACGCCGAGGCGGGCGTCGCGCCCGATGCCGTCGAGGGGCAGCACGGCGGCGTCGTGGGCGATCTTCCAGGAGCGCATGCGCAGGCTGCCGGCGTCGTTGATCGCCGCGGCCACGCCTTCGAGCTTCCACGAGGAATACAGGGTGAGGCCGATGGCCGCGAGCGCGAGCAGCAGGAAGGCCACCAGGACCCCGAGGATCTTGGTGGCCAGATTCTGCCCGAGCAAGCGGTTCACGAGGCTCATTGCCATGCCGGTTGTGAGGTGTGGTAGCGCGAAGTGTACGCCTCTTTGAAACTCGGCTGGCGCGCGGCCGACCGGTGCCGCCGCGCGCCGCCGTCAGTGGCCGCTCAGGCCATGCGCCGCTTGGTGCGCACCAGCTGGTAGGCGCGGCCCAGATAGCCGACCGGCACCGTGAGCACATGCACCAGGCGGGTGAAGGGGAAGAGCAGGAACACCGTCAGGCCGAACACCATGTGGGCGCGGAAGATCGGGCTCACCGGGTCGAGCAGCGCCGGGTCGGGCTGCAGCGTGAGGATGCTCTTGACCCAGTTGGACAGCGCCAGCATCACTTCCGGATCGCCGTGGCTGGCATGGCCGATGGACACCGGGATGGTGAGCAGGCCGAGGCTGAGCGTGAGCAGCAGCCAGGCGAGGATGAAGATGTCCATGAAGCGGCTGGTGGCGCGGATGCGCGGGTTGGTCATGCGCCGCGCCCACAGCAGCACGCCGCCGAGCAGGCACATGAGGCCGAACACGGTGCCGGCGCCGATGGCGATCCACTGGTGCTGCATGTCGGAGATGCCCAGGCCCAGCCACAGCCCGTGCGGCAGCACGAGGCCGGCGAAGTGGCCGAGGAAGATCATCAGGATGCCGACGTGGAAGCAGTTGCTCGCCAGCACCATGTTGCGTTTGGAGAGCAGCTGCGAGGAGTCGGTCTTCCAGGTGTACTGGGCGTGGTCGAAACGCACCCAGCTGCCGATGAAGAACACGGTCAGGGCGATGTAGGGATAGACCCCGAAGAGGATGGTCTTGATGTTCATGGCGTGGCGTCCTTCAGGCGGTCAGGCGGGTGAGGGAGGCGTGTTTCTCCACCAGGCGCACCAGCGGCGCGTAGGTGTTCGAGGTCTTCTCCAGATTGTCGGCGAGCACCTTGAGCACCTTGCCGACCTCGGCGAGGAACACGTGCGCTTCTTCGCGCGACAGCTCGGAGGCGAACTCGAGCATCACCGGCAGGTAGTCGGGCAGTTCGCGCTCGTCGGCCTCCAGGCCGTGGCTCTTGTAGAACTCGCCCAGGTCGATCAGCGCGGGCCCGCGCGACTTCTCCTCGCCGAAGATGTGGTGGGTCAGGTGCAGGCTGTGCTCGGCGGTGAGGTCGAAGTCGCGCACGTAGGCGCCCTGCAGTTCGAGCACATCGCGCGCCAGCTGGGCGGTGATGAAGCTGGCCAGCTGCAGGCGCTCGTCGGCGTCGAGCATGCCATCCGGGTCGCATGCGGCCACCAGGCTGACGACGCCGGTCTCGCGCACCGCGGCGTGCAGCTCGGCGAGCAGCTCGTCGCTCGGGTAGTCGAGCAGCAGCCCGATCAGTTTCAGGAATTTCATGTCGGTTACCTCGAAGATTGGGGTTGCGCCGCCGGGGCCCGAAGGCCCGCGGGCGGCGAAGTCGGTTCCGTGTCGTCCGTTCAGCGGTCCTCGTCGGCCAGCGGCGCCGGCTCGCGCGGCTCGATCGAGTCGATGCGGCGCTCGGGGAACAGGGAGAAGCTGCCGAAGCCTTCCGAGGCGTCGCCGCCGAAGGAGAAGCCGTTCTGGCCCTGGAAGCCGTGGTAGTCGTCCAGGCGCGTCTCCGCGTTGGAGCTCGGGATCACGAAGCGGTCCTCGTAGTTGGCGATGGCCAGGTAGCGGTACATCTCGCGGGCCATGTCCTCAGTCATGCCGCAGGCTTCGAGCGCGGTGGTGTCGGCCACCCCGTCCACGTTGATCGAGCGCATGTAGGAGCGCATCGCGATCAGGCGCGAGAGCGAGGAGACGATGTACTCGGTCTTGCCCGCGGTGAGCAGGTTGGCCAGGTACTGCACCGGCAGGCGCATGGCCTCAGGCTTCGGAATGACGCCGTCCGGGCCGGTGGGCAGCTTGCGCTGGTCGATCTGCGACTGCACCGGCGACAGGGGCGGCACGTACCAGATCATCGGCAGGGTGCGGAACTCCGGATGCAGCGGGAAGGCGATCTTCCAGTCGACGGCCATCTTGTAGATGGGCGATTTCTGCGCCGCCTCGATCCACGACTGGGGCACGCCGTCGGCCAGCGCCTGGGCGATGATCTGCGGATCGTTGGGGTCCACGAACAGGTCCAGGTGCGCCTCGTACAGATCCTGCACGTCGTCGGTGGCGGCGGCGTCGGCGAGCTTGTCGGCGTCATAGAGGATGATGCCGTTGTAGCGGATGCGGCCGACGCAGGATTCGGAGCACACGGTCGGCAGACCGGACTCGACGCGCGGGTAGCAGCCGATGCACTTCTCCGCCTTGCCCGATTCCCAGTTGTAGAACACCTTCTTGTACGGGCAGCCGGAGATGCACATGCGCCAGCCGCGGCAGCGGTCCTGGTCGGCGAGCACGATGCCGTCTTCCTCGCGCTTGTACATGGCGCCCGACGGGCACGAGGCGACACAGGCCGGGTTGATGCAGTGGTTGCAGATACGCGGCAGGTACATGTGGAAGGTGTTCTCGAACTGCTTGAACATCTCCTTCTCCATGTTGGAGAAGTTCTTGTCCTGCGCGCGGGCGGCGAATTCGCCGGCCAGGTCGTCTTCCCAGTTCGGGCCCCACTGGATCTTGTCCATCTTGCGCCCGGTCACCTGCGAGACCGGGCGCGCGGTGGGCGCCGCCTCGGAGAGCTTCGCGTTCTGCAGGTGCGCGTAGTCGTAGGTGTAGGGCTCGTAGTAGTCGTCGATCTCGGGCAGGTTGGGGTTGGCGAAGATCTGCACCATCTTCTTGATCTTGCCGCCGGCCTTGAGCTCGAGCTTGCCGTTGATCTTCTCCCAGCCGCCCTTCCACTTCTCCTGGTCTTCCCAGTTCTTGGGGTAGCCGATGCCGGGCTTGGATTCGACGTTGTTGAACCAGGCGTATTCGATGCCCTTCCGGTTCGACCACACGTTCTTGCAGGTCACCGAGCAGGTGTGGCAACCGATGCACTTGTCGAGGTTGAACACCATCGCGAACTGTGCGCGGATTTTCATAACAATCTCCGTTAGCTGTTAGCTCCTCCCCCCTTCAAGGGGGAGGCTGGGAGGGGGATGGGTTTCCGTCGATTCCGGCAATCCGTCTTGCCGGAGGTGCGGCTTCAACCCATCCCCACCCCGACCCTCCCCTTGAAGGGGAGGGGGCCATATTCCTTACTTCGCCCCGACACCCACCGGGTTGCGCTGTGCTTCGCGCTCCGGGGTCAGCGGGCGCTCCAGCCAGTCGATGTCCTGGTCGGCCACCTTGTGCAGCACCACCACCTCGTCACGCTGGCAGCCCACCGTGCCGTAGTAGTTGAAGCTGTACGACAGCTGGGCATAGCCGCCGACCATGTTGGTGGGCTTGACGATGACCCGGGTGACCGAGTTGAGGATGCCGCCGCGCTTGCCGGTGGAGGCCGAGCCGGGCACGTTCACGTTCTTCTCCTGGGCGTGGTACATGAGCGCCATGCCGCGCGGCACGCGCTGCGAGACCACCGCCCGCGCCATGGTGGCGCCGTTGGCATTGACCGCTTCGACCCAGTCGTTGTCGTTGATGCCCACCGATTGGGCGTCGTCCTCGGAGATCCACACGTACGGGCCGCCGCGGAACAGCTGCAGCATGCGCAGGTTGTCCTGGTAGCTGGAGTGGATGCCCCACTTGGAGTGCGGCGTGATCCACGACAGGGTCAGGTGCGGCTTGTTGCGGACCGCGTCTGGGATGATGTTCTGGGCCTTGAGATCCACCGGCGGGCGGTAGGCGCAGAAGCCTTCGCCGAAGTCGAGGAACCACTCGTGATCCTGGTAAAACTGCGCCCGCCCGGTGAGGGTGCGGAACGGGATGTGCTCGTGGATGTTGGTGTAGCCGGCGGTGTAGCTCACCTCCTCGGACTCGATGCCGGACCAGGTGGGCGCGGTGATGATCTTGCGCGGCTGGGCCTGGATGTCGCGGAAGGTGATCTTGTCCTCGTGACGACCGGCGTACAGGTGGTGGTGGTCGATGCCGGTCTTCTTCGACAGCGAACTCCACGACTTATGGGCCACCTCGCCGTTGGTCTCCGGCGCCATGCGCATGATCGCGTCACAGACGTAGATGTCTTCCTCGAGCGACGGCATGCCGAAGGACACACCCGGCTCGGTCACCGTGTAGTTGCACTTCTTGAGCTCTTCGTACTCGCGCTCGGTGTTCCAGTCGATGCCCTTCACGTTGTTGCCGATCTGGGTCATCAGCGGGCCGAGGGCGATGTACTTCCGGTACGTGTCGCCGAAGTCGCGCTCGACCAGCTTGAGCAGCGGCATGGTCTTGCCCGGCACCGGCTCGCACTCGCCCTTCTTCCAATCCTTGACCTCGCCGAACGGCTGCGCCAGTTCGAAGGCGGAGTCGTGCTGCATGGGCAGGGCGACCACGTCGGTGCGGCTGCCCAGGTGCTGGTCGGCCAGGGTGGAGAAGGCCTTGGCGATGCGGCGGAAGATCTGCCAGTCGCTCTTGGACTCCCACCCCGGGGTGATGGCCTCCGACAGCGGGTGGATGAACGGGTGCATGTCGGTGGTGTTGAGGTCGTTCTTCTCGTACCAGGTGGCCGTCGGCAGGATGATGTCCGAGTAGGCGCCGGTGGAGTTGAGGCGGAAGTTGATGTCCACCATCAGGTCCAGCTTGCCCACCGGGCCTTCCTCGCGCCATTTGACCTCGCTGGTGCCCTTGCCGTCGCCGCCTTCCTGGAGCACGCCGTTCTGCGCGCCCAGCAGGTGCTTGAGGAAGTACTCGTGGCCCTTGGCCGACGAACCGATGAGGTTGGCGCGCCACACGAACAGGTTGCGCGGCCAGTTCTCTTCCGCGTCCGGATCGGCGAAGGCCACATCCATCTTGCCGCCCTTGAGCTGCTCGATCATGTAATCGGCCACGCCTTTCTCGTCGGTGGCGCCGGCGGCCTTGGCCTCGGCGACCACGTCGAGCGGGTTGCGGTTGAAGTGCGGCGCCGAGGGCAGCCAGCCCAGGCGGGTGGCGACCACGTTGTAGTCGGCGAGGCGATAGCCCTTGTACTTGCCCTTGGCGGCCGGCTGCAGCAGCTGGTCGGCGTCGATGGTCTCGTAGCGCCACTGGTCGGTATGGAAGTACCAGTACGAGGTGGAGTTCATGTGGCGCGGCGGGCGCTGCCAGTCGAGCGCGAAGGCGATCGGCGCCCAGCCGGCCTGCGGGCGCAGCTTCTCCTGCCCCACGTAGTGCGCCCAGCCACCGCCGCTCTGGCCGACGCAGCCGCACAGGTGCAGCAGGTTCATGATGGCCCGGTACGACATGTCGTTGTGGTACCAGTGGTTGATGGCCGCGCCCATGATGACCATGGACTTGCCCTTCGTGCGCATGGCGTTGTCGGCGAACTCGCGGCCGGTGCGCTCGATGTCCTCGGCCTTGACGCCGGTGACGCGCTCGGCCCACGCCGGGGTGTAGGCCACGTTGGCGTCACCGTAGCCGCCGGCCACGTGCTCGCCGCCGAGGCCGCGATCGACCCCGTACTGCGACACCTGCAGGTCGAACACCGAAGCGACCAGCGCCTCGGTGCCGTCGGCCAGGGTGATGCGCCGGGCCGGCACGTTGCGGTAGAGCAGGCGGTCTTCCCCGTCCGTGAAGTGGGGGAAGCCCACCGACACCACCTCGTCGCGGCGCTCGAGACACGAGAGCTCGGCGACGATCTCCTGCTGGTTCGCTGCATTCTTGGGCAGCAGATTCCAGCGTCCCTCCTCACCCCAGCGGAAGCCGATCGAGCCGTTCGGGGCCACGAAGCCGCCGCTCGTCTCGTCGAAGACGATGGTCTTCCAGTCGGGGTTGTTCGTTTCGCCCAGGTGGTCGGCGAAGTCCGACGCACGCAGGTTGCGGTCGGGCACGTAGCCGCCCTCGAAGGGGCGCAGCAGCACCTGCATGGGCAGGTCGGTGTACTTGCGCGCGTACTCCTGGAAGTACGGCACCTGGCGGTCGATGTAGAACTCCTTGAGCGCCACGTGCGCCATGGCCAGGAAGGCGGCCGCGTCGGTGCCCTGGCGGATCGGCATCCACAGATCGGCGAACTTGCAGAACTCGGCGTAGTCCGGCGACATGGACACCACCTTGGCGCCCTTGTAGCGCACCTCGGTGGCGAAGTGGGCGTCCGGGGTGCGGGTCATCGGCAGGTTGGCGCCGGTGATGATCACGTAGGTGGAGTTGTACCAGTCGGCCGCCTCGGGCACGTCGGTCTGCTCGCCCCAGGTCTGCGGGCTGGCGGCCGGCAGATCGCAATACCAGTCGTAGAACGAGCCGCAGGCGGCACCGATGAGCGACAGGTAGCGCGCCCCGGCGGCGTAGGAAATCATCGACATGGCCGGAATCGGCGAGAAGCCGTAGATGCGGTCCGGGCCCCACTTCTTGATCGTGTAGACGTTGGAGGCGGCGATGATCTCGGTCACTTCGTCCCAGCTGGTGCGCACGAAGCCGCCCAGGCCGCGCACGCCGATGTAGGACTGGCGCTTGGCCTCGTCCGCCTGGATGGCTGCCCAGGCCTCGACCGGATCCTTGCCGCTCTTGCGCTCGGCGCGATACACCTCCAGCAGGCGACCGCGGATCATCGGATGCTTGATGCGGTGCGGGCTGTACAGGTACCAGGAGAACGAGGCGCCCCGCTGGCAACCACGCGGCTCGTGGTTGGGCAGGTCCTCGCGGGTGCGCGGGTAGTCGGTCTGCTGCATCTCGAAGGAGACCAGGCCGTTCTTGACGAAGATCTTCCACGAGCAGCCGCCGGTGCAGTTGACGCCGTGCGTCGAGCGCACCACCTTGTCGTGGCGCCAGCGGTTGCGGTAGGCGTCTTCCCAGTTGCGGTCCTCGTCGGTGACCACGCCGTGTCCGGCGGCGAACGGTTCCACCTTCTTGAAGAACTTCAGGCGATCGAGAAAGTGACTCATTGATGACTCCTTTGGGGCGGGGGCCGCTCGGCCCCCGAATATGTCGGTCTCAGGGGTTCTGGTACTCGGCCTTGGGGCCGAGGTAGTACCACCAGTTCAGCGCCAGGCAGACCAGGTAGAACGCGGCCAGGCCGTAGAGGGCGTATTCCGGCGTGGCGGCCTTGATCTGCTCGCCGAAGACCTTGGGGATGATGAAGGCGCCGTAGGCGGCCACCGCCGAGGTCCAGCCCAGCACCGGGCCGGCCTGCTCCTTGGGGAACACCATGGCGACGGTGCGGAAGGTGGAGCCGTTGCCGATGCCGGAGGCGGCGAACAGCACCAGGAAGAGGACGAAGAAGGGCAGGAAGTACTGCTCCGGGGTCGCCGACTGGTAGGCCGCCTTCATGAAGTAGGCGACGCCCAGGGCCGCGCCGACCATGGCGTAGGTGATGTACTGGGTCACCTTGGCGCCGCCCATCTTGTCGGCCATCCAGCCGCCCACCGGGCGGATCAGCGCGCCGATGAAGGGGCCCATCCAGGCGTACATGAGCGCCGAGGGGCCGTTGGGGTTGGCGGTGGTGTGGGTCATCACGCCGTCGACCATCACGTGCTGGAAGCCGAAGATCACCTTGATGGCCAGGGCGAAGGCGGCCGAGTAGCCGATGAAGCTGCCGAAGGTCATGGTGTAGATCACGCTCATGACCCAGGTGTGCTTGTGGCCGAAGATGGAGAACTGGCGCTGCAGGTTGGGCTTGATGTCGCCCGGAATCTGCTTGAGCAGGAACACCGTCAGCGCGATCACGCCGGCGAGCACGAACCACTTGGTCCAGCCCGGCAGGCCGAGGCCGATCGGCTGCGGCAGGATGAAGTACAGGCCCACGCCGGCGGCGATGAAGGCCATCAGCAGCATGCCGGTGATCTTGCCCATGGCACCCAGGGGCGAACCGATGTTGGGAGACACCTCCTCGGTGCGGATGTTGTTCATGCCGAACCAGCCGGCGAAGGCCAGCGGCACCAGCAGCAGCAGCCACACGAAGCCGGCGTTGGCCAGCCAGGTCGGGGCGCCGGCGGGGATCTTGCCGATCAGCGTGCCCGAGGTGCTCACCAGCTTGACCGCATCACCGCTGAAGGCGGAGAACAGCGGCACCGTCATCACCAGCGGGATGAGGATCTGCATGGTGGTGACGCCGGCGTTGCCCAGGCCCGCGTTGAGGCCGAGCGCCAGGCCCTGCATGCGCTTGGGGAAGAAGTAGCTGATGTTGGACATCGACGAGGCGAAGTTGCCGCCGCCGAAGCCGGACAGGAAGGCCAGCGCCTGGAACACCCACAGCGGCGTGCTCTGGTCCTGCAGCGCGAAGCCGGTGCCCACCGCCGGGATCATGAGCAGCGCGGTGGTGAAGAAGATGGTGTTGCGCCCGCCCGCGATGCGGATGAAGAAGCTCGACGGGATGCGCAGGGTGGCGCCGGTGAGGCCGGCGATGGCCGACAGGGTGAACAGCTCGGCGGGCTTGAAGGGGAAGCCGGCGTTGAGCATCTGCACCGTGATGATCCCCCACATCAGCCACACGGCGAAGCCGCACAGCAGGCTGGGGATGGAGATCCACAGGTTGCGGTTGGCGATGCGCTTGCCGTCGGCCGCCCAGAAAGCGGCATCTTCCGGCGCCCAGGTGTGCAGGTCGGCACCGCTGCCGGCCTCCCCTACGCCGGCACCGGGCCGCCGCAGTTGCTCGACTTTCGTATTCATGACTTCCTCCGTTTCGATCTTGTTCGTCGGGCGGGATCACACCCGCCATGGGCTTTTGCAGTGGAAAGCGGCGGGTTCGCACCCGCCCGATGGATCACTCGGTGGCCGTGGCCAGCTCGGCGCTGCCCTTGATGACGTCGGTGCGGCGCACCTCGGTCCAGTACATCCAGATCAGCGACACCCAGACCACGCCGTACATGAGCATGAACACGCTCGAGCGCACGCCGGTCAGGTCGACCAGGGCGCCGAACATGATCGGCAGCAGAAAGCCGCCCAGGCCGCCGACCAGGCCGACGATGCCGGACACCGCGCCGATGTCCTGGTGGAAGTCGTCGGAGATGTACTTGAAAACGGACGCCTTGCCGAAGGCGAAGGCCACGCCGACCATGAACAGCAGCACCGTGAACACCGTCGGGCTCAGGCGGATGTCATAGGTGGCCGTGCCGCTCACGGTGTGCACCGACAGGTGCGTTTGCGGGTAGGACATGATGAACAGGCAGATCCACGACACCCACATCACCCACCAGGTGACCTTGTGGGCGCCGAAGCGGTCCGACAGCCAGCCGCCCACCGCGCGCAGCACCCCGCCCGGCAGCGAGAAGGCCGCCGCCAGCAGCGCCGCGCTGCGCAGGCCGAAGCCGTATTCCTCCACGTAGTACTCGGTCATCCACAGCGCCAGCGCCACATAGCCGCCGAACACGATCGAGTAGTACTGGCAGTACTTCCACACCCGCGGATCCTTGAGGGCGCGCAGCTGCTCGGTGAGCGTCACCGTCTTGCCCACCCGGTGGTCCGGATCGTCGAAGCTGAAGGCCCAGAAGATGACCGCGGTGACCAGGATGGCCACCGCATACACCTTGGGCACCGCCTGCCAGCCCCAGGCCACCACGATCGACGGCGCCACCAGCTTGGTGAGCGCCGCGCCCGCGTTGCCGGCGCCGAAGATGCCCATGGCGAAGCCCTGGTTCTTGCGTTCGAACCAGCGTGCGCAGTAGGCGATGCCCACCGAGAACGAGCCCCCCGCCAGCCCCACGAACAGGCCGATGACGAGGAACTGCCAGTACTCGGTGGCATGGCCGATCAGCATGATCGGCCCGACGATGGCCAGCAGCAGGCCGAACACCACCACCCGGCCGCCGAACTTGTCGCCCAGCAGCCCCAGCGGCAGGCGCGACAGCGCCCCGGTAAGCACCGGCGTGGACGCCAGCAGACCGAACTGGGTCTCGTTCAGGCTCAGCATCGTCTTGATGGGCACGCCCAGCACCGCGAACATCATCCACACGGCGAAACACATGGTGAAGGCGAAGGTGCTCGAACCGAGCACGGCGTATTGCTTGTAGCGAAGCGAACTCATGATCCCGAAGTCCTCCTGCATTGGACGGCAGACTGGATGAAGCACAGCCTATCGGCGCCGGCCGGCGCGCAACATTCCCCAATGGCAGGGGATGGGCCCGGCAGGAGAACTAGTCACAAAGGAGTAGGCGTCGGCGAGCCGCGCGCCGGCCGTGGACAAAAAGAGACCCGGCGCGCCGCACGGCGGCACCGGGTTCAAAGAGGTATTCGGTCAGGCGATCAGAGATCGAGCAGGCGTTCGATGGCCGGCAGGTCCACCAGGCGGATCATGCGCCCCCGCCCCTCTTCGATCACGCCCGCCTCGCGCAGCTTGCGCAAGGCCCGCGACAGCGACTCGCCGCTCAGGTTGAGCATCGAGGCCACCGCGTACTTGGGCGCCGGCAGGCGGATCCAGTCGTCCCCCTCGCCCGCGCTCTCGCGCAGTTCCATCAGATAGGCCGCGATGCGCTTGTGCGCCAGCGTCGGCGTCGACTGGCTGATCGACTCGATCAGCGCCTGGATGCGCCCCGAGATGTCCGACAGCATGCGCAGCGACAGCTCCGGATCGGCCCGCACCGCCGCGATCAGCGCATCGGAAGGGATGTGCAGCAGCACGCACTCGCGCACCGCCTGGGTCCACGCCCGGTAACGCGACAGCCGGAACACGCCCAGCTCGCCGAAGAAGCGCCGCTCGGTGAACAGCTCGATCACCTTCTCGCGCCCGTCCGGATCGCGCGCCAGCAGCTTCACCGCCCCCTCGACCACGAAGAACAGCCCCGTCGGCGCCGACCCGCGCCGAAAGATCGTGCCGCCCCGCTTGAAGCGCTTGAAGTGGGCATCCCTGGCCAGCAGCTCCACGGTCGACGCCGGCAACCCCGCCAGCAACGGCATCCCCGCCAACGTCCGCCGCACCCGCCCGGCACCGCGCACCGCCCCATCGGCACCCGCCTCCGGCGCATGAGACATGCAAGCATCCATGGCGACTCCTCCCTTCAACCCCAGCCACCGCCCCACGGGCAGCACCCACTTCGACTCGGAGCAGCATAGGCACGCCGGGCACCGGGGACAATCGGTCGGATGGGGGAGAGATAGTCACAAAGGACTAGATGGAGGGGGATGAGGGGAGGCGGCGGGTTGTCGGCCGTTGCTGACGGTCGGGCGGTTGCAAACCCAGGGCAGCAGTCAGACAGGAGTGGTCGTATATATGTAGGGCGGAACGGCATTGGAGCGGATCATGGGCCCCAATACCACATCCATTCACACCCATTTTTACAGAGCAATAATCCGCGCCGACGGGCCATTGCGCTGCGCGCTACCGATGCTCCATCGGGCGACGCCATTCCGCCTCTCGGACCACCCCGGGCTCACGCCCCGTGTCATCAAATCTTCATGGCTTGGCGCCCTATATTTCGATATTATTCGAAACATGGAAACCTTGAACGCTGCCGAACTGCTCGCCGCGCTGGGCCACGAGTCGCGCCTGTCCATCTTCCGCCTGCTGGTGGAGGCCGGGCCGGAGGGGCTCAACGCCAGCGCCATCGGCGAGGCGCTGGCGCTGGCGCCGGCGACCCTGTCGTTTCATCTGGCGCACCTGAGCCGGGTGGGCTTGATCGAGGGCGCGCGCGCGAGCCGCTTCATTCGCTATTCGGCGCGCTTCGACACCATGGACGAGCTGATCGCGTTCATGACCCGGAACTGCTGCCAGGGCGAGGCCTGCCTGCCCAAGACCACCGCCTGCAACACCACCGACCCACGTCGCTCCACCAAGAGCATCCCGGAAACATGACCCTGAAAACCGTACTGATTCTGTGCACCGGCAACTCGTGCCGCTCCCAGATGGCCGAGGCCATCGTCAACCACGACCTGGCCGGCCAGGTGCGGGCGCTGTCGGCCGGCACGGTGCCGCAGCCCCGGGTGGCGGACGGCGCCCTCGAGGCGCTGCGCCTGGCCGGGTTGCCCACCGAGGGGCTGCATCCCAAGGACGTCGACGCTGTGATCGACGCGCCCATCGACCTGGTGGTGACCGTGTGCGACAACGCGAAGGAGAGCTGCCCGGTGTTTCCGCGCCCGGTGCCGCGCATCCACCTGCCCTTCCCCGATCCGCACGGCGAGCCGCTCGAACGCTTCGTCGAGGTGCGCGACGCGATCCGCGCGCGCCTGGTGCCCGCCGTGCGCGCTGCGCTCGCCCCTGAGGAGACATGATGTCCGCACAATGTGAAGTCACCGCCAAGATGGCCGCCGGCGCGCCCATGAGCATCTTCGAACGCTTTCTGACCCTGTGGGTGTTCCTGTGCATCATCGCCGGCATTGCGCTCGGCCAGTTCCTGCCCGGGGTGTTCCAGGCGGTCGGGCGGATGGAGGTGGCGCAGGTGAATCTGCCGGTGGGGCTGCTCATCTGGGTGATGATCATCCCCATGCTGGTGAAGGTGGATTTCGGCGCCCTGCACGAAGTGCGCGAGCATGTGCGCGGCATCGGCGTCACCCTGTTCGTCAATTGGCTGGTGAAGCCGTTTTCCATGGCCTTCCTGGGCTGGCTGTTCATCCGCCACCTGTTTGCGCCGATGCTGCCGGCCGAGCAGCTCGACAGCTACATCGCGGGGCTGATCCTGCTGGCCGCGGCGCCGTGCACGGCCATGGTGTTCGTGTGGAGCCGGCTCACCAACGGCGACCCGCTGTTCACGCTCTCCCAGGTGGCGCTCAACGACACCATCATGGTGTTCGCCTTCGCGCCGCTGGTGGGGCTCCTGCTGGGGATCTCGGCCATCACCGTGCCGTGGGCCACGCTGCTCACCTCGGTGGGGCTGTACATCGTCATCCCGGTGGCGCTGGCGCAGCTGTGGCGCAAGCGCCTGCTTTCGAAGGGGCAGGCCGCGTTCGACGCGGCGATGGAGCGCATCGGGCCGTGGTCCATCGGTGCGCTGCTGCTCACCCTGGTGCTGCTGTTCGCCTTCCAGGGCGAGGCCATTCTCAAGCAGCCGCTGGTCATCGCCCTGCTGGCGGTGCCCATCCTCATCCAGGTGTTCTTCAATTCCGCGCTGGCCTACTGGCTGAACCGGAAGGTGGGCGAGAAGCACAACGTGGCCTGCCCGTCGGCACTGATCGGCGCGTCGAACTTCTTCGAGCTGGCCGTCGCCGCCGCCATCAGCCTGTTCGGCTTCGAGTCGGGCGCGGCGCTGGCCACGGTCGTCGGCGTGCTCATCGAGGTGCCGGTGATGCTGCTGGTGGTGCGCGTGGTCAACGCCTCCAAACCCTGGTACGAGCGCCGGCCGGCCTGAGCCGGGCTAGCGCCGCGCCCGCGAACCAGGCGTTGGCGGCCTCGAGGGTGGGGAGCACTTCGATCGGGTAGGGATTGAGGCCGATGTCGTCGAAACAGCGAAGCATGGTGTTCACGTCTTCGCGATCGGGAATGACGGCGATGTGCAGCTTGTCGTTGCTCCTGACGGCGGCGAAATTGCGCGCGGCGATCTCTTCCATATGCACGGCCGAGGTGGTGACCCGGGTACAGGCGGAAAAATCGTGCAGCGCCTCGTAGGTACTGTCGAAACGCACGTCGGCCTGCAGCGCGATGACCACCTGCAACACGGTGTCTTCGTCGCACTCGCCGGAATAGGTGACGCAGACACGATGACGCCCCCAGTCGATGGTGTAGGCCAAGACGCTCCCTTCAGCGGTTCGGGACGATCCGCACGACCGCCCTCATGCGTCGATTTTATCCGATCGTGGCGGCCACCGGCCAAGGCGGGAGCCGGATGCCTGGCCACCGATCCTAAGGCAGGCGGATGCCGTACTGGCGCAGGCGGCGGTAGAGCGTGGAACGCGAAACGCCCAGCGCACGGCTGGCGGCGCTGGCGCACCCGCCGGTGCGCTCCAGGGCCTGGACGATGCGGTCGCGCTCGGGCACCGACGCCGTCTCGCCCCCCCCGAGGCGGACGCGGCGGCGGTCGCCCTCCTCCGCCGCCACGGTGGCGCGGAAGGTCTCGGGCAGGTCGGCCCAGTCCAGCGCGGGTGCCAGACACACCGCGATGGCGTAGCGCAGCACGTTGCGCAGCTCGCGGATGTTGCCCGGCCACGGATGGGCGAGCAGCGCCGCCTCCACCGCATCGGACAGCACCACCGACTTGCCGGCGGCGGCGCACTCCTCGGCCAGCACCTTGCGGATCAGCGCGGGTTTGTCGTCGCGCTCGCGCAGCGGCGGCAGGCGGTGGGTGGCGGCGTTGAGGCGGTAGTACAGGTCCTCGCGGAACTGCCCGGCGCGCACCATGGCTTCCAGATCCCGGTGGGTGGCGCAGATGATCTGGATGTCCACCACCTGCGGCGTGGCCGCGCCGAGGGCGAGCACTTCGCCCTCGGCGAGCACCCGCAGCAGCCGCGTCTGCAGCCCGAGCGGCATGTCGCCGATCTCGTCGAGGAACAGGGTGCCGCCGTCGGCCTGGGCGATCTTGCCCACCGAGCCGCGCGCGCGGGCGCCGGTGAAGGCGCCTTCGCGGTAGCCGAACAGCTCGCTCTCGATGAGGTTCTCGGGAATCGCGGCGCAGTTGATGGCGACGAAGGGCTGGTCGTGGCGCCGGCTGCGGGCATGGATGGCCTTGGCGGTCAGCTCCTTGCCGCTGCCGGTCTCGCCCAGCAGCAGGATGGGCACCTTGCTGTTGGCGAGCATCTCGAGCCGGCGCAGCCCGTCGCCGGGTGCCGGGCGCCGCGCCGCGGCGGCACGCGCCGGGCCCGCGCGGCGGACGCGACGGGGCGCGCGGATCATGGCCGAGAGGGTGTCGTCGCCGGAGGGCTCGGCCAGATGCATGGGCGCGCCCGGATGGGCGCGGGCGAAGTCGATGAGGCCATCGACCGACTGGTTGAGCAAGGCCTCGATGGACCAGTCGCGGCGCCCGAGGCGCTGGCTGAGCTGGCGGCTCGCACCGACCACGTGGCCGCTCTCGTCGAAGGCGATCAGCACGTCCGGATCGTCGTCCCAGTGCCCGGTCTGGCGCCGCACCCGGGCGATCCAGTGCTCGGCGAAATGCTCCATGAACAGGGACTGCTCGATGCGCACGGCGGTCTGCTGGGTGAGCCGGTAGGCGAGCCCCTGGCCGAACTTCTGCGCGTCCTGCGCGCAGGCGGTGGCGTTGAGCACGCCGAGCAGCTTCACTTCGGGGCCGAACAGGGGCACGGCGGCGCAGGTGATGCCGTGGTTGCGCACCAGGTAGTGCTGCTGCCCGTGCACCAGCACCGGCGCCTGGTCGACGATGGCGGTGCCGACGCCGCAGGTGCCCTGGATCTGTTCCGACCAGCAGGCGCCGGCGCGCAGGCCGGACGAGGCGAACTGCCCGGCGCGCCGGTCCACCGCGCGCGTCTCGAGGGTGGCGCCGGAAAAATCGGTGAGCAGCAGGCAGAAGCCCAGGTCGCCCAGTTGCCGGTGCAGCCAGTCGAGCCCGGGCACGGCCACGCGCAGCAGGCGCTCGTGCTCCTCGCGCAGGTGCGCCAGTTCGGGATCGGTGAGCACATCGGCCTCGCCGCGGTCGCCGGCGTCGAGGCGATGTTCGGTCATGGAGCGGCGGCGCGACAGCGCCAGGCGGCCGGGCAGCTCGCGGGGGATGTGGCCGGCCACGTCGTGGCCCTGACGCGCGACGTCGATCAACGCATCCAGCATGAGTGTCTCCTCTGTGCGGGACCCCGGTCATGGCCGTGTCCTCTGTGAGGGGCCTGTGCGCGGTGGACACCAGGCCGATCTGTCGATGTTAGTTGGCATCCGCGCCCCGTTCAAGGTCGGCTCCGGGGAGAAAGGGCGGCCGCGCGAACACGGCCGCCAAGGAGGAGCGAGGGAGAAATCGGGGGCGCCGCCGGTCCTCAGCCGTGCTGCATGTAGACCACCTGGGTTTCGGTGTACTCGAGCAGGCCGTGCTTGCCGTCGGCACCGCCGATGCCCGAGTGGCGCCGACCGGCATGGAAGCCCTGCATGGCCTCGAAGTGCTCGCGGTTCACGTAGGTCTCGCCGAACTTGAGCCCGTTGCAGGCCTGCATCACCTCGGCCAGATCGCGCGAGAAGATCGACGAGGTGAGCCCGTAGTCGGAGTCGTTGGACAGGGCGATGGCTTCATCGAGGCCGTCGACCACCTGGATCGGCAGCACCGGGCCGAAGATCTCGGCGCGCATCACTTCCATGTCGTGGCGGCAGTCGAACAGCACCGTGGGCAGGTAGTGGAAGCCCTGCTCGGTGGGCGCGACGCTGCCGCCCATGAGCACCTCGGCCCCTTCGGCGCGGGCGCGCTCGACCATGCCGGCCACCTTGTCCAGCCCCTGGCGGTTGACCAGCGGGCCCATGTGCACCGACGGGTCGGCGATGGGGTCGCCATAGCGCACCTCGGCCATGCGCGCGGCGACCTTCTCGGTGAATTCGGTGGCCACGGCGCGCGCCACGTACACCCGCTCGGCGCAGTTGCACACCTGCCCGGTGTTGATCACCCGCGAGTCGCAGATGGCCTTGGCGGCCAGGTCGAGGTCGGCGTTGGCGGTGACGATGGCCGGTGCCTTGCCGCCCAGCTCGAGGTTCACCCGGGTGAGGTTGGGCGCGGCGGCGGCCATGATGCGCTTGCCGGTGGCCACCGAGCCGGTGAAGCTGACCAGATTGACCTGCCTGGAGGCGGCGAGGCTGGCCCCGGCGGTGGCGCCATCGCCGCCGACCAGGTTGAACACCCCGGCGGGCAGTTCGGCCTGCTGCACCAGGCGGGCGAAGTCGAAGGCGTTGATGGGGGTCTCTTCGCTGGGCTTGACGACGATGGTGTTGCCGGTGACCAGCGCCGGCGCCATCTTGCGGGCGATGAGGAAGAAGGGGAAGTTCCACGGCAGGATGCCGGCGGTCACGCCGATGGCGCGGCGCATGAGGAAGATGCTCTCGCCGACGCGGTCGCTCGGGATCACCTCGCCCTCGATGCGGCGCGCCCACTCGGCCATATAGTCCATGTAGTCGGCGGTGAAGGCCACTTCCACCTGCGCCAGCGCGAGCACCTTGCCCTGCTCGCGGGTGATGGTCTCGGCCAGGGGGCCGGCGTTGTCGCGGATGAGGCCGGCGATCCTGCGCAGGTAGCCGGCACGCTGGATGGCCGGCAGGGCCTCCCAGGCGGGCTGGGCGCGGCGGGCGGCGGCGAGCGCCTCCTCCACGCCGGCGGCGGTGGACAGCGGCATCTGCGCCAGCAGCGCGCCGTTGGCCGGGTTGCGCACGTCGCGGTGTTCGAGCGCGCTACCGCTCACGAAGCGGCCGTCGATGAAGTTTTCCAGGATACGGGTCATGGGGGTGCTCCTCTGGTTGAATCCCTTGGGTCGGGGGTGTGGCCCCGCCCGCGCCGGACGCGGACGGGCGAAAAATCAGGCCGTACGGGCCAGGCGCTTGCCGACCTGTTCGGAGACCAGGCCGAAGATCACGCCCAGGCACCAGGTGAGGCCGACGAACAGGGCGCTCAGGTCGAACTTGGCGCCGGAGCCGAAGAAGCAGGCGGCGCCGAGGAAGGCGGCCGGGGTGTAGGCCAGGGCGCCGATGTCGGCCATGGCCACGAGCACGAAGGCGAGCACCGCCACCAGGCCGATGAGGGCGCCGAGGCTGCCGCCGAGGGCCTGCACGCCGGCCAGCGTGAGGGCGGTGAGGACGATGCCGGCGAGCCCGGCGGCGACGGATTTGCTCACCCCCTCGGCGCCGCCGCCGGCGGCGAAGTAGGCGGCCCAGGCGACGAAGCCGATCCAGGGGTTGAAGCGGAAGTCGGGGTTGCCGACACTCAGATACACCCAGAGCGCGACCAGGGCGGCGATGCTCAGGGCGAGGGCGTGGAGCAGTTTCATGGCGATCTCCTTGTGGCGACGGCGACCGGGCAGGCTGGCGGGCCTGCCCGGCCGGCGCGCTTACCAGACGTAGGCGTACTTGAGGTTGAAGCTGTTGTTGGCGGCGTGGTTTTCCCCGCGGATGCTCTTGGCGTAGCGCAGGGTGATGGACTGGTTGTCGAAGGTGTGCAGCATCAGGCCCAGCCCGCCGTCGAGGGCGTGGCCGCCGTCCACCGTCGAGGTGCGCTTGCCGCGCTCGTAGTCGAGGGCGAGGAAGGGCTCGAGCAGCGGGCTGACCCGGTAGCCGAGGCGCTGGTTGGTGTGGAACACCGTGCCCGGCTTGGTGCCGTCGTTCTTGTCGTCCTGGAACACGAAGCCGGCGTCGGCGGTCCAGCCCCACTGCTCGGTCAGGCGCACGTCCCAGAACAGGCTGGAGAGGTTCTTCCAGTTGGTGTCGCTCACGTCCTGATCACCGGCCGGAATCTGCACGAAGGACTGGAAGCCGACGGTGGCGTCGGGGGTGGGCTTGTACCAGATGGCGAAGCCGGTCATGGGGTCGCCGATGCCGCTGCTCTGGCTGGCGGGGTGATGGCCGCGCACACTGATCTCGGGGACGATGACTTCCCAGGCCAGGCCGATGTTGCGGTTCGACTCGGGGGTCCAGAAATGCACGTACTTGGACAGGCCGACGATGGCGGTGCTGCCCGGGCCCTTGGCGCGGTCGCCGCTGCCGTCGAACAGGCGGTTGTTGCGCTGCACGTAGGCGTACTGGACGAAGACGTTGAAGGGCTTGAAGTCGATCGGCAGGTCGTACTCATGCGGGCCGATGACGTCGAAGGTGGTCTGGGCGGCGGCCAGACCCGAGAGGCCGGCGAGCAGGAGGGCGCACAGCGCGGTGCCGAGGTGGCGTGGTGTGAAGAGCGGTCTCATTGCGTGTTTCCTTGTCGTTATCGTGGGGTGTGGCCGACCGGCCGACCCGCGCGGCGGCGGGCCGGGGGCCGGTCGTGGGGGGAACGCACCGGATCAGTGGGCGAGCTTGAACACCATCACCGTGCCGCCCTGCGGGACCACGGTCTTGTGCTCGAGCACCGCGTCGAAGGCGCCCTGCATGCGCTGGGCATCGACGCCCCAGCCGGCCTGCACGGCGATGTACTGCTCGCCGTCCACCTCGAAGCTGGAGGGCACGCCGGTGATGCCGGAGGGGGCCGGGAACTGCCACAGCAGCTTGCCGGTGCGCGCGTCGAAGGCATGGAACATGCGGTCGTTGGTGCCGCCGCCGAAGACCAGGTCGCCGGCGGTGGTCAGCAGCGGGCCCCAGTTCATCTCCGGATAGGTGTGGGTCCACACCTGCTTGCCGGTCTTCAGATCCCAGGCCTGCACCTCGCCGATGGACTTGCGCGACTTGTCGGTCATGCGCACGTTGGTGAGCACGTTCTGCAGCGACACGCCCAGGTAGAGCTGGCCCTTCTGGTACTTGGTCGGCTCACCCGTGAGCTCGGAGCACAGGTGGTTGTTGGCAGGGATGTAGAGCAGCCCGGTGTGCGGGTTGTAGGCCTCGGGCGGCCAGTCCTTGCCACCCCACAGGGAGGGGCAGAACTGCACCGTCTTGCCGGTGGCCGGGCGTCGCGCCGGATCGTAGGTGGGCCGGCCGGTCTTCGGGTCGATGCTCTTGAAGGCGTTCTGGTCCACATAGGGCCAGCCGGCGACGAAGCCGATCTTGCCGCCGTGCTCGCGGTCGAGCACCCACAGGTAGCCATCGCGCGCGGCATGGACCAGCCCCTTCACCTGACGGCCCTTGTAGGGCATGTCGATCAGCAGCGGCGCGGAGACCTCGTCCCAGTCCCAGGCGTCGTTGTAGTGGTACTGGTGGTAGCCCTTGAGCTTGCCGGTATCCACGTCGAGGGCGATGGTGGAGTTGGCGTACAGGTTGTCCCCGGCGCGGGTGTCGGGCATCCACGGGCCGGCGTTGCCGACGCCCCAGTAGGCGATGTTGCTGTCCGGATCGTAGGTGCCGGTGATCCACACCGAGCCGCCGCCGTGCTTGTAGGTGCCTTCGGGCCAGGTGTCGCCACCGGGTTCGCCCGGTGCCGGGATGGTGTAGGTGCGCCAGGCCTCTTCACCGGTCTTGGCATCGAAGGCGGCCACGAAGCCGCGGATGCCGTACTCGCCGCCCGAGGAGCCGACCATGATCTTGCCCTTGGCGGCCAGCGGCGCCAGGGTCATGTAGTAGCCGGCCTTCCAGTCGGCCACCTGCTTGGTCCAGATCTCCTTGCCGGTCTTGGCGTCGAGCGCGACCAGGCAGGCGTCGGTGGTGGCCAGGTAGAGGCGGTCGCCGTACAGGGCCACGCCCCGGTTGGTCGGGTGCAGTTGCTGCAGCTCGGGCGGAAGCGCCTTCTTGTAGCGCCACAGCTCCTTGCCGGTGGCCGCCTCCAGGGCGATGACCTGGTTGTTGGGGGTGGTGACGAACATGTAGCCGTCATTGACCATGGGCGGCGCCTGATGCCCTTCCTGCATACCGGTGGCGTAGGACCAGGCGAGCGTGAGCTTGCCCACGTTGGCGGCGTTGATCTGCTTGAGCGGGCTGAAGCCCCAGCCGGCGTAGTTGCCCCGGTAGGACAGCCAGTTGTTGGGCTCGGGATGCTTGAGCCGCTGGTCGGTGACCGCCGGGTACGGCGCCAGCGCCGCCGCGGCGATCGCGGGGATGCAGGCCAGGGCGGCCACGAGGGGGATCAGTTTCTTGTGCATAGAGGGTCTCCTCCATTCCTTTCGGTGGATCGTGCTCATGGGTGGGTGGGGTGGTGCGCTAGACGGTCGCGCCGGGCCGGGCAGAGAACGAATCGGCGACGACCAGTTCGCCACTGTCGGATCGCAGTGGCAGGATCGGCAGGCTGCGCGGCGCCGGTCCGGAGACCACCTCACCGCCGCGCGTCGGCCGAAACTTGGAAAAATGACAGAAGCAGAAGAGGACGCCTTCCTTCGGGTTGTATTCGCTCAGGTCGCAGCCCTGGTGGGTGCATACCGCCGAATAGGCAACCACGCCGTCGGCCGCCAGCGCCCGGGTGTGATCGTCCAGCGACGCCGGGTCGAGGCGCAGCAGCAGGATGCGGTTGAGGCGCGAGCCGTCGCGCAGGGTGCCGGTGGCCGGGTCGAGCGGGTACACCACCAGCGGCTTGGCGCCGGCCTTGATGTCCGCCACGTCCAGCGGGTGCAGGGTCTCGCCCTCGTCGCCGAACACCGCGAGGCGGTCGCCGGGCTGCGGGCGGGCATCCTCCGCCTCGTCGGCATGCGCCGCGTCCTTCGGCGCCGCCACCAGGCCGATGACGGCCCCCGCGCACAGCTTGAGCGCCGCACGCCGCTTGTCGTCGCAACACGCGCCGCATGGCGGCGCATCTGCCCTGTGATCAGTCATTCATGTCTCCTTGTGTGGTCCTGCGTTTTTTGCCCTCCATCGCAAACGCCGGGCCAGAACCGGAAAACATGTCGGGCGCATGGCGCGCCGGATCGGCGAACCCAAGGCGCCATCAGCCTTTCGGCGTAGTCACAACAATGTCACCTCAGGTCTGTCAAAGGCCATGCACGCATCGCCACCTACCCAAGGACATAGCCAATGACACAGGTCTGGCACAGGTCTGCGACAGGGCGCTGGCGCGTGAGCGGAGGCGCGCCGGGCTAGAATTGGGCGGTGACCCCGACCGGAACCCCGCGCCCGTGAGAATCCTCCTCGTCGAAGACGACCCCATGATCGGCACCAGCGTGCAGCGCGGCCTGCGCGACGAGGGCCATGCGGTGGACTGGGTGCGCGACGGGGTCGCCGCGGAGCTGGCGCTGGCCGACACGCCCTATGCGCTGATGCTGCTCGACCTGGGCCTGCCGCGGCGCGACGGCATCGAGGTGCTCACCGGCCTGCGCGCGACCGGCAGCGCCCTGCCGGTGCTGGTACTCACCGCGCGGGACGCGGTCAGCGACCGGGTGCGCGGGCTCGACGCCGGCGCCGACGACTACCTGGTCAAGCCCTTCGACCTGGACGAGCTGGGCGCACGCATCCGCGCGCTGACCCGCCGCAGCCAGGGCCAGGCCGCGCCGGTGCTGCGCCGGGGCGCGCTGAGCCTGGACCCGGCGGCCCACACCGTCAGCCTCGACGAGACGCCGGTGAAGGTGTCGGCGCGCGAGTTCGCCCTGCTCGAGGCGCTGGTGGAGGCCGACGGCAAGCCGCTGTCGCGCGCCCAGCTCGAAGAACGCCTGTACGGCTGGGACGAGGAAGTGGAGAGCAACGCGGTGGAGGTGCACATCCACGCCCTGCGCCGCAAGCTGGGCGCCGGCTGGATCCGCAACCTGCGCGGGGTGGGCTACTACGTGCCGGAGGCGCCATGAACTCGATCCGCCGCACCCTGCTGGTGTCGCTGCTGTCGGCCATCGTGGTGGTGCTCGGCATCGGCGGCTATGCCACCTACCGCACCGCGCACGACGAGATCGACACGGTGATGGACTACAACCTGCGCCAGTTCGCCCTGTCGCTGCGCGACCAGCGCTTCGGCCAGCCGGCGGTGAGCGCGCCGGATGCGGCCCTCGACTTCGTCATCCAGATCTGGGACGGCCACGGCCTGCGCCTGTACCTGTCGCACCCGCACAGCGTGCTGCCCGATCTGGCGCGCTTCGGCTACACCACCATCGACACCAGCGACGGCCAGTGGCGCGCCTTCGCCATGTCGCTGGGCGACCGGGTGATCCAGATCGCCCAGCCCATGCGGGTGCGCAGCCGCCTGGCCGCCAACGCGGCGCTGCGCACCCTCACCCCGCTGCTGGTGGCCCTGCCGCTGCTGGGCCTGCTGATCTGGTATCTGGTGGGGCGCGGCCTGCGCCCGCTCGAACAGCTCGCCCGCGGCGTGCGCGCGCAACGCCCCGAGGCGCTGGGCCCGCTCGACGCCGCCGGCGTGCCGGCCGAGGCGCGCCCGCTGGTCGATGCGCTCAACGGCCTGCTCGGCCGCCTGGAGGCCACCCTGGCCAGCCAGCGCGCCTTCGTGGCCGACGCCGCGCACGAACTGCGCACCCCGCTCACCGCCCTGCAGCTGCAACTGCAGCTGACCGAACGGGCCCGCGACGCGGCCGAGCGCGAACAGGCCCTGGCCGATCTGCGCGCCGGGCTGATGCGCAGCATCCACCTGGTGAACCAGTTGCTCACCCTTGCCCGCGCCGAGCCCGACGCCGACGGCGCCAGCCGCCACGAACCGGTGGATCTGGCCGCCCTGGTGCGCAGCGAGCTGCCCGCCCATGCGCCGCTGGCCGAGGCCCGCCACATCGACCTGGGCGCCGCCGAACTGGCCGAGGCCACGGTGGCCGCAGACGCGGCGGCGCTGCGCACCCTGCTGGCCAATCTGGTGGACAACGCCATCCGCTACACCCCCGACGGCGGCCGGGTGGACGTGGCCGTGGCCCATGAGGGCGGGCGCGCCTGGCTCACGGTGGCCGACTCCGGCCCGGGCATTCCGCCGGGCGAACGCGAGCGCGTGCTCGACCGCTTCTACCGCCGCGCCGGCACCGACACCCCCGGCAGCGGCCTGGGGCTGGCGATCGTCAAGCGCATCGCCGAACGCCACGACGCGGTGCTGACGCTGGACGCGTCGGAAGCCGGCGGCTTGCGCGTGCGGGTGGGGTTTCGCATCCAGACCGGGCCTTAAGTTTGTCTTAAGTCGACCTTGCCTACAGTGAGTCCATCGCGAGCACATCGCTCGCCTGTTCAGGCAAGGAGACCGACATGACCCACAAGGCTTTCAAGCGTTCGGCCGTCGTGCTGGCGATGGCCGTAGCCGCGGGAAGCGGCTATGTCGCCGCCCGCCACGGCATCGGCGAAGTGCATGCCGCCACCGCCCCGGTGGCCGCGGCGGCCACCCCCGTCCCCACCATGACGCTGCCCGACTTCCAGTCCATCGTCAGCCGCTACGGCCCGGCGGTGGTCAACGTGAGCATCGAAGGCACGGTGAAGCAGTCCGGCGCCGTGATGACCCCCTTCGGCCCCATGGACCCGAGCGACCCGTTCTCCCAGTTCTTCCGCCGCTTCGGCCCGCAGGCGCAGATGCCCCAGGCCGAGCGTGTGATCCATGGGCTGGGCTCGGGCTTCATCGTCAGCTCCGACGGCATCATCCTCACCAACGCCCATGTGGTGGACGAGGCCGACACGGTGACCGTGAAGCTCACCGACAAGCGCGAGTTCAAGGCCAAGGTGCTGGGCGTGGACAAGCTCACCGACGTGGCCGTGCTCAAGATCGACGCCCACAACCTGCCCACGGTCGCGCTGGGCAACCCGGACCAGACCCACGAAGGTGAATGGGTGCTGGCCATCGGCGCGCCCTTCGGCTTCGAGAACAGCGTCACCGCCGGCATCGTCTCGGCCAAGTCGCGCTCGCTGCCCAACGAGGGCTATGTGCCCTTCATCCAGACCGACGTGGCCATCAACCCGGGCAACTCGGGCGGCCCGCTGCTCAACCTCAAGGGCGAGGTCGTCGGCATCAACTCGCAGATCTATTCGCGCTCGGGCGGCTACCAGGGCATCTCCTTCGCGATCCCGATCGACGTGGCGGTGCGCGTCAAGGACCAGCTGCTGGCCAACGGCAAGGTCACGCGCGGGCGCATCGGCGTGGGCATCCAGGACGTGAACCAGGCGCTGGCCGAATCCTTCGGCCTCGACAAGCCCGCCGGCGCCCTGGTCACCCAGGTGGAACCCGACAGCCCGGCCTCGAAGGCGGGCCTGGAGGCCGGTGACGTGATCCTCGCGCTCAACGGCAAGCCGGTGACCGACTCGGGCGAACTGCCGCCCGAAGTGGCACGGATGAAGCCGGGCAGCAACGCCACGCTGAAGATCTGGCGCAAGGGCGACACCAAGAACGTGGACATCACCATCGGCGAGCTCAACAGCAAGGACCAGGTGGCCAGCGCCGACGACGGCTCGGCCGACCAGGGCCGACTCGGTGTGGTGACCCGGCCGCTCACCGACCAGGAACGCGCCCAAGCCCATGTGGACAACGGCCTGCTGGTGGGCGCCGTGACCGGTGCCGCGGAACGGGCCGGCATCCGCCCGGGCGATGTGCTGCTGGCGGTCAATGGCCATCCCATCCACAGCGTGAAGGAGTTGCGCCACCTCATCGGCAAGTCCGAGCATCACATCGCCCTGCTGGTGCAGCGCGACGATGCCCGCATCTTCGTGCCCATCGACCTGGGCTGAGCGCCATGGCGAAGCGGCTCGACCCAGCGCTTCGCGCCTTCCTGCACGCCGCCGCCATTGCGTTCGCGCTGGGCGGCGACGCGCTGGCGGCGGTCACGGGCGAGGCCCCCGAGGGGCGCCCCGCCCTTTCCATTGACGACGACACCGCGGACCAGCCGGAGCAGCAGAGCATGGACGTGAAACTGCTCGACGGCCGCGGCCGCCCCCTGCTGCGGCTGCGCGCCGACGGCCCCTGCAGCCTGCTGCCGCTGCCCGCAGGCCGCTTCACCCTGCTGGTGCGCACCCACGGCCTGACCCGCATCGAGCGCGTCGACGGCCCCCGCGCCGGCCTCGAGATCCGGGCATGAGCCGCCCCGCTGCGCGCCTCGTGCGCCTGCGCCACGCGTGGCGGCTCGCCGCCCCCTTCTGGCGCACCCGCGAGGCCCGCGGCGCCTGGGTGCTGCTGGTCAGCGTGATCGCGCTGACCCTGGCCATGGTGTGGCTCAACGTGCGCTTCAACGCCTGGAACAACAGCTTCTACAACAGCCTGCAGAAGCGCGACGGCCACGCCTTCGCGCACCAGCTGCTGATCTTCGGCGCCCTCGCGACCGCCTACATCGTGGCGGCGGTGTACCAGCTCTATCTGAACCAGCTGCTGCAGATCCGCTGGCGCGCCTGGCTGACCCGGCGCCTGCTCGGCGACTGGCTCCACGACGGCATGCAGTACCGCCTGCGCCTGTCGGGCCACGCGGGCATGGACAACCCCGACCAGCGCATCGCCGAGGACGTGCGCCTGTTCGTCGAATCCACCCTGAGCCTGGGCCTTGGCCTGCTCAACGCGGTGGTCACCCTGGTGTCCTTCGCCGGCATCCTGTGGGTGCTCTCCGGCGACACCACGCTGCCGGTGGCCGGCGGCCTGCAGGTGCCCGGCTTCATGCTGTGGGCGGCGCTGGTCTATTCGGTGCTCGGCTCCTGGCTCACCCACCGGCTCGGACGCCCGCTCACGGCGCTCAACGCCGAGCAGCAACGCCGCGAGGCGGATTTCCGTTTCGGCCTGGTGCGTGCCCGCGAGCATGGCGAAGCCATTGCCCTGGGCCGCGGCGAAGCGCACGAACGCGACCGCCTCGGCGGCGCCTTCGGCCTGCTGGTGGACAACTGGATGCGGCTGATCCGGCGCATCAAGCGCCTCACCTGGTTCTCGTCCGGCTACGGTCAGCTGGCGGTGGTGTTTCCCTTCCTCGCCGCTGCGCCACGCTATTTCGCCGGCAGCATGGAGCTCGGTGGCCTCATGCAGACCGCGCAGGCCTTCGGCCAGGTCCAGGGCGCCATGAGCTGGTTCGTCGATGCCTACACCCAGCTGGCCGAATGGTTCGCCACCATCGACCGGCTCGCCGGCTTCGACACCGCCCTGGCCACCACCCGGCGCGCCGCCGCCACCCCGGCGCTGAACGCCGCGGCCGGTGCGCCCGCGGTGCACATCCACCGCCTCGACACCGCGCGGCCCGACGGCACCCCGCTCACACATCTGGCCGACGTGCGCATCGCGCCGGGCGAGCGGGTGCTGGTCAGCGGCCCCTCGGGCGCCGGCAAGAGCACCCTGCTGCGCGCGCTGGCCCGGCTGTGGCCCCATGCCGAGGGCGAAGTGACGCTGCCGCCCCGTGCCGAGATGCTGTTCCTGCCCCAGCGCCCCTATCTGCCCGCCGGCACCCTGCGCGAGGTGCTCGGCGCCCCGGATGTGTCCGAGGCCGAGCTGCGCGACACCCTGGCGGCGGTACGTCTGCCGGCCCTGGCGATGCGGCTCGACGCGGTGCGTGACTGGGGCCAGGAGCTGTCCCCCGGCGAACAGCAGCGCCTGGCCTTTGCCCGCGTGCTGCTGCAGCGGCCGCGCTGGGTGTTTCTCGACGAGGCCACCTCGGCACTGGATGAAGCCACCGAGGCGGTGCTCTACACGCGCCTCATCGACCGGTTGCCCGACACCACCGTCGTCAGCGTTGCCCACCGCAGCAGCCTGCGCCGCTTCCACACCCGCGAACTGGGGCTCGACGCCGACGCCGTGCCCACCCCGGCGGCGCCCGCCGTACACGCCGAAGACGCCCTGGCCATGCCGATCGCCGCCTCATAGGGGCAGCCTCCGACGGCGCGGCAACACCCTGTCATGAAAAATTGCATGAGATCGACATTCCAAAAAACTGCTACGCTTCACACATTAGCGACAATTGTCACTTTTGTTTGGGGTGCGGACGATGGCGTCGGAACCGAAGTACATCAGCACACGCGAGGCGGCGCGGCGGCTGGGCCTGTCCCTCGGGACGGTGCAGCAGATGGTCGAGCGGGGCGAACTGCAGGCGTGGAAGACCGCGGGCGGCCACCGTCGCATCGACGAGTCCTCCGTCGACAGCTACCACCAGCGCGCGCGCACCGGCACGATCGCCTCGCAGCAGGGCGGCCGCGCCCTGCGCGTCCTCGTGGCCGAAGACGATCGCATCCTGCAGAAGCTGTATGAGCACACCCTCGGGGGCTGGGATCTGCCCCTCGAGGTGCAGATGGTCACCAGCGGTTTCGATGCGCTGCTCGAGATCGGACGCCATCCGCCCGATCTGCTGATCACCGACCTGAACATGCCGGGCCTCAACGGCTTCGAGATGATCCGCCGGATCCGCGACAACCGCCTCACCGCCGGCACCGACATCGTCGTGGTCTCGGGGCTGTCCGACGACGACATCGCCGACCAGGGCGGCCTGCCCGCCGACGTGACCCGCTATGGCAAACCCGTGCCCTTCAAGGAACTGCGCGGCTATGTGCAGGCCAAGGTCGCCCAGTTGCGCCGCGAACACAGCGGGCTCTGAACACGCCGGGCACGGCCCGGATCAGAACACCTTCCACCACAAGGCCGGCCAGTCGAAGCCCTCGAGCACATCCTGGGCGTTCACATAGTCGCGCGCGCCGCACAGGCGGATCGCGTGCGCCTGCAGCGCCGCGACGACCTCCGGATCGAACTGTCGGCCCGCCTCCGCCGCCACCGCGGCCACGGCCTCGCCGTCGGCCAGGCGCGTGGCGGCCGGCCCCAGCGTCAGGGCATCGAAGCCCAGCGCCACGGCGACGATACGGGCCTCGGGGGCGATGGCGTGGCGTGCCAGACGACTGGGATAGCCCTGACCATCCCAGCGTTCATGGTGCGACAGGGCGATCGTGGCCGCCATCTGCAACACCGGCACGTCGGTGCCGCCGAGCAGGCGCGCGCCATGGCGCGGATGGTCCCGCTCGCCGGCGCCGAGCGGATCGCGGGACACCATGCACAGACCGATATCCGCCAGCGGTGCGGCCCGCGAGAGGGTCTCGCACTGCGCTTCCGACCATCCGAGGGCCTCGGCGATCAATGCCGACATGGCCGCGATACGCAGGATCCGGGCCGGATCACCGCCCGCCCGGGCCTCGACCATGAGCGCCAGCCGGAACAGGGTTTCGTGATGGGCGGCCGCGAGCGCACGGAACGCTTCGTCACGCGCCAGGCGGTGACGTAGCGCCTCTTCGTCCGGCGCCATCGGCGCGCGACCGGCCGCGCGCTGGGCAGCCCAAGGCCCCTGCCCATCGCTCCAGCGCCCTGGCACGGTCCCGTTCGCGAGCGGCTCTGCCTCAGCCAGCGGTGAGGCGACGACGACCCTCATGATCGGCGTCCCCGGTCGGACGCGTCGGGCGTGGTGCCGGCCATCAGCGGCAGCCAGACCGTCAGCGCGACGGCGCCGCCCGCGTCCACCGCCAGCTCGACCTTGGCCCCAGCGGCCTCGATCGACGCGAAGACCTCGGCGACGACCGAATGGGCCAGCTCCCAGGTCCAGCCACCGTCGGCCCGGGACTGGCGCATCCGGATCGCCCCCCAGTCGCGCGCACCGATCGGGCGCACCACCGTCCACAGATGGATCGTCGCCCCCCCCGGCTCGAGCCCCACCAGCGCGCCCAGCGCGGCCGCGATCAGCGGGCGCAGGGTGTCGCCATTGCCGACCACCGTCACCGGCCGGCTCGGCGGTTCGATCACGAACACGTGATCGGCCGGCTGCGCCGACACCATCGACACGCTGTCGCAGACGAGCGCTTCCAGATCGCATCCCGCGTCACCGCCATGGGCGACGCGCGCCACGCCGTCGGGCGCGTCGAGCGCGAGCTTGGTGCGGGCGTTCATCGCTGCCGCCCCGGGCCATCCGGGCGTCGCCACACCGTTGCCCCACCATCGCACGGCGCGGCACCAGTCCGCTTTATCGAGAAGTTCATGCGTCGTCACCATCACCAAATTGCCACTTTTATTTTTTATATCATTTTTATTGACTCTGGTAAATTGATTTGGGCGCGACGTCGCCTCGCCCGACGAGCGGCGCGTCGGGGCATCGGGGTGCGGGACGGGCGGACAAAGAAAAACGGCCGCTTGCGCGGCCGTCTCGGCGGGTGGAACGGGACGACGCAGCGTCAGCTCAGAACAGTTCGATGTCCTCGTCGCCCTTGTCGTGCTGACCGGCGACGTACTGGGCCAGCGCCTCCTTGACCGGCATGCCGTTCATGACCGCCTCGAACATCTCGGCCTCCTCGCGCGTGGAGTAGCGGGCGCGGATCTTTTCCTGCAGCGCCACCCATTCGAAGGGGTTGTACAGCCGTGACTGATCCACCACGAGACCGGACAGGGCACTGAGGCTGTGGCACACGTGCGCCAGCCGCTGGGCCAGCTTGTCGTAGAACTGGAAGGCGATGATCGACTGCTGGACCATGGCGCTCAGCTGCGTGGTCTGCGCCGTGAGGTCGCCCTTGATGCGCGCGATCTCGCCCTCGTCGGGCAAGGCTTCGAGTTCGCTGCTCATGCCGCGCACGTAGCCGGCCAGCGATGTAAACGCGTCGGTGAGCGTCTCCACCGAATTGTCGCCATCGCGCATGGCCGCCTCGATCTGGCCGGCAGCCAGCTCGAGCATCAGGACGGTTTCGCGGACCTGGCTCCAGTCCAGATCCGGGTTGTGGGCGCGGGTGCCGCGCCGCGCTTCGCGCTCTTGGTCGCTCATGGGTTCCTCGTGCATTTGGGCTCTTGCGTTGTCTTCGTCGCCACAGCGGCAAACTTGAAAGTCAAATGAACACCGGTTCGGGCTCGAGCGCAATACCGAAGCGCGCGTGCACGTCGGCCGCAATCGCCGCGGCGACGCGCGCCACATCGGCCCCGCTCGCCCCGCCCCGGTTGACCAGCACCAGGGCCTGGCGGTCATGACAGGCAACCGGACCGAGGGCGCGGCCCTTCCAGCCGCACTGGTCGATGAGCCAGCCGGCGGCGAGCTTGACCCGGCCGTCGGCCTGCGCATAGTGGGGCGCCCCCGGGTGCCCGGCGAGCAGGCGTGCCGCGGTCGCCGCGTCGACGACCGGGTTCTTGAAGAAACTCCCGGCGTTGCCCAGTTGCGCCGGGTCGGGCAGCTTTTCGCGGCGGATGGCGATCACCGCGTCGGAGACCTGCACCGGCGTGGGTGCCGCGATGCCCTGCGCCGCGAGCCGCCGTGCCAGGTCGGCGTAGCCGAGCACCGGCGCCCACGGGCGGGGCAGCCGCAACACGACGCGGGTGATGAGCAGCTGCGCGCCCGCCGGGTGCTTGAACACGCTGTCGCGGTAGCCGAAGCGGCAGGCCGCCGCGTCGAGCCGCACCCGCGTGCCGCGGTCCAGGTCCACCGCCTCGAGATGATCGAAGCGCTCGGCCAGTTCCAGGCCATAGGCGCCGATGTTCTGCACCGGCGCCGCACCGACGGTGCCGGGGATGAGCGACAGGTTCTCGAGCCCGCCCAGGCCCTGATCGAGCGTCCAGCGCACGAAGTCGTGCCAGGACTCGCCCGCCGCGGCCGCCACGCACACGCCGTCGCCGGTATCGTCGAGCACCTCGCGCCCGCGCAACGCCACATGCAGCACGAGGCGGTCCACCCGGGCGGGCAGAATGACGTTGCTACCGCCGCCGAGCACCAGACGCGGCCCGCCGAGCCGGCCATCACGGGCGGCCTCGACGAGCGCGTCCACGTCGTCGATGCGCTGGTAACGCGCGGCGACGGCCGGCAGGCCGAAGGTGTTGAAGGCGTCCAGCACAATGTCGGACTGAATCGGGCTCATGGGCGGTCTTGGCGGGCGATGGGATAGCGCCGGTCGTAGGCGAGATTGAAGAGGAAAGCGTACACCACGTAGGCCACCGCGAGCGCCAGATCGGCCACCAGGGCGCTCACCCAGTCCATGCCGGTCCAGATCATGACAATCGGCAGGGTCATGGCCAGCAGGCCGCCTTCGAAGCCGAGCGCGTGCAGCGCCCGCAAGGCCCACGGGCGACGATCGGCGGTGCGCCCGGTCAGGCGCCCCTCGATCCAGTCGAAGGCGGTGTTGTAGGAGCCGTTCCACACCGCCGCGATCAGGGCGATGAGCGCCAGCATGCCGAAGGAATGCCCCATGGGCACGCCACTGAGCCAGGCGAACGGCGGCGTGATCAGCACCAGGCCGCCGACCTCGAACAGGGCGATCTGGCGGATACGATCCGGAAGCGTGCGAAGCGGAGGTGAGCTCACGATGCGGACGACAGGTTGGGAACCGGCACGATAGTCATGCCCGGGCCCGGATGCAAACCCGCCGGGCGCATGCGCCCCCGTGGATGCGCCAACGCGCTTGTGCACCGCACCTTGTCAGCCGGCAGGCGCGCGCGCAGTCTTCCTCACTCCCCCCGACACGGAACACATCATGAACACGCATCGACGACACTCCGCATCGCGCTTCTTCTCGACGCTGTGCTTCCTCACCGCCCTGATGGTGCCCGGTCTGTCCCCCTCGCTGGCGATCGCCGGCGGCAAGCCGGGCGTCGTCATCCAGGTGAGCGAGAACGATCCGGCCAAGTGGAATCTGGCCCTCAACAACGCCGGCAACCTGATCCAGGCCCTCGGCGGCCCCGACAAGGTGGATATCGAGATCGTCGCCTACGGCCCCGGACTGGCCATGCTGAAAGCCGATTCGGTGGTCGGCGAGCGGCTCGGCGTGGCGGTCTCCGACGGCATCCACCTGTCGGCCTGCCACAACACCATGCGCGCCAAGCACGTGGAACAGCGCGACCTGTACCTCGGCGTCGATGTGGTCCCGGCCGGGGTGCTTGAAATCATGCAGCGTCAACAAGGCGGCTGGGCGTACATCCGGCCCTGAGCCACGGCGGGCGGGCTCTCCCGCCCGCGCTGTGGTTGAATGATGCTTTTCGCCGTTCGTCCGACCGTCCCATGGCCCGCATCAAGATCGACCTGCCCGAGCACTTCGCCTTCACCACCGAGCTGCCGCTCTATCTCCTTCACATCAACTACGGACAACACCTCGACAATGCGCTGCTGCTGACCCTGGTCTCGGAGGCGCGCGCCCGCTTCTTCCAGGCGCTCGGCTACACCGAACTGGATGTGGAGGGCGTCGGCATCGTCGTCGCCGACGCCGCGGTCCAGTACCGCTCCGAAGCCCATCATGGCGAAACCATGCGGGTGAGCATGATGGCCACCGATTTCAACAAGTTCGGCTTCGACCTGGTCTGGCGCATGGACGCGCTGGCCAGCGGCCGCGAGGTGGCCCGCGGAAAAACGGGCATCGTGTTCTACGACTATGACGCCCGGCAACTGGCCTCGGCGCCCATGGCCTTCGCCAGCCGCGTCGGAGCGGCCGGATTCACCGGCTGAGCGTCCCGGGTGGCGGGGTGCGGCCGCGCAGGCGAAGCGATCCGACATCGCAGCGGCCGACCACCCCCCTGAGCACACGCGCACCCAGGAACGGAAAACATCCGTAACATTCCCTTGAAACAAGTTACGCAATAGGTTGTTTTAAAAGCGAAATATTAGATTACGCTTTGATACTGTCGTCATTTTGAATTGCATTCATCATGCCAGCTCCCATCCACCCGATCACGGAGCGACATATGAAACGCAGATTGATCACCCTCGCCATCCCCTTGGCCATGAGCATGGCCGGCAGTGCACATGCGGCCTTGTTCGACACCTTCGAGGGGCTTTCCCATTCCGACACCGAGGGCGGCTTCGTCAGTGGCGACGACCTGCTCGCGGGCTACTCGTTCGACTTCACGCTCAGCGAGGCGACGACATTGACCTTCTCCGGCGAATCGAGCTTCGACTTCGCCAGCCTGGGTCTCTACGACGGCGGCACCCTGCTGCGCGGCTGGCTGCTGACGCCCACCTCGGGATCCGATGTGACGACCTTCAGCCTCGCCGCCGGCGACTACTCCTTCAAGACCATCGCGTCGATGGTGCCCGGCACGGCGTCGCTGACGAGCACCGACGGGTATTACGCTTTCCAGAGCGCGGTCGTGGCTGCCGTTCCGGAGCCGGCATCCTACGGCATGCTGCTGGCGGGCCTGGGCATGCTCAGCCTCGTGGCGCGGCGCAAGCTCAACGACGCGGCCTGAATCCGCCCCCGCCGGCGCCCTGCGCCGGCGAACCTCGCCGCATCGGTTTCCCCGACCGATGCGGTCTTTTTTTATCTGCAGCCCCTCACCCGCCGGAGGGTGCCTCCATTGTCTCGAGCAACTCGTGCACTTCGAGCCAGCGCAGTTCGGCCACTTCCATGTCGGCGACCAGTTGCGCCTGGCGCTTGAGCAGATCCTGCAACAGGGCGCTGTCCGGATCGGCATACAGGCCCGGATCGGCCAGGCGCGTATCGAGCAGATCTTTCTCGCCCTGCCAGGCGGCCAGTTTCTTTTCCAGCTGCTCGGCCTCCTTGAGCAGCGGGCGCCGCGCCGCGAGCGCGGCCTTGCGCTCGGCGGTGGCCTGCTCGCGCTCGGCCTTGCGCTGCGCCTTGTCGGCGCTGCGGGTCGGGCAGGCGGCCGCGGCCATGGCCTGGGCGCGCTGGGCCGAGAGCCAGTCGCGATAGTCGTCCAGGTCGCCGTCGAAGGGCTGCACCCGGCCGCCGTCGACCAGCACAAAGCGGTCGCAGGTGGCCGCGAGCAGGGCACGGTCGTGGGAGACCAGCACCATGGCGCCGTCGAAATCCTGCAGCGCCAGGGTGAGCGCGTGGCGCATCTCCAGATCCAGGTGGTTGGTCGGCTCGTCGAGCAGCAGCAGGTTGGGCTGCTGCCAGATCATCAGGGCCAGCGCCAGGCGTGACTTCTCACCGCCCGAGAACGGCCCGCACGGGGTGCTCACGCTGGCGCCCGAGGCGACCCCGTCCTTCTCGCCGCGAAAGTCGAAACCGCCCAGGTAGTTGCGCAGGTCCTGCTCGCGCGCGCCCGGGTCGACACGCATCAGATGCTGCAGGGGCGACTCGTCCGGGCGCAGGGTCTCGAGCTGGTGCTGGGCGAAGTAGCCGATCGCCAGCCCCTTGCCGTCGCTGCGCCGCCCCGCCCGGGGCGCGAGCTGGCCGGCGAGCAGCTTGATGAGGGTGGACTTGCCGGCACCGTTGCGCCCCAGCAGGCCGACGCGTTCGCCCGGGCGCAGGGTCAGGCGCACATCGGCGAGCACGGTCTTGTCCTCGTAGCCCACCGCGACCTCGTCCAGGGTGATGAGCGGGTCGGGCGCGGCCGGCGCCGGCCGGAACGCGAAACTGAAGGGCGTATCCACGTGCGCCGCCGAGATCAGCTCCATGCGCTCGAGCGCCTTGATGCGGCTTTGCGCCTGGCGCGCCTTGGTGGCCTTGGCGCGGAAGCGGTCCACATACTTCTGCAGATGCGCGCGCTCGCGCTGCTGCTTGTCGAACAGCGCCTGCTGCTGGGCGAGGCGCTCGGCACGCTGGCGTTCGAACTCGGAATAGCCGCCGCTGTAGAGGGTGAGCCGCTGCTGCTCCACATGGGCGATGTGGCCGACCACCGCGTCGAGGAACACCCGGTCGTGGGAGATGAGCAGCAAGGTGCCGCGATAGTCGCGCAGCCATTGCTCCAGCCAGATCACCGCATCCAGGTCCAGGTGGTTGGTCGGCTCGTCGAGCAGCAGCAGGTCAGAGCGGCACATGAGCGCCTGCGCCAGATTCAGGCGCATGCGCCAGCCGCCGGAGAAGTCCGCCACCGAACGCTCGGCGTCGCCCGGCGCGAAGCCGAGGCCGTCGAGCAGCGTCGCCGCCCGCGCCGGCGCGCTGTAGCCGTCGATCTCCTGCAGTCGGCCGTGCAGTTCGCCGATGCGCTCGCCCGCATGGGCCGCCTCGGCCTCGGCCAGATCCGTTTCGATGCGCCGCAGTTCGGCATCGCCGTCAAGCACGTAATCGAGCGCGCTGCGTTCGAGCGCCGGGGTCTCCTGCGCCACATGGGCGATCACCCAGCCGGGTGGCAGCTCGCAGTCACCGCGGTCGGGATGCAGCTGGCCGCGCAGCAGCGCGAACAGGCTCGACTTGCCACAGCCGTTCGCCCCGGTCAGGCCGACCTTCCAGCCCGGATGGATCTGGACGGTGGCCTCATCGACGAGGACTTTGGCGCCACGGGCCAGGCGCAGGGCTCGAAACTGGATCACTTGGGGATATGGGGCGCAAAACCGCGAAAAAACCGCTATTGTACGGGCTTCATCCATCCCCCGACCGATTGCGATCATGGCGTTCCCGCTCCGCTCCCTGTGCCTGACCACCTGTCTTGCCGCCTCCTTCGGCACCCTCGCGCAGCAGGACAGCAGCGCCGAGTTGCGCGCGCAGGCCAAGGCGATCCGGGATGCCGCCGAGGCGACCTACCGCCAGACCAGCTACCACTGCTACGACAAGTTCCTGGTCAACGCCTGTCTGGAAGACGCCAAGCTGGTGCACATCAACCAGGTCAAGGAGGCCCGCCGGCTCGAGGCGCGCGCCAACCGCATCGACCGCGGCAAACGCATCAAGGCCATGGAAGCGCGCCTGCGCAAGGTGGAGAACCGGCCGGAGGCGGCGACGGTGACGCCGGTGGCCTCACCCACCACACCGGCACCACGACCGGCAGACACTGAGCAGTAACGCCCCCAACTCAACCACATCCTCTGCCGGTTCGATTCGCATATTTCTGTCTATTGAACCTGTGGGAGCGTTCGGCGCGACGTCGGATTTCTTGACAGCACACCATACGCAGTCACGACGCGGAACCCAGGGTCTTGTCTTAGTGGAGCCCAAGCATTTGAAATGCTTTAGCTTTTGCAAAAAGCAACGCAAGGCGCACCCACGTGGCATTGAGATTGCTAGTCGACTAAATCCTGTTGGCATCAAGATTAGATCTGCATCCAATGACAAAGACACTGATTTCAGCCGTATTGTTGAGCGCATTCATCTCTCAAGCCGCGCTGGCCGCCTCCTCCAGCGCACAAATCGACTGGAGCACCTTTTCAGTCGAACTTGTTGACCTCGACACACTCGATGGCACTGCGCCCTCGATCAACTGGACATCCAAATACAGTTGGGCATCCGTCACCGACGAGGCGGTACGCGATGAAGCGCCATCGTGGACGACTGGCGTTCAAGCCGCATACGGTACAAGTTTGGCTGTCGTAAACGACACTTCAAACTACGCTGAAACCAGCACCGTCTTTGGCAGCCCGTTTCTTCAATACGGGTTGGCTGAACGTGGCGGTTACTTTGAGCTAAGCCAAAACACATCGGCCATCTTCAAGGTTTCGGGAAAGTACGCGACGCAGGTAGACAATCCAGACGAAACCATTTCTGCATGGATCGGCCTCTTCGTGTCAGGTCCTGGTGAAGAGGGTAGTGGTACGCAGTTCGACGGAGCAACCATCGGCTGGAACGGCTATGTCTACACGCCTCACAGTGACGAAGGCACGATTGCTGTGACGTTTACCAACCTGAGTTCAAGCTCGCTGAGTGGGCGGCTCCACACGGAGGCATATGCCTCCGCCTACGTTGCCGCCGTCCCCGAACCCGAGTCCTACGCCATGCTGCTCGCCGGTCTCAGCTTGATGGGACTTGTTGTTCGCCGCCGAATTTGACCGCGGACCGTCGAAAGCAAAACGCCCCAGCGAACGGGGCGTTTTTCGTTGACATCCACGCTCTTCAGCACTCGCCCGACGCCGTCGTGAATCCCAGCGCATTGCGCCTATCAACGACCAAAGCAGCGCGGGCGTTGAGGATTTCACTCTGCACGACCACATTCACGCCGAGCGCCGGTTCCATCACCGGTAGCCAGCCCTTGTTCTTGGCGCAGGGGGCATGGTGATCTGCTTGCCGTTGGCCTTGGTGACGACGAACTCGGTGTCCTTGTCGAGGATACGCAGGTTTTCCAGCGCAGCCATCGCTGTCGAGGCCGCAAGGCCAAGCGCGATCCACACGCGTGAATGCAGTTTCATTGCTTATCTCCTCCCATAGCTTCTCACTTACCCGATACGGGCAGCTTTTCGCTCGAGTACGGCAAACCGGCTGATCGCATTTGCGCTTCAAAATATTCCCAATTGCTTATTTATTCACAACACCCGCCGCGCGCTAGACTGCCAGGCACACGCTTCCTCTCTGATGGGGTCACTCATGCCGCCCATGACCGCCGCTTTTCGCAGCAACATGCCCCGCGGCATCTGGGCACTCGGCCTGTGCTCCCTGTTCATGGACGTCTCCTCCGAGCTGGTGCACAGCCTGTTGCCGGTGCTGCTGACCACGGTGCTGGGTTCGAGCATGCTGACCGTGGGCCTGATCGAAGGGGTCGCCGAGGCGACCGCGGCCATCACCAAGGTGTTCTCGGGCAGCGTGAGCGACTGGCTGGGGCGGCGCAAGTGGCTGGCCGTGAGTGGTTATGCGCTGGCCGCCCTGACCAAGCCGGCGTTTCCGCTCGCCGACTCGGCGGCGACCGTGTTCGCCGCCCGCTTTGCCGACCGCATCGGCAAGGGCATCCGCGGCGCCCCGCGCGACGCGCTGGTGGCCGATCTGGTGCCGCCCGCGCAACGCGGCGCGGCCTACGGCCTGCGCCAGACCCTCGACTCGGTGGGCGCCTTCCTTGGCCCGCTGCTGGCGATATTGGCGCTGGCGGTGCTGGCCGACGACGTGCGCGCCGCCATGTGGGTGGCGGTGCCCTTCGGCTTCATCGCGGTGGCGGTGCTGGCGGTCGGGGTGCGCGAACCGGCCTCGACCGCCCCCCGCGAGCGGCGCCCTTCGCTGCTGCGCGGCTGGCGCGCGCTGCCGAAAGCCTACTGGCAGGTCGTGACCATCGGCGCGGTATTCACCCTGGCCCGCTTCAGCGAGGCCTTCCTGATCCTGCGCGCCCAGGACATCGGCCTGGCCCTGCACTGGCTGCCCGGCGTGCTGATCGTGATGAACGTGGTGTACGCCGCCTCGTCCTACCCGGCGGGCGTGCTGTCCGACCGCCTCGGCAGCCGTGCTCTGCTGCTGGCCGGCCTGGCGGTGCTGATCGGCGCCGATGGACTCCTGGCGGCGGCACACGCCCCGTGGGCGGTGCTCGCCGGCGCGGCGCTGTGGGGGTTGCACATGGGCCTGACCCAGGGGCTGCTGGCCCGACGGGTGGCCGACACCGCGCCCGACACCCTGCGTGGCACCGCCTTCGGGGTCTTCAATCTCATCGGCGGCATCGCCCTGTTCCTGGCCAGCGCGCTGGCCGGCGGGCTGTGGGCCGGGTGGGGGGCGCCGGCCACCTTCGCGTGCAGCGCCGGGCTCGCCGCGCTGGCGATGCTCGGGGTGCTCGGCGGCGCGACGAGCGGCCGCCCGGATGCACCCCGCTGATCTGGCATGTCATTGAAGAAATGATAAAATCCGCCCCAGTGTGCGTCGGCCGCCTCGCCGGCGCTTTTGCTTTTTCGGGATTCGCGCAGTGCTCATCGCCAACAACATCACCATGCAGTTCGGGGCCAAGCCCCTGTTCGAGAACGTCTCCGTCAAGTTCGGCGACGGCAACCGCTACGGCCTGATCGGCGCCAACGGCGCCGGCAAGTCCACCTTCATGAAGATTCTGTGCGGCGCGCTCGAGTCCTCCGCCGGCAACGTCACCAAGGAAGACACCGAGCGCATGGCCTATCTGCGCCAGGACCAGTTCGCCTACGAGGACCAGCGCGTGCTCGACGTGGTGATGATGGGCCACGAGGAGATGTGGGCCTGCCTGCAGGAGAAGGACGCCATCTACGCCAACCCGGAGGCGAGCGAAGACGACTACATGAAGGCGGCCGAACTCGAAGGCAAGTTCGGCGAATACGACGGCTACACCGCCGAGGCACGCGCCGGCGAGCTGCTGCTGGGCGTGGGCATCCCCACCGAACAGCACAACGGCCCCATGAGCGAGATCGCGCCGGGCTGGAAGCTGCGGGTACTGCTGTGCCAGGCGCTGTTCTCCAACCCGGACATCCTGCTGCTCGACGAGCCGACCAACAACCTCGACATCAACACCATCCGCTGGCTCGAGGACGTGCTCAACCAGCGCGACTCGACCATGGTGATCATCTCCCACGACCGCCACTTCCTGAACCAGGTGTGCACCCACATGGCCGACCTGGACTACGGCACCATCAAGATCTACCCGGGCAACTACGACGACTACATGGAGGCGTCCACCCTCGCCCGCCAGCGCCAGCAACAGGCCAATGCCCGCGCCAAGGACAAGATCGCCGAACTGCAGGAATTCGTGCGCCGCTTCTCGGCCAACAAGTCCAAGGCCAAGCAGGCCACCAGCCGTCTCAAGCTCATCGACAAGCTCAAGCCCGAGGACGTGAAACCGTCCTCGCGCCAGTATCCGTGGATCCGCTTCGAGGTCGATGCGAAGGACAAGCTGCACCGTCAGGCGGTGGAAGTGGAGGCCCTGTCCTTCGCCTACGAGGGCATGGAAAAGCCTCTGATCGACAAGTTCTCCATCGCCATCGACGCGGGCGACCGCGTGGCCATCATCGGCGAGAACGGCGTCGGCAAGACCACGCTCATGCGCCTGCTGGTGGGCGAGCTCACGCCGCAGAAAGGCGCCATCAAGTGGGCCGAGAAGGCCAAGCTCGGCTACTACGCCCAGGACCACGCCGCCGAGTTCGACTCGGACGTCTCGCTCACCGACTGGATCGCCGACCATGTGCGCGAGGGCGGCTTCGAGGGCGAAGACATGGAGACCCTGATCCGCGGCACCCTGGGCCGCCTGCTGTTCTCCGGCGACGAGGTCAAGAAGCCGGTGCGCGTCATCTCCGGGGGCGAGCAGGGCCGCATGCTGTTCGGCAAGCTGATGCTCCAGAGCAAGAACGTGCTGCTCATGGACGAGCCGACCAACCACCTGGACATGGAATCGATCGAATCGCTCAACACCGCGCTGGAGAAATTCCCCGGCACGCTGCTGTTCATCTCCCACGACCGCGAGTTCGTCTCCTCGCTGGCCACCCGCGTCATCGAGATCAAGCTCGACGGTCGGATCATCGACTACCGTGGCACCTATGAGGAATACCTGGCCAGCCAGGGCATCGAATAAGCCGCTGCTCGTCGGAGCCACCCGGTGATCGGCGCCGTCTTGCCCGTCTCCAGCCTGCTCCTGGGCATGGCCATCCTGCTGGCCGGCTCGGGGCTCATCGGCACCCTGCTGGGGCTGCGCGCAGCCCTCGAGGGCTACGGCGGGCTCACCCTCGGTCTGGTGATGTCGGGCTTCTTCACCGGCTACATCGTCGGCGCATTCACCAGTCCGCCGCTCATTCGCCGGGTCGGCCACATCCGCGCCTTCGCGGCCATGGCGGCGCTGGCCTCGGTCACCTCCATGCTCTACGGGCTGTGGGTCGATCCCTGGGTCTGGTGGGCGCTGCGGGTCGTCAACGGGGTGGCCGTGGTCACCCTGTACATGGTGATCGAAAGCTGGCTCAACGAGCAGATGCACGAGCAGCGCAGCAAAATCTTCTCCGCTTACATGATGGTGAGTTTCGCCGCCCTGGGCGCGGGCCAGTTTCTCATCGGCCTATACGGAGCCAATGCCCTGGCCTCCTTCGCGCTGGTGGCGGTGCTGTTCAGCCTCGGGTTGATTCCCATCGCCCTCACTCCAGTGGTCCAGCCCACCCCGGTGGACACCCAGCGGCTGCCGCTGGCGCACCTGTATCGGGTCTCGCCGGTCGGGTTTTCCGCCGGGCTGATCTCGGGCCTGGTCTCCGGCGCCTTCTGGGGGCTGGCCGCCGCCTTCGCCGCCCACCAGGGGCTGGACGATCATCAGGTGGCCGGCCTCACCGCCGCCGCCATTTTCGGCGGCGCCTTCATGCAGTGGCCGGTCGGCAAGGTCGCCGAAGGCCGCGACCGCCGCGCCGTCCTGGTGGGTGTCTGCATCCTCGCCATCGCCGGCGCCGCCGGCATGTTTGCGGTCGGCCCGCGCTCGGCCGCGGGGCTCATCGCCGCCACCGCGATCTATGGCGCCTTTTCGTTCTCGCTCTACGGCCTGGCCGTCACCCAGACCCACGACCGTTTCCATCCCAGCGAGGCCCTCGAGGCCACCAAGGCATTGCTGCTGCTCAACGGCATCGGCGCCGCGGTCGGCCCGGTGCTCGCCGGCGCGGTGCTCAGCCTCACCACGCCGCGCAGCTTCCCCCTCGTGCTCGCCGGCCTGCTATCGCTGCTGGCCGGATTCACCTTGTGGCGCATCCGCCGGGATGCCCCGGTCGCCGAGGACGAACGCACCGCCTTCGTGCCGGTGCACCGGACCTCGGTGGCGGCCGTGGAGATGGATCCGCGCGTCCCCCACGCCGAGGACACCATCTGACCGGCACGCACCGGGGCCCGCTGCGCTGCCATTTGTTTTTCGCAAAATAATTTTGCACAAAAACACGCGTGCTAAAATGGGTCACGTATGCCTTTGATCCACGGTCCCCGCGCGTGGCAGTGTCGCGCATCCGGCCCCGCATCCCTCACGCCACGTCCACGCCTCGCAAGACACGATATTCCGGCCAGAGCCGACCGGACGACCATGCGCTTGGGACCCTTCCCGGTGAGCGCACATGTCTGAAAAACTCGTTGTCAAGAATCTCTACAAGATCTTCGGGGATCGCCCTGAAGAGGCCATGAAACTGGTCGAGCAGGGCATGGACAAGGACGCCATCTTCGAGCGCACCGGTCAGACGCTCGGCGTCAACGACGCCAGCTTCAGCGTCATGTCCGGCGAGATCTTCGTCATCATGGGCCTGTCGGGCTCGGGCAAGTCCACCCTCGTGCGCCTGCTCAACCGCCTGATCGAACCGACCGCCGGCCAGGTGCTGATCAACGGGCGCGACATCGCCCAGATGAACGACCTCGAGTTGCGCGAACTGCGGCGCAAGGAAATCAGCATGGTGTTCCAGTCCTTCGCGCTCATGCCCCACATGACGGTGCTGGCCAACACCGCCTTCGGCCTGGAACTGGCCGGGGTGCCGGAAGCGGAACGGCTCGAGCGCGCCCGCACCGCGCTCGACCAGGTGGGCCTGCAACCCTGGGCGGACAGCTATCCGGACGAACTGTCCGGCGGCATGCAGCAGCGGGTCGGCCTCGCCCGGGCGCTGGCCAACGACCCGGAGGTGCTGCTCATGGACGAGGCCTTCTCGGCCCTGGACCCGCTGATCCGCACCGAGATGCAGGACGAACTGGTCAAGCTGCAGGCGGCGCAGCAGCGCACCATCATCTTCATCTCCCACGACCTGGACGAGGCGATCCGCATCGGCGATCGCATCGCGATCATGGAAGGAGGCGTGGTCGTCCAGATCGGCACCGCGGAGGAGATCCTGCGCAACCCGGCCAACGACTACGTGAAGTCCTTCTTCAAGAGTGTGGACGCCACCAGCATCCTCTCGGCAGCGGACATCGCCCGCAAGACCCAGGTGAACATCATCAGCCACGCGGGCATGGGCGTGCGCAGCGCCATCGAGCGCCTGCGCACCCACGACCGGGATTTCGGCTACGTGGTCAGCCCCGAGCAGACCCTCATGGGCATCGTGTCCATCGACAGCCTGAAGGCCGCCCAGGAGGCCAGCGATTCACCGAAACTGCGCGACGCCTTTCTCGAGGCGCCCTGGACGGTCACCCCCGACACCCCGATCAGCGAGTTGTACGAACCGCTGACACGCTATCCCTACGGGTTGCCGGTGGTGGACGACCAGGGCCGCTACCGGGGCGCCATCACCCGCAACCTGTTGCTCCAGTTCCTGCATGAGCAGCATTGCGATACCGCCGAGTCGGCCCCGGCCGACGCCGACACCGTGGAGGCCGCCGCATGACCGATCAAGCGACCGACAACCCCTGGGCCGCCCCGGCCGATACCCCGGCGCCGAGCCCCGCCCCGGCGAACCCGCCCGCCGACGCCGGCGCCAATCCCTGGGGCGCGGCCCCCGCCCACACGCCCGCACCGACCGACGGCGGCGGCGCGGACTGGCTCAACAGCGCGGCGCCACCCGCCCCCCATCACGGGTTCGACTGGCTGCATCCGTTCCAGGACGCGGTCATCCCCCTCGACCACTGGGCGAACAGCGCACTGGACTGGGTGGTCACCCATGTGCGCCCGTTCTTCCAGGCCGTGCGCCTGCCCATCGATGCCACGCTCACGGGCGTGGAGCACGCCCTGCAGGCCGTCCCCGCCTTCCTCATGATCGCGATCATCGCCCTCATCGCCTGGCAGGTGAGCAGCCGCCGGCTGGGCATCGCCACGGCCGTCTCGCTGGTCGGCATCGGCCTCATCGGCGCCTGGGACGAAGCCATGGTCACCCTGGCCCTGGTGCTCACCTCGGTGTTGTTCTGCATGGTCATCGGGCTGCCACTGGGCATCCTGATGGCACGCAGCGCGCGCTTCGAGCGCATCGTCCGCCCCCTGCTCGACGCCATGCAGACCACGCCGGCCTTCGTCTATCTGGTGCCGGTGGTGATGCTGTTCGGCATCGGTAACGTGCCCGGCGTGGTGGTCACCATCGTGTTCGCGCTGCCCCCGCTCATCCGCCTCACCAACCTCGGCATCCGCCAGGTCCGCCCCGACCTGATCGAGGCCTCGCGCGCCTTCGGCGCCTCGCCCTGGCAGATGCTCACGCGGGTGCAGCTACCCCTGGCCACCCCCACCATCATGGCCGGCATCAACCAGACCCTGATGCTGGCCCTGTCGATGGTGGTGATCGCCTCCATGATCGCCGTGGGCGGACTCGGCCAGATGGTGTTGCGCGGCATCGGCCGGCTCGACATCGGGCTGGCCACCGTCGGTGGCGTCGGCATCGTCATCCTCGCGATCGTGCTCGATCGCATCACCCAGTCCATGGCCGGCCGGCGCAGCGATCGGAGCCCGTGGTACGACACCGGCCCGGTCGGCCTGGTCCGACGCCTGGTCGGCAAGTCGCCGACCCCCTGAAACCATCCGTCCAACGAGGAGAACACGTATGCGACTGATCCGATTTTCCCGACTGCTGCGCGCCGGCGCGGCGGCCCTGATCGCCTCGGCCTGTCTGACCGCCGTCGCGGCCGACAGCCTGCCCGGCAAGGGCGTCAGCGTCCAGCCGGTCAAGAGTTCCATCGCCGAGGAGACCTTCCAGACCCTGCTGGTGATGCGCGCCCTCGAAGCCCTGGGTTACGACGTCAAGCCCATCAAGGAGGTCGAATACGCCACCGCCCACGTGGCCATTGCCAACGGCGACGCCACCTTCATGGCCGACCACTGGGATCCGCTCCATGTGGACTTCTACAAGCGTGCCGGTGGCGACAAGAAGCTGTACCGCAAGGGCGTCTATTCGTCCGGCGCGCTGCAGGGCTACCTGATCGACAAGAAGACCGCGGACAAATACCACATCAAGACCATCGACCAGTTGCGCGACCCGAAACTGGCCAAACTGTTCGACGCCGACGGCGACGGCAAGGCCGATCTGGCCGGCTGCAACCCGGGCTGGGGCTGCGAGAAGGTGATCGAGCACCATCTGGACGTCTACGGCCTGCGCGACACGGTGACCCACAACCAGGGCTCTTACTCGGCCATCATCGCGGACACCATCGCCCGCTACAAGCAGGGTCAGCCGATCCTCTACTACACGTGGACGCCCTACTGGGTGAGCGGTGTGCTGGTACCGGGCCGCGACGTGGTGTGGCTGCAGGTGCCCTTCTCCTCGCTGCCGGGCGCGCGCAAGGACGTGAACACCGCGCTGCCGGACGGCTCGGACTACGGCTTCCAGGCCAACAACCAGCGTATCGTCGCCAACCTCAAGTTCGCCAAGGCCAATCCTGCCGCCGCCAAGCTGTTCGCGATCATGAAGCTGCCGACCAACGACATCTCGGCCGAGAACCTGCGCATGCGCGACGGCGAGAACACGCCGGCGGACATCGCCCGCCACACCGACGCCTGGATCCGCGCCCACCAGAGCACCTGGAACCACTGGCTCGACGCCGCCCGCAAGGCGGCCAAGTAAGACCCTTCACGACCGGCCGGCGCCCGGGTTCAGGGCCGGCCGGCATCCAGGCCACGTTCCCGCCAGCGCCGGCTCAGCCGCGGCCAGAACAGGTTGACCACCAGACCGAGCATCAGCAGCGCGCCGCCGAGCAGATGCACCGGCCGCAACGCCTCGTCGTAGATCAGCCAGCCCGCCGTCAGGCCGACCAGCGGCACCAGGAGCGGAAACGGTGAGACCTGACTGGCCGGATAGCGCGACATCAACCGGCTCCACAGCCCGTAGCCCAGCAGGGTCGCGCCCCACGCCAGGTAGGCCACCGCACCCAGCGAGCGGAGGCTGAAGTGAGACAGGGCCGCGGTGATCGCCTCCGGGCCTTCGATCAGCAGCGACAGGGCCAGGAAGGGCAGGGGCGGCACCAGGCTGGACCACACCACGAAGCCGACCATGCTCACCGGGCCGTGCCGGGCCAGGGAGCGATTCACGATGTTGCCCACCGCCCAGCTGGCCGCCCCGGCCACCGTCAGCAGGAAACCGCCCAGCGGCATCGACACGCCGTGGGTGGTGCCGATCAGCGCCAGGCCGATGGCGGCGAGCAGCAAGCCCACCAGCTGGCTGGGGCGCCACGCCTCCTTGAGGAACACGACCGCGAAAATCAGGGTGAAGAAGGCCTGCGACTGCAGCACCAGCGAGGCCAGCCCCGAGGGCATGCCCACATGGATGGCGGTGAACAGGCAGGCGAACTGCCCCACCGCGATGGTCATGCCGTATTTCAGGTACAGGCTCAGCGGCAGGCGCGGCGCGCGCACGAAGAAAACCGCCGGCAGCGCGGCGGCGGTGAAACGGAGCGCGCCGAGCAGCAGTGGCGGCACCTCGCTGACCCCGGCCTTGATGACCACGAAGTTCATGCCCCACACGAGCACGACCACCAGCGCCAGGAGGATATCGCTCGGCCGCATCAACCCGGCCTCGTCGCCAGATACGCGCCCGCCCCGATCATGATCGAACCGGCCCCGCGGTTCAGGCGCCGCATCGCCCGCGCCGATCGCAGCAGTCGCCGGGCCCGCGCCGCGCCCACGGCGATGAGCATCAGCCCGAGCATCAGCGCCACGAAGGTCAGCCCCGCCGCGAGCACGATGTCGGTGCCGCGCAGCGCGCCCAGATCCATGAAGGTGGGCAGAAAGGCCATGTAGAACAGGATGACCTTGGGGTTGGAGGCCGAGATCAGGAAACCCTGCACGAAACCGGCCCCCGGTCCGCCCCGAGGCGCCGGCGCTGGCGCCAGCGCCGGAGCGTCGCCCACCGGCGCGCGCCACAGGCCCACGCCCAGATAGACCAGATAGGCCGCCCCCGCCCAGCGGATGATCAGGAACAGCATCTCCCACTCGCGGGCGATGGCCGCCAGACCGAAGCAGGCGAACAGCAGGTAGGCGATGTCGCTGACCACCATGCCGGCCGCGAGCGCGACGCAGGGCCGCGCCCCGCAGACCAGCGCGCGGGCCAGCACGGCGAACACCCCCGGGCCGGGCGTGATGCCGAACAGAAACAGGGCGATGAAGAAACTCAGGGCGCCTTCGGGGCTCATGGACGCGGTCTCGGCTCAGTGATCCGAACCATTGGACCGCAGCCGGGCCCCCGCGTCCAATATCACTTCCCGCGCGACCGACCGGGCCACATGCGCCCGCCTCAGCGGCACTGCAACTGGCCCGAGCCGCTCACCGCCACACACTGCATCGCGCCGCACTGGCAGTTGTAGATCCGCGTATTGCCATCGCCCCCCAGCGCAACGCCTGGCGAGCACACGCAATCGCGCGGCGCCAGACTGGATTGCGTCCGCGTCCGGCCATCATCGGCGCTCGCCACCACGGCGACCCCCGCGGCGAGCGTCAGCGCCGCCACGACCCTCATCATCCGTCTTGTCATGACCTTGTCCTCGGTGACGTCGAGCGATCAGCGTACGCCCGGCCCAAGCGGCGTGCAAAGTCCGACGCGAGCTTTTCGCCGCCCGCGGGGTCATACTGAGGCGTCGCCCGAGGCGGCGCAGGATGAGACATCGCCCGCGACAGGCATCACGGATCGGAGGTCCGCTCCCATGAACACCCCCCAAGGCGGCGAGCGCCCGCTCAACATGGATTTCACCCGGCGCGTGGTGATCCGCACCACCGAACTGAATTGGCAGCCCAGCCCGGCCGCCGGCGTGTGGCGCAAGCCCCTGGCGCGGGAGTTCGCCGAGCACGGCCATGCCACCAGCGTGGTGCGCTATGACCCGGGCTCGCACTTCAAGGCCCACACACATCCGCTGGGTGAGGAGATCCTCGTGCTCGCGGGCACCTTCTCCGACGAGCACGGCGATTTCGGCCCTGGCAGCTACTTCCGCAATCCGCCGGGCAGCCGCCACGCGCCCTTCAGCGAGGCCGGCTGCACCCTGTTCGTGAAGCTGCACCAGTTCGCCGCGGACGACACCGCCCAGGTGTGCATCGACACCACGACCGGCCGCTGGCAGGCGGGGGCCGACGGCATCGCGGTGATGCCGCTGCACCACCATGGCACCGAGCAGGTCGCCCTGGCGCGCTGGCCGGCCGGCACGCAGCCGGTCGCGCACCGCCACGCCGGCGGCGCGGAGATCTTCGTGCTCTCGGGGGAGCTGATCGACGCGGCCGGGCGCTACCCGGCCGGCACCTGGCTACGCCTGCCACCCGGCAGCGAACATCAGCCCCGCGTGGACCAGGAGACGATGCTGTGGATCAAGACGGGGCACCTGCCGCACCCCGCCTGACCCACCGCCTCACACCGCCAGACCCGCGCTCTCCTCCAGCCCGAGCATGAGGTTCATGCACTGGATGGCCGCCCCCGACGCGCCCTTGCCGAGGTTGTCGAAACGCGCGGCAACCAGGATCTGGTCCTCGTGGCCGAAGGCGAAGATCTCGGCCCGGTTGGTGTCGTTGCAGGCGGTGGCGGGCAGGAAGCCGTTGTCCAGCGCCGGCGCCGGATCGGCCGGCATCACCTGCACGAAGGTCTCGCCCGCGTAGTACTCGCTGTAGAAGTGCTGGATGTCCTTCGCCGCCACCGGCCGGCCGAGCAGACGCGGCAGCAGCGGCACCGCCACCACCATGCCCTGGGCGAAGTTGCCGACGATGGGGGTGAACAGCGGTTTGTGGGCCAGGCCGGTCATGGCCTGCATTTCGGGCAGATGCTTGTGCGCGAGGCCCAGCGCGTAGAAACGCGGGCTCTTCATGTTGTCGCCCAGCGCGCCGGCCTCCTCGTAGCTGGCGATCATCTCCTTGCCGCCGCCGCTGTAGCCGGTGATCGAGTAGGTGCTCGCCGGATAGTCGGCGGGCACGATGCCTGCGGCGATCAGCGGATGCATGAGCATGATGAAGCCGCTGGCGTGACAGCCCGGGACCGCCACCTTCTGCGCCTTGCGCACGCGCTCGCGCTGGCCGGCATTGAGTTCCGGCAGCCCATACACCCAGGCCGGATGGGTGCGGTGCGCGGTGCTCGCGTCGAGGAAGCGGGTACGGGTGTTGTCCGGCGCCAGCAGCGCCACCGACTCGCGCGAGGCGGCATCGGGCAGGCACAGGAAGACGACGTCGGCGGCGTTGATGTACTCCGCCTTGACCGCCGGATCCTTGCGCTTGTCCTCCGGGATCGAGAGGATCTCGATCTCGTCGCGGCCACTGAGGCGCTCGTCGATCTTGAGGCCCGTGGTGCCGTGACGGCCATCGATGAAGACCTTGTAGCTCATGGTGCAACTCCGCTGCGCATGCATTCAAACCTGCATTTTAGGCCCGAATGGCGGCGAGGCAATGCACCCGCGGCCGCTTCAGGGCACCACGTACATCCGGTACACGTTGGGCAGCCCCCGACGCAGCAGGATCTGCCCGGGCACGACCCGCGCCGGATCGCGGGTGAACACCTGCACCGTGGGCGAGGGCTTGGCCAACAGCAGGTCGGTGTCACAGCGCACCACGCCACCGGCCGCCTGGGCGCTGCGGCATTTCCCGAGCCAGGCCGGTCCCGGCAGCGGTGTCTTCGTCACCGACGCCGGTGCGGGCACGGGCACAGGCTCGGGGGCGGGTTTGGGCGCCGGGGCTTCAGGGGGCCTGGGGGCGACACGAGGCGTCGCCCGGGCCGGCTTGACCGGCTCGGGCGCCGGCGTCGCGGTGTCGGTCTCGGCTGCCGGCACTTCGGCGGCCGGCGGTGGCGCGGCGGCCTCGCCCCGCATGCGGTCGACGGCCTGCTGCATGGAGGCACAGCCACCCAGCAACAACAGCATGCAGGTCGCAGCCAGGGTGTGGAATGACAAAAGGCGAGATGAACGATTCATGGTGATACGGTCGGGGCTCTTTTCATCCTAACGGCACGCACGCGGCGCGATTGAGTCAGCGCATGGAGCCGCCGGGCGGATCGGGCACCTCCTGCCCGGTCGCGACCCGGTGGGCCCAGCGGGCGAAGGTCTGCACTTCGGGCCGCTGCGGTCCGGGGGCCGCCACCAGCCACACGCTGCGCCCCGAGATCTCGCGCCGGGCGCAGCCCACCGCCACCAGCCGCCCTTCCTTGAGCAGCGGCGCCAGCGTCTGCTCGCGGCCGATCGCGATGCCGTGGCCCGACATGGCGGCGTGAATGACCTGATCATAGTGGGAAAATCGCAGCCGCGAGCGCGGCTCGATCCGGTCCAGCCCCTCGGCGGCCAGCCAGGCGGACCAGCTCAGCCAGGGGTAGCCGGCATTGTCGTAGTCCAGCAGCACCTGATCGGCCAGGGTGTCGGCGTCGAGTACCAGTCCGGTGCCGATGGACGGGTGCGCGACCGGCACCAGGGTATCGCCGAACAGGCGCGTGCTGCCGGGGGGCGCGTCCCGGTCGGCGCAGTAGCGCAGGGCCAGATCCACATCCTCGTGAGCCAGGTCCACCACCCGGTTGGTGGTGGAGATGCGCACATCGATTTCCGGGTGCACCGCCTGGAAGTCGCGCAATTGCGGCACCAGCCACAGCGCCGAGATGCCCACGCTGGCGGTGATGTTCACCATCGGACGCAGGGGGGCGCGCAACTGCGCCGCCAGGCGCCCGTACTCGCCCAGCCACACCTCTGCCCGTTCGGCCAGCCGGGTGCCCGCCTCGGTCAGCGCGAGGCTGCGTGTGCCGCGGACGAAGAGCTTCACGCCGAGCGCCGATTCCAGCGTTTGCACCTGCCGCGAGATGGCCGACTGACTCAGGCACAACTCTTCGGCCGCCAATGTGAACGACAGGTGCCGCGCCGCACAAAGAAACCCCCGAACCGGGTCCAGCGGCGGTAGTTTGAGCAAGCTGCTATCCATGCAGAAAACGCATCCATTCGATGAAAACAAACCGTTTGTGAGCAGCCTAGACCGTGTCGATACTCCAGTTCAAGGCGAACCGCAGATTGCCCCTCGCCGAGACCAGGAGAACGACCATGCGCACCGCGACGACACAGACGACCATTTCCCTGCCCCCGCACCGGCCGCTGCTGCTCAAGCGCCTGGCCGGTGCCCAGGTACGCGTGCTGTCCGGCTGTGTGTGGATCACCCAGTACGGTCAGGCACAGGATATCCTGGCCTCGGCCGGCGAGCAGGTGACCCTGCCCCTGTCGTCGGCCACGGTCCTGTCCTCGGCCGCCGGGGCGCGGCTGCGCCTGACCCGCGCGACCCCCACGCCCCGCGCCGGTTGGCGCCGGCTGCTCGGCCTGTTCGATCCGCGCTGGGGCAACGCCGCGGCGCGGGATCTGTGCCGGCGCCTGCCGAACGCCCCCACCGATGCCGGCCGCGCATAGCGAGGCCGCGGCCCTGTGCCATACTGAGCCTGAATCCATTGCAGGGTTTGCGCCCGCGGAGGCTCCATGCCCGGATCCGGCTTTTCCTGTTGCGACATCGACACCCGGGGCGCCCGCATCCATGTGCAACACGGTGGATCGGGCCCGCCCCTGCTGCTGCTCCACGGGTACCCGGAAACCCACCGCATGTGGCACCGGGTGGCGCCAGCGCTGGCGCAGCACTTCCAGGTGATCTGCCCCGATCTGCGCGGCTACGGCGACAGCAGCAAGCCCGCCAGCGATGCCACCCATGCCGCCTACGCCAAGCGCGCCATGGCCCAGGACATGATCGAAGTGATGGCGGCTTTCGGCCACACCCGCTTCGCCGTCGCCGGCCACGACCGCGGCGCGCGCGTGACACACCGGCTGATCCTGGACCATCCGGCCGCGGTCGAGCGCGCCTGCGTCATGGACATCGCCCCGACCCTGCACATGTTCATGCACGCCGACCGCCACTTCGCCACCGGCTACTACCACTGGTTCTTCCTGATCCAGCCCGACGGCCTGCCCGAACACATGATCGGCACCGATCCGCGCTACTACCTGCGCGAGAAGCTGCGCCGCTGGTCCGCCCCCGGCGCGGTCTTCGACGAGGCGGTGGTGGCCGACTACGTGCGCTGCTTTTCCGAGCCGGCCGCCATCCACGCCAGCTGCGAGGACTACCGCGCCGCCGCCACCATCGACCTGGAGCACGACACGGCCAGCCGCGAGCGCCGCATCACCTGTCCGCTGCTGGTCCTGTGGGGCGAGCGCGGCTTCGTCCACCGCAGCTACGACGTGCTCGCGGTGTGGCGCGACTACGCCACCGACGTGCGCGGCCAGGCCCTGCCCTGCGGCCACTTCCTCCCGGAGGAAGCCCCGCAGGCAGTCCTCGACGCGCTGATTCCCTTCTTCACGGAGACCCCATGACGGCCCCGACCCCCATCGCCATGTGGTACGAGTTCGCCAGTTCCTACTCCTACCTGGCGGTCATGCGCGCCCAGGCCGCCGCCGATGCGGCCGGTGTGCCCCTCATCTGGCGCCCCTTCCTGCTCGGCCCGGTGTTCCTCAGCCTGGGCTGGAACGACTCGCCGTTCAACATCTACCCGCCCAAGGGACGCTACATGTGGCGCGACATGCAGCGCCTGTGCGCGCGCTACGGCTTCCCCTTCCGCCTGCCCAGCCAGTTCCCGCGCAGCGGCCTGCTGGCGGCTCGGGTGGCACGGCTGGGCCAGGATCAGGACTGGATCGGCCCGTTCTCGCGCGCGGCGATGCAGGCCAATTTCGGCGAGGATCGCGACATCGGCCAGCCCGAGGTGATCGCCGAGATCCTCACCGGGCTCGGCCTCGATGCCGACGCGCTGATCGCCGAGGCCGAGGGCGAGGCCATCAAGCAGGCCCTGCGCGACCAGACCGACGCGGCCACCGCGATGGGCCTGTTCGGCGCCCCCAACTTCGTCGTCGGCGACGAGCTGTTCTGGGGCAACGACCGCCTCGAGGATGCGCTCGAATGGGCGCATGGCGGGGGATTGAAACCGACGGCCTGAGGCGGCGAGCGCCTCGACGCGAACGGCGCATTCGTGCTCCAATGAGGCGGTCACGCGAGCGCCCCGATCCGCCATGTCCACACCCATGCACCCGGCCACGCCGTTCCGGCTGCGCGACCTGCAATGGCAGGTGCGCTCCTGGTTCGGCACCCGCCTGTGGGCGCAGGTGCTGCTGGGGCTGTGCCTCGGCATCGCGGTAGGCGCCGCCCTGAGCCCCGAGGTCGGCTGGGTCGACCGGCGCGCCGCGGTCACCGCCGGCGCCTGGCTGGCGGTGCCGGGCCGGCTCTTCCTGGCGATCATCGGCATGGTCCTGGTGCCGCTGGTGATGATCTCCATCATCAAGGGCATGCTCGGCGGCGGCAGCATGGCGCAGCTGCGCACCGTGGGCCTGCGCCTGCTGCTGTTCGTCACCCTCACCACCGGCCTCGGCGCCGGCCTGGGCGTGCTGCTCGGCCAGGGCATCGCCCCCGGCGCGGGCATCGCCGCCGCCAACGGCACGACGGCCGCGCGCCAGACGGCGCAGCGGCCGCCCACCCCGGACCTGCCCTCGCTGATCGTCAATCTCGTCCCCAGCAATCCGCAGGCGGCCCTGGCCGAACGGGACATGCTCGCCATCGTGATCCTCGCCCTGTTCCTGGGCGCAGCGGCGCTGGTGGCCGACCGCACCAAGACCGCCCCCTTTCTCGGCGCCCTCGACGGCCTGCTGGAAATCTCGATGACGCTGGTCAAATGGGCCATGTACCTGGCGCCCTGGGCGGTGTTCGGCCTGCTTGCGGACGTCATCGCCCGATCCGGCCTGGTCGCCGTCGCCGGGCTGACGACCTATGTGCTCACCGTGCTCGCCGGCCTGCTGGCGCTGATGCTCCTGTATGTGCTCATCGTCACCGTGTTCGCGCGCCGCCACCCGGTCGACTTTCTTCGCCGGATCAGCGGCGTCATGCTGCTGGCCTTCTCCACCTCCAGCTCCGCCGCCGTGATTCCGCTGTCCATCGACACCGCGGTGCGCAACCTCGAGGTGCCCGAGAGCATCGCCAACTTCACCATTCCCCTGGGCGCCACCATCAACATGGCCGGCACCGCGCTCTACCAGGCGGTGGCGGTATGCTTCCTGGCGCAGCTGTCGGGGGTCGCGCTGACGCCCGAATCGCTGGCCACCATCGTCCTCACCTTGATCGTGACCTCCATCGGCGCGCCCGGCACCCCGGGCGTGGGCATCGTGATCCTGGCCAACATCGTCACCGGCTTCGGCATCCCCACCACCGGCATCGCCCTGATCCTCGGCGTGGACCGACTCCTCGACATGTTCCGCACCACGGTCAACGTCACCGGCGACCTGACCGTCAGCGTGCTGCTGCGCAACGCCCGGCGCGACTGACCGCGCCACGGCCGGCACAGGCGCGTACAATCGCCGGGCACACGCCTTTCCGGGACTCCCCCCATGCGCCGACTCGCCGTCGCGTCGATCACCACACCCCCATCCCGCCGGGCGCGGGTGGACGTCATCGACGTCGCCAACGCGGCACCGGCGCACCTGGCAACCTCCCCCGCGCCAGCACCGGGCGCCTGCTGAAGGGCCCACCCACATGGCCACCGACACCATCCCGGACGTCTCCCTGTGCCTGATCGTTCGCAACGAGGCGGCGCTGCTGCCCCGCTTCATCGACAGCGTGCGCGGCGCGTGGGACGAATTCATCGCCGTTGACACCGGCTCCACCGACGACACCGTGCGCCTGCTCGAAAATGCCGGCGCACACGTCATCCACCAGGCCTGGGCCGACGACTTCGCGCTGGCACGGAACACCGGACTGCAGGCCGCACACGGGCGCTGGGTCCTCATCCTCGATGCCGACGAATTTCCCGAACCGGCCTTCGCCGGCGAAATGCGCCGTCTGCTGGCGCGCCCCGACTTCGGCGCCGCCACCATCCATCGATTCGATCAGCAGAAAAACGGCATCGTGCGCCACTCGCACCCCATCCGCCTGTTCGCCAACGACCCCGACATCCGCTACCGCTGCCGCATCCACGAAGACGCGCGCGACGGCATCGACGCCTGGCTGGCGCGCCACGCGCGAGGCTATTTCGCCCTCGACACGCCGGTCCAGCATGTCGGCTATGCCCTCGAACGCTATGACGCCCGGGACAAGGCAACACGCGACGCGCGCATTCTGGCGCTGGCCATCGCCGACGACGCCGCCGATCTCTACAGCCGGTACAAGTTGCTGGAGCTGTACCGCTTCACGGGCCAGACCACGGCCGCGCAAGCCCTCGCCCGCGAGACGCTCGGCCCCCTCGACGCCTGCCATGCCATTGCCCCCGCCATGTCGCCGGCGATCTGGTCGACCTGGTGTGCCAGGCCCTCTGCGGAGAAGATGCCACCGGCGCGCTCGCCTTCATGGCGCGCTACCGGTCCTTGGCCGAGCACACCCCCCACTTCCATCTGGCCATCGGCATGCGCCATGAACAACTCGGCGCCCTGGAGCCTGCGTTTCACGCGTTTGCCCGCGTGCTCGAACTGACCCCGGGCCACCCGGCCGCCCTGCTGATGGAAACCCGGGCGCTGGCCGCGCTCACGCGCATCGCCATCGCCGCCGGCGATCTGGCCGCCGCCCGCGACTTCAACGCCGCCGCGCGCGAGCGCGCCCCGGACGACCCGGAGGTCATGCTGGCCGCCCGGGTGCTCGCCCCGTAGGCTCACAGTAGTCACGTGGCCGCGCCCGGGCCCGTCCGTTCTCAGGGCAAGACGCACCGACGCGACCTGGGTGACCCTCATGGCCTCAATGCGATCCACTTGCCTATGGCGAACAAACCCCGGACACGCCTCGCCAAACGCCCACGTCGCGCCGCCACCGGGCGCGCTCCGTGACCTGGCGGCTCTGGTCATGCACAACGACTATACTCGGAGACACGCCCTCGGAAATCGGCCGGCCACTTGAACATCTTCCTGTCCTACGCCTCGCCCTACCGCACCCAGGCCGACGATCTGTGCTGCCGACTGCAGGCCGTCGGCCACGCGGTGTTCTTCGACCGCGAGGACCTGCCCGCCGGCACCAGCTACGATGACCGCATCCGCCAGGCCATCGACGACGCCGACCTGTTCATCTTCCTGATCGCCCCCGAGGCGGTCGCCGACGGCCACTACACCCGCACCGAACTGAAGCTGGCCGCGCGCAAGTGGCCGACACCGGGCTGGCACGTGCTGCCGGTGATGGTGGCGCCCACGCCGCTGGAGACCATCCCGCCCTACCTGCGCGCGCTCACGCTGCTGCAGACCGAGGGCAATCTGGCCGCCGAAGTCGTCATGGAAGTGGCCGACCGGGCCCGCCAGGCATCCCCGGATACGACGCCCGCGCCGCGGGCGCCGGAAACGACCGCCGGCAGCGTGCGCTATCGCTCCATCCAGCTGCGTTTTCGTCAGGAAGGGGCCGGACGCTACGCCCTCGCCGTGCCCGAGTCGCCAGCCGGCGCACTCGACAACGCCCCGCTGGCGCTCGATCCGGCGGCGCTCGAACAGGCCTTGTGGACCGACGCCCGGCCGATTGCCGGTTCGGCGCGCCGGGGCGCGAGCCCGGACGCGCCGCCCGCCCGCCTGCCCGGCGACGCCGCCGCGCGCCAGATCGGCCAGGCGCTGTACGCGGCCCTGTCGGGCACCGCCGCCGGCCAGCGGCTCGAAGACAGCCTGCGCAGCATCGACCCGCAGCACGGCGACGGCCTGCGCTTCGTCATCGACACCACCGACGCCCCCGATCTGGCGTGTCTGCCGTGGGAGTTTCTCTACCACCCCAGGCAGGACGACTTCCTGTTCTCCGACCGCCTCAAGCCCGTGGTGCGCTGGCTCGACACCGACGCGCCACCGCCGACCCTCGCGGTCGAGCCACCGCTGCGCATGCTCATGGCCGTCGCCGCGCCGGCCGACCGGCCCGACCTGGCCATCGGCGAGGAACTGGCGCACCTGGATGCCGCCCTGGCGGAACTGGCCCGCGACGGCATTCTCGAAACGACACGCCTCGAGCACACCACCCTCGAACGCCTCGATGCCGCCCTGCTCGCCCATCGCCCCCATGTGCTGCACTTCATCGGCCATGGCGACTTTGTCGGCGACGACGGGGTGCTGGTGCTCGAATCCGACACCTCCCCCGGCGCTGCCGACCCCATCGCCGGGCGCCGTCTGGCCGTGCTCCTGCGCAACTATCGCGACACCCTGCGCCTGGTCTTTCTCAACAGCTGCCTGGGGGCCGCCACGAGCCGCCACGATGCCTTCGGCGGGGTGGCGCAAAGCCTGATCCGGCGCGGCATTCCGGCCGTGGTCGCGATGCAGTTCCCGATCCCGGACGCGGCCGCGGTGGCGCTCTCGCGCCACTTCTATCGCTATCTGGCCGCGGGCCAGCCGGTGGACGCGGCGCTGAGCTCGGCCCGGGCCTTCCTCTATGCGCGCGGCTATCCGGTCGAGTGGGGCGCCCCCGCGCTGCACATGCGCGCGCCCGACGGCCGCCTCTTCGATCTGGCCGCCCCCCGGCCAGGGGCCGACGCAGCGGCGCCCCCCGCCCCCGAACCGGTCGGGACCACCCCGCCGATACCGGCACCGCCGACCGCCGCGCCCGCGCGGCGACGCGCGCTCCCGCTGCTCGTCGGCGCCCTGCTCGTCCTCGGCGCGATCGGCGTCGGCACGCTGTGGATCGTCTCCGGCGGCCGCGCCCCAGGCGGCGAGACAAGCGGCGCCGAGCCGCCGCCACCGCCGATCGTGGCCCCACCCGCCCCCCCGCCAGCGCCGTCACCGGCGCCGGTGGAACCCCCGGTCATCGAACCGGCACCGCCTCCACCGCCACCGACCGTCGAGCCGCGCCCCGGCGTGACCGCGTCGGTCGATGCCATGGCCGCGCAACTGAGCGAGGGCCAGGCGGCATCGGCCGTCGCCGTCGCCGAGACCGCGCTGGCGCCGGGCGGCGACCCGGCACTGCGGGCCGCCCTGCTCGGCCCCCAACGGGACACCCTCATCGGCCCCCTGGTACAAGCGGGGGTCGACGCCCGGGACCACGGAGACACCCGGCTGGCCGAACGCATCGTCGGCCTGCTCGACCAACTGGCGCCCGGCGTCGGCTGGGCCGCGGTCATCTCGGATGCCGGCTCGCCCACGGCCATGATCGAACCGGCCGCCGGCGACACGGCCGGGGATACGATGACCTACACCGTGCATCGCGGCGACACCCTGTGGCGTATCGCCGCGCGCTTCTATGGCGATGCGCGGCGCTGGCCGACGCTGCTCGAACACCACAACGCCAACGTGGCACTGGGCCGCGGCGGCCGACGGATCGACGACCCGGATCACATCGAACCGGGCCAACGCGTCCACGTGCCCCTGTCACCGTCGACCGGCACCAACGCGCTCGACTATCACGTGGTGCGGGGCGACACCCTGTCGGGCATCGCCTGGCGAATCTACGGCGATGCCCGCCGCTGGCCACAGATCGTGGCCGACAACCCGGCCCGCCTCGGCGACCCCGACCACCTGCGCATCGGCCAGGTGCTGGTTCTGCGACCGCTGCGCGTGCCGCACCGGCCGGCAATCGGGCGGGACTCGCCTCCCGATGGACGTTCGCGCTAAAGTTCGCCCGGAAAACGCCCCGCCAATGACATTTACATGACACCTCGAGGATCGGGAATACCCATGAGCGACGCGCAGCTGGAACCGGTCAAGATCGCCGCCCCGTGGATGGATGAACGCTCGCACGGCATGTTGCGGACCTTTTTTCGCGACGGGCTCAAGTCCCGCTGCGTGCTGGTCGAGCCGGACCGGGCCCAGGCCATCCTCATCGACGTGGACCGCGGCGACGCCACCCGCCGTCTCCATGACGCGCGCCTGCGCTGGCCCGAGGTGCCGGTCATCGAGTTGAGCGTCAACCACCCGGACCAGGCCCTGTTCGTGCGCAAGCCCCTGCGCCCCAAGGGCATGGCCCGGGCACTCATGAGCGTGCGGCGCAAGCTGCGCCTCAGCGACGACCCGGTCGCCGAGTCGGTCGGGGTGTGCCCGGGCGAAGCGGTCGACGGCGCCCCGGCCACGGCCGTCGCGGCCCCCCGAGGGCCGGTTCCCGAGCCCGGCACCGAAAACCACTATGTCGGACAAGCCAGCGACCTTGACCCCGCCGCGCCGGCCAACTGGTCTCGCGCCCATTACGATCCGGCGCAATTCCTTCAGGGCCACCTGCAGCGCGCGGCCGCCATGGCCGATGCGACCGGGCGCCGCATCGCCATGACCGGGGTGTGGGGCTGCTGGATGATCCCGCCGGGCAACGGTGCCATCGAACTGAGCATGCCCGACCAGTATCTGCGCTCGCTGTGCCTGGTGACCATGAACGACAGCGAGGTCCGTCTCGACGCGGCGGATGCGGGCGCCGACCTGACCTGCAGCCCCGAGCAGACGCCCCGCGACGTGTTGCTGTGGAAAGTGGCGCTGTGGACGGCGCGCGGTCGGGTACCGCTCGATGCCCCGCTCGATGCCCCGGTCTATCTGCGCCACTGGCCCGATCTGAACGAACTGCTGGTCACCCCGGACGCCATGCGCATCGCCGCCCTGTGGCTCAACCACCCGATCAGCCTGTTCGAACTGGCCACCCGCCTGGACGTGCCCCAGCGCCACGTCTTCAGTTTCTACAGCGCCTGCGCCGCCATCGGCCTGGCGGGCCCGGCACGGCGCGCGGCCGACACCCTGATCGAGGCCCCCGAGGTCGGCGCCACCGGCATGCGCGCGCTGCTCGGCCGGCTCGGCGAGCGGCTCGGCCTCGGCACCCAGACGGAATCGGCCTGAGGCGCCGCTAACGTACCCGGAACAGCTGGGTGGCGTCGCGCTCGTTGGTGGCCGGATCGATGATGGTCACATCCATGCGCTGCCCGTCCGCGGCGACCACGAAGGTCGAGCGCAGCGGGTAGCCGTTGAACATGTAGGTGGTCTGCCCCTGGTGTCCGGACACCGTGCCGGTGCCGGTCACGAAGCCGTCGGGCGTGCGCCCGCGGAACACCAGGTCCGAGCCGTGCTGGACGATCTCGTGCATGCCGCCGTCCGGGTCGCGCCACAGGCCCGTCAGGTCCACCCGCCCGGCCGGGGCCGCGGTCATCGCCGACGGGGCGACCGGCGCGCGAGCGGGCGTCTGCACCGGTGGCGCGTAGGACATCTCCGGCGCCGGCGCCATGCCGCCATTGTCTTCGCCGAGGATGCCGAGCACGGCGAGCAGGGCGATGCCGCCGCCGATCCACCAGGCCCGGCGCGGCGGCCCCTTGGGCGCGGGGGCCGGCGCCGACGGACGGTCCGGGGCGGCCTCCGGCAGACCGAGCGCCTTGCGCAGGGTCTCGACCAGGGTGGAGACGTCGAAGTCCCAGCGCTTGTCACTCAGTTCGATCGCGTTGCGCCGCGCGAGCGCCGCCAGATCGTCGGGCAATTCGGCGGTGCCGGGCATCTGCGCGCCTTCGACCAGCACCGGAATGACGCGCACATCGCCACGCTTGAGCGCGGTGGCGATCTCGAGGCGGGTGTAGTCGTTGGGATCGTCGAGCCGGCGCGAGCCATCGTCATGGGCCGCCGCCACCCAGCGCGGCCCGATCACGGCGATCAGCACACCGCAGGAACGCAACGCGCGCTCGATGGCCTCGACGAAGTCCACCCCCGGCTCGATGGTCTCCACGTCGCGGAAGATGGACACCTCCGGCAGAAGGTCCTTGAGGCGATCGGTCAGGCGCCCGGCCGCACTCTGGCTGTCCTGCCGGCGATAGCTGACGAAAATGCCCTGCTCCATGCGCATGACTCCCGAAAGATGTGGCTCGCTCCGCTCTTAGGATAGTGAGCCGGCGGCCTGAGCGCGAGCCGCGACTGCGCTGAATCACCGACGAACACGGTCGGACCGGCGCCGAACTGGCGCGCGTGCAACACCGACGATGGCGCACCCGGTGAATTTGCCGCCCGCGTGTTGATGCCCCCGCACGCGCAACGCATACTGGCGCCTGTTCCCCGTTATCCCCGATCCGGGCAAGCGCCGCCGGCCGCCCGCCACCTATCATGCCAGAGGAATTTTCCATGCTGCGCCTCCGGACCCTGACGGTCGCCGCCGCGACCGTCCTGCTGACCGCCTGCACCGCCACCACGCCGACCCGGCCCGATAGCGCCGCGGCTGCATCGACCGAAACGCCGGCGGAAAAGGCCGAACCTGCGGCGGCCCCCGAAGCCAGCGCCCCCGACGAGGATCAGGCCGGCAGCGGCGAGGCGGCAGCACAGCCCGGGACCGATGCGACCGGCAGCCCCAAGCAGATCTACTACACCGAGAACGAATACACGCAGATGACGGCCTGCGTCGGTCTGGCGGACGCGGCCATGCACACCGCCATCCGCAAACGCAGCGGCATGGAGCTGGACGATGCCAAGAACATCTACCGCAGCCGCCCCCACCCGGACGAGCACATGGCGATCGTCGAGCAGGTGTATGCCGACACCGTCGGCAACGTGTGGGACTACACGGTACGCCAGTTCCAGCAGTGCTCGGCGCTGCAGGCCCAGGTGCCGCCGGAACGCCTGCAGCTGGCCAGCTACTGCATGCAGCGGCAGATGATCGGCGACCTGACCTACTCGTTCAAGGCCAGCGGGCGGCCCATTTCCGACGCCTACGGCTACTTCGCCAAGTTCACCAGTCCGGTCGTCAAACAGATCATCGACGCGGTGTACGCCACCGACGCCGCGAAGGACGAGGTGAAGACGCAGCTGTGGACGTCCTGCATGACGCCGATCACGGGCTGAGGCGGCGCCGGCGCCCTCAGGTGCGCATGACGTACCAGGCCAGCGCCAACACCAGCAGGAGCAGCACCACCAGCACCAGCGGGTTGCGGCGTTCGCCAGGGCCGGCGAAGCCGACGCCCGCCCCGGGCCCGGCATGGCGCCGGCCATCGACCCGTTCCTTGGCCTCCTTGAGGCCGATCCCCTCGACCTCGCGCACGATCTTGATGGCCTCGATCACGCGGCCGCGCGCCAGGGCGTCCTCGGCGGCCGGCGGCAGGGGCTGTTCGCTCATCGCCATCCGCCCCTCATAGCAACGGCGCCAGCCAGCGGCGCGCCGCATCGACGCTCATGCCGGTGCGATGGGCCCAGTCGGCGAGTTGGTCTTCGCCGATCTTGCTGATGGCGAAGTAGTGGCTCTCCGGGTGGGCGAAGTAGAAGCCACTGACCGAGGCGGCCGGCGTCATGGCCATCGCCTCGGTCAGCCCCATGCCGGCGTTGGTGGGCACGTCGAGCAGTTCGAACAGGGCCGCCTTGACGGTGTGGTCCGGGCAGGCGGGGTAGCCCGGCGCCGGACGGATGCCGTGGTACCGCTCCTTGATGAGCTCCTCCCGGTTCAGATTCTCGCTCGAGGCATAGCCCCAGTATTCCTTGCGCACCCGCTCGTGGAGCCATTCGGCGCAGGCTTCGGCGAGCCGGTCGGCCAGCGACTTGAGCATGATGGCGTGGTAGTCGTCATGCTCGGCCTCGAACTCGGCCAGCTTGTGCTCGATGCCGATTCCCGCGGTCACCGCGAAGGCACCGCACCAGTCCTTGACGCCCGAGTCCTTGGCGGCGATGAAATCGGCCAGGCACCAGTGCGGCTTGCCGCTGGGACGCTCATGCTGCTGGCGCAGGCCGTACCAGGTCATGATCGGTGCGTGACGGGTCTCGTCCTCGTAGAACTCGATGTCGTCGCCGATGCGATTGGCCGGGAAGATGCCGAACACCGCCCGGGCCTGCAGCCATTGCTGGGTCACCAGCTGGCCGAGCATGCGTACCGCGTCGTGGAACACCGCGTTGGCGGTCTCGCCCACCACCGGATCGGTGAGGATCTGCGGGTACTTGCCGGCCAGATCCCAGGTCTGGAAGAAGGGGCCCCAGTCGATGTACTGGACGATGTCCTCCAGCGCCACGTCGAGGGCGATCACGCCGGTGGTGTTGGGCTCGAACGGCGTGTAGTAGCTCAGCGCGAGCGGATCGTAGCCGTTGGCACGGGCCGCCTCGAGGCTCACCAGCGGCACGCCTTTCTTGTTGGCGTGCTGGGCGCGGATCTTCTCGTAGTCGGCCGCCAGCTCCGCCTTGAAACCTTCGCTCTGCCCCTCCGAGAGCAGGGCCGTGACCACGCCCACGGCGCGCGAGGCGTCGGGCACGTAGACCACCGGCTGCTGGTAATGCGGCGCGATCTTGATGGCGGTATGCGCGCGGCTGGTGGTGGCGCCGCCGATGAGCAGCGGCAGCTCGAAGCCCTGGCGCTGCATCTCGGCGGCCACATGGCTCATCTCCTCCAGCGACGGGGTGATGAGCCCCGACAGGCCGATGGCCTGGGCGCCGTGCTCGCGGGCGGCGTGGAGGATCTTCTCGGTGGGCACCATCACGCCCAGATCGATCACCTCGTAGCCGTTGCAGCCGAGCACCACGCCGACGATGTTCTTGCCGATGTCGTGCACGTCGCCCTTGACGGTGGCGACGACGATCCGGCCCTTGCTGGTGGCGCCGGTACGCAGCTTTTCTTCCTCGATGAAGGGGATCAGATGAGCCACCGCCTGCTTCATCACACGGGCGGACTTGACCACCTGGGGCAGGAACATCTTGCCGGCGCCGAACAGGTCGCCGACCACGTCCATGCCCGCCATCAGCGGGCCTTCGATCACCGCCAGCGGCGGCTTGCCCTCGGCCTCCAGCCTGGCGCGCACCTCTTCGGTGTCCTCGACCACGAACTCGGTGATGCCCTTGACCAGCGCGTGCTTGAGGCGCTCCTCCACCGGCTGCTCGCGCCAGGTGAGATCCGGCCCGGTCTCCTTGCTCGCGCCGGCCTGCACGGTCTGGGCGAACTCGACCAGGGCTTCGCCGGCGCCCGGATGACGGTTGAGGACCACATCCTCGACCTTTTCGCGCAGCGTGGCCTCCACATCGTCATAGACGCCGAGCATGCCGGCGTTGACGATGCCCATGGTCATGCCGGCCTTGATGGCGTGATACAGGAACACGGTGTGGATGGCCTCGCGCACGGTGTTGTTGCCGCGGAAGCTGAAGGAGACGTTGGACACCCCGCCCGAGGTCTTGGCATGGGGCAGATTCGTGTGGATCCACTTGACCGCCTCGATGAAGTCCACCGCGTAGTTGTCATGCTCGGCGATGCCGGTGGCGATGGCGAAGATGTTGGGGTCGAAGATGATGTCTTCCGGCGGGAAGCCGATGCCGGTGAGCAACGTGTAGGCACGCTGGCAGATGGCGGTCTTGCGCTCGTAGGTGTCGGCCTGGCCGGTCTCGTCGAAGGCCATGACGATCACCGCGGCGCCGTACTGGCGACACAGGCGCGCCTGGCGCAGGAACTCTTCCTCGCCCTCCTTCATGGAGATGGAGTTGACCACCCCCTTGCCCTGGATGCACTTGAGCCCGGCCTCGATCACGCTCCACTTGGACGAGTCGAGCATGATGGGCACACGCGAGATGTCCGGCTCCGAGGCGATGAGCTTGAGGAACTTCTCCATGGCCGCGAGCGAATCGAGCATCGCCTCGTCCATGTTGATGTCGATGATCTGGGCGCCGTTCTCCACCTGCTGGCGCGCCACCGAGAGGGCGTCGTCGAAGCGCCCTTCGAGGATCATCCGCGCGAAGGCCTTGGAGCCGGTCACGTTGGTGCGCTCGCCCACGTTCACATAGAGCGAGCTCTCGCCCACGTTGAAGGGTTCCAGACCCGACAGGCGCAGCTTCTTCTCCACCTCGGGGCGCTGGCGCGGCGCGACCCCGGCCACCGCCTCGGCGATGGCCGCGATGTGCGCCGGCGTGGTGCCGCAGCAGCCGCCGACGATGTTGAGCATGCCGTTCTTCGCCCAATCGACGATCTCGCCGGCCAGCGCCTCGGGGGTCTCGTCGTAACCGGTCGGCGAGAGCGGGTTGGGCAGACCGGCGTTGGGGTGGGCGGACACGTGACAGTCGCACACCCGGGAGAGCTCTTCCACGTACTGGCGCAGCTCCTGGGCCCCGAGCGCGCAGTTGAGGCCGAAGGAGATCGGCTGTGCATGGGAGAGCGAATTCCAGAAGGCTTCGGCGGTCTGGCCGGAGAGCGTGCGCCCGGAAGCGTCGGTGATGGTGCCGGAGATCATGATCGGGAGCCGACGGCCCAGCTCGGCGAACAGCTTCTCCACCGCGAACACCGCGGCCTTGGCGTTGAGGGTGTCGAACACCGTCTCGATCAGCAGCAGGTCGGCGCCGCCTTCCATCAGGCCCCGCGCCGCGTCATGGTAGTCGTCGACCAGGGCGTCGAAGCTGATGTTGCGAAAACCCGGGTCGTTCACGTCGGGCGAGATCGACAGGGTGCGCGAGGTGGGGCCGAGCACGCCGGCGCAGAAGCGCGGCTTGTCCGGATGCTTCGCGGTGTATTCGTCGCACAGCTCGCGCACCAGGCGGGCGCCGGCGACGTTGATCTCATAAGCCAGCTCGGAGAGGCCGTATTCGGCCTGGGAGACGCGGGTGGCGTTGAAGGTACAGGTCTCGATGATGTCGGCACCGGCCTCGAGGTAGTCCCGGTGGATGCCGCCGATCACGTCCGGCCGGGTGAGCACCAGCAGGTCGTTGTTGCCCTTGAGATCCTTGCCATGGTCGGCGAAGCGATCGCCGCGATAGTCGGCCTCGCCCAGCGTGTGCTGCTGCACCATGGTGCCCATGGCGCCATCCAGGATCAGGATGCGCTCGGCGAGCAGGGTGGTGAGTGCTTCGGTGCGGTCAGGCTGCATGCGTCGGTCCTTTCGGGTTGCCGGCGCCACGCAAACAAAAACGGCGCGGCAAACCGGTCACAGTTTGCGAGCGCCGTTGTTCGTTGCTGAGCCTGGCCCCGGGATCACAGCCCACCACGGGTCGCAGCGCTCCTCAGCAGAATGGCCGATTTTACTGGCGCGGCGCGGCGCTGTCGAGGGCCGGCGATCGCCCCGCGGCGAGCGGCGGCGCTCACTTCCTGTTGCAAAAGCGTGGACCGCAGCGGCGCACCCGGCACCTAGGATGAAGCTCAGGGGCGTCCGGCACCGCCGGCCGCCGCCGACACCCAACACGAGGAGCCACAAGAATGAAAATCCCGAAGCTGACAGCCGTCGCCCTGTGTGCGGGCCTGCTCGCCCCGGTCGCGGCCACGGCCGCGGACGTCGTCTTCCTGTCCCCGGCCGACGGCGCCACGGTCAGCAGCCCGGTGAAGGTGCGCATGGGTGTGCACGGGATGACGGTACAGCCGGCCGGACAGGTGACGCCGGGCACCGGGCATCATCATCTGATCATCGACGGCAAGGCCATCCCGGCGGGCGCGGTCGTTCCCGCCGACGCCCACCACCTGCATTTCGGCAAGGGTCAGACCGAAGCCGAGGTCGAACTGCCGCCGGGCCGGCACACCCTCACCCTGCAGTTCGCGGACGGCAAGCACCGCTCCTACGGACCGGACCTGAGCAAGACGATCGAGATTGAAGTGAAGTAGCAACAGGGCCGCGCCGCGGTGGGGTCCACCGGCTCACGCATCGGTCGGCGGAGGCGCCTGGGTGGTCGCGATCAGGCGCTCGATGGCGTCCTGGACCTTGCCATTGGGCTGGCGCTGCACCCAGTCGTTGGTGAACATCAGCAAGGGTTCGATCCGCTTGGCGTCGAGCGGCTCCTGCCCCAGCAGCGCGAACAGCTCGAGCGCCTTGTCGTGCACCTCGCTGCCCGGTTCGGCCGCCACCTGGCACACCATGGACACCACCATCAGGTCGGTCAGGTGCGCTTCGCAAAACCACGGCTGGCCGATCGCCTCGAGGGCGATCAGGGCCGGCAGTTCGGTCGTGGTGCGCTTTTTGACACCCAGCGGAAGCAGCTTGCGTCGCTTTTTCTTCATGGAGCGACCTACGGCATGATTGCGGCAAGCTTTAGCCACGACCGCATGGCCGTGCCGCGCTGCCCCGAGCTGCGCCGGCCGCGTACGTCGGCGGATTTGACACCGGCGTCGCCCGCCGACGACACAAAAAAAGTTTGTTGCGCAATATCAACATGTTGCCGAAAATTGGCGCACGAATTGCTTCGCGAATTCCAGATGGGCACACGACTTTTCTCCTTCGTCCGCCTTGGCCTCCTGGTCATCGCGATGTCGACCTGCGCAGCCGCCTTCGCCGGACCCGATGCGCCCGGCACGCCGGCCGCGGCACCGTCACGCGAGACGGGCTTCGTGTCCGGCATGGAGGTCACCGGCAAGGCGGCCAACGCGCCGGCCGTGGCCGATACCGGCATCCGCTCGGGCGACCCTTATCGGGCGATGATCGACGACATGCTGGCGACGCCACGCCAGGGTCGCGTCCCGGATGCCGCGGCAACGGCACACGACAGTAGCACCCTGTTTTACGACGAAAAGGAATTGCAGGCCCGTGCGGCCTCGTTCAAGGCGGAACTGTCCGCCATCCTGGGCGACGACACCCCCGCGGAGCAAAGCGCGGAAGAGCGTGAACTGACGCTCAAGAAGGAAATCGCGATGCGCGCGGCCTACGCCGACAGCGCCGCGGGTGGCCGCCAGGGACACACGTCGCAGGCCGACGACACCGGGCGGCTACGGATGATCGAACTGGCCTTCCTGATGTGGGACATCCTGACCCACCCGCTCACCCTCAGCCTCATCGCCCTGTACGGCCTGGCGCGCCTGGCGATCGCCATCCTCCGGGTTGCCAGGGATCCGCACGGGCGCAAGCGCAGGCAGCGGCATGGCAGCAGCCGCGGGCCGGCAACCGTGGCACGGCCCTCCCAGCCGCCGCCGAGCCGCACGCCCGAGGCGTGCAGTGCGGAGCCGCGCCGCCGTGGCCACCGGTCCTCGCGTCGCCGGCGCTCCCGCGGCAGCTTCCTCGACCGCTTCCGGTCGATCTGACGCCGCGGGCAGGCCGCTCAGTCCAGCCAGAAACGCTCGAGGTTCTCCAGCCCCCAGTCCTGCGGATTTTCGATGCCCGCGATCTGCTCCCGACACGCCGGCGAGGCCAGATCGATCACCTGCTGAGGAATCGGGGCATTGCTGCGGGCGGAGAAGAAGACCCGGATCCTGGGCGTGAGCATCGAGCCCTCGTTCTGCTCGATGATCACCCCCAGCTTGTCGGACTTGGTGCGCACCAGCGCGCCGACCGGATAGATGCCGACACTGCGCACGAAGGCCTTGAACAGGCGCTCGTCGAAATGGCCCTTCCAGGAGGCCATGCGCCGCAGGGACTCGGCCGGGCACCAGCCCGCCTTGTAGGGGCGGTTGGAGGTGACCGCGTCGTATACGTCGCAGATCGCGCCCATGCGCGAGAGCAGGCTGATGTCCTCGCCGGCCAGGCCCTTCGGATAGCCGGTGCCGTCGACCTTCTCGTGATGGTGCAGGGCCACGTCCAGGGTCCCCGCGGTGGCGTCGCCCGCCTCGCGCAGCATCTTCCAGCCCGCTTCCGGATGGGTCTTCATGATGTCGTATTCGGCATCGGTCAGCTTGCCGGGCTTGTTGAGCACCTCGAGCGGCATCACCGCCTTGCCCAGATCGTGCATGAGCCCGGCGATCCCGGCCTCGGTGACCATCGCCTCGTCGAGGCCGGCCTGGCGCGCCAGGGCCACCATGAGCGCACACACGGCGATGGAGTGCAGGTAGGTGTATTGGTCGTGCGTCTTGATCCTCGCCACGCTGATCAGCGCCGACGGATTGCGCAGCACGGACGCGGAGATCTCCTCGACGAGCGGCATGGCGTCGCCGGTCTTGACCACCTTGCCCATGCGCGCGTCGTTGAACATGGACACCACTTCGCGCCGGGCCAGGTTGCACAGCTTGCGCGCCTGGGCCACCTCGGCCTGCATGGATTGTTTCGCCGGCGCCTTGGGTTTGGCAACGGCGGCCGGAGCGGTCACGACGGTGTCGGTCGCGGCAGGCGCCTCGGGCGCCGATGCGGGCGCGGGCGCCTCGTCCCCGCCCACATCGATTCCCCGATCGGTGTCGATCCAGACCTTGTCGATGCCATGCTCACGAATGGTGCGCACATCGTCGCCGGATTCGATCAGGAACGCGTTCTTGACGAAAGGATGCTTGAGCCAGGACACGCCCAGCTTGTGCAGGTACATGCCCACACGAAGCTGGCTGCTGTGGATTTCCTTGATCATGGGCGGGCTTGACGGGTCATATGAGGGATGCGGACTCTTGGGTGGACGCTACCGACAATATCGGCATCAACGGCTTTGCCTTGAGGGCGTTGACCGCCGCGCCCGCCCGCCGACGACAACGCCGTCAGCCCCGCTGGACGGTTTCCCGCCCGGTCTGGGTCACCCGGCCGTTCCCGTCGAAATGGACGTTGAAATAGATTGATTCGGACGGCATGCGGTCGTCGATGAGCCAGTCCCACACCGTCTCGCCCTTGTTGGGAAAGCTCGTCCGCTTCGCCGGCTTGCCGATCAGGCGACGCACCTGGTCCTCGGTCATGCCCGCGGAGATCTGCGCCATGCGGGCCTCGGTGAGCACCTGCTCGACACGCTTGACGACGCCAGCCCGGTCGAGGGTGACGTGGTAGCAGGTGATGCCCGAAGGTTGCATGGAATACTCCCACACCACCGTGCCATCCGCGTTGCGCCACTCGATGCCGGGGTCCCCCAGGTGGGACTTCAGCTCGGCCCGCGTGGTCACCCCGGGGCGAATGTCCTCCATCAGGTAGCGCTCGCAACCGCCCAGGCCGACCAGGCCCAGCAGCCCGAGCATGGCCGCCAGGATGCGTTTCATGGTGAGTTTTCCCTTGGTTAGAATGAGGCCATGGCGACCCGCCCGAATACGGTCGGGCGGATCGATCCGTTTCATTCTGACACTCCCCGCCCATGAGGAGACCGCACGAAATGCAAAATTTGCTGCTCGCACTCGCCCTGCTCGGCCTCGGCCTCGGCGGCGCCCAGGCCGGCACCGTCCGCATCGGCCATGCCGGGCCGCTCACCGGCCCCCTGGCCCACATCGGCAAGGACGGCGAAAACGGGGCCCGTCTGGCCATCGAGGACGCCAACGCCCAGGGCATCGTCATCGACGGCGACAAGATCACCTTCGAACTGCTCGGCGAAGACGACCAGGCCGACCCGCGCCAGGCCACCACCGTGGCCCAGCGCCTGGCCGACGAAGAAGTGGCCGGGGTGGTCGGCCATGTCACCTCGAGCGCCTCGATCCCGGCCTCGCGCGTCTATGAGCAGAACGGCATTCCGATGATCACGCCCTCGGCCACCAGCCCCAAGCTCACCGCCCAGGGCTACCGCACCACCTTCCGCGTCATTGCCAACGACCTCCAGCAGGGCGCGGCCATGGCCCACCATGTGGCCGCCGGGCTGCACCTGAAGCGGGTGGCGGTCATCGACGATCGCTCCGCCTACGGCCAGGGACTGGCCGACGCCTTCGCGGACAAGCTCAAGGCAGACGGCGTCGACGTGGTGGCGCGCGAATTCACCAGCGACAAGGCCACCGACTTCTCGGCCATCCTCACCAAGATCAAGGGCACCGCGCCCGACGCGGTGTTCTTCGGCGGTTTCGACGCCCAGGCGGCACCCATGCTGCAACAGATGCGCCAGCTCAGCCTGAACGCGGCCTTCCTCGGTGGCGACGGGGTGTGCACCGACGAGATGCTCAAGCTCGCGGCACGCACGCTCGACGCGCACGTCTTCTGCACCCAGGCCGGCATCCCGATGGCGAAGATGCCCAAGGGGGCCGACTTCAAGGCCCGTTTCGCCAAGCGCTTCCATACGCCGGTGCAGCTCTACGCGCCCTACAGCTACGACGCCACCATGGCACTGATCGAGGCCATGAAGGCGGCCGATTCGACCGATCCGGCCGACTACCTGCCCAAGCTGCACACGATCTCCTTCCCGGGCGTGACCGGCACCATCGCCTTCGACGCCAAGGGCGACATCCGCACCGGCGGCATCTCCCTGTATCAATACAAGGACGGCCACTGGGCCACGCTGAACTGAGCCCCATGGCACAATGGCGGCCCGTCACCCGGGTGGCGGGCCGCTGCCGTTTTCCCGCTCGCCCCAAGCCCACATGATCGACCTTCTGCTGTTTCTCGTCGGCCTCGTCGCCCTCACCGCGGGCGCCGAAATCCTGGTACGTGGCGCCTCGCGCCTGGCCCTGACCTTCGGCCTGTCGCCGCTCGTGGTCGGGCTCACCATCGTCGCCTTCGGCACCAGCGCCCCCGAGATCGCGGTGGCCATCGAGGCCGCCCTGAACGGCCAGGCCGACCTGACCATCGGCAACGTGGTCGGCAGCAACATCTGCAACATCCTGCTCATCCTCGGGCTCGGCTCGCTGGTCGGCCCGCTGGTGGTCGCCGGCCAGGTGGTGCGCCAGGAGGTGCCGGTGATGATCGCCGCTTCGGCGCTTGTGGTCCTGCTGGCCTGGAACGGCGTCATCGGCCGCGGCGAGGGTGTCGTCCTGTTCGTGCTGCTGGTGGCCTATGTGGTGTTTCTGGTGCGCCAGTCGCGCCGGGCCTCCCGGCGCGAGCAGCAGCACTACGGCGAAGAGTTGCCCAAGGCGACCTGGGACCAGCACTGGGCGGTGCAGGGCGCGATGGTGCTCGGCGGTCTGGCGCTGCTCGTCATCGGCGCCGACTGGCTGGTGGCGGCCGCGGTCACCTTCGCCAAATGGCTGGGCGTGAGCGATCTGGTCATCGGCCTCACGGTCGTGGCGGTGGGCACCTCGCTACCCGAGGTGGCCACCTCGGTGATGGCCGCCTGGCGCGGCGAACGGGACATGGCCATCGGCAACGCGGTGGGCAGCAACGTGTTCAACCTGCTCGGCTGCCTCGGCCTCGGCGCCCTCATCTCCCCCACCGGCTTGCCGGTGGCGCCGGCGGCGCTCGATTTCGACCTGTGGGTGATGCTCGCGGTGGCCGTCGCCTGCCTGCCCATCTTCCTCGCCCGCCGGCGCATCGCGCGCTGGGAGGGCCTGCTGTTCCTGGTCTATTACGCCGCCTACCTGATCTACCTGGTACTCGACGCCCGCGGCAGCGGGGCCCTCAAGACCTTCAGCCAGGCCATGCTCTGGTTCGTGATCCCACTGAGCGTCCTCACCCTCATCGCGCTGTCGGTACACGACCGGCGCACGCGCCGACGCTAGGGCAAGGCGCGCCCACCCCACGACACCGAAATCATCACGAGCGCGCCCTGGCGTGCCTTTCGCAGGTGTCGGCGTTTTTTACACCCGCCCTTCCGATGCCGCCGACATCGACCTGATTTCCGAGTCGTAACAATTATTTGCGAACCGCGGTATGCCTTTTGCTTGCATGCCATGAGCACTCATGCGTCTTTTTCAAGCGCTCGCTTCGCTGAGCCCGCATGCCAGCAGCACCCGATGACCCGACACAGATCGGGAACACGAACGCGCCGACGACCCGCCTCGCAACACGTGCGAATACCTGAGCGCGCAACCGCCTGATCACTGAACATCGCGTCGTACCCGGCCGCGCGCCGGCGGCGCTCCCGACCCCGGGAGAGACACCGTGAGCTATTCGGCCCAAGCCTATCTGCGCCGCCAGTACCTGTGCGTGCTGCGCCGCTGCGCCTTCCTCAACGCCTTCGCCAGCTGGATGCTGCTGGCCGCGCCCGCCGCCATGGCCGCGCAGCCGGGCATCGTCACCGACGGGCGCACCCAGACGACGCTGACCCAGGCCGGCGCGGTCACCGACATCACCACGGCGACGGTCAAGGGGCAGAACGCGTTCAACTCCTTCTCGCGCTTCAACATCGGCGCCGGGCAGACGGTCAATCTCCACCTGCCGGCGCAGGCGGCCAATCTGCTCAACCTGGTGCGCAACGAACGCAGCGTCATCAACGGCGTGATGAACGCCTACAAGAACGGCCAGATCGGCGGCAACGTCTTCTTCTTCAACCCGCACGGGATGGTGGTCGGCGCGCAGGGGCAGATCAACGTCGGCAGCCTCACCGTGGCCACCCCGACCCCGGCCTTCATGGACCGCCTCGTCGGCCCCGGCGGGGTCATCGACGACGCGGCGGTGAACCAGGCCCTGTCGGGCGAGATCCCGCTCTCGCCCACCGGGCTGATCACGGTCAAGGGCACCATCCGCGCCGCCCGCGCCGCGCAGCTGGCGGCGGCCACGGTCAACATCGACGCCGGTGCGCGCATCGAGGCCGGCGCGGCCACGCGCAGCGGTTTCGGCGCGCTGGTGAACATCGACGGCCTCGAAGAGGGCGCCCGGCTGCTCCAGGACGGCGACACCGTGCGCATCGTCGCCGCCGACGCGGTGAACGTGGCCGGCGAGGTGCGTGCCGATGGCGTCTCGGGCGAAGCGGCCGGGCGCATCCGCATCGAGGCCGGCGGCGACATTACCGTGGCCGACGGCGGCCGGGTGGCGGCCGACGGCCACGGCGCCGGCTCCAACGGCGGCGACATCCGTATCTACGCCGAGAACACCGCCACCCTCGCCGACGGCGGCGAGGTGTCCGCCCGCGGCGGCGAGGTGTCGGGCGACGGCGGCTACATCGAATTCTCCGCCGCCGACACCGTGCGCCTCGAGGGCGGCGCGCTCAAGGCCGGCGCGGTCGATGGCCAGCGCGGCGCGATCCTCATCGACCCGAGCCACATCGACGTGACCGCCGACCGCCTCACCGACGGCGCCGACCTGGCGCTGATCGCCGACGACAGCATCACCGTGCACAGCAACGTCACGATCTCCACGCGTGACGTGGCCAACCCGGCCACCGACGATCACCTGACCGCCGCCTCGCAGGGCGATTCGGGCGACCTCACGGTGCGCGCCCGCCAGGTCGAACTGCAACAGGGCAGCCGCCTGCTCGCCCACGGCGACAACGGCCACAGCGGCGGCGATGTGACCGTCGAGGGGCGCGAGCTGGACGCCATCGGCGCCAACCGCAGCGCCGACGCCAGCGTCTCGATCACCGGCGCCACCATTACCGGCAAGGACATCCTGATCCGCTCGCGAGCCGAGACCTCGGGGCTCACCGAGCTGCTCGAAAATGCCCCGGGCACCACGGTGGCCGACGCCCAGGCCTGGCTCGACAACGAGCTCGACGATCCGGTCGACGGCGTCGGCGGCGCCTTCCTCACCGTCACCACCTCGGCCACCGCCACCACCGAGGTGCTCGGCAGCACCATTCACGGCAGCGGCAAGGTGACCATCACCAGCGAGGCCGGCGCGCGCTCCGGCTTCGAGAAGACCGCCACCGCCACCACCACGGTGGGCGACTACAACGGCATGGCCAGCGACATCCGCGGCCTCACCGTGAACATCGGCTCGAACGCCAGCACCTCGCTGGTCTACACCATCCTCGGCACCGCCACCCAGCTGCTCGACCAGAGCTGGCTGCCCGATCCGAACGGCTCGACCATCCAGACCCTGGACGACACCCTGTTCGACTTCAACTCGGTGCCGCTGGTCTCCCTGTCCACCGCCATCGCCCACACCACGGTGGACGACGCCACCCGGATCACCGGCGCCGACACCGTCACCATCGATTCGAACGCCACCTCGGCCGCCAAGCCGGGCTTCAGCAGCCCGTTCCTGTTCTCCGCCGCCTGGGGCGAGTCCACCGCCGAGGCGCGCACCCGCGTGGTCGGCACCAGCCAGATCGTCGCCACCCACGCCCTGTCGGTGAACGCGAGCACCGACACCGAGGTGGAGGTGACCGCCTCGGTCAACTCCATCAACAAGCCCATCGACGCGGTCTTCGTCCATGCCGACACCACCATGACCACCGAGGCCACGGTGGGCGACGACACCGAGACCACCGGCGGCAGCATCGGCGTGCACGCCACCACCGACGGCCGCGTCATCGCCACTGCCGACGCCAAGAACACCGGCGGCAGCGGCGTCGGGCTCGCGGTGGCCATCAGCAACATCCAGTCGGACACCACCGCCACCCTGGGCGGCACCGCCAAAGCCCTGTCGGGCGACGTGGACGTGAACGCCCAGGCCGACGTGGAGGAGAACACCTCCGCCAACGCCGCCACCCTGGGCAATCCGAACACCCTGTCGGCCAAGATCACCAACTTCAAGGCCGGCATCCAGCGCAACGTGGTGGGCAGCATCCTCGGCGCCACCGGCAAGATCAACCCGACCACCGCCGACCGCCTCACCAGCTTCCTGTTCCCGGGCATCAAGGAAGGCAAGTTCAACGCCGCCGGCGCGGTCGGCTGGGCCGAGGCGGCCAACACCGCCACCGCCTCGATCGCGCCGCTGGCCGATGTGACCGCCAGCGGCGGCATCTCGGTGCTCGCCAGCATCAAGGACCAGCCGAGCTCCAGCGCCGGCTCCAAGACCAGCTCCACCGGCACCGCCATCGGCGGCGCGGTCTCGCGCGGCCACTTCGCCAACACCGCGACCGCCTTCATCGGCCAGGGCGCCACCGTGGACGCCAAGGGCGCGCTGCTCGTCGATGCCCACACGCTCGTGCCCTACCCCTGGCAGATCAACTGGCACGACCCGGAGGAAATCCTCAACTTCCTCCAGGGCGGCGTGCTCGACATGTTCCTGTCCACCTATTCGATCAACTCCGCCAAGGGCAAGAGCGGCATCGGCCTGGCGGTGGGCGTCAACATCTACGACCTGGCCAACACCGCCGACGCCTACATCGACGAAGGCGCGAAGATCAACACCCGCTACAAGGCCATCCCCGGCCTGGCGGCGCAGTCGGTGAAGGTCAGCGCCGCCAACGACGTGAGCATCACCGGCGCGGTCGGCATCCTGTCGAAGAAATTCCTCGGCACCAGCGGCGGCAAGGCCGCGCTGGGCGGCTCGGCCGGCCTGCTGTCCATCGACACCCAGGCCTCCGCCACCATCCGTGGCGACGCCGAGGTCAACAGCGCCACCACGGTGGACGTGGATGCCAACAACACCCAGCGCCTGGTCGCCGTGGCCGAAGCCGGCGGCCAGTCGGACGCCGTGGGCGTGGAAGGCGCGGTCTCGGTCAACACCCTGACCAACACCTCGCTGGCCGCCATCGACGACGACGCGACGGTCGAGGCCGGCGGCGACGTGAGCGTGGACGCCGAGGGCACGCTGAAGAACATCTCCGTGGCCGGCGGCGTGGTCGCCACCAAGGGCCAGGTGGGCATCGGCTTCTCGGTGTCGGTCAATACCATCCACTCCACGGTGGACGCCTACATCGGCAACTTCGATCCGCTCGGGCTCGATCTGGTCCCCGCGCTGGGTCATGTGAGCACCTCGAGCCATGTGAACCTCACCGCGCTGTCCGACATCTCCCAGGGGGCCTACTCGGTGGCCGGCGCCCTGGCCACCTCGAGCTCCGCGCAGACCGACATGCCCGCCGGCGCCAGCGACACCCAGGATGGCGGCAGCAAGGCCGGTGCCAACAAGGCCGGCAAGGGCAAGTTCGGCGTCGCGGTCTCGGCCGACGTGTCGCTCAACGACATCAGCGCCGACACCTCCGCCCACATCAGCGACGGCGTCCAGGTGACCCAGGCCGACGACGTGGCCCTGAACGCCACCAACACCCTGGCCCTGTCGGCCCTGTCCGGCGCGGTCACCATCTCCACCCAGCAAAGCGGCAACGGCCTGGCCGGCTCCTACGCGCAGAACAGCCTCGCCGGCACCACCGACGCCTACGTGGACGACGCCACCCTCAGCGTGAGCGGCGACGTCACCGCCGACGCCAAAACCACCGGCTTCATCGAGACCCTGTCGGCCTCGGTGGCCGGCACCAAGGGCAAGCTCGGCGTGGCCGGCTCGGTGTCCATCAACGACATCGACAACCGCACCCGCGCCTACCTGAGCCGGGTGATGCTCACCGGCGTGGGCTCGGTGACCCTGTCGGCCAGCGACGATTCGGCCATCCGCGCCATCGCCGGCGCCGTGGCCTTCGGCGGCAAGGCCGGCGTCGGCCTGTCCTTCGGCTGGAACCATCTGCACAACGAAACCGAGAGCTGGATCGCCGACAGCGACGTGGACGCCAGCGACCTGGTCACCGTCAGCGCGCTGACCGACAACAGCATCGACACCATCTCCGCCGCCATCGGCGCCAGCAAGGGCCAGATGGCCGGCGCCGGCGCGGTGACCATCAACACCATCGACAACGCCACCCGCAGCTGGATCGCCGGCCAGCACGCCGGCGACGGCATCGACGCGGTCAACGGCGTCATGCTCACCAGCACCGACAGCTCGCGCATCTTCGGCCTCGCCGGTGCGCTGGCCGGGTCCACCAACGGCGCCGGCGTGGGCGTCGCCTTCGCCTGGAACGAGGTGAACAACACGGTGGACGCCGGCCTGACCGACAACACCGATGTCGACTCGAGCGCCGGTTCGGTGGTCGTGGACGCCGGGTCCACCACCCATATCGAGGCCATCGGCGCCGGCGGCGGCGTGGCCAACAAGGTCGGCATCGCCGGCTCGGGCTCGGTGGTCGAGACCGGCAACACGGTCAGCGCGCACATCGACGCCGGCAGCACCGCCAGCGCCGACGGCAACCTGCAGGTCGCAGCGGCGGACGACGTGGTCCTGTTCAGCCTCGCCGGCAACGTGGCCGGCGGCGGCCAGGCGGCCATCGGCGTCTCCAACTCCACGCTGATCACCGACAACACGGTCGCGGCGCGCATCGACGGCACCGCCACCGGGCGCGGCAGGCACGGCACCATGGACGTGGCCACCGGCACCCGGGACGGCAACGGCGATCCCGAATCGGTCGCCGGCACCGGCGTGGCGGCCACCGCCACCTCCTTCGAGGCCATCCAGACCATCGCCGCCGGCGGCTCCGGCGCCGGCTCGGTGGGCGTGGCCGGCTCGGCGACGGTCACCGTGATGGACGAGACCACCACCGCCAGCGTCGGCGCGAACGCCCGGATCAACCCCAACGACGACGGCGCCGCCGGCCAGGACGTGACCGTGCGCGCCAGCGACGAGACCACCCTGCTCGGCGTCGCCGGGGCGGTGGCCTTCGGCGGCCGCGCCGGGGTGGGTGCCGGCGCCGACGTGGGCGTGATCGACAAGGCCACCACCGCGCGCATCGACACCGGCGCCGGGGTGAACGCCAAGGACACGGTCACCGTGGACGCGCGCGACCGCGAGGACATCACCTCGGTGGCCGCCTCGCTGGCCGCCGGCGGTTCGGCCGGCGTGGCCGGCTCGGCCTCGGTCTACACCCTCGGCATCGACACCCTGGCCGAAATCGCCGACGCGGCGACGGTGCACAGCGACGGCAACGTGGTGGTGAGCGCCGACGACGCCAACGAGATGGACCTGATCGCCGGCAACGGCGCCTTCGGCGGCAGCGCCGGGGTGGGCGCCTCGGCGGCGGTGGCCATCGTCGACAAGACCACCACCGCCCGCGTGGGCGACGGCGCCACGGTCGATGCCCTCGGCAACGCGGCCGGGCTCACCGTGGCCGACGGCAGCTTCGACACCACCTACACCGCCAACAGCACCGACGAGGGCGAGATCAGCGCCCCGGCGGCGAGCAACCCCGACGGCAGCGACAGCGCCGCCCTCAGCGGCCAGCGCACCGGCACCCGCGGCACCGCCAGCGGCTTCCAGGGCCTGGCGGTGACCGCCACCAACCAGGACGACATCGAAACCATCTCGGCCACCGGCTCGGTGGCCGGCTCCGCCGCCATCACCCTGGCCGGCGACGTGAACGTGCTCACCACGCACACCACCGCCGAGATCGGCGACAACGCCGACATCAACCAGAACAACGGCGGCGCGGGCGCCGGCCAGTCCATCCTCGTCGCGGCCGGCAACGACCACTACCAGATGGGCATCGCCGGCTCCGCCTCGGGCGCGGGCGCGGTGGGCATCGGCGCCGGCGCCGACGTGCTCGCCGCCCATCACACCACCGTCGCCCGCGTCGGCGACTCGGCCCACCTGCGCGCCAACAAGGACGTGTCGGTGCTCGCCCAGGCCAGGGAAGAGGTGCTGTCCATCGCCGCCGGCCTGGGCATCGGCGGCACGGTGGGCGTGGCCGGCTCCACCTCGGTGCTGTCGATCACCGATGAAACCCGCGCCACCACCGGCACCGGCTCGGTGGTCGACGCCGACGGCAACGTGCGCATCGCCGCCCATGACGACACCGAGACCGACGTGATCGACGGCACCCTCGCCGCCGGCTTCGGCGCCGCCGGCGTGGGCGGCGCGGTGGGCGTCACCCGCATCGAGAAGGACACCACCGCCGGCGTCGGCGTCGGCGCCACGGTCAATGCCCGCGGCAACAACACCGGCTTCATGCAGGCGCTGTCCGGCAACGACCTCACCGACCGCGACCCGATCACCGGGCTGATGGTCGAGGCTACCTCCTCCGAAGACGTGTTCTCGGTCGCCGCCAGCGGTGCCGGTGGCTTCTATGCCGGGGTCTCCGGCGCGGTGACCGTGTCCAGCATCGCGTCGGACACCACCGCGGTCATCGGCAGTGGCGCGCTCGTCAACCAGGGCGTGAGCAACGCCAGCGCCACCCAGGATGTGAACGTCAGCGCGAAAAACCATGTGAAGGTCGATGCTTACACCGGCTCGCTCGCCCTCGGCGCGGTCGGCGCGGCCGGCGGCGTGGATGTGGGCAGCGTGCGCAACGACACCACCGCCCTCATCGACGACAACGCCGCCGTCGATGCCCGCCGCGATGTAGACGTCAATGCACTCGCCGGCGCCGACGTCGACTCGGTCACGGTCAGCGCGGCCGGCGGCCTCGGCGCCATCGCCGGCGGCGTGTCGGTGTATTCGGTCGGCAGCGGGCTCGACAGCGAAGGGCGCGACCGCCTCAAGTCCGACGGTGGCGACTTCGCCGACGTGAACAGCTATGCCGACGACCAGGCCAGCGACGGCAGCGTGAACCAGCTGCTGTCCGGCTCCAGCGATGCCCGCATCCGCGATGCCGGCACCCGCAGCCAGACCGCGCGCGGCGCGGTGAGCATCTCCACCGACCTGGCCAGCGCCAGCACCGCCGGCACCACCGCCACCATCGGCGACGCCACGGTCACCGCCGGCGGCGCGATCGACATCGACGCGCGCCAGGACATCGACGCCAAGCTGCTCGCCGGTGGCGCCTCGGTCGGCGCCGTCGGCCTCGGCGCCGGGGTGGGCGTCCTGTCGATCAACGCCGGCACCGCCGCCGACGTGGCCGCGCAGGCCACCCTCGACAGCACCGGCCCGCTGTCGGTCAGCGCCCACACCGTCACCGTGAGCGACCTGACCGGCTTCGCCGGCTCCTACGGCGGCCTCGCGGTGGATGCGGCGGTCGCCGTCGTGCACGACGACAGCACCACCCGCGCCGCCCTCGGCGACGGGGTCCGGCTCACCGGCGCCGGCGCCGTGTCGGTCGACGCCAGCGACCAACGCAGCGCCCACAGCGAAGCGGTGGGCGTGAGCGTGGCCGGTGGCGCGGCCGTGGGCGCCTCGGTGGCCACCGCCGAGGTCGGCGGCGCCACCACCGCCGCGGTCGGCAACGACCTGCAGCTCGGCCAGTCGGTTGCCAGCGCGGACAGCCTGAGCGTCACCGCCGACGCCGACACCAGCGCCGATGCGCACACCATCGCCGGCAAGGCCGGCATCGGTCTGGCCGCCAGCGGCTCGGTGGCCACCGCCAGCGTCGACCCGAGCGTGAGCGCCACCCTCGGCACCCATGCGCAGATCACCGTCGCCACCGGCGTGGAGGTGAGCGCCACCGCCACGCCCAAGGCCACCGCCAACGCGCTCGGCGTGAACGTGGCCGGCGGTGTCGGCATCGGCGCCTCGGTGGCCACCGCCGACACGGCACCGCAGATCACCGCGGCGATCGGCAGCAGCGCCATCATCCGCGCCGACCGCGTCTCGGTCAGCGCCACCCAGGACAGGAACGGCGATTCGACCTACGCCTACGCCCGCGGCGCCGCCGGCGGCGTGCTCGCCGGCGTCAACGCCACCTATGCCGAAACCAACAACGCCGCCCAGGTGAGCGCCAGCATCGGCGACGACTCGGAGCTCACGGTCGCCAGCACGGTGGCGGTCAAGGCCGACAACGACAGCGCCCAGCGCACCGACGTGACCGGCCTGTCGGTGGCCGGCCTGCTCGCCGCCGGCGCCACCATCGCCCACGCCAACTCGGACACCACCACCACCGCCGTGCTCGGCAACGGCGTCGAAGTGGCGAGCAACGGCGGCCTCACCGGCCTGCTCGACGTGAGCGCCACCAGCCGCGACAACAACGTCGCCAGCGCCCGCTCGGGCAGCGGCGGCCTGATCGCCGGCTCGGCCGCCAGCGTGGGCACCCGCAGCACCGCCGACACCCGCGCCAGCGTGGGCAGCGGCGATCCGGCGCACACCCTCAACGCCGCCCAATTCACCCTCCAGGCCGACCACACCAGCACCTTCAACGGCAAGGTGGACAGCGTGTCCGCCTCGGCGGTGGGCGCCAGCGGCTCGAAGGCCCGGCACACGGTCGACAGCACCGTGATCGCCAGCCTCGGCGACAACGCGCGCGTGAACGCCAACGTGGTCGACGTGGACGCCAACAACCGCGCCTACAAGCTGTGGTGGGGCCAGAGCACCCCGGCGGGCGACGCGGCGGCCAACCCGGACACCGCCGCCTGGAACATCCAGTCCGGCTCGGGCGGCGCGCTCAACGCCGCCGCGGGCAGCAGCCAGAGCGTGGTCAACCTCGACACTCGGGCGCTGCTCGGCCAGGGCGCCAGGGTGCATGTGATGATGCCCTCGGTGGGCGAAGGCCTGTTCACCATGGACGCCTTCAACGACATCATCGGCCACGACAAGGTCAAGCTCGATTCGGGCGGCGCGGTGGCCATCGCCAAGACCGAGGTGAGCTTCATCGCCACCACCGACGCGCGGGTGGACTTCGGCGCCAATGCCGACGTCACCAGCGACCTGGGCGACATCGACGCCGGCTCGCGCAGCGCCGTCGATCTGGACACCCGCGCCTCGTCCGACACCTACGGGCTGGCCGGCGCGCCCTCGGGCAGCGCCCGCTCGACCTGGATCGGCGACCACACCACCACCGTGGCCAGCGGCGCGCAGCTGCTCGCCGACCAGGGCGAGGTGCATCTGGGCGCCGGCCAGGCCAGCGACGGCACCCGCAGCGACGTGGAAGCCGATTCGGAAGTGCGCCTGTGGAACAAGACCGCGTTCCCGATCAACTCCGATCCGGACCCGGTCTCCACCCTCATCAGCAACGCCCGCTTCAACCTCGACGGCGGCGCCCGCATCGACGCGGCCGGCAACATCTCGCTGGCGGCCGACCGCGGCGACCTGCGCGCCTATCACGTGGGCATCGGCAAGGACATCTACCGCGAGGCCGGCTCGACCATCGTCAGCGGCATCAGCAACGCCTTCGGCGGCGACGACGTGTCCTTCGACATCACCGGCGGCGACGACGTGATCGGCGGCACCTCCACCGCCAGCATCCAGGGCACGGCGCTGGCGGGCATCCACCGTTTCGAGTCGCTCACCCTCGACTACGAGCTGGTGGACCAGAACGGCAACGTGGTCACCAGCCCGGTGCAGGACCCGAGCTCCGGCCTGGTGCTGTGGCGCCTCAAGGCCACCGCCAGCGACGGGGTGAGCTACACCATCGACCCGGCGGTGGGCATCGCGGCGGCCATCCAGGCGCGCATCGACAAGCTGCGCAGCCTGATGGAGCAGTACGCCGCCGATCCGGTGGCGGTGGCGGCCTACGAATCGGAGATCAAGTTCCTGCAGTTCAAGCTGGTGGAACTGGGCCTGGCTTCGGGGGACCCGAACGGCACCAACTTCAACACCGGCAACTGGAACAACCCCAGTCCGAAGGAGCGCAAGCAGGACGAGATCGACCTGGTCCAGGCGCAGATCGACGACCTCAACACCAGTATCATCGGCTCCACCGGCACCGCCAACGTGACCGTGGACGGGGTGCTGCTGAGCCAGTCGGGCATCGGCACCGACGCCGGCACCCTGGTGTCGAAGGCGGACAGCCTCAACACCAACAACAGCAGCATCACCAGCACGCTCGCCTCGATGGGCAACTTCTCCGCGAGCGATGCGGACTACCAGCAGATGAACACCCTGCGGGCCTCGGCGGCCAGCCTGCGCAACGACATCAACACCCTGCAGGGCCAGCTGGCCTCCGACCAGAGCGCGCTGAACACCAGCAACACCAAGGTGAACACCCTGCTGGGCAACATCGCCGGGCGCCAGACCCAGATCGACACCCTGCTGGCCAACGGCGGCTCGCAGACCCAGATCGACGCCCTGCGCGCGGCCAACGACACCGACCGCGCCGCGGCCAGTGCCGAGCTGGACGTGCTCGCCGGCCTGCTCGACGGCATCGCCACCCGGAACGCCCAGCTCGACCAGAAGAGCGGCAGCCTCAACACCACCTACACCACCATCAACAGCCTGCAGACCACGCTGCGCAGCCGCTTCGCCGGCAGCGGCGACAGCAGCAAGGTGACCACGGTGGTGAGCCTGCAGAACACCAACACCGGCCTGCGCAGCGACGTGGGCAGCCTGGCCGGCAGCATCGGCAGCGCCGAGACCTCGATCGCCTCGGCCAACACCTCGGTGGACGGCAACAACACCTCGGTGCAGGGCTTCGAGACCGATCTGAGCAGCGCCAACGGCAATCTGGCCACCCTCGAAGCGCAGCTGCCGGGCCTGTCGGACGTGCCCGCCAACGGCCCGATCGCCGACTTCGTCCATGTGAACGACATCACCGTGAAGCTGGGCAACATCGACGTCACCGCCGACAACCTGATCGGCAGCGGCAGCCTGCTCGCCCCGGGCGACGCCAAGATCAGCATCGTGAACAACACGCCCGACTTCCTGGTGCTGGGCAAGCTCACGGTGGACAGCGACAGCGGCGGCGAGGTGCGCCTGAACGGCTTCCTCATCAACGACAACCACGAGATCGGCCGCATCAACACCAGTGCGCCGGCGCCGACGCTCACCCTCGACACCAAGCACAACAACAACGCCGGCCTGCCGCAGATCGAGGTGATCAGCAACTACGACCCGAACAGCGCCAAGAACGCCAACCTGCCCGCGCCCTCGCCCGACATCCAGCTCGAGGGCGACGTGGACAACCCACTGGGCAGCGTGCGTGTCTACAGCCAGGCCGGCAGCATCTACGTGGATGGCGACATCCGCGCCGCCCAGGTGGACGTGAAGGCCGACAACGGCGACTTCGTGCAGAGCTTCGTGGACGGCTTCTACCACACCTCCGGCGACCCGGCGGCCAACGTCCAGGGCGGCCAGACCAGCACCCCCGCGGGCAACGGCATCATCGCCAACGGCAGCGTGTTCATCAGCGCCCGCTTCCTCAACATCAACGGCCTGGTGCAAAGCGGCATCGAGCAGTGGAACCTGACCCTGCCGAGCACCCCGGTGCTCACCGGCCCGGCCAGCCTGTTCGGGCTCAACCAGTCCGCCCTCGACGCGCTCACGGTGGCCTACAAGAACCACACCGGGCCGCAGTACACCACGCTGACCACCCCCTCGGGCGGCACCGTGACCTACAACGCCAAGCTCGAACGCATCGAGGCGAGCACCACCTTCGCCGACGCCGACATGAACTCCGCCGGCTGGGCCCAGCGCACCAGCGCCTTCGGCGGCCTCTACCCGCTCATCTCCGCCTACGGCAACATCGGCGCCAGCTACGATCCGTCGGTCAGCGGCGGTCAGTTCGTGCTCGACGGCGAGGCGGTCAAGGGCGGCTACATCCAGCTCTACGGGCAGATCCTCAACACCGCCGGCAACGCCGCGCGCCTCAAGGTGCTCGACGGCTTCGGCCAGATCAAGGTGACCAACCCGACCGACCGCGCGGTGGTGGTCGGCAACCTGAGCACCGGCATCGACGCCGACGGCTCCGGGCGCGGCATCAAGGGCGTCATCGACATCACCGACATCCAGCAGGTGAGCACCAGCGACGGCAGCGTGGACAGCATCCACACCGTGCTCACCCGCGAGAACGGCACCGTGATGGTCGATCGCACCGGGCGCTGGGTGGGCAACACCTTCGACGCCAACTACCACTACACGGGCGCCGACCTGGCCGCCACCGACGGGCGCAACACCGCCTACAACCCGCAGTCGGGCCTGCGCTACGTGTGGACCACCGCCACCGACAAATCCACCAAGACCTACTGGGAGTTCTCCGGCACCCAGTTCCTCGGCATCTCGCAGCTGCGCACCAAGCCGAGCGGCCATGTGGAATCGAAGAGCGGCCCCTACACCACCGGCACCCGCCGCCTCGACGACGGCACCTACCTGGAGCGCAACACCAGCCTCGCCGGCACGCCCCTGAAGACCAACAGCTCCACCAAGACCACCTCGGACACCTGGACCAAGACCAAGGAATGGACCGACTGCAACTGGTGGACCATCTGCATCGCGCAGGACTACCACTCCAAGTGGACCCAGGCGACCAGCACCACCACGATCACCAAGTACTCGCTCAAGGCCGACTACCCGATCGCGGTCGAATTCTCCGGCTACGACACCGGGCTGGTGGCCATCAACTCCAAGAGCAATGTCATCCTCGGCGGCACCATCAGCAACCGCAGCGGCACCACCGAGATCACCGCCGGGGTGAATCCGGGCGCCGCTTCCGCGCAAGGCGCCAACGCCGCGCTGGTGAAGGCCGGGCAGTCGATTCTGCAAGGCAGCGACACCGCGCTGGTCACCGGCGACACCATCGCCATGGCCGCCTCGCACAGCATCGGCACCACGGGAGCCAATGGCGTACCGGTCAACATCGACCTCAACGGCGGCACGCTCAACGCCGCCGTGGCCGAAGGCAACCTCGCCCTGCGCCAGGCCAATGGCGACATGATCATCGGCAACGTGTTCGCTGGCGGTAACGCCAACGCCGGACTCGGCCAGGTGTTGCTGGCTGCCGACGGCAACCTGGTCATGGCCGGACCGCTGTCGAGCGTCACCGGCAACAAGATCGAGCTGGTGTCCGACAACGGTGCCATCGGCTCGGCGGCCGCGCCGATCCGCCTCAACGCCGGCTATACCGACACGCTCACCCAGCGCGGCGGCTACGGCGTGAGCGCCAGCGCCCGCGGCGACATCTTCCTCGACAGCCTGGCCTGGAGCGGCAACCCCGAGGCCGACCTGCTGGTCTCCAGCATCGCCTCGGCCACCGGCGACGTGCAGGTGCGCACCCCGGGCCGGATCATCGACAACAACCCCTTCGAGCAGGTGGACCAGCGCACCTACAACGAGCTGCTCACCCTGTGGGAGCAACTGGCGCTGCTGGAGAACACCCAGGCCAACGCCGACAAGCAGGCCGCCGCGCTGGCCGCCTTCGAGACCGGCGCCACGCAGGACTACCGCAACTACTGGAACATCCGCAACCAGCAGGCCGACCCGGGCAGCTACGATCCCAACTTCCAGGTCACCCTCTCGACCACGCAGGAGCAGGCGCTGCGCGACGACCTCGCCCGCCAGGGCAAGACGCCGGCCGAGATCGACGCCGTGGTGCTCGGCTACACCGCCGACAAAACCGCCGAGTACCACGCCCTGCACCAGAAGCTGTACGTGAGCCCGGCCTACGACAACCTCATCCCCACCGGCTACCAGGACGGCTTCGCCTACGCGGCCACCCAGGGCGAACAGGACGCCATCCTCAAGGGTTCGTCGTGGACCGAGCATGAGCTGGGCATCGCCCTGTCGCCGGGTCTGCTCAAGGAGACCACCGACACCAACCCGGTGATCAAGGACCCGAACATCGCCGGCCACACGGTCACCCTGCTGGCCGACAAGGGCGTCGGCGAGACCGGCCAGGTACGCCACATCGACCTGACCCAGAACCCCGGCAACATCTCCGACGACGACAAGGTGGCGCTGGCCGCGGCCGAACGCAGCGACCTGTCCATCAGCAGCAGCGGCGTGGCCACGGTCGCCCAGCGCAAGCCGGTGGTGGTCGCCGCCGACGGCAGCCTGTGGGCCACCGACGCCAGCGGCCAGGCGGTGAGCGGCGACGTGTTCCTCGCCTCCGAGAGCTCGGTGAACGTGGGCGCCATCCTCGCCACCGGCGAAGCCCGTCTCAAGGCGGTGGGCGACATCACCCACGGCGCCGGGCCGGGCCTGCCGTCGTTCTCGGCGGGCAGCCTGATCCTCGAATCGGCCAAGGGCGGCATCGGCACCGCGAGCACGCCGGTGCAGGTGATGCTCGACGACAGCGCGCCGCTCGTCGCCCGCGCCGATGGCGACATCTTCATCACCCAGCTGGGCAACGACCTGGCGGTGGACACCATCTACTCGCGCAGCGGCGTCACCCTGGCCGCGCCGGGTTCCATCCTCGATGCGTTCTCGACCGACGACATCAACATCCGCGCCGCCTCGCTCGACATGCTCGCCGGCGGCAGCATCGGCCTCGGCAGCGACTTCCTCGACATCGGCCTCGGCCCGCGCCTGGCCACCGACACCGACGACACCGGCTGGCTCACCGCCCGCGCCGGCACCGGCGTGTATGTGCGCAGTGCGCTGCTGCCGCTGATCCTGCATCAGGTGGACGCCGGCACCGAAGTGCGCGCGCTCGGCGGCACCGACGTGGAGGTGCAGGGCGGCGTCAATGCCCCGCTGGCCGTGGATATCGCCGCCGGCAACGATGTGCGCTTCAGCGGCGGCACGATCACCACCGACACCGCCACCATCGCCGCTGGCGGCGACGGCACCGGCAACGTGGTCGGCAGCGCCGGCAGCGCGCCGGACATCGTCGCCACGAGTTCCGCCTTCGTCACCGCGCCGCAGGGCATCGGCACCGAGGCGCCGCTGCAGGTACGCACCGCCGAGCTCGACCTGGAGGCCGACACCATGGACGTGGCGGCCCGGCCGCTCGCCCTGGGCGACCCGCTCCTGGTGAACGCCACCGGCGTGGGCGGCACCCAGGCCAGCGACGCGGTGCTCGCGCTCACGAGCACCGACTCGGTCACCGTCGGCCAGCTCTATGCCGACACCAGCACCACCACCGCGACCACCCCGCTGTTCACCATCGGCGACGGCCACCTGGGCGACTGGGCCAAGGTCTACACGCCGAGCTTCGCGATCCGCGTCGATCATCACGACCGCCGCTTCCAGCCCGGCTTCGACGTGCGCGCCTTCACCCTCAGCGGCAAGTACGACATGGTCGTCACCCCCGACACCGCCCTGATCGGCGCCTACATCCTCACCAAGAATCCGAAGAAGGTGGTGTTCAGCAACCCGGGCGGCGTCGCCGACCTGCGCAGCCGCGGCCAGCTCAACGCGCTCGAGCACCAGTCCAGAAACGACAAGAGCAACCGCGTCGCCGCCGCCAACGTGGAGGCCTACGCCTCCGGCGCCGGGGATCTGGTGTTCGTCGATCCGGCCATCTTCGAATGCCAGCAGGGCGACGACCCCAACGCCTGCGCCGACGAATGAGACAGGAATCCTCCATGCCTTCCAAGCACCGCATCGCCGCCCTCGCCCTGGCGCTCGCCAGCCCGCTGGCCCTGGCCCAGGGCGCCAACGTGTCGCCGGGCGCCATCCAGCAACAGCAGCAGCAGGAAGAGCAGCGCAAGTCGCAGGAAAAACGCGTGCTCACGCCCCCGGCCGCACCGCAGATCGAGGTACCCGCCGGCGGCCCGGCCGAGCCGGCGGCCAAGGCGATGAAGATCGAGGTCCAGCAGATCCTCATCGACAAATCACAGCTGCTCGACCCGGCCGACATCGACGCCATCATCACGCCACTGGAAGGGCGCACGGTGACGCTGGCCGAACTGCAGCAGGCGGTCGCGGCCATCAACGCGCTCTACGCCAAGGCGGGGCAGGCCACCGCGCGCGCCATCCTGCCGCCGCAGACCATCAAGGACGGGCTGGTGCGCATCCGCCTCATCGAGGCCCGGGTGGGCGAGGTGCACATCAAGGGCACCGAGGCGCTCGACCCGGCCTTCGTGCGCCAGCGCATCGAGCTGGAAGCCGGCGAGCTGCTGTCGGTGCCGGCGCTGGAGGCCTCGCTGGTGCGCTACAACCGCCTGCACGAGAGCAAGCTGCGCGCCGCGGTGGTGGCCGGCAAGCAGTTCGGCACCACCGACGTGGACGTGACCGCCGCCGAGCCGCAGCGGGCCCGGGTGTCGCTGTTCTTCGACAATGCCGGCCGCGACACCGTGGGCGAGGCCCGCGCCGGGGTGAACGCCCGTGCCGCCAACCTGGCCGGGCGCAGCGACCTGCTGCAGTTCGTCGCCACCCGCACCGAGGGCTCGGAGAGCTACGCCCTGTCGTATTCCATCCCTGTCACCCGCAACGACCTGCGCCTCGAGATGTCCGCCAGCAAGGGCAACATCAAGATCATCGACGGCCCCTTCGATCCGCTCGGCATCACCGGCAGCTCCAGCGACTACACCGTGGGCCTGAGCTACCCGCTGCAGGTGAGCCTCGAGCGCATGTGGACCGCCTACGGGCGCTTTTCGGCGCGCGAGTCGTCCAGCGAGTTCGGCGGCTTCACCCAGGAGGCGCTCAACCTGCGCGTGCTCACCCTGGGCCTGTCGGGCGAGCGCCAGACCGATTCGAGCGCCTGGTATGTGGACAACGCCCTGGCCTTCGGCATCAGCGGCGCCTTCGGCGGCGACCAGGGCTTCTGGTACTACCGCGGCAGCGCCACCCGCTTCGATCGCCTCAGCGAACGCTTCCAGCTGCTCACCCGCGGCGGGCTGCAGTTCTCCGACACCCGCTTCCTGCCCGCCAGCGAGCTGTTCCAGATCGGCGGCGCCTACACCGTGCGCGGCTTCTCCGAGGGCCTGCTGTCGGGGCGCAACGGCTACTTCATGTCCGCCGAACTGCGCATCGGCCGCACCCTGGAGGAGTACCAGGCCGCCGAGCCCGGCGCGCCCAACCTCACCGGCATCGTCTTCATCGACCATGGCGGCGCGCTGCCCTACCGGCCCGGCGACCTCAAGGAAAGCACTCACGACGACTACCTGACCAGCGTCGGCGCCGGGGTGCTGTTCGACTTCTCCGAGCGCGTCACCGGCCGTCTCGTCATCGGCCAGCCCCTGCGCGGCAACCCGGCGGAGCTGCACGACCGGCGCCCGCGTCTGCACGCCTCGATCAATATCGCGTTGTACTAGCGTCTGTAGACGACGCGCCGCCGGGTTCGCCCCGCCGGCGTGGTATGTTTCCGCCACGGCGCACGTCGCCCGCCCGGTCGGCATGACCGGGCGGTGCCGGCGCGGCGCGCTTGCGGAAGCCCCCCCATGGATGCGTTCTGGATCCTCATCTTTCTGATCGCCGTCTCGAGCCTGTTCTCGCTCACCGAGATGGCGCTGGCCTCGGCGCGCAAGGCGCGCCTGCAGCTGATGCTCGAAGGCGGCGAGGCGCGCGCGGCCACGGCGCTGGCCATCAAGGACCACCCCAGCCGCTTCCTCGCCGCCACCCAGACCGGCATCACCGCCGCCGCGCTGATGGCCGGCATCTTCGGCGAATCGGCGATGAAGGCCGCGCTCGAACAGGCGGTGGTGCAAGCCGCGCCCCCGCTCGCCGCCTATGGCGACGAGATCTCCCTGGCGCTGACCATCGCCATCGTCACCGCCCTGTCCATCGTGTTCGGCGAGATCGTGCCCAAACGCATCGCCATCGCCTATCCGGAACAGGTGGCGGTGCGCGCCGCGCCGCTGATGCAATGGTTCATCCGCCTGCTGTCGCCGGCCATCCACTTCCTGTCCTGGCTCTCCGACGTGGTGCTGCGCCTGCTGCCGCTGCGCTCGGCACCGGCGGTGACCGGGGTGGAGGACATCCTCGCCTACGTGGACGAGTCCGAGCGCGCCGGCGCCATCCGCCCCGAGGAGAGCCATCTGCTGGGCAACGTGTTCCGCCTCGAGGACCGCCGCGTCGGCGCGGTGATGACGCCGGCGGCCGACGTGGTCTTCATCGACCTGCAGCAGCCGCGCGAACGCAACCTCACGCTGCTGCGCGAGGCGCCCTACTCGCGTTTCCCGATCTGCAAGGGCGGGGTACAGAACGCGGTGGGCGTGGCCGAGAGCCGCACCCTGCTCCAGGCCGCCCTGGCCGGCGAGATCGACTTCGCCGAGACCCCCATGATCCCGCCGCTGTATGTGCCCAGCGTGCTCACCCTCATCGACCTGCTGGCCAGCTTCCGCACCCATCGCACCACCTTCGCCTTCGTGGTCAACGAGTTCGGCCAGACCGAGGGCATCGTCACCCTCGACGACCTGCTCGAGACCGTGGTCGGCGACATGAGCCCCACGGCCGCCGATCCGGACGAGGCGCTGGCGGTGCGCCGCCCCGATGGCTCCTGGTTGCTCGACGGCCTGCTGCCGCTCGACGAGATGAAGGAGAAGCTCGGCGTCCGCACCGTGCCCGACGAGGCCCTGGGCAACTACCACACGGTGGGCGGCTTCGTGCTCGCCCTGCTCGGCCACATCCCCAAGAAGGCCGAGCGCTTCGCCTGGGACGGGTGGGAATTCGAGGTGGTGGATGTGGACAAGAACCGCGTCGATCAGGTTCTCGCGACCGCCACCCCCGATCCCGCCGCGCCCCGTCCGGCCGACGCGTCCGCCCCCTGAGCGCCCGCCGGGAACGGCCTTGCCCGGACGTCATCGCCGATGTGGCCTTCGACCGGGCCTTTCCCGGGGAGCCCCCGGGCTCGCCCAATGTCCCGATTCGGACTTCGCCCGACATGCCCGTCGGCGATGAACGCATCAGCCAGCGACGGACTGCGCGTGGCGCGGCTCGTCGCCGAGCGCGCGCAGGTAGGCCCACGGGTAGATGCCGCGGGCATGGCCATCGGCGAAGACGAGGTTGAGCCCCTTCTCGGCCACGGGGTGGATGTCGACGAGGGCGGCGGGTGGAGGCGGCGGGGCGCCGGTGCGGGCGGCGTGGGTGCAGACGGCGCAACGGCAGCGCTGGCGCAGCCAGCCGTGGGGCAAGGCGCTGGTGTGCCCGTCGCTCCATTCGATGCGCAGCACCGCCGAGGCGCGGTGATCGGTGATGCCGACCGGCATCACCGATGCGGTCGCCACGCTCACAGCGCTGCCCTCACGCCTTCCGGGCCCAGGTGCCAGTCGCGGCCCAGGCCCCCTTCCTGGAGTTCGCCGCCCATGGCCGCCAGGCTCTCCTCGCGGATCAAGGCCTTCAGGCGATGATGGATGGCGAGGAATTCCGCCGAGGAGGTCATCTCCGCGGTACGTGGCCGCGGCAGGGGAATGGGGATCTCCGCCTTGATGCGGCCCGGCCGCGCGGTCATCACGTAGACCTTGTCGGACAGGAAGATGGACTCCTCGATGTCGTGGGTGATGAACAGCACCGACAGCTGCAGTTGCTCCCACATGTGGGTGAGGATTTCCTGCATCACCAACCGCGTCTGGGCGTCGAGGGCTCCGAAAGGCTCGTCCATCAACAGCACCTGCGGGCCCGTGGCCAGGGCCCGCACGATGCCGACGCGCTGGCGCATGCCGCCGGAGAGCTGCTCGGGATAGTGATTCTCGAAGGCCAGCAGGCCGGCGAGCCCCAGCAGCGTGCGCGCCTTGGACTGGCGCTCGCTGCGGCACATGCCCTGCATCTTGAGACCGAATTCGACGTTCTCGCGCACCCGCAGCCAGGGAAAGAGCGAATACTGCTGGAAGACGACGCCGCGATCGGCGCCGGGGCCGTGGATGGGCGCCCCGTCGACGCTGACCGTGCCGCCGCTGGGTTTGAGAAATCCCGCCACGATGTTCAGCAGCGTCGACTTGCCGCACCCGGAGGGCCCGACGATGGACACGAACTGGCCGGGCTGGACGTCGATCGACACCCCGCTCACCGCGTCCAGCCCCACGCCGTTCTGCGTGAAGCGGACGGATACATCGCGGACGTCGATCTGTCCGCCCTTGGTTGACGCTGTCGTCGCCATCATGAACTCTCCTTGCCGCCCACACCCTGCCAGGGCATGAGGATTCGGGCGACCCCGCGAATGAGGCCGCTGCACAGCAGACCCAGGACGCCGATGACCAGCATGCCGATCACGATGTGCGGGTATTCGATCAGGGAATACGCCTCCCAGGTGAAGTAGCCGACGCCGAACTGGCCGGAGATCATCTCGGCCGCGATCAGCGACACCCAGGCCACCCCCATGCCCACCGCCAGCCCGGTGAAGATGTGGGGCAAGGCCGCCTGCAGCACCACCTGGGTCATCAGTGCGAACTCGCTGGCGCCCAGGCAGCGCGCCGCACGGATCAGCACCTTGTCCACCGCCATCACCCCATGCAGGGTGTTGAGCAGGATGGGGAAGAAGGCGCCGATGAAGGTGATGAAGACGATGCTGGACTCGGTGGTGGGCCACAGCATGATCGAGATCGGCACCCAGGCGATCGCGGGAATCGGCCGCAACACTTCCAGCGCCGGGAACGTCAGTCCCTTGAAAAGGCTGTAGCGTCCGCACAGCAAGCCCATCGCCACGCCCAGCACGGTGGCGATGAGGAAACCCACCGTGATCCGCCACAGGCTGACGCCGATGTTGGTGAGAAACTTGCCATCGGCGAGCAGACGCAGCGCCTCGCCGAACACCTCGCCCGGCGTGGGCACGTTGGTGAAGCGGACATAAAATTCCCAGCGGTAGGCGGTGGCCAGATACCAGAAACCCAGCAGCAGGCCGATCGACAGTGCGCTGACCAGCATCGGCCGGATCTGCCCTCGGAGGATGGCGCCCAGCCGTGCGGCCGGTGGCACGGCCCCGGCCGCGGGCGCCGACGCGCGCGCCGCGACCGGGGCACGGGGCACCGGTTGCACCGTGGCGACCGGCGTGGGGCCAGCGGCCCCGCCGGCACCCAGGGCGTCCGTGTCGCGCACGGCACGCATGCTGACGGTGCTGGCCATGGCTCAGTCCCCCACGGCGGCGAGCGCGTCGGCATACCCCCGACCCGCCCGCCCTTGGCCGTCACATAGGCCTCGGCGTCCTTCTTGAGCAGGAAGGGCACGATGTCGCCGGGATCGCCCTTGCTGTCGAGCGCGTAGAACGCGGTGTTGGCGAACAGCTTGATCTGGCTGCCGCGGTCGAAGACGAAGGTCACCGACACCTTCTTGCCCTCGGCCTCCGCCTTCTTCACCGCGCGCAACGCGCACGCCGTGGACTTGTAGGCCGTGATGCCACCGCCCTCGATCCACACCTCGCCGGCCTGACGCGGCTTGTCGATGGCGCCGCCGCACAGCGGGTCGGTGCCCGAGATCTCGTAGTTGGCGAAGCTGGCCTTCTCCGCGTCGTAGTCACGGCCCAGTTCCTTGTAGGCTTCGCGCACATAGGTCTCGTCGACCCAGGCGTCCGCGTCCAGGGGTTTGACCCGCCCCATGCGGTCGAGCACGCCGTGGTCGTACTTGACGGTGTCGATCCACTTCGGCTTGAGCGTCGGGTCGAGCGTATGCACGCCGCCCGGGCCGAGGAACATGTAGACCACTTCCTTCTCGACCCGCGTCCATTCCTCGATCTTGGCCGCCGCCGCCACCGGATCCTTGCGCAACCAGTCATTGGCCGCCATCAGCGCCTTGATGTAGGCAACCACGAATTCCGGGTACTTCTTGGCGAAGTCCTCGCGCACGATCACGCCATGAAAGGTCGGCACCTTGGTTTCGGCACCGTCGAAGATCTTGCGCGCAAAGCCCCGGTAGGGCAGCAGTTCGCCGAAGGGAACGAAGTCGGCGTGCCCGTCGATCCGCTGCTCCTGCAGGCTGGAGGTGCCCACTTCCGGACTCTGGCTGGTCAGCACCAGGTCGTCGCTCGTCCACCCCTTGTCTTCGAGTGCCTTGAGGAGCATGCCATGGGCGGCCGATCCAAAGGGTACCGACACTTTCTTGCCCTTGAGATCGGCCAGTTCGTAGTAGGGCGAATCCTTGTGCACCACCAGGGCGTTGCCCGCACCGTCGGCGTTGTAGGCGATCATGGCGATCAGGCGGGTGCGCTCCTTGGGCATCGCCTGGAAGATGGCGCCGTTCACCAGCAGCGGATAGTCGCCCATCATGCCGATCTGCAAGGTGTTGGCGACCATGCCGTTGGTGACCGGCGGCCCCGAGGTGAAGTTCTGCCAGTCGATCTTGAACTCGATGTCCTTGTACTTGCCGGTCTTGGGCAAGAACTTCTCGAGCAGGCCGAGCTCCTTGATGACGATGCCACCGGTCACCGTGTTGGTGGTGGTGTTCTGGGTACCGATGCCGACGGTGACGACTTCGGCCAGCGCGGGCGTTGCCGCGAAACAGCCGGCAAGCAGGGCGGCGGCGGTGAATCGGCGGACGGAATTTTTGTTGTGATTGTCTCGAGCGGTGCTTCTGGATCGTGCGTACATGATTTGCTTCCTTGTCCAGTGGGGTGTCGTTTCGTTCGAGTACTGCGGGGTTGGGGGCTTACGGTTGAGGTTGAGGGAAAGGGGGTTGGCGGACCGCCGCGGCCTCAGGCCGTGGCGGGGTTGTCGATGAGGGCGCGCTTGTCGGTGACCGCGGCCCAGTGATCGGCCTCGGGCAAGGGCTCGCCCGCCGCGTCGATCACCGGCCACTGCGCCGCCAGGCGCGCGTTGATCTCGATGAACGCGTGCTGCTCCGGCGGCAGGTCGGCCTCGGCGAAGATCGCGCCGATGGGGCACTCGGGCACGCACACGCCGCAGTCGATGCAGGTGTCCGGATCGATCACGAGGAAATTCGGCCCTTCGTGGAAACAATCCACCGGGCACACCGAGACACAGTCGGTGTATTTGCAATGCACACAGGCTTCGGTAACGACGTAGGTCATGGCTGATCTCCTGTCAGGCCGGCCGCATCGCAGCGGGCCGGCATGGTGGTGATGGGGGGCTGGACGGGCGGCTCACTTCTGCGCCAGGCCGATGGCGGTGAGCGCCAGGCGCGAGAGCTTGCGCACGTCGGGGTCGGCATCGTCGAGCGCCTTTTCCAGCGCCGGGATGGCGCGCGGATCGGCCAGCTCGCCGAGGGCGATGGCGGCCTCCTTACGCAGGTTGCCGATGGGATGGGCCAGGGCCTCCACCAGCGCGGGCAGGCCGGCCGCCGCCTTGAGCCACCCCAGGCTGCGCGCCGCCTTCACCCGCACCTGCCAGTATTCGTCCTGCATGGCATGCACGAGCTCGTCGATCGCCAGACCGAAGCGCAGCTTGCCGAGGGTCTGGGCGGCTTCCTCGCGCACCTGCCAGGCGGTGTCGCCCAGCGCACGGGTCAGCGCCGGCAGCACGCTGATCTCGGTGGCGTAGCCGAGCGCACCGACGGCGATGCGCCGCACCTCGGCTTCCGGGTCGTGGGCGGCCACTTCGGCCAGGTCGCCGACGGCCTCGGGTTTGCGCAGATAGCCGAGCACGCCGACAGCCTCGCGGCGCACGCCCGGATCAGCATCGCGCAGCGCGGCCATGGCCGGTGCGAAGGCGGCGTCGACCCGCAGGGCGCGCACGGCGCGGAAGGCCAGCATGCGCACCTCGGCGCCCTCGCCCTGCAGCAGGGGCAGCAAGGGACCGGCGGAGGCGCTGAGCTTGAGCTCGGCCAGCACCTCGCCGGCGGCGGCGCGCACCTGGGCGTCGGCATCAAGCAGCATGGGCGCCAGCGCGGCGACCACCTCGGGGTCTTCGAAGCCTTCGAGGGCGCGGACCGCTTCGGTGCGCACGCTGGGGTCGGCGTCGGCCAGACACGGCAGCAGCAGCGGCACGATGTCGTCCTCGTCGCTGTAGGGCAGGTCGATCACCGCCAGGCGGCGGACTTCGGCGTCCTCGCTGGCGAGGCGATCGGCGATGGAGAAGCTGGTGATGTCCATGGCCGTGTCCTCAGCGCAACAGGTAGGGAATGCTGACCGTGACCGCGTCGGTCGGGCAGTCGGTCTCGCAGGGCAGGCAGTACCAGCACTCGTCGTATTTCATGAAGGCCTTCTTCTTGACCATGTCGATGGCCAGCACATCGAGCGGGCAGACGTCGACACAGACGGTGCAGCCCTTCTCGGCGATGCACTTGCTCTCGTCGACGACGACGGGGGCTTGGGTGAGGGTGGTGGCGATACTCATGTCGGGTTCCTCCGGGCGGTCGGGATCAGGCGGCGGCGGCGCTGCGGGCGACGCGCAGGCGCTGGTAGGCGGTGCGCTCTTCCTCGTCGATGGGCACGATGTAGGGCTCGACCGCCTTCTTGCGCACGCCCATCCGGCCTTGCGCGTCACGACTGAGCAGGGTGTGGCAGAACCAGTTGTCGTCGTCCCGCTCGGGGTGATCGACGCTGTAGTGGTACAGGCCCCAGCGGCTCTCGGTGCGGAACATCGAGGCGCGCGCGGCCATCTCGGCGCAATCGAGGATGGACAGCGCCTCCATGGCGCGCATGAGCTCGTGCGGGTTGGTGGCCATCATCGCGGTGGCGTCCTCGCGCACCTCGTCGAAGCGGCGCAGGCCGATCTCGTACTTGCGGGTGATCTTGGGCGGCTGCAGGTAGTCGTTCACCAGCCGGCGCGTCTTGTACTCGATCTGGAAGGGCGTGAGCCCTTCGCTGCGCGCCAGCGGCGCGCAAATGCGGGCCTGCTCGGCCGCGATGGCGCCGTCATCGATGCGCCCCGTGCCCACCCCGGCGCAGTAGTCGGCGGCGTTCTGCCCGCACAGGCGGCCATAGACGAAGGCGCCGAGCATGTAGTTGTGCGGCACGCTGGCGCAGTCGCCGGCGGCGTAAAGCCCCTTTACCGAGGTCTCGCCGCGGGCGTTGGTCCAGATGCCCGAGGCACTGTGGCCGCTGCAGAAGCCGATCTCGGAGATGTGCATCTCGACCATCTCCTTGCGGTAGTCGTTGCCGCGCTTCTCGTGGAAGCGGCCGCGGCTGGGGCGCTCGTTGGTGTGCAGGATGTGCTCGATCTCGCCGATGGTCTCCTCGGCGAGGTGGTCGAGCTTGAGGAACACCGGGCCGTTGCCGCCCTGCAGCTCGTTGTAGAACTCCATCATCATCTGCCCGCTCCAGTAGTCGCACTCGATGAAGCGCTCGCCCTTCGAATTGGCGGTGAAGCCGCCGAAGGGACCGGTCACGTAAGCGCAGGCCGGGCCGTTGTAGTCCTTGATGAGCGGGTTGATCTGGAAGCATTCGAGGTTGGCCAGATCGGCCCCCGCGTGATAAGCCATGGCATGGCCGTCGCCGCAGTTGGTGGGGTTCTCGTAGGTGCCCATCAGGTAGCCGGAGGCGGGCAGGCCGATGCGCCCGGCGGCGCCGGTGCTGAGCACCGCCGCCTTGCAGCGGATCACGTAGAAGTCCGCCGTGCGGCAGTCGAAGCCCATGACGCCGGTGATCTCACCGTCGGCGCCGGTGAGCAGGCGGGTGACCACCACCCGGTTGGTGATCTCGACCCGCGCGCGCTTGAGCTGGCGGTAGAGGATCTTCTTCATGTGGTGGCCTTCGGGCATCGGCAGCACGTAGCTGCCCAGGTGATGCACCTTGCGCACCGCGTAGTCGCCGGTTTCGTCCTTCTCGAACTTCACCCCCCAGCGGTCGAGCTCCTGGATCATGTCGAAGCTGTTGGCCGCATAGGCCATGACCGCCTCCTGATCGACGATGCCGTCGTTGGCGATGGTGATTTCCTTGACGTACTGCTCGGGGGTGGCGTGCCCCGGAATGACGGCGTTGTTGAGCCCGTCCATGCCCATCGAGATCGCGCCCGAGCGCTTCACGTGGGCCTTGTCGATGAGCAGCACCCTGAGGTCGGGGTTTTGTGCCTTGGCTTTCACCGCGGCCATCGGCCCGCCGGTGCCACCGCCGATGACGACGATGTCGAACTCCATGTCGATGCGTTTCATGCTTGCTCCTGGGGGTTGGGAGTGTCCTGCTTCGTTCAGGCAGTTGCCGGGGCCGGTTCTGTGCCGGTCCTCAGCTGCGGTCGATCCGCAGGCGGTACTGGAAGGCATCGCCGCGGTAGTACAGAAACTCGAAATCGATGGGCCGCTCACCGGCGTAGGTCAGCCGCTCGATGCGCAGCAGGGGCGAGCCCTCGGCCACGTCGAGATGGCGGCCGAGCGACGTTTCGGCGCTGATCGCCTCGATCTGCACGTCCGCATGCGTGAGGTTGTGGCCGTAGTCGTTTTCGAGAATGACGAAGATGTCGCGGGTGGCGAGGTCTTCCTGCGTCAGGCGCTGGCCGATGTCGATCGGGAAGTAGCTCACATCCACGGAAATGGGCTCGCGGTTCAGATAGCGCAGCCGCTGGATCTCGAACACCGGGCTGCCCGCCTCCAGCGCCAGGCGCTGCGCGACCACGGCACTGGCCGGCACCTCGCGGGCGCTCAGCAACAGGGCATAGGTCTCGTACCCGGACGGCGCCATCGCCTCGCCGAAACCCTGCAGGCGCGACAGGCTCTGGAAGGCCTTGGGCTTGGCCACGAAACTGCCCTTGCCCATCACCTTGAAGATCAGGCCCTCCTTCTGCAGATCGCCCAGCGCCTGGCGGATGGTGATCCGGCTCACCCCGAAGCGCGCCATCATCTGGCTCTCCGAGGGCATCTGCGAATGCGGCGGATAGGTGCCATCGAGAATGCCGCGCCGCAGGGCCTCGCGGATCTGGGTATGCAGCGGCACCGGAGACACGGCGTCGATCGCGTGCGGCTTGGCCAGGGGCGGCGTTTCGATGGCTTTCTTGTTGGAGCGGGCCATGTTTCTTCTTCCTTATGTCACTACCTGTTATGACGAGTACTGATTAGCAATTCAGATGCCAGGTTTGCGGCGTCGCACAATTTCAATTCACATCGTTGGTTTTATTGAAGTTTTTGAAACTCGGCGCGAGTTCGCCAGCAAAAAAATGCTGCGGATGCGCACCAGCCGCGTGCGCGTGCGCACCAAGAGCGGGGCCGGCACGCACCGGCGCGGCCTGGACGCCCCGGGGCCAGGCCGCCAGCAGGCCGGCCGCCATCAGCAGCACCAGCACCACCGGGCGGAAATGCCGTTTGCCGATGCGCCGGTACAGGCGCGCCCCACCGAGGCCCCCGAGATGGAACAGCGGCGCGAGCGCCAGGCCGAAGACCACGTCGGCCCAGGACAACACCCCCAGCGCGGCCACCGCGATCACCGCCGCCGGATAGAGCACCGCAAAGAACACGATGAAGTTCGCCCGGGCCCGGTGGCCATCGGGCTCGACGCCCAGGAGATAGAGAATGGCCGGCGGCCCACCGACGCCGCCGAAGCCGGTCAGCACACCGCTGAGCATGCCGACCCCGAGCGAGCGCCGCAGCGAACGCCCCCCCATCCGCAGCACGCCGGACATCAGCCCGATCGCGCTCAGGATCACGGCCACGCCCAACACCAGACCGAAAGCCTGCGCAGGCAAGGCCCCCACCAGCGCGATGCCGCAGGGCACCCCGACGAAGGCGGCCACGCTCATCGGCAGCATGACCTGGCGGTCGATCACACGCGTGGCGGCGGCCAGGGTGGTGCGTCCCATCGGCAGGGCGTTGAGCAGGGTCACCAGACACATGGTTTCGCGGGCGCTGAGCACCAGCGACATCAAGGGCGCCATCAACAGCGCGGCACCGAAACCGGTCAGTCCGCGCAGCGCACCGCCGACGAGCGCGGCCACCAGCACCACACCCCAGGTCGGCGCATCCCAGGCACCAAGACATTGGAAGATTTCGTTCAAGATCGGCCTTTCGATGAGGAGCGTTGCCCGCCATGGGCGCCGATTTGGATGAGCGGCGGTCCGGGGCCAGGGGGTACGCATCAACTTGTTATGACAGGTTATGTCAAGCAAAACGCGCGCCACCCGGAGCGACTCCGGAATCACGACGCAACCTGTTGAAACAATGGAAAACATCGCCACACCCCTGGAGCAGACGGACGCCCCGAGGCGGTGCAAAGGCCACCCCACCGCCTCATTGCCGTGCATGTCGTGCTCACCCGAACCGCGCCAGCAGGGTCACGATGCCCAGCCCGGCGATCAGCAGATACGCCCACAGCGAGGCCGCCAGCCACCAGACCCGGGCGCCCGCGGCGCGGATGTCGACCAACCGGGTTGCCGCGCCGAGGGCCGCCAGACCCACCGCCAGCAGCAGTTGCGCCAGGCCGGCGCCGGCCGCCTGGAGCGTCGGCGGCAGCAGGCCACTGCCATTCAAGGCGATGGCCGCGAAGAAGGCCCAAAGAAAGAACGGCACCCGCACCCGCCCGCCACCGCTCGCGCGCCCGTCGGACCACGCCATCCAGACCATCGCCGGCGCCAGCAACATCACCCGCATCATCTTGGCGATCAACGCCGCGCCCGACACCTCGGGGCCCAGGGGGCTTGCCGCCGCCACCACGTGACCGAGCTCATGCACGGTCAGGCCGATCCACAAACCGAACTGAGCCGCCGGGAGGCCTACCCGATCGAAGAGCCACGGCAACACATACATGCCCAGGGTGCCGAACAGCACCACCGAGGCGACGGCGGCCGACACATGGCGCGCGCGAGCGCCGAGCACGCCGTCGGCCGCGGCCACCGCGGCCGCGCCGCAGATGGCGCTGCCCGCACCGATCAGCAGGGCGCTGTGGCGATCGAGGCCGAACGCCCGCCCGAGCCGCTGCGCCAGCCACAGCGTGGAGGCGACGACCACGACCGCCGCGAGGGCGCCCCCCCAGCCCACGGCCGCGAATTCGTCGATGCCGATCCTCAGCCCGTACAGCGCGATCCCCGCACGCATCAGCGGGCCGCGCGCCAGCGCCAGCCCGTCGCGTCCCCGCGTCGGTAGATCGGGCCACAGGTTGCCCACCACCATGCCCAGCGCCACCGCCACGGGCAGCCATCCGAGCCCATGACGGCCCATGGCAGGAATCGCCGCCAGCATCGCCGCGAGGAACGTGATCCCGACGCAGGCGAAGAGACCGAGGCGGACACCAGGCGGGGGCAGGGTGGCACTTATGCTCATTTGCGTATATCCAAAGACATGAATGGCATAAGACTAAAAAGCCCATTACTATTCGTAAATAGTATTAAATTCACCCATTCATTACCTGGGCTCATACATGAATCTGCACCTGCTCCGCGTGTTCGTCACCGTGGTGGACGCCAGCAGCTTTTCGCGCGCCGCCGACCAGCTCGGCATCAGCCAGCCGGCCACCTCGAAGGCGGTCAAGGAACTCGAAAACCAGCTGGACACGGTGCTGCTCGACCGCCAGGGCAAGCGCTTCGCCCCCAGCGCGCCCGGCCAGGCGCTGTACGACTACGGCCGCGCGATCTTCGCGCTCGAACGCGAAGCGGACGAGGCAGTGAAATCGTTCTACGCACTCGAACAGGGGCGCCTGGTGATCGGCGCGAGCACGACCATCGCCAGCTACTGGCTCCCCCCGAGCCTGCTCGCGTTTCATCAGCGTCACCCCGGTATCGAGCTGAGCGTGATCAGCGCCAACACCGAGCAGATCGCCGAGCTGTTGCTCGACTGCCAGGTGGATGTGGCGCTGGTGGAGGGCGAGGTCAGCGATCCGCGGATCGAGATCCTCTCCTGGCGCAGCGAGGAGATGATCGTGGCGGCACCGCGCGACTTTGCCGACGAGGAGGCCGGCGCCCACGCCCTGGCTCAGCACACCTGGGTGATGCGCGAACGCGGTTCGGGCAGCCGGGCCGCCGCGCAGCGCATCCTCGACGAATACCGGATCCGGCCGGCCCAGGTGATCGAAGTGGGCAGCAACGAGGCCATCGTGCAGTCGGTGGCGGCGGGCATCGGTCTGGGCCTCGTGCCGCGCATCTGCGCCCGCGACCAGCTGGCGCTGGGGCGCATCCGCAAGCACGCCATCGGCGCTGGCCCCTGTATGCGCCAGCTCTATCGCATGCGCCTGCCCCGGCGCCCGGTGAGCCAGCCGGCGCTGGCCTTCGAGGCGCTCCTGGCAAGCCGGACGGCCTGATCCGCCCTCGCCTGCCCGCGTCGCAGCGGCCCGAGGGATGGGCGAATCGGCGGGCATGGGGGCGGCTTTTTCGGGCGGGGGATGCCGGCGATCATAGCATTCGGATATTCGCATCGCCGGCGGCGCCGAGCGGACACATCGACCACCCTGCCTGCCGGCGCGTGCACGGAACGTTTCGTCGGCGACAGGTTCGAATCCACCGGAACCACTTCGGACCCCCCCATGCCCCTCCTGATCCTCGGCCTGCTGCTCTTTTTCGGCGCCCATTCGGTATCTATCGTGAACGAGCCCTGGCGCGATCGCATGCATGCGCGTCTGGGCGCACTGGGCTGGCGAGCCATCGTCACCCTGGTGTCCATCGCCGGCATCGTGCTCATCGTGCATGGCTATGCCCAGGCGCGGCTCGACCCCGTGGTGCTGTACACGCCGCCCACCGCCCTGCGCCACCTCACCCTGCTGCTCATGGTGCCGGTCTTCCCGCTGCTGCTCGCCACCTACCTGCCCGGCCGCATCCGCGCCACCCTCAAGCATCCGACCCTGGTCGCCACCAAGCTGTGGGCCTTCGCCCACCTGCTCGCCAACGGCACCCTCGCCGACGTGCTGCTGTTCGGTGCCTTCCTGGCCTGGGCGGTGGCCGACCGCATCTCGATGAAGCACAGGACCCAACGCCCCCTGCCAGGCCCCCCCGCCCGCAAGGCCAACGACGCGATTGCCGTGATCGGTGGCCTGGTGCTGTATGCCGCCTTCGTGATGGGCGTCCATGCATGGTTGATCGGGGTTTCGCCGATCTGACGCGTGCGTCAGCCCGTGCGCCGCTCGACGGCCAGTCGCGCGGCGCGGCGGCGCAGACCGAACAGGGCCGCCAACACGGCCAGCCCCAGCATGCCCGCGATCTCCAGCTCCAGCGCCCGGCCCAGCGCCCGGGGGTAGTCCTGCCCCTGCGCCAGTGACCAGGCGAACAAGCCACCGAACAGCGCCGGCCCCAGCCCGAGCGCGGCCTGCTGCACGGTCGAGAGCATCGCGCTGGCCGCGCCGGCGTCGGCCGCCGGCACTTCGCCCAGGCTGATGCGGTAGAAGGCGCTCACGATCAGGGCCTGGCCGGCGCCGATGAAGACACTCGCCGGCGCGATGGTCCACGGATCGAGCTGCGACCACTGGGCGCCGATGCTGTGGATCAGGCCGAACAGGCCCGGCACCTGGAGGGCGAAGCCGAGCAGCAGCATCGCCACCGTGCCCAGCCAGCGCGTCACCCGCGCGCTCATCAGCGCCATCAGGAAGTAGGCCGCCCCGAGCATCACGAAGGCCTGCCCCGACTGGGCGGAACTCAGGCCGGCCCCGGCCTGCAGGGTCAGGGCCACCACGAACATGAAACCGCTCCAGCTGGCGAAGAACACCAGCGCCAGGAGCAGACCGAAGCGCATCGACGCGAGCGCCATCACCGGCGGCGGCAGCAGCGGCCAGCGCTGGCGCTGCTCGGTACGCCACAGCCCCCCCGCCAGCGGCACGACGGCCACCAGCATGCCCAGGCTCCAGGCGGGCCAGTGCAGCAACGGCCCCAGCGACATCGCCACCAGCAGGCACAGGATCAGCAACGCCAGCAGGCCGGTGCCGCGCAGGTCGAAGCCGGGTGCGTGGGCGCTGCGGGTCTCGGGCACGAAGCGCCGGGTCGACAGCAGGATCGAGAGGCACACCGGCAGGTTGATGAGGAAGATGCTGCGCCAGCCCAGCCCGGCCACGTCCCAGGACACCAGCTGACCGCCCAGCACCTGGCCGATGATGAAGGCGATACCGCCCACCGCCCCATAGGCGCCGATGGCCTTGGAATGGGCCGGCCCCCGCAGGCACACATGCAGGCTGGCGAGGATCTGCGGCACCGCCAGGGCCGCGCCCACGCCCTGCAGGGCGCGCGCGGCCAGCAGCATCGGCACGCTCCCCGCCAGGCCGCACAGCAGGGACGCCAGGCCGAACAGGCCGACGCCCCACAGGTACACCCGCCGGCGCCCGAGCCGGTCACCGAGCCGCCCCCCCAACGCGAGGCAGACGGCGAAGGCGACGCCATAGACCGCCACCACCAGCTCCAGCTCGGTATGGCTGGCGCCCAGGGTGCGGCTGAGGGACTCGAGGGCCACATTGATGATCGAGAAATCCACCAGGGGCAGCAGCTGCCCCGCCAGCAGGATGAGGATGCCGGGGAGCCCGAGGGTCTGCCGGGCGGGATCGGAGTGCATGGTCGGGTCCTTGCCAAAACCGGATGATGATGGCAGTCTGGGCCTTGATTTACCCTGGTACAAGTTGCCGTTTATCCTGGTATAAAAACCACCTGCCGGAACCCGCCATGGACCTCGATACCGCCAACGGACAACGCAACAAGGCGCTGGGCGCCTTCCTGCGCACCCGCCGCGAGCATCTGGACCCCGCGCGCCTGGGCCTGCCCCAGATCGGCCGGCGCCGCACCCCGGGGCTGCGTCGTGAGGAAGTGGCCCAGCTGGCCGACGTCAGCACCACCTGGTACACCTGGCTGGAACAGGGCCGCGACGTCAAACCCTCCCCCCGGGCCCTCGAGGCCATCGCCCAGGCCCTGCAATGCACGGCGGCCGAGCGCCACCACCTGTTCCAGCTGGCCGGCCAGCCCGAACCGCGCCAGCCCAAACCGGTGTGCCAGCGCCTGTCGGCCGCCCACCAGCAGCTGCTCGATCAGCTCGCCCCCTGCCGGCGCTGGTGCAGAACGCCCGCTTCGACATCGTCGGCTTCAACCGCGCCTTCTGCGATCTGGTCCAGGTCGACCTGGACGCCGTCCCGCCCGACGACCGCAACTGCATCTATCTGGCGCTCGCCAACGCCCGCTGGCGCGACAGCCTCGCCGACTGGGACGAAGTGCTGCCGCGCATGGTCGGGCTGTTCCGCGCGAGCATGACGCCGTACATGGACGATCCGCAGTGGCAGGCGCATCTGGACAAGTTCACGGCCGCATCGGCGGATTTCGCCCGCCTGTGGGAACGGCACGACGTGGAATGCGCCAGCAACCAGATCAAGCACTTCCGCCATCCGGCCGCCGGGGTGTTCGCGCTCCAGCAGGTCAACTGGTGGTCGGCGCCGCGCGATGGCGACAGACTGGTCGTGTACCTGCCGGTGGACGCGGCCGGCCACGAGGCGCTGACCACCATCGCCGCGACGCGCTGACGGCCTTCCATCCACAGGACTCAAAAATCGCCGGCGCTTGCCGTATACTGATCGACTTTCCGAGGAGCGCTGCGAGGTCGCCGGTCCCACCCGACCGCCCCCCAGGCTCGGAAACCGCGCGACGCGGTGAGAATCAACGGCGCTCACGACATCAACCCGTGCCGGGCACGGGAGGTGCGTGAGACGAAGTGACTCCACCTCCCCCCGGTCATAGCAAGGAGTTCTTCATGAACGCTGTGACTGACTTTTCCGACTACGTCGTCGCCGACATCAAGCTGGCCGCCTTCGGCCGCCGCGAAATCGCCATCGCCGAAACCGAGATGCCGGGCCTGATGGCGATCCGCGAGGAATTCGCCAGGACCCAACCGCTCAAGGGCGCGCGCATCACCGGCTCGCTGCACATGACCATCCAGACCGCCGTGCTCATCGAGACGCTGGTGGCGCTGGGCGCCGAAGTGCGCTGGGCCTCGTGCAACATCTTCTCCACCCAGGACCATGCCGCCGCCGCCATCGCCGCCGAGGGCATCCCGGTGTTCGCCGTCAAGGGCGAGTCGCTGGCCGACTACTGGGACTACACCCATCGCATCTTCGAATGGGCCGATGGCGGTTATTCCAACATGATCCTCGACGACGGCGGCGACGCGACCCTGCTGCTGCACCTGGGCGCCCGCGCCGAGCAGGACATCAGCGTCATCGCCAAGCCGACCAGCGAGGAAGAGACCTGCCTGTTCGCCGCCATCCGTGCCAAGCTGGCCACCGATCCGAGCTGGTACTCCACCCGCCTGGCACAGATCAAGGGCGTGACCGAGGAGACCACCACCGGCGTGCACCGCCTCTACCAGATGCACCAGCGCGGCGAGCTCAAGTTCCCGGCCATCAACGTGAACGACTCGGTCACCAAGTCCAAGTTCGACAACCTGTACGGCTGCCGCGAGTCGCTGGTGGACGGCATCAAGCGCGCCACCGACGTGATGATCGCCGGCAAGGTGGCCGTGGTGTGCGGCTACGGTGACGTGGGCAAGGGCTCGGCCCAGGCCCTGCGCGCCCTGTCGGCCCAGGTGTGGATCACCGAGATCGACCCGATCTGTGCGCTGCAGGCGGCCATGGAAGGCTACCGCGTGGTGACCATGGAAGAGGCCGCCCCGCTGGCGGACATCTTCGTCACCACCACCGGCAACTTCCACGTCATCACCCATGACCACATGGCCGCCATGAAGGATCAGGCCATCGTGTGCAACATCGGTCACTTCGACAACGAGATCGACGTCGCCTCCCTGGAGCAGTACCAGTGGGAGGAGATCAAGCCGCAGGTCGATCACGTGATCTTCCCGGACGGCAAACGGATCATCCTGCTGGCCAAGGGCCGGCTGGTGAACCTGGGCTGCGCCACCGGCCACCCGAGCTACGTCATGAGCTCCTCCTTCGCCAACCAGACCATCGCCCAGATCGAGCTGTACACGCGCACGGCAGAGTATCCTGTAGGGGTGTACACCCTGCCCAAGCATCTGGACGAGAAGGTCGCCCGGCTGCAGCTCAGGAAGCTCAACGTGACCCTCACGGAATTGACCGACGAGCAGGCAGCCTATATTGGTGTACCGAAACAAGGGCCGTACAAGCCGGATCACTACCGTTACTGACCGGCACCGGCCTGTCCCGCCGACGTATCCCGACGGGGTGCGTCGGCCCCAACTGATCGGGAGCGCCCATGCCAAACGTCCGGGTGCGCCACACGCGGCCGGAAGACATTCCGGCGTTGATCGCGTTGCAGGCGCGCGTGTATCCGAACATTCCGCCCTGGAGCCGGCGCAAGCTGGCCGAACAGCTCGATGTGTTTCCGCAGGGGCAGATCGTCGCCGAGACCGGTGACGGTCTGATCGGCTGCGCCAGCGCACTGATCGTGAGCTGGGACGAGTGGGCCGAGTCGCACACCTGGAAGGAGATCACCGGCGCCGGTACCTTCGAGAACCACACCCCCGAGGGCAAGACCCTCTACGGTGCCGAGGTGTTCGTCGCGCCCGAGGCGCGCGGCCTGGGCATCGGCCACCAGCTCTACGAGGGGCGCCGCACCCTGTGCCGGGCCATGAACCTCAAGCGCATCATCGCCTGCGGCCGTCTGCCGGGTTACCACGAGCAAGCCGCGGAGATGACGCCGGAGTTCTACGTCCAGCAGGTGGTGTGCGGTGATCTGCACGACCCGGTGCTGAGCTTCCAGCTGCACGAAGGCTTCCATTACAGCGGTCTGGTCGAGGACTACCTGCCCGAGGACACCGAGTCCTGCGGCTACGCCTCGATCATCGTCTGGCTCAACCCGGACTACGATCCCGATCGGCCCACCGTCATTCCGGAGACCATCCTATGATTGTCCGAATCGCCGCCGTCCAGTACCTGTTGCGCCAGATTCACGACTGGTCGGGCTTCGAGAACCAGGTGCGCTTCATCATGAAGGCCGCCGGCGACTACCACCCGCAGTTCGTGGTCTTGCCCGAGATCTTCACCAGCCAGCTGCTGTCCTTCATGGACACCTCGGACGTGCGCCAGGCGGTGCGCAACCTGCACGACTACACCCGTCGCTACCAGGAGCTGATGCAGGAGCTGGCGGCGCAGTGGAACGTGCACCTGATCGGCGGCAGCCACCCTTATGTGCACGAGGACGGCCGCCTGCTCAACACCGCCTTCTACTTCACCCCCACGGGGGAGATCCACGAGCAGGACAAGATCCACCGCACCCGCTGGGAGCGCGAGAAGTGGGACACCGACGCGGGCGACCAGCTGCGCCTGTTCGAGACCCCCTTCGGCAAGATCGCCATCCTCATCTGCTACGACATCGAGTTTCCCGAACTGGCGCGCATGGTGTGCGAAGCGGGCGCCGACATCCTCTTCGTGCCCTCGTGCACCGACGACCGCCAGGGTTTCCTGCGGGTGCGCTACTGCTGCCACGCCCGCGCCATCGAGAACCAGGTGTTCGTGGTGCACACCAGCACCGTGGGCAACCTGCCGGTCGAGGGGCTCGGACTGCACTACGGCCAGGCGGCCATCATCACACCGTCGGACTTTCCCTTCGCGCGCGACGGCATCGCCGCCGAGGGCACCCCCAACATCGAGCAGATCGTCGTCGCCGAGGTGGACCTGGCCGACCTCGAAGGCAACCGCCTCAACGGCACCACCATTCCGCTCTACGACAAGCGCAAGGATGTGTACGAGCATCCCGTCGAAGTGATCAAGGTCGGGTGAGCGCGCGGTGTCGATGAAATCCTTCCATCGCCGCTCGGCGAAGCCGCCGCCGGTGCATCAGGCGCACGTGTCCGAAAGCGTCGACCGCGGTGGCCTGTTCCGCATCGACAGCCTGCTGGTCGAGCGCGGCTACGCCCCTTCGCGCACCGCCGCCCAGCGCATGATCGCCGACGGCCGGGTGCGCGCCGACGGCGAGCCGGTGCGCAAGGCCTCGCTGGAAGTGGCGAACAATGTCGCGCTCGAGGTCGAGGCCTCGGACGACGACCGCTACGTCTCCCGCGGTGGCCTCAAGCTCGCCGGCGCGCTCAAGCACACCGGGCTCGACGTCACCGACATGAGCTGCCTCGACGTGGGCCAGTCCACCGGCGGCTTCACCGACTGCCTGCTGCAGGCCGGCGCCACCCATGTGACCGGCATCGAGGTGGGCCACGACCAGTTGCATGCGCGCCTGCGCAACGACCCGCGGGTGCGCTGCCGCGAGGGCATCAACGCGCGCACGCTCGACGCGCAGGACGTGGGCGAGACCCGCCCCGAGGCCGGCTTCGACCTCATCGTGTGCGACGCCAGCTTCATCTCGCTCACCCTGCTCATGCCCCGCTGGCCGGCCCTGCTGGCACCGCTCGGGCACGTCATCGCCCTGGTCAAGCCGCAGTTCGAGGTCGGCCCCGGGGGCTTGAGCAAGGGCGGCATCGTCACCGATCCGGCCCGCTACGCCGAGGTGGAACGTAAAATCAGGGCCTGCGCCGGGACGGCCGGGCTCGAGGTGCGCGACTACTTCGACAGCCCCATCACCGGGGGTGACGGCAACCGCGAATTCTTCATCCATGCCGTCCGGGCGGATCGCCCGGGGCACGACCACAAGACCCCATGACCCAAACGACCCATTTCTCGATCGAATTCTTCCCGCCGCAGACCGACGCCGGCGTCGAAAAGCTGCGCGCCACCCGGGCCCAGCTCGCCCAGCTGCGCCCGGACTTCTTCTCCGTCACCTACGGCGCCGGCGGTTCCACCCAGGAGCGCACCTTCGACACCGTGTTCGAGATCCAGCACGAAGGGCTGGAAGCGGCGCCGCACCTGTCCTGCATCGGCTCGACCCGCGAGAGCATCCGCGCCATCCTCAAGCGCTATCAGGACAAGGGCATCCGCCGCATCGTCGCCCTGCGCGGCGACCTGCCCTCCGGGGTGGTGGACCCGGGCGAGCTGCGCTACGCCAACGAGCTGGTGGAGTTCATCCGCGCCGAGACCGGCAACTGGTTCACCATCGAGGTGGCGGCCTACCCGGAATACCATCCCCAGGCGCGCTCGCCCCAGTCCGACCTGGCAGCGTTCAAGCGCAAGGTGGACGCCGGCGCCGACTCGGCCATCACCCAGTACTTCTACAACGTGGATGCCTACCTGCACTTTCGCGACGAATGCGAGGCCCTGGGCATCGCCGTCCCCATCGTGCCCGGCATCATGCCCATCGTCAGCTTCTCCAAGCTGGCGCGCTTTTCGGATGCCTGCGGCGCCGAGATCCCGCGCTGGATGCGGCGCAAGTTCGAGTCCTTCGGCGACGACACCGATTCGGTGAAGGCCTTCGGCCTCGACGTGGTCACCGATCTGGCCGCGCGCCTCATCGAGGAAGGCGCGCCCGGCCTGCATTTCTACTGCATGAACCAGGCCGGGCCGACCTCGACCATCGTGGAGCGCCTGGGGCTGTCCTGAGTCCGCCGCTGCCTGGCGGACTCAGACGGTGCCTTTTCGCAACCAGCCCAGGAGCTTCTCGAACAGGGCCTCGGGCTCGAACGGCTTGGCGAGGAAGTCGTCCATCCCGGCTGCCCGGCAGCGCGCCCGATCGTCGGCGAAGGCATTGGCCGTCATCGCGATGATCGGCACCCGGGACCCATCGGCGCGCAGCCGGCGGGTCGCCTCGAGGCCGTCCATCCGCGGCATCTGGATGTCCATCAGGATCACGTCATAAGCCGTCTGCGCGGCCAATTCGAGCGCCTGGACACCGTCCTCGACCGTATCCACCACCAGCCCGGCCTCCTCGACGATGGCCTGCGCGATTTCCCGGTTGAAGGGCTCGTCGTCGACCACAAGGACGTGCCGGCCGGCAAAATCGTGCCGCAACCGGGCCTCGGCCGGGTCGGCGCATGGCGCGGCCTCGACGGGCGCCGCCGCGTCGCGGCGCAGGCGCGCGGTGAACCAGAAGGTGCTGCCCACCCCGACAGCACTGTCCGCGCCCGCATCGCCCCCCATCAGTTGCGCGATCTTGCGGGTGATCGCCAGCCCGAGGCCGGTGCCGCCGTGGGTCCGGGTCGAGGTGGCGTCGGCCTGCTCGAAGGGATTGAACAGGCGCGGCAACACCTCCGCGGACACGCCGATGCCGGTGTCCTCGACCTCGAACCGGATCAGGGCCTCGGTGTCGTCGGACGCGAGACACCGCACCCGCAGGGTGACGGTGCCGGTCTCGGTGAACTTGACCGCGTTGGCCGCATAATTGAGCAGCGCCTGCTGCAGCCGGGTGGTATCGCCCACCAGGCCCGACGGCATCGGCCCGATGTCGGTGCACACGCGCAGGCGCTTGGCCTCCAGGCGATCGTGCAGCAGCGAGCGCACATTGGCGACGAGTGCGCCGAGATCCACCGGCTGTTCGTCGAGGACGAGCTTGTCGGCCTCGATCTTCGACAACTCGAGCACCGCGTTGATGAGGCCGAGCAGGTGATCGCTGGCAATCTTGAGCTTGCCCATCTGCGCTTCCTGCCGGGCGTTGAGACCACCGCGCCGGATCAGGTGGGCCATGCCGAGAATCCCGTTCAGGGGGGTGCGGATCTCGTGGCTCATGTTCGCCAGAAACGCGCTCTTGGCCCGGTTCGCCGCCTCCGCCGCCTCCTTGGCGGCCGCCAGTTGCCGGGTCCGCTCGGTCACCTGGTGCTCGAGATGCTCCTGATACTCGACGAGCGCCTGCTCGGCGCGCTTGCGCCGGATCAGGCCGGCGAGGATGTCGGCCACGGCGTGGACGAATTCCTCCAGCACCGGATCGCGGGCGAAGCCGGGCGGCAGGTAGAGTACGAGCACGCCGAGCACCGCATCGTTGGACTTGAGCGGCATGCTGTAGTGGCCATGATCGGCCATGCCGGGGAAGCGGATGTCATGGTGCGCGTCGACGCAGTCGGCGTACTGCAAGGTGCCGCTGGCGAAGGCCCGCCCGCACAGGCAGACACCCCGCGCCACCTGGGCGCAGGCCTCGCGGATGGGGGCATCCAGATTGTGCGCCGCGACCAGACGGAGCCCATCGTCGTCCGGGTCCACCACGAAGATGCCCCCCTTGGGCAGCATCGACAGCCAGGACAACTGGAACAAACGCTCCAGGAAGGTGGCGAGCAGGGTGTCGAGCGGTCGCTGCGTCGTGCTCAACTCGAGCAACGCGCGCAGGGTCTTCTGCAGTTCGGCGTCGCGCCGGATACGCAGTTCCGTGGCCTGACGTTCGGTGATATCCCGGGTCAGGCAGTAGGCGCGCGGCTCGCCGTCCACGACGGTGGGCAGGGTGCTCACCTCCACCGGACAGACGCTGCCATCCTTGCGCCGGTGCCGGGTCTCGAACTGCACCCGCTCACCGCGCGCGAATACCCGGTCCACGAACGGTTTCACCTCCTCGGGCGAATACTGGGCGTTCCACCGGGACACATGCATCCCCATCATTTCGTCGTGGGTGTAGCCGAGCATGTCGCAGAACAGATCGCTCACCTCGACGACGAAGCCCTGGCGATCGAGGATGCACATGCCGTCGCTGGTGTTGCGCAGCCAGGCGATGTTCTGTTCCGCCTCACGACGCATGGCGCGGGCGGAGGCGACGCGCTGCGCCGCCAGGCGCCGGGACATGATCACGCCCAGACACATCAGCGCCAGAGTCAGGCCGGTCAGCGTGGCGGTCACGAAATGCGTCGCACGGCGGGAGGCTTCACCCAGCGCACGTGAAAACGCATCCTCGAGGGGCGTGAACGTGGCATTGAGCGCCAACAGCTGGTGCACGAAGGTCCGTGCCTCCGCCTCGTCGAGTTCGCCCCCCGCGATACGGGCGTGCAGGCGCTCTCCGAGACGCACCAGGGCCTCGATTTTTGCATCGCCCTCGGTCCACGCGGCCAGCGGCTGCGCCATCAGGGGCGTACGCCCGAACAACCGGAACATCCGGATCATGCCGGGCACGTCCGCCGGATCGCCGCCGGCGGCGAGGAAGCCGGCGCGCGCTTCCGCCAGGTCCGGCGGATCCGCGAGCAGGGCCCGGCGTGCCCGGGCGTCGCCCAGCGGCACCGCGATCGCCTCGAGGAAGCCCCGGTAGTCGGCTTCGTCCCCGGTCTCGACATAGCCCGTCAGATGGATGAGCGCCTGCTTCTGCCCCTTGGACCACTGGCTCTCCGCATTGACGAAGGCCCGCACCGCCGACATCAGATCCAGACTGAGCAGCATCGTGCCCAGCAGGATGGCCACGATCAGGACGAACGGCCAGATCGTCTCCAGCAGGAGTCGATTGACCGAAGCGCGCTGTTCTGGCGTTGATTTCATGGCACAAACTGAAAGGACGACCCCGACACGATGCCGCATTCGCGCGATATGTCCTTTGACATAGGTCACGGGTCAGCCGAAGCCGGGCGCGCCCGGCTCGGGCTCACGCCGCCGCCAAGGCCTGGTCGACGTCGTCGAGCAGATCGTCCAGGTCTTCCAGCCCCGCGGAGAGGCGCACCAGGCCCTCGCTGATCATGTGTGCGCGGCGCTCCTCGGGTGTGTAGAAGGAGTGGGTCATGCTGGCCGGATGCTGGGCCAGGGTTTCCGCGTCGCCCAGGCTCACCGCCCGGGTGACGAGCCCGAGCGCGTTCATGAAGCGGCGCCCGGCCTCGATGCCGCCGCGCAGCTCGAAGGCCAGCATGCCGCCGGGCAGCTTCATCTGCCGCCGCGCCAGATCACGCTGGGGGCAATCCGCCAGCCCCGGGTAATGCACCACCGCCACCTTGTCATGCGCGGCGAGCCGCTCGGCGATGCCCTGGGCGTTCTCCGAGTGCCGGTGCATGCGCAGGGCCAGGGTCTTGAGGCCTCGCAGGACGAGGAAGGCGTCCTGCGCCGACATCACGGCGCCGGTCATGTCCTTGAGGCCGGCGAAGCGCACCTCGTCGAGCGCCGCCTTGGGGCCGACCACGGCCCCGGCGACCAGATCGCCATGGCCGCCCAGGTACTTGGTGGCCGAATGCACCACGAAGTCCGCGCCCAGCTCGAGCGGGCGCTGCAGATAGGGGGTGCAGTAGGTGTTGTCCGCCACCACCCGGGCATCGTGCCGGCGCGCCACCGCGGCAATGGCGGCGATGTCCACCAGGCGCATGTTGGGGTTGGCCGGGGTCTCGAAATACACCACCCGGGTGCGTGGGCCGATGGCCTGCGCCAGCTGCGCCGGGTCGGTCATGTCCACATGGGTCACGCGCACGCCGAAGCGGGCCAGGCCGTGATTGAGGAAGCCGAAGGTGCAGCCGTAGAGCGTCTTGTCGGCGATGATCTCGTCGCCCGGCTGCAGCAGGGTCCACAGCAGCGAAGTGATCGCCCCCATGCCGGACGCGGTGACCAGCGCCGCCTCACCGCCTTCGAGGCTGGCGATGCGCTGTTCGAGCAGGTCGGTGGTCGGGTTGCCGACCCGCGAATACACGTAGCCGGCCTGCTCGCCGGCGAAGCGCGCCGCGCCGTCCTCCACCGTCGGGAAGGTGTAGGTGGCGCTCAGATACACCGGCGGGTTCAGGGCACCGGGGCCGGCGTAGGGGTCGTAGGCATGATGGATGGCCCGGGTGGAAAACCCCCGCGGGCGAGACACTGGGTCGGACACGACAGAAAACCTCCTCGATCTCCGTTCGGCGAAATGTGAAAACAACCATCCACCATTCGGATAAACTTGCAAAGACCCAGTCTCACACGCCAACAATCGACGGGTAAACAAAACAATTTACGGATTGGATCTGAACAAATGGCCCTCGACCGAATCGACGTCGCGCTTCTGGCCCTCCTGCAGAACGATGCGCGGCGTGCCAACAAGCAGCTGGCGGCCGACGTCGGCCTCGCCCCCTCGAGCGTGCACGAGCGGCTCAAGCGGCTGTGGGCCATGGGGGTGCTCACCGGCATCCACGCCGAGGTCGATCCGGCGGCCATGGGTATCGGCCTCGAAGCCCTGCTGATGATCGAGCTGGCCAAGCACGAACGCGCGCTGGTGGACCGCTTCCTCGACGAGATCGTGGAGATTCCCGAGGTGCGCACCGCCCAGCTGATCACCGGGCGCTACGACCTGATCGTGCACGTGGTGGCGCGCGACACCCGGCACCTGAAGGATCTGGCGCTCGACCGCTTCACCAGTCACCCGGGGGTCACCCGGATCGAGACCTCGATCATCTACGAGACCCGCGCCCGGCACGAGCTGCCGATGCTGGCCCGCGACGCCGACGCCACCGCCTGACACGGCGGCCTTCGCATCCGGCCGGAAGCTGCACTACCCTCCAAGGAGGTGACCGCCATTCTGCGCTCACCGAACCACGCGGCCGCCGGCGGCGTGACCCGGACGGAGATCGCCCATGGACCTCGACACCCTCAGGGCGCAGGCCACCGCGCACCTGATCCTGCACACCCCCGCGCTCGAGCGCGGTGCGGCACAACTGGTGGACGAATGCCTGGCCAGCGCCCGCAAGGCCTTCCACACCGATTTCATCCGCCAGCTCGGCCCCCAGGCCTGGGCCGAGATCACCCTCATCTACTTCAAGCACTTCGTCGACACCGGCGTGGACGTCCCGGTGGGCGACATGTTCGCCGCCGTCATCCGCGACTCGATCCACATCCGCCGCATGGACATGCTCACGCTCGCACTGGCCCAGCACAAGCAGGCGGCCGCGGCGCAGGCGCACAAGCCCACGCTGAGCGTCGTCAAGGATGACCAGGTCGCTGGACCTTGAGGTCGGCGGTACGGCCGATGTAAACATTCGCGCCCCGGGACGGTCTGAGTGAACAGACCCTCCCGAGACCCGCGCATGCTGATTCGCCACCGACCCGACATTCTTCCCTCCGAGATCACCCCGCGCGCGCGGTTCGAGTCCAGGCGCCGCTTCCTCGCCCAGGGCGCCACCCTGGCCGCCGGGGCGAGCCTCGGCCTGCGCGCCCGCGCCGCCAACGCACCCGACACCACGCCCCTGGCACCGCTCGAACCGAGCCCCTGGTCCACGCAGGAGGCCCTGACACCGCTGTCCAAGGTGCTCAGCTACAACAACTTCTACGAGTTCGGCTCCTCCAAGGGCGACCCGTCGCTGTACGCGTTCCGGCTGCCCATCCGGCCGTGGACGATCACCCTCGACGGGCTGGTGCACAAGCCGAAGACGCTGGACATCGACCAGCTCCTCAAGCTCGCCCCGCTCGAAGAGCGCATCTACCGGCTGCGCTGCGTGGAGGCCTGGTCCATGGTCGTCCCCTGGGTGGGTTACTCGCTGTCCGCCCTGCTCAAACAGGTGGAGCCGCTCGGCTCGGCCCGCTATGTGCGCTTCGAGAGCTACTACGATCCGGAGGTCATCCACCCGCACTTCTTCGGGTTTCTCAAGTTTCCCTACATCGAGGGGCTGCGCCTGGACGAGGCCATGCATCCGCTCGCGCTGCTCGGCCTTGGCCTCTACGGCGAAACCCTGCCGCGCCAGAACGGGGCGCCGGTGCGGGTGGTGGTGCCGTGGAAGTACGGCTTCAAGAGCGCCAAGTCCATCGTCCGCATCAGCTTCGTCGAGGATCAGCCGCTCACCAGCTGGCCCCGGGCCGAGCACAACGACTACGGCTTCTACGCCAACGTCAATCCCCACGTGGACCATCCGCACTGGAGTCAGGCGAAGGAGCGGCGCATCGGCGAGTTCTTCAAGCGCGACACGCTGATGTTCAACGGCTACGGGGACGCGGTCGCGTCGCTGTACGCAGGCATGGATCTGCGGCGCGCTTTCTGAACGACCGTTCGTCAGGCGCCCGCCCCCGATTTTTGACAATGGACACGACTGACCTATAGTGAAATCGTGGCGATGTTGCACCGCAGCATCGCTCCACGGGAGGCGGCACACAGAAAGGCCGTCAAGGGACCGGAGTCGCACTCGTGTCACCTCAACCGGGAGAACGCCATGGATACCCAACTGGTCGCCTATCTCATGCATGCCGCCGTGAAGATCACGGGGCTGCCGGACATTCCCGACGACGCGCTGCCGCAGTTCGTCGCCCTGCCGGCCCAGCAGCTGCAGGCCGAGGCCTGCGAGGAACGCATGCCCAGCTGTCGCGGCATCGTCGCCCTGTTCGACATGGAGCGCAATCGCGTCCTCTATCGCGACGATCTCGACCTGGACAACCCCTCCGACAACTCCTTCATCGTCCACGAGCTGGTGCATGTGCTGCAGTATCACCAGGCCGGCAACGCCATCTACGCCGACTGCCCGGCGCTGATCCGCACCGAGCGCGCGGCCTACGCGGCGCAGAACACCTATCTGAGCCACCAGGGCCAGCTGCTGCGCGTCGGACGCATCATGCGGTTCGCCCGCTGTGCGCCGGAGCCCACCGCGGCGGCGGCGGCGCATGCGCCCGAGCCGCATTGACGGCGCCGATGAGCACCCGGCCGCCGCAGATCGTCGATCACGCGCTGGAACTGTTCGCACCGCTCGGCGCGCTGCGGGTGAAGCGCATGTTCGGCGGCTGGGGGTTTTACGCGGACGGCCTGTTCTTCGCCCTCGTCGCCCGCGACACCCTCTACCTGAAAGCGGACGCGCAAAGCAAAGCCGGCTTCATCGAAGCCGGCTGTACCGCATTCATCTACGAGCGGGAGGGCAAACCCGTTGCGCTGGGCTACTGGAGTGCGCCCGAGGCCGCACTCGACAGCCCCACCGCGATGGCGCCCTGGGCACGCATGGCGATCGACTGCGCCTTGCGCCATCGCACACCGCGGCGGCCACCGGCGCGCCGCGGGTGAATCGGGCTTATTGCTCTTCGAGCGTGCGCGCGTCGATGTAGGCCTTGATCGCCCACACCGCTTCCTGGGTGAACACGCTTTCGTAGCCCGGCATGGTCACCCGGCCTTCGCTGTTCTTCTTGCCGTTGAGGACGACGTCCTTGAAGTACTCGTCGGTGTCCTTCAGACAGGAGGCCTTGCTGTCGCCGGCCATGCCCAGGCAGTCGGTATCCAGCGCCAGCAGGTCCGGCGCCATGCCGCCGGAGACGGCGTTGAGGCCGTGACAGGCGGCGCAGTTGTGCTTGTAGCCCTCGGCGCCGATCTCGACCGCCTTGGCATTGCCGCGATACGGGTCGGCGTCGAGCCAGGTGTCGCCGAGCGCCTTGAGACCGGTGGTGTCCACCGGATGGGGCGTGACGTCGCCGTGCGCCATGGCGCCGGCGGCAAACAGGCCCAGCGCGAGGCTGACGGCGAAGGTGCGCAGACGAAGGCCATGTCCGATCATTGGAAGATGCATGGGGAGGGTCTCCTGAAACTGGGGTATCGCGGACGATCGGCGGCGCGGCTCGCGGATCGTCGCTGTCGGGAAGAAATCGCCACGCAAGGCGGGCCAGTGTAGCAGGCCCGCCCGAATGCTGCTCTGCAGCGCCGGCTCAGGACATGCCGTGGCGCTTGAGCCATGCGGTGAAATCGGCGCCGGCGGCACCGCCCTGCAATCGTTCCACGTTGAGCAGCAGGTTCTCGACCATGGTGTGCGCCGCGATGGCCGTCATGATCTCGAGCCGGGCCTCGACGTCGAGCCCATGCGCCGAGAGCGCGGCGTTCACTTCGCAGAAATGGTTGGCCATCAGCTGCCGTGCGTCCTGTTCGTCGATCGACAGCAGGCCGAAATCGAGCGGATCTTCGCGCTCGATGTCTTCCATGAGGGTTTCAACGCTCTGTGGGGTCATGAGGCGGCTCCTTGGTCGGTGGCTCCGAACCCCCGGTCTTGACGCAACATCCGCCGTCGCCGACCGGTGGCTTGAACCATTGGACCACGCCAAACCGGAAAGATCCCGCCCGCGCGCCGGGCGGCCACGCTCAGCGCTTGGCGCGCGCCATCACCGTGACCCCGCCGATCACCAGCGCCGCGCCGGCCAGCTGCGCCAGCCCGAGCGGCTCGTTCAGCAGCACCGCCCCCGCCGCGAGCGTGATGATGGGCCCGAAGCTGCCGACCAGGGCCACCGGGCCGGCGCCGATGCGGCGGATCGCCTCGGCCAGGCACCACACCGGCAGCACCAGACACAGGATGCCCATGGCCAGCGCATACAGGTGCACCACCAGCGGCTGGTCCAGATGCCCGATCGGACGCAACACGAAGAACTGGCCGATGGCGAGCACGCCGGCGACGATGGAGCCGCCCGCCGACACCCGCGAGGTCCCGAGCCGCCCCACCACCTGCCCGTTGCCCATCAGGTACAGCGCGTAGGACACCGCCGAACCGAACACCAGCAGGCTGCCGAGCATCACCGCGCCGCTGTCGCTCACCGCCTTGAAGTCGTGCACCACCGCCACGCTCACGCCGGTGTAGCACAGCACCAGCGCCACGCCGGTGCGCCGGGTGATCGGCTTGCCGAGGAAGAGCGCGGAGAGCACCACCACGATGGTCGGGTAGATGAACAGGATCACCCGCTCGAGCCCGGCGCTGATGTGATCCAGGCCGAGGAAATCGAGATAGCTGGCCAGGTAGTAGCCGAACACCCCCAGCGCCGCCAGTTGCAGGTAATCGCGCCGGCTCAGCGGCGCCTTGCCGTTAGCCGCGGTCGCCCGGGCGCGCCAGCCCATGACCGCGAACACCGGCAGGCTGTAGGCCATGCGCAGGGCCAGCAGGGTCTCGGCATCGACGCCGTAGCGATACGACAGCTTGACGAAGATGGCCTTGAAGGAAAAGCCCACCGCGGCGAGCAGGGCGAACACCAGCCCCGCCACCGAGGGGGCGGCGGGATGGTCGAGGGCGGGGGCGGCGATACCGGACTGGGACATGGGCGCATTAAGCCATCGGGGACGCGCCCGCACAATTGCTATGATGCGAGCACAGTGTTCGTTAATTTCGAAAGCTCATGCGATACGACCTGACCGACCTGAAGCTGTTCGTCGCCGTGGCGGATGCCGGCAACCTGTCGCGCGGTGCGGCCGGCTGCCATCTGGCACCGTCCTCCGCCAGCCATCGCATCGCCCGCCTGGAAGAGGCGTTCGGCACGCCCATGCTGATTCGCGAGGCGCGCGGGGTGCGCCTCACGGCGGCCGGCGAAGTGCTGCGCGACGGCGCCCGCCACACCCTCGCCCGGCTCGAGCAGCTGCATGCCGATCTGGCTCCCTTCGCCAGCGGCGTGCGCGGCCAGGTTTCGGTGTGGGCGAACACCAACGCCACCAACATCTTCCTGCCCGAGGATCTGGCCGACTATCTGCACGACCACCCCCATGTGCGCGTCACCCTCAAGGAGGCCGCCAGCCCCGACATCGTCCACGCGGTGGCGCAGGGCGAAGCGCAGATCGGCGTGGTGGCCAGCGACGTGAGCACCGGCGCGCTGCAGGTGGCGCCCTACCGCCACGACCGGCTGGTGCTGGTGGTACCGCCGGGCGATGCGCTCGGCTCGCGCGCCCGGGTGCGCTTCGCCGAGGTGGTGAACGCGCCCTTCGTCGCCCTGCATGCCGGTACCGGCATCCACACCTTTCTGATGAACAAGGCCACCGAGCTGGGCCATCACCTGGACGTGCGCATCCAGGTGCACGGTTTCGACGCGGTGATCGGCATGGTCGCGGCCGGCGTCGGCTACGCCCTGGTGCCGCACTCGAGCGTGCAGCGCTCGCGCCGCCCGCACCAGGTGGTCACCCTGGCGCTGGAGGACGACTGGGCCCGGCGCGACCTGCGCCTGCTGGTGCGCGACGCGGCCACCCTGAACGCCCATGCCCGCGCCCTGTTCGAACGCCTGAGCCGGGGCGTGGCGCATCACTCCGCGTCGCGGTAGGCCGCCGGCACGAAGCGCGGCGTGCACACCGCGAGAAAGACGAGATCGGTCGCGCCGGCATTACGGATGCGCTGACGCAGGCCGGGGGCGATGTGCACCGTGTCGCCGGCACCCACCGGCTGCGGCGGCTGCGTGCCCACTTCGACCACGCCCTCGCCCTGCTCGATCAGGTAGCGCTCGACGATGCCGTCGAGCACATGCCAGCGGGTGGTCACCCCGACCGGCACCCGCGCCCTCGCCACCGACACCAGCGGATCGGCCTCGGTGTTGAGCAGCTCGGTGATGAAGCAGCCTTCCTCGAAGAAGTATTCGTCGCCCATGGCCTCAGCGTACTCCGCCCCAGCGCCCGGCGAGGGCGTCGCACTCGGCCAGGCTCACCGTCTCGGCGAGCGCGCCGGCCTCCCACGCGCGCATGGCCGGCAGGGCGAGCATGGCGTCCCGATAGGCCGCCGCCGCGGGCGGCAGCGGCACGTTGTAGGTGTGAAAGCGCCACACCACCGGCGCGAACATGGCATCGGCGATGGAAAATCCGCCGAACAGGCCGTCGTCGCCGGCACCGAACTGCGCGCGGCACTCACACCAGATCTGCACCACCCGATCCACATCGGCCTGCACCTCGGGCGCCAGCGGCGCACCCTGCAGGCGCAGCTTGATGTTCATGGGCATGGCCCCGCGCAGGGCACCGAAGCCGGCATGCATCTCGGCGGACACGCTGCGCGCCCGCGCCCGGGCCAACGCATCGGCCGGCCACAGCCCCGGGTGGCGCTCGGCCAGGGTCTCGGCGATGGCCAGCGTCTCCCACACGGGAAAACCGTCCACATGCAGGCACGGCACCAGCCCATTGGGCGAGTAGGCCCGATGGCTGTCGTTCGGCCCGATCCCGCTCACCTGGACCTGCCGGGCCTCGAAGGGAATGCCGAAATGGGTCATCAGCAACCACGCCCGCAAGGACCAGGACGAGTAGTTCATGTTGCCGAAGTAAAGGGTGTAGGCCATGACATCGCCGCTCCGTCGGAACACACGCTGTCATCATAGTCGGCGCAACGGCGGACGGCATCGCGGCGCCGTTGCGCGGCCGGTCCGGCGCGGTCAGGGCAGGGGGCGGATCACCGTGAGCGCGCCGCGGATCTCGCCCAGCTGGTAGCCGGTGGCCCGGTCCTGCGGGTAATTGCGCGCCAGCGCCGCCTTCAGGTCCGCCGGCAGGCTGGCCGCCTCGCCATGGCAGTTGAGGCACACCTGGGCCACCGGCAGCGCCTTCATGTAGCGGTAGGCCTGGCGGCCATCGGGGCGGGTGACGATCTCGCCCGCCTCGATCGCGCCGGGTTGCTCGCCGGCGGCGGCGCGCAGGTTGAACTCGGCCAGCTGGCGGGCTTCCCACACGTCGGGGGTGCCACGCTCGGGGTTGCGGGTCTTGAGGCTCACGCGGCGGATCTGCCAGCCAAGGGCGGCGGCGCGCTCCTTCATGAGGGCGGGCGCCTTCTCCCTGCATACGGGAATCGCGCCGGCCGCGCCTTCGGCCTTGACCGTGCTGCGCATCATCGCCACCACCTTGGGCAGCACCGGCACGACCTGCTGGCGGGTCTGGCTCATGAGGGGATCGCCGTTCTGGGCGAGCGCGCCGCCGGCCACGATCAGGCCGGCACAGAGGGCTGCAGTGCGCATGCGTCTCTCCATTAGTAAAAACTAATATTTTAGACGCCGCCCATGCCCGACACATGAAAAAGGCAGGCCGGAGGCCTGCCTTTCGGGTGCGACACGATGTCGCACGGGTGACCGTGGCGCCGACAGGTCGCGCTCAGCGCTTGCTGCCGCCAAGGATGGAGCCGAGCACCCCACGGATGATGGCGCGCCCGACCTGGGTCCCGATGCTGCGTGCGGCGCTCTTGGCGGCCGACTCGATGATGCTGTCGGAGCGGCGCGAGCGCGTGCCACCCCCGAGCATGCCGCCGAGGATGCCCCCCAGGCCGCCGAGCAGGCCGCCGCCATCGTCCGCCGGTGGCGCGTCGGCCGGCGGGGCCTCGGCCGCCTGGCCGAAACCGGCCTGGATCTTCTCGAAGGCCGATTCGCGGTCGAGCGTCTTCTCGTAGTGTCCGTAGAGCAGCGAGCCCTTGATGCACCGGTCGCGTTCCGCATCGGTCATCGGCCCCATGCGCGAGCCCGGCGCCACCACCATGCAGCGCTCGACGATATTGGGCCGCCCCTTCTCGTCGAGGAAGGAGATCAGCGCCTCGCCCACGCCCAGCTCGGTGATCGCCTCGACCGCGTCGAACCGGGGATTGGCGCGCATGGTCTCGGCCGCCGTTTTGACCGCCTTCTGGTCGCGCGGCGTGAACGCGCGCAGGGCGTGCTGCACCCGGTTGCCGAGCTGGCCAAGCACGGTGTCGGGCACGTCGAGCGGGTTCTGGGTGACGAAGTACACCCCCACGCCCTTGGAGCGGATCAGGCGCACCACCTGCTCCACCTTCTCCAGCAGCGCCTCGGGCGCGTCCTTGAACAGCAGATGGGCCTCGTCGAAGAAGAACACCATCTTGGGTTTGTCCGGATCGCCCACCTCGGGCAGCTGTTCGAACAGCTCGGCGAGCAGCCACAGCAGGAAGGTCGAGTACAGCTTGGGGTTGTTGTAGAGCTTGTCGGCGGCGAGGATGTTCACCACCCCCCGGCCCGAGGCATCGGTCTGCATCAGGTCCGAGATGTCGAGCATGGGCTCGCCGAAGAACCGGTCACCGCCCTGTTCCTCCAGCGTGAGCAGGCCGCGCTGGATGGCGCCGATGGAGGCCGCGGAGACATTGCCGTAGCGGGTCTTGATCTCCTTGGCGTGATCGCCCACGAACTGGACCATGGCGCGCAGGTCCTTGAGGTCGAGCAGCAGCAGGCCGTCGTCGTCGGCCACGCGGAACACGATCTGCAGCACCCCGCTCTGGGTGTCGTTCAGATTGAGCAGCCGCGACAGCAGCACCGGCCCCATGTCGGAGATGGTGGCGCGCACCGGATGGCCGGCCTCGCCGAACACGTCCCAGAACACGGTCGGGCTCCGGCGCGGCGCGAAGGCGTCGATGCCGATGGCGTTGAGCCGCTTCATGAGTTTTTCCGACGCGGCGCCCTCGACCCCCACGCCCGACAGATCGCCTTTGACGTCGGCCAGGAACACCGGCACGCCGATGCCCGAGAACGACTCGGCGAGCTTCTGCAGGGTGACGGTCTTGCCGGTGCCGGTGGCACCGGTGATGAGCCCGTGGCGATTGGCCAGACGCGGCAGCAGGGCGATGTCGCGGCCTTCGGAACGGGCGATGACGAGCGGTTCGGTCATGATCGGATTCCTGCGATCGGAGTCGGCGAAGGGCTTAATGTATCAGGCGCGAGGCGTCACTTCCGGCACCCCGCCTCGCAACGGTCGTAGGCCGACACGCAGGCGTCGGAGCGGCCGCAGCGGAACAGCGTGTCGCCACAGGCATGCACACACTGGTCCCAGCCCGGATTGCTCGGCGCCATGTGCATGGGCCGGGCGGGGCACTGGCTCAGTTCGAAGCCGCGCCGGGGCCCGGGCAGCTGCTGCCACTGCGCGGGCGAGAACACCAGTTCCGACTGCAGTTTCGCGACATCGTCCGGCGCCCCGAGCAGCCCGGAACGCTGCAGGGTGGTCAGGCCCCAGCAGTCGGCCTCGCGGGCGGTGTCCTCCGTGCGCGCCTGCCCGGCCAGGCCCAGGTTGTGGCGGGCGCACTCGTGGGCATACATGAAGGCCCGCGCCGCGTCGGAGATCGCCGGCAAGGCGCGCGGGTTGTAGAGGATGACCGACCGACCGTGCTCCATCACCGTGGTCACCACCTCGGGCAGATTCTCGTCCACCCGGCTCGGCACCGGGCGCCCGGCGGCGTCGGTACAGCCGCGGAAGGTGAGGTCCTGCGCAGCGGCCAGCGAGGGCATGAGCGCGACAAGACAGACGGTCAGGGCAAGACGCAGGACGGACATGAAACACCTCGCAATTCGGCTGGCATGCAAACAGGGGCAATCTAGCAGACTCGCGCCCCCCGTGGGGAAGGGAAGCGGGCATCGCCGGGCAGGGGGCGTATAATGGCGCGCTTCACCTCCGCGCAGGCATTGCGCAAAACATGCCGGCACACCGCCGGCCAAGCAGGCATCGGGAGCATTTATGGCGGGTCATTCCAAATGGGCCAACATCCAGCACCGCAAGGGTCGTCAGGACGCCAAGCGGGGCAAGGTCTTCAGCAAGCTGATCAAGGAAGTCACCGTGGCGGCGAAGATGGGCGGCCCCGACCCCACATCCAACCCGCGCCTGCGCCTGGCCATCGACAAGTGCAAGGGCGAATCGATGCCCAAGGACAACATCGAGAACGCCATCAAGCGCGGCGCCGGCCTGCTCGAAGGCGCCAACTATGAGGAGTCGCGCTACGAAGGCTACGGCATCGCCGGCGCCGCGGTGATCGTCGACTGCCTCACCGACAACAAGACCCGCACCGTCGCCGATGTGCGCCATGCCTTTTCCAAGTATGGCGGCAACCTGGGCACCGACGGCTGCGTGGCCTTCCAGTTCGATCACGTGGGCCAGCTCATGTTTGCCCCCGGCACCGACGAGGACGCGCTCATGGAAGCCGCGCTCGAAGCCGGCGCCGACGACGTGGTCACCAACGACGACGGTTCCATCGAGGTCATCACCGATCCGGGCGAATTCTCCGACGTGAAGGAGGCGCTCGAAGCGGCCGGCTTCACCGCCGAGATCGGCGAAGTCATCATGAAACCGCAGAACGAGACCGAACTGACCGGCGACGACGCGGCCAAGATGCAGAAGCTGCTCGACGCGCTCGAATCCCTGGACGACGTGCAGGAGGTCTACACCAGCGCGGTGTTCGACGAGGAATAATCCACCGGGCCGCCCACGGCGACACCGGCCAATCCGGCCGCTGTCGCCGTTTTCACGTCCGTACTTTCCGTTTATGGTTGGGCACTGGACACACAGCCGGACCGAGGAGCCCCCGCCCCCATGGACACCCTGCTGCAACAGATCGTCAACGGCCTCGTGGTCGGCAGCGTCTATGCCCTCGTGGCGCTGGGCTACACCATGGTCTACGGCATCCTCGGCCTCATCAACTTCGCCCATGGCGAGGTGGTGATGATCGGCGCCATGACGGCGCTGCAGGTCATCGGCCTGCTCATGGGCGTGGCGCCGGACATGGCGCCACTGTGGATGCTCGCCATCGCGGTGGCGGTGGCGGTGGTCGTGTGCATGGCGCTGGGCTACCTCATGGAGCGCCTGGCCTACCGGCGCCTGCGCAACGCCCCGCGCCTGGCGCCGCTGATCACCGCCATCGGCCTGTCCTTCCTGCTCCAGACCCTGGCCATGATCTTCTGGGGGCGCGGCAACCACAGCTTTCCGCAACTGATCGCCACCGCCCCGATCACGCTCGTCGGCGACGTCGTCATCACCCCGGTGCAGATTGCCATCATCGTGATCTCGGCGCTCATGATGGGCGGCCTGCTCATGCTGGTGAACCGCACCCGATTCGGCCGCGCCATGCGCGCCACCGCCGAGAACCATCGCGTGGCCCAGCTCATGGGCGTGAACACCCACGCCATCATCGCGCTCAGCTTCGTCATCGGCGCCGGCCTGGCCGCCGTGGCGGGGGTGATGATCGCCTCCAACTACGGCATCGCCAACTATTCGATGGGCTTCATGCCCGGCCTCAAGGCCTTCACCGCAGCGGTGCTCGGCGGCATCGGCAACCTCGCCGGGGCAGTGGTGGGGGGGCTGGTGCTGGGGCTGGTGGAGGCCGTCGGCGCCGGCTACATCGAGCACCTCAGCTTCGGCTTCCTCAACTCCAGCTACCAGGACATCTTCGCCTTCACCATCCTCGGCCTGGTGCTGATCTTCCGCCCCACCGGGCTGCTGGGCGAGCGGGTGTCGGACCGGGCCTGATGGAAGAGATCGCCCGCCTCATCCCGGTGCTCGGCCGACGCAACCCGAAAGCCGCGACCTGGCTGGTGGCGCTCATTGCCCTCGCCGCGCCCATCGTCGCCAACCTCGCCTTCGGCCGCAGCTGGCTGCGCATCCTCGATTTCGCCCTGCTCTACATGCTGCTGGCCATCGGCCTCAACCTCGTGGTCGGCTACGCCGGCCTGCTCGACCTGGGCTACATCGCGTTCTACGCGGTGGGCGCCTACACCTGGGCCTTTCTCGCCTCGCCCCATTTCGGCCTGCACCTGCCCTTCTGGCTGGTGCTGCCGCTGGGTGCGGCCTTCGCGGCGCTGGCCGGCGTCACCCTCGGCTTTCCGGTGCTGCGATTGCGGGGCGACTACCTGGCCATCGTCACCCTCGGTTTCGGCGAGATCGTGCGCATCTTCCTCAACAACCTGAACCAACCGATCAACATCACCAACGGCCCGCAGGGCATCGGCAGCCTGGATTCCATCCACCTGTGCCTGGGCGACCCGATGGCCGTGGCCGGCGAAAGCGTGCTCGACGCCCTCTGCCACTGGCAGTTCGGCACCGGCATTCGCCTCGGCGGCTTCCGCATCCATTACCTGTTCCTGTTCTACTACCTGTTCCTGCTGGTGGTGATCGGCGCCATCGTGTTCATGCACCGGTTCCAGGTCTCGCGCATCGGCCGCGCCTGGGCCGCCATGCGCGACGACGAGTTCGCCGCCAAGGCCATCGGCATCAACACCCGCAATCTCAAGCTGCTGGCGTTCTCCCTGGGCGCCACCTTCGGCGGCGTCTCGGGCGGGCTGTTCGGGTCCTTCCAGGGCTTCGTGTCCCCCGAATCGTTCTCGCTCATGGAATCCATCGTGGTGCTGGTGATGGTGGTGTTCGGCGGCATGGGCAACATCGCCGGGGCCCTGGTGGGGGCGCTGGTGCTCAGCCTGCTGCCCGAACTGCTGCGCGAGGTGGCCGTGCCCCTGCAGCAGGCCCTGTTCGGCACCGTGCTGCTCGACCCCGAAGTGCTGCGCATGCTGCTCTATTCGCTGGCCATGATCCTCATGATGTTGCTGCGCCCGCGCGGCCTCATCCCGGCCCGGGCACGCTATGCGCGAGCCGAGCACACCCGCGAGGCGAACGCATGATCACGCTGCTCGAGGCCCGCGGCATCGGCAAGCGCTTCGGCGGCATCACCGCCCTGGACGACGTGAGCCTCACCATCGGCCAGGGCGAGGTCTATGGCCTCATCGGCCCCAACGGCGCCGGCAAGACCACCTTCTTCAACGTGCTCACCGGCGCGTACACGCCCGATGGGGGCGCGTTCGTGTTCGAAGGCAGCGCCCTGCCCACCGGAAAGCCCCACCGGGTGGTCGAAGCCGGCATCGCCCGCACCTTCCAGAACATCCGCCTGTTCGGCGGCATGACCGCGCTCGAGAACGTGATGGCCGGCCACCACATCCACACCCGCGCCGGCGTGTGGGGCGTGCTCACCCGCAACAAGCAGCAACGCGAGGAAGAACGCCTCACCACCCGCCGAGCCCTGGAACTGCTCGACTACGTCGGCATCGGCCGCCACGCCCACGCGGTGAGCACCCGCCTGTCCTACGGCGACCAGCGCCGCCTCGAAATCGCCCGCGCCCTGGCCACCGAGCCACGCCTGCTGGCGCTCGACGAACCGGCCGCCGGCATGAACGCCACCGAGACCGCGCAACTGAAAACGCTCATCGAACGAATCCGTGCCGACGGCGTCACCGTGATGCTCATCGAGCACGACGTGAAGCTGATCATGGGCCTGTGCGACCGGGTCGCCGTGCTCGACTTCGGGCGCAAGATCGCGGAGGACGTGCCTGCCGAGGTGCAGCGCCATCCGGCGGTGATCAAGGCGTATCTGGGGGGTAGCGTCACGGAGGTGAAGGCGGGATGACCGGCACGCTCCCGCTCTTGCGCCCGGCTCACTCCTCCCCCTTCAAGGGGGAGGCTGGGAGGGGGATGGGGTTATCGACGCGAATTGAACAACCCATCCCCACCCCAACCCTCCCCTTGAAGGGGAGGGAGCCCGCTGGCGCAGATCAGCGCCATCAGCCACGAACTCGGGGGCACCAATGACGACGCCCCTCCTCGACCTCAAGGAGGTCCGCGTCAACTACGGCGCCATCGCCGCCGTCAAAGGCATCGATCTCAGCCTGAACACCGGCGAACTGGTGTGCCTCATCGGCGCCAACGGCGCCGGCAAGACCACCACCCTGGGCGCCATCGCCGGCACCCTGCCGCTGGCCGGCGGCCACATCCGCTACCAGGGCCAGGCGATCGACACCCTGCCCGCCCACCAGCGCGTGCGCGCCGGCATCGCGCTCGTCCCCGAAGGCCGCGGCATCTTCACCCGGCTCACGGTGGAAGAGAATCTGCGCATGGGCGCCTACAGTCGCCGCGACCATGCGATCGCGTCCGATCTGGAGCGCATGCTGACGCTTTTTCCGAGACTGCGCGAACGCCACACCCAGATCGCCGGCACCCTCTCCGGCGGCGAACAGCAGATGCTCGCCATCGCCCGCGCCCTGCTCTCGCGCCCCAAACTGTTGCTGCTCGACGAACCCTCCATGGGCCTCGCCCCGCTCATCGTCGAGAAGATCTTCGAGGTGGTGCAGCAGGTGAAGACGGAGGGCGTCACCGTGCTGCTGGTGGAACAGAACGCGAACCTCGCGCTGGAATTCGCCCAGCGGGGCTATGTGATGGAATCGGGCCGGGTGACGCTGGCGGGGCGCGGGGACACGTTGCTCGCCGACGAACGCGTCAGGGCCGCGTATCTGGGCGGGTAAGACCCGGGCGCCGCTCTACCGGTCCATGGCCCGCAGCGGATCGAGCGCCTTTCGGGCGAGATGCGGTGGAGGGGCGAGGAGCGGAAGGGCGTCGTGCGAAGACGACCGCCTTCCGGAACGACAGTGATGCCGTGATTCACGCGCTATCCGACCAACCCGGCCATTTCCGAATACGGATCCCAGGACGGATCCCGATGAGGTTCATATTCCGTCCACAGCTCGATCCATTTCCCCACGTCTTCGCCATATAGACGAGAGATGAGCGCATGGGTCATGTCGATCCCCGCGGCAATGCCCGACGCGGTGATGATGTTGCCCAGATCGACCCAGCGCGCTTTTTTAATCCAGTTGACGCGCGGCCCGGGCGCCGTCGCTTCATTCCACAGCAGTTTGTTTGTCGTGGCCTCGCGCCCATCGAGTATGCCGGCTGCGGCGAGCAAGGAAGCGCCGTTGCATACCGACATGACGATCTCGGCACGATCTGCCCGAGCCCGCAGCCAATCCAGCGTTGGCTGATCCTCGACCAGCGGCACGGCGCCCCAGCCTCCGGGCACGATCAGGTAATCCAGGTGCGGCGCGTCCGCATAACCATAGTCGGCGACGGTCCGGACGCCCCCATGGGATGGAATGTCGCCTTTCTCCGAGGCAACGGTGACCAGTTTCACGCCCACCATGTTGCTCTTGTCGCCCCACAGCTTCGATGGTACGAGATTGATGTTGGACCACAGATCCATCGGGCCGTAGACATCGAGCAATTCAAATCCCGGAAATATCAGAATGCCCACGGTTTTGTGAATCGCAGGCTCCACTTGTTCTCTATCCAGCATATCCGGTCTCAGACCGGCAATTTCCGACAACTCCATTGCTCTCTCCTTTGGGAAGTTGCGACCAGGGGGCCACATACGGTGAATCAGGTCATGGCCATGAAAAGTTAAGCGCGACTTCTTTTTTTAACTTGGCCGCACAGTCAAAAACGTGTCCTGTACTCGTTCGGCGTTACCGACAGTTCTCTCTGAAAAGCACGTCGCATCTGCTCTTCGGTATTGAATCCACATTTCCGTGCGACGGTCTTCAGGACGACGTCGCTATTCTCCATCAGCATGCGCGCCTGACAGATGCGAAGACGTTCGACAAATTTCCCCGGCGTCTCGCCACGCACTTCCTTGAACTTTCGCGCGAAGTTCCTCTGGCTCATATTGACCCGCTGCGCCAGCATTTCTATGGAAAGATCTTCAGACAGGTTCTCGATCATCCAATCCACAAGCGCGCCAAAGGGGCTGTCCGACTGCGACATCAGAAAATCGCTGAATTGTTTCTGGCCACCCGGACGCCGGTAGAACACCACCAGTTTCCTGGCCACGCTCATGGCGATCTTCTTGCCCACGTCCTCTTCAATCAACGCCAGCGACAGGTCGATCCCTGCCGTCACGCCAGCGGAGGTGTAGACATTTCCTTCCTGGATGAATATCGCATCCGAATCGATCTTCAGCTGTGGAAACAGCCTCCGCATATCCTCACAGTACGCCCAGTGGGTGGTAATACGCTTCCCATCCAGCAAGCCCAGGTCTGCAAGCAGAAAGGCCCCGGTACATATGGACACCAACCTGCGGACGTTTCCGGACTGCGCGCCTATCCAGTTCAGAAGTTCCGAATCCTCCAATACCTGCCTGATGTTCTCAGCGCCCGGCACAATCAAGGTATCCAGCGATGAAGGACAGCTTTGAAAATCGTAGTCCGGAACAATCTCGATTCCGGAGGAGACTTTCAGCGGCTTTCGGGTCTTGGAAACCAAAAATACGTCGTAGCCAATCGACGCCCGGGCTTTCTCCAGTAAATGTCGAGCCGATGAAAAGACCTCATGCGGACCGGTCACATCAAGCACCTGCGCTTCCGGAAAGATGAGCACTCCAATGCTTCGCGTTTCTGTGGCGATATCCATCAATGCATTCCTTGAGTCGAGACTAGCAAAGCGATTTGCTGGCAGCAAAGCCATTGTTGCAGCAAAAACAGCCAGAGTTATGCGCTTTGATGGTTCGAACCAACGAAGCCGGCCCAGATCATCAGGCCCACCGTTTTCATTGCATGGCGGTCGGCATTGGCGCCCGGGTTCAGTGGAACTTGGTCAGGAGGTCCCACGGACACCGATTGGTTTCATGGCAAGACGCGCCAATTGCCGCTAGGCTGAAGGCATTGATCGCTCTACCGTATCTGCCGGCCGCACCAGCCAACGATGTCAGCCAATCGGAACCGCCCATGCACGAGAGCACCCCGATCGACGAGGGCCTTCGGAAGGCCGAGGGCACTGGCGGAGCGCGATTTGGCGCCCTAAGCGCAAGGGCAATCCCATGGCGTTGAGCGAACTGGAACTGAAGCGGGTCGAACGGGCGGTGGGCCGCTACCTGAAGAAGCATCGCCCACCGCCGCACATCCGCCCCGAGCTGGACGTGGAGGCCCGCATCCAGGGCCAGTCGGTGGAACTTGTCGAATTGCGCCCGGCATGGCGCGGCGATCCGGGCGAGATCACGGAGCTCCCCTTCGCCAAGACAACCTTCGTGCGTACCCAGCATGTCTGGAAGGTATTCTGGCGGCGGGCGGACCTACGCTGGCATGCCTACGATCCACCGACGGCGCGGACCATCGACGATGCCCTGGCCCTGGTGGACGAAGACGCCTTCGGTTGCTTCCGTGGTTAGCCCGGGCTTCCGGGGCGACGAGCGTCTCGACATGCTGGAGGAGAAGGTGATGAAGCTCGAAGGTTCCTGCCACTGCGGCGCGGTCCGGTTCCGCCTGGAATCGGCTCACCCCTACCCGTTCAACCTCTGCTATTGCTCGATCTGCCGCAAGACGTCGGGGGCGGCGGTTATGCCATCAACCTCGGCGGCGCCCACGACACGCTCGAGGTCGACGGCAAGGCGCACCTGCGGGTCTATCAGGCGATGGTCCAGGCCCCGGGGGAATCGCAACCCCGCCAGAGCCCGGCGCAGCGGCATTTCTGCGGATTGTGCGGCAGCCATCTGTGGCTGTGGGATCCGCGCTGGCCGGAGCTGGTGCATCCGCTCGCCTCGGCCATCGACACGCCGCTGCCCGTCCCGCCCGAGCGCACGCACCTCATGCTCGACTCGAAGGCGTCGTGGGTGCAGGTGCACGCCGACCCTCAGGACCGGCGCTATCCGGCCTATCCCGAGGAATCGATCGCCGAGTGGCACCGGCGCCTCGGTCTGGCGTAGGCCGGTCCGCCTCCGGGAACGACCTCGACCGGGGCGGGGCCGCCCGCCACGAACGTCAGGGTGCGACTTTGGAACTCGCCGACGCGGCTGCCCGCGCGGCCGCGTCGAGCCGCTTGGATTCGCTTTCGATCAGGGTACGCAAGGACTCGATCTGCTTCACGTTGCGCGTCGAGCAGGTGATCGCATCCACCACGCCGTTGCCATAGTCACGCATCGAGCGCATCGCCTCGTCGGGCGACTCGACACCGCAGGCAACCGCTTCATGCCGGGACCGGGCATAACCCCGCACGCGCAGCGCCATGTCCTGGCGATTGCGTCGCCGCTCCTGCTCGCGTGCCGCCCGGGAACGCCGTGACCGTTCCCGGCTGGACACCCCGTCGACACGCACGAACAGCCACGCCGCCACCAACACGACCAGGAACAGGCCCGCGAACAAGAGCAGCACGACCCCGCCGCTGGACACCAGGCTGTCCAGCACATCAAAAACCGGCACTGCGGCGGTGTCGTTCTCCATGGGTGACTCCCTGCCGGACGCTCCTCTATCCACCGGAGGCGCCCAAATCATCGATAAGCCCCTGACCGGGGCGTTGCGCACGGACGTGTTGGCACGCCGGGCAGCCGGCCATGCACATCGCGCAAACCTGAAATGCGAAACGCGTCATGACTTCGACACGCTGTCGCATTTTTGGCGATATTTTAATTTACGCTAGAAACGGGCGCGCGTGACATAGTTGTGCGCGACCGCGACATCGCGCCCCCAAGGAATCACCCCACGACGCAACGGATGGGGCTCGCGGCCAGCCCGATGGCGTTCGGCCGGACGGATCATGTCCGGTGGTCAGCCCACCCTCACCCCAGAAGCGGCACCATGATCCGCGTGCGCAGCGCCAATGGCGGCGTCGATGCCGGGTCGTTCAGGTATTCCTCGAAGCAGGGCGCCTCGGCCAGCTCGTGGCCCTCTCGGGCGATCCAGGCAAAGACCCGCTGGTAAGCCGCTTCGAGTTCGGCATAGGGGCCGACATGGATGAGGCAGGCATACGGCCCGGCCGCCATCCGCAGGGGCATCACCTCGCCCTCGGCCGCGTCGGTCGGGGCACCGAGGCAGGCGGCCGAACGCAAATCGCTGCGCGCGACCACGGCCGGATCGTCCCAGTAGGCGCCGAGCAGGCGAACGTGCGGACCGAGCATGCCCTTGGGGCCGGCCCACAGGCACAGCCGGTCGAAGGCCTGGCCGATGCCCATGTAGTCGCCGCGATGGCGAATGCCCACGAGGTCGAGGGCGGGGAGGGTGTCGATGCGGATGTCGTCCATGTCGAAGGGCTCCGGATTCAGATGGAGAGTCGGCGCGGCCCAGGATTGGCGGAGGGCACGATAGGCGCCCGGGGGGATGCCGAAGTGACGCTTGAAAGCCCGGCTGAAGGCTTCCGGCGAGCCATAGCCCGCGCGCCGGGCCACCTGTCCCAGCGGCCGATCGGCATCGAGCAGCTCACGCGCCGAACGATGAAAACGCAAGCGCCGCACCGTCTCGGCCAGGGTCTCGCCGGTCAGGGCGCGATAGAGCCGATGGAAATGGCACGTCGACACGTGCGCCACCTCGGCAACACGATCGAGGCTGAGATCGTCGTCGAGGTGGGCATAGAGAAACTCGATGACGCGGGTCATGCGCCGGATGAGCTGCGGAGGTGCCATGGATGCGTCCGTTCGTGCGCGATGCATGCATCCTAGCGGGACTCGCCTGATCGTTCTTGCGCGATTGACGGCCGAGGCATTGTGTCCCTCACGCGCCCGTGCTAAAACCCAATTTTCATAGCACAAGAACATCGTCATGACCTGGACATACGATCAATCCTCCGGGCATCTCTATCACAATGGCGCCCCTGTCCCCGGCGGGATCGGCTATGCGGGCCGCGGCGCGCACAAGAATCGCCCTGCGTCGCAGAATCTGCGCAACCGGGGGCCCATCCCCCGCGGTGCATGGCGGATCGGCGGATACACCAGCAGCAAGGGGCCACTGACCATCACCCTGAGCCCCAAACCGGGTACCAACACCTTCGGACGCAGCGCATTTCGCATCCACGGTGACAGCGCCCGTCATCCCGGCGCGGCGTCGGAGGGCTGCATCATCATGCCCTACGCCGTTCGCAGCCTGATCATCACCTCCGGGGACCACGATCTTGAAGTGGTCCAATAGCATGGCCTCGCTACGCACCACCTGGCGCTGGTTGCCCGTCGGGCTGCTTGCCGCCTTTCAGGTCGCCTGGGCCGGCGAGACCATCCCGCCGTGTTTCGGTCCGGACAACTACGCAACCCAGGCCGCCCTGGCTGCGCTGGTCAATACCGGCCGCGTCACCGATGCCTCGGCGTTTTATCGTGACGACGAGACGCCCTATGGGCTCAAGACCGAACTGCTCGATGCCGAACGCATCGGCCGTCATGCCGGTCCCGGGCTTGCGGAAACCGATGTTTATCGCCAGATTCAGAAAATCGTCGTACACACCCGGTCGGGCACCGCCTTTTCGATGATCACGATCAGTGAGACGAGCCGCGCCGAATGCGCAATGGCAGCCCCCACGGTGGTGCTGCTGTCACCGCAATACGCGGCTCTCCAGGTCGGAACCTCGGTACTCGAATCCGGGCGGTCGCAGGCCTCATCGAAGGGCCACCGCCCCTAGCCCCGCGGCCGCCGCCACACCCCCAGCAACGCCCCCAGCTTGCGGCCGATCGACACCCGTTCGTCCGACAATGCGTCGAGGAAGTCCGACAGGCCCTTGGACTTCATCACCGTGTAGAAGGTGAGCCAGGTCATGCCGGCGAAGATGACGAGGAAGTAGAGCGTGCGCGCGACCGGCGAGAGGCCGTCGAGTTCGAGGATGTTCATGCCGAAATAGCCGGTCACGGTGGTGCCGATGAGGCCGAAGGCGGTGACCACGGTGAGGCGCAGCACGGTGTTGGCCTGGCGCCGCCCGGTGTCCTCCTCCAGGTATTCGGCCATGTCCTGCACCCGCTGGCGTACTTCCTCGTAGAGCTCTTCGGTGGCGAGGAACTCGGCGGTCTTGCGATACAGGTCGCGCGCCTGGATCTGGTCGGAGACGCGATGGAACCAGTAGCGGTGGGTGAAGCGCAGGAAGATCTCGCGCAGCTGGCGGATCTCGCGCTTGAAGCGCTTGATGGTCTCCGGGTCCTGGATGTCGAGGCGCTTGAGCGCGTACACCAGGCGGTCGGACATCATCAGCAGCGCCGCCTTGTGCATGTGCGGGATCAGGAACAGCAGGAAGTACTGGTGGCGGAACTCCTCGAGCAGGCTGCCGCCGGGGGTGTAGAAGTAGGGCACGCGCGCGCTGCCGACGAGCACGAAGGATTCGCCGCAGCCCATGTAGCGCGAGCCCGGCGTACCGCCGGCCTGGGGCACCCAGAAGCGGTCGTAGCAGAAGCGCTGTTCGAAGTCCGGCACCCGCACCGGCATGCGCCCGGGCGGGCCGGAGGCGGTGATGAGGCCGAGGCGGACGAAGTCCGACGCGTCCAGGTCGCGCGGATCGCCGTCCACGGCCGCATAGGCCATCACCGGCATGCGGTGGTATTCGAGCTGGCGATAGCGCAGCGGACCGCTGCGGTCCGAATGGTGAGGCACCAGGGGCTGGAGGAGAAAATCCCAGTGGGCGGCGACCCGGGGCGCGCGGTAGCGACTCACGTGCTGCAAGAAGGCGTGGCGCTGCTCGTCGTCCGAGGTGGCGAGCACGCGGCCGTCCGCATCGAGCCATTCGGTGCGCTTCAGGCAATGGCCGGGGTCGCCGTTGGACTCCCAGTAGGTGGGGTAGGCGCGACCGAGGCGGAACAGGGTCTCCTGGGCGCAGTCGAGGCTGATGTCGTCGCCGTGGAGCTCGACGTTGAGCACCGCGATGTCGAGGTCGAAGAAGAAATACAGGTCGATGTGGGCGATGTCGAATTCGGCCGGCGCCAGCGCGTCGCCCGGATAGGTGCAGCGCACCCGAGCCACGTCGCGACGGCGGAACACCCGGATCGGCGATTCGCCCGGCGCCCCGCCGCGGGTGCGGCCCTCGCCGTAGAGAAAGCGCTGCACATGGGGCAGGAAGGTGACGAACTCGCTGTAGTGACGTTGCTGGAAACCGGCCGGGTCGTCGGTAAACTCGTCGTCCACCTCGCGCCACGGGTTATCGGGCCGCGCCTCTTCCAGCCACGCCCAGTGGCGGTGGATCTGGCTGCCCTCGCGCAGCGGCATCAGCTGCAGGGGCCACAGCAGGATCTGCCGGAAATGGCCGAGCCGGCGCGCGTCGCTCGCCTGGGTGTCCTCCAAAATCCCTCCTCCCGTCCGTGATGCCGTCGTGTTCGCAGTATAGGTCCAGGCGGCCGACGACATCGGCGTCCCGACGGTCCCTGCCGCCATCGACTTTGACGTTCACAACCCGTTCTTCTATGGGTTCACTGAGGGGTGTTCCCTCGCGTGAGGCGCGGCACCGGGCAATGAGGATGCGGCGCATGGACCACCGAGCCGCGTTGTCGTCGAGAGGAGAGACATCATGCACACCAAGGCCATCCTGACCCGGGACGACGTCGCCCGTATCCTGGCCGCCGCGCGGGCGGAAGCAGGCGCGCACCCATGGGCGGTTTCCATCGCCGTGGTGGACGACGGCGGCCATCCGCTGGCGCTGGAGCGCCTCGACGGCTGCGCGCCCATCGGCGCCTACATCTGCATGGAGAAGGCACGCACGGCGGCCCTGGGGCGGCGCGAGTCGCAGGGCTACGAGGACATGATCAACGGTGGCCGCACCGCCTTTCTCTCAGTGCCCCGACTCAGCGGCCTGCTCACGGGCGGGATCCCCATCCTCGTCGACGGTCAGGTGGTGGGCGCGATCGGGGTGTCCGGTGTCCAGCCCGATCAGGATGCTCAGGTGGCCCGGGCGGGCGCAGCCGCGCTCGGCCGGTCCTGATCGAGCACATAGCGCTGGGTCCGCCACACGCGGATGCTATCGACGGCCAGGGTGAAATCGGCAAAGGAGAGCCGATCGAGCAGCGACAGATCGAAGGGGCCACCCAATTTCATGGCATTCAACAGGGCGCCGAACACGCGGATCACGACGGGGTCGTCGGTCTCCTGCAGGCGCGTCTGGAGTTGATAAAGACTGGACATGGCATGCTCCGGTGGGGGTTCTTGAACGGTCTCCGGTCCCATCCCTGATGTCCGCTCCTCTGCCGGGCGTTCGGACCGCTCGCCCAGAAACGAACGAACGGACGGAATTGTACGCCCATCCGGCACGCGACCTCCCGCGACACTCGGCCGCACCCCGACACGGGACGCAGCCTCATCGGTGCCACGGCACCGGTCGGACAGTCATGATGATTCGACGGGCGGCACCCCGGTGCATGGAGCGTTCGTCCGCAGCGCCCTGGCGCGCCACGTGCCGGCCCTCATTTGTCGTGCTTGTGCGCGGCCTTGAATCCCGCGCCGCCGGACTCGTCGAGCACGTTGGCGAACGCGCTCAGCGCCAGGCGATCGAAGGCGGGGTGACCGTCGACGGTTACCAGCGCGCGGGCGCTGGCCGCCTGGAGGCGCAGCCGTGCGGCCGCCGCCTCGGCGGCGCGCGCGCTGACCGCGGCGGCCTCCATTTCGGCGGCGCGCATCTCGAGCAGATCGGCGATCAGATCGCCGATCCGCTTGACCGTGATGCGCGCTGCGCCCGTGCCGCGACAGACCGCGTCGTCATCGGTCCGGTGCTTTCGATCGGGTGACATCGGCGTCCCTCCCTGGGCCGGTCGCCGTCCTCCCGCGGGTGCGAGCCCGCCACAGGACGCTTACTTTGGTTCTAGGCCACGCGGTGCCCCGGTGCAAACGCCAGGGGCTCGCACGGCTCAAGGGGCGACGATGCCGATGCGGAAGCCGTTCAGCAGCTGGTCCGCCCCCGGCGAATGCGGGCGCCCCCGGGTCTTGGTGTTGTAGGCCTCGGTGGCCTCCTTGCCGCACCAGGGCACGATCACCGACGGGCGGGTGGGATGGTCGGGCAGGTAGGCGGACAGGTCGTAGACCTGGCCGCGGATCGCCATCCAGCAGTCGCCCTCGGTGCCGTGGCGAGCCACCTCGGCAAGCGTGTAGGTCGGGACCGGAGGCGTGGCGGGCGCGCCGCCCGGTCCGACATCGGCGGCCGCCCGGACACCGATCACGAAGCACCAGAACAGGGCGGTGCCGACCCAGAAGAGCGTGCGCATCATCGGAACTCGAACCTCTCGAAATGAATGTGTTCGTCCGCGGCGCCGCGCGCACGCAGCAGCGCCACCGCCGCGTCCACCAGGCCCGGCGGGCCGCACAGGAAGCACTCGACGCCGGCCAGCGCGTCCGCCTCGGGCAGGATCGCAGCCAGGTCGGGCGCGCCGTCGCCGCTGGCGTGGGCCACCAGGGTCACGTCCGGATCGGCATCGGCCAGGGTGACCAGCTCGTCGTGGTAGGCCCCGTCGGCGGCCTCCCGGTACAGATAGATCAGACGCACCGGCGCGGCCACCGTGCCGGCACGCAGCAGCGCCATGAAGGGGGCGATGCCGATGCCGCCGGCGATCCACAGCGCCGGGCGGCCCGAACCGGCGGCGCCGAAATCGCCGAACGGCCCCTGCACCCGCGCCGCCACGCCCGCCTCGAGCGTCTGCATGTGCCGGGTGCAGTCGCCCAGCGCCTTGATGCCGACCCGCAGGCTGCCATCCGGCTCGATCGCGGTGAGGGTGAACGGGTGATATTCATGGCACCCCTGAAAATGCGGGCCGTCATGGAAGGCCACGAGCACGAACTGCCCGGCGTGCGCCGCCAGCGCCCGCGCCATGGGGCGCAGGGTGATTTCGACTACCGCGCGGGCCGGATGGGCCACCTGCGCGACCACGTGGGGGAGCGCGGCGAGCCCGCAGTCGGCCCGCAGCACGCGCCAGAACAGCACACCGATGGCCAGCACCGGCATCCACCACAGCCATTGCTCGAGCCCGAGCATCACCAGATGCGCCGGTGACACCACCACCGCCAGCGCCAGCAGGCCGTGCAGCGCCCGCCAGCGGCCGTAGGCGAGCCGTGGCGACAGGGCCACGCCGAGGCCGATCATCAGGCACAGCAAGGCGGCCCAGCCCAGCCACCCGGCCGCGCCCTGTTGCAGGGGGGCGACGCTTGCCCAGGCGATGGCGGGCGATTCGGGCAGCGCTTCCATCGCCAGCGCCACCGGATGCAGCAGGAGCACCAGATAGGCCAGCACGCCGAGGTGATGATGCCAGGCGTACATGCGCCCCAGCCCGCCCAGCACGCGGGCCAGCCAGGGCTCGCGCAGCATGGTGACCAGGCTGGCGAAAAGCAGGCCGTAGCCGAGCCAGCCGGTGACGATGGCCACGCTCCGCCACCCGCCCAGCGTCCCCGGCCAGGCCCACCACACCGGCCCGCCGACGAGCGCCAGCACCAGCATCGGCAGCAGGACGCGCGACACGCGCTTCATGGCGCCGCCCTCACCGGTCCCGGCGCAGGTGGGCGCAGGCATCGCGCCGCACCGACGGCAGGCGCAGGCCGCGCTCGGCCGCCCGCGCCTCCATGAGCCGATGGTGCTCGAGCTGGTAGGCGTGGCAGGCGTCGTAGTCGGTGAAGCTGCGGATGCGCGCCTGATGTTCGATGCGCTCTTCGGGGCTCATCAGCTGCCAGCCGACGGTGTTGCCCTCGTCGGCCCGCCACGGGCCGCGAGCACCGACCGACGCGGCCATCGCCAGCCCGAGCAGGGCCAGCACCGCATTGCGTCGCGATCGTGTCATGTCGGATCTCCCGCCGGGCACCCCCGGCTCATCAGGGGTGCTGGATGGCCCCACTGTAGCGCGCTGGCGCGTCGGCACCGTGACCTATGTCAAGCACATCGACCAAACGTCCACGCGCGTCTGTCCACGCGGTTTCCGGCCACTTAAGGATTGCTTAAGCATCGCTTCATAGACTCGCCGTCACCCCAACCTGGATCATGATCATGTCACGACATCGCTGGCTGCTGGCCGCTCTCCTCGTTGCGCTCGCGGCGCCCACCCGGGCCGCCGAGCCGATGCTGCTCAACCCCGCCCAGATGCAGTCCCTGGGCATCGAAACCGCCGAGGCCGGCGCGGCGCCCGCCGGGCGTGAAGGCAGCCTGCCGGCGCGGGTGCTGGTGCCGGTGGACCAGATGCGCATCGTCGCCGCGCCGGTGGACGGCCGCATCGAGATGCTGGCGGTGGCGCCGGGCATGAGCGTGCGCGCCGGCCAGACCGTGGCCCGCCTCGCCAGCCCCGAGGCCCTCGCCCTGCAGCGCGATGCCCTGCAGGCGCGCAACCAGTCGGCCCTGCTCGACCATAACCGCAAGCGCGACGAGCAGCTGTTCGCCGAAGGCCTGATCCCCGAGTCGCGCCTGCAGGCGACCCGAGCCGCCGCGGCCCAGGCCCGGGCGCTGGCCAGCGAACGGACCCAGGCCCTGAAACTGGCCGGCATCACGCCGGGCAAGCTCGGCGGGCCGCTCACGCTCAGCTCGCCCATCGATGGCGTGGTGCTGGCCCAGAACGCGGAAGTCGGCGAACGGGTCTCGAGCACCGCGCCGATCTACCGCATCGCCCAGCTCTCGCCCCTGTGGCTGGAGATCCAGGCGCCGCTGACGCTGGCCCGCGCGGTGCGCGAGGGCATGGCGGTGCGCATCGCCGGCACCGAGGTGAGCGGCAAGGTGATCGCGGTCGGCCGGGCGGTCGACCCCGAAAGCCAGACGGTGCTGCTGCGCGCGGCGGTGGACGCGGGCGCCGAGCGCCTGCATCCGGGCCAGGTGGTGGAAGTGTCGATCGACGCGAACATCCACGCCAGCGGCCAGCGCCTGCCGGCCTCGGCGCTGGCGCGCGAGGGCGGCCGCACGCTGGTGTTCGTACGCACCGCGACCGGCGCCGACGGCGAGCGCTTCGAGGCCCGTGAGGTGACGGTGCTCGGCCAGGGCGGCGACACGGTCGTGGTCGACGGCGTCAAGGCCGGCGAAACGGTGGCGGTGCAGGGCGTCTCCGGCCTCAAGGCGATGCTCACCGGCGTGGGGGCACAGTGATGCTCGACCGCCTGATCCGCTTCGCCCTCACCCAGCGGCTGCTGGTCCTGGTGCTCACGGCCATGCTCGTGGCCGCCGGGGTGCAGGCCTTCCTGAAGCTGCCCATCGACGCCTTTCCGGACGTGTCCACCACCCAGGTGAAGATCATCCTCAAGGCCCCCGGCATGACCCCCGAGGAGGTGGAGATGCGCCTGGCGGTGCCGGTGGAGCAGGAGATGCTCGGCATCCCCAACCAGCGCCTGCTGCGCTCCACCTCCAAGTACGCGCTCACCGACATCACCATCGATTTCGAAGACGGCACCGACATCTACTGGGCTCGCCAGCAGGTGGGCGAGCGCCTCGCCGCGGCCATGGGCAACCTGCCCGCCGGGGTGAGCGGCGGCATGGCGCCGATCACCACGCCGCTGGGCGAGATGTTCATGTTCACCATCGAGGGCGACCTGTCCCTGGCGGACAAGCGCGCCCTGCTCGACTGGGTCGTCCGGCCGCAGCTGCGCACCATCCCGGGGGTGGCCGACGTCAACAGCCTGGGGGGCAAGGTGCGCAGCTTCGAGGTGGTGCCCGATCCGGAGCAGCTGGCGGCCCGCGGCCTCTCGCTGGCGGATCTGCGCACCGCCCTTGAGGCCAACAACCGCAACGACGGCGCCGGTCGCCTGAGCGATGCCGAGGAAGCCCTGCTGGTGCGCGCGGAAGGCGCCATCCAGACCCTGGACGACGTGCGCGCCATCGTGCTCCATGCCAAGGACGGCCGGGTGGCGCGCGTGGGCGACGTGGCCGAGGTGCGCCTCGGGGCGCTGACCCGCTACGGCGCGGTCACCCGCAGCGGCCAGGGCGAGGCGGTCGAGGGCCTAGTGCTGGGCCTGCGCGGCGCCAACGCGCAGGCGGTGGTGGCCGGGGTCAAGGCGCGCCTGGCGCAGATCGCCCCGACCCTGCCCAAGGGCGTGACCATCGAACCGTTCTACGACCGCAGCCACCTGGTCTCGCGCGCCGTGGGCACGGTCTCCAAGGCGCTCGTCGAGGCCATCGTGCTGGTGGTGCTGTTGCTGCTCGCCTTCCTCGGCAATCTGCGCGCCGCCCTCGTGGTGGCGCTGATGCTGCCCCTGTCGGCCCTGTGCACCTTCATCCTCATGCAGATGTTCGGCCTGTCGGCCAACCTCATGAGCCTGGGTGGCCTGGCGATCGCCATCGGCATGCTGGTGGACGCCGCGGTGGTGGTGGTGGAGAACATCGAAAGCCAGCTCACCGGCGGTGGCGACGCCGCACCGGAGAAGCTCCCCACCCTGCACCTGATCTACCGCGCCGCCCGCGAGGTGGCCGCGCCGGTGGCCTCGGGCATCGCCATCATCATCATCGTGTTCCTGCCCCTGCTCACCCTGCAGGGCCTCGAAGGCAAGATGTTCGGCCCGGTGGCGCTGACCATCGTCTTCGCCCTGTCGGCCTCGCTGCTGCTGTCGCTCACGGTGGTGCCGGTGCTCGCCTCCTACCTCATCCGCCGCGGCCCGCACCACGAGCCGTGGCTGGTGCGCAAGCTCGCCGCGCTCTACGCGCGGGTGCTGACGGTCGCCTTCGCCCACAGCCGGCTCTTCATCGGCGCGGCGGTCCTGGCCCTGGTGGCCGCCAGCGGCGCCTACACGATGCTGGGCAAGAGCTTCATGCCGACCATGGACGAAGGCGACATGATCATGCAGCTGGAGAAGCTGCCCTCCATCGGGCTCGAGCAATCGCTCCTGATCGACGGCCGGGTGCAGCGCGCCATCCTGGCGCGCGTGCCCGAGGTCAAGGCCATCGTCGCGCGCACCGGCTCGGACGAACTCGGCCTCGACCCCATGGGCCTGAACCAGACCGACACCTTCCTGGTGCTGGCGCCGCGCGACACCTGGCGCACGCCCGACCCGGAGTGGCTGGCCGACCGGCTGCGCGAGGTGATGGCGGACTTCCCCGGCATCGGCTTCTCCTTCACCCAGCCGATCGACATGCGCGTCTCGGAGATGCTCACCGGCGTGCGCGGCGACCTGGCCATCAAGATCTACGGACCCGACCTCGACACCCTCAACCGGCTCGCCGGGCAGATCGAAGGGGTGGTGCGCCGGGTGGCGGGCGCCGAGGACACCTTCACCCTCAAGAACGACGGGGTGCAGTACCTGCAGGTGAAGGTGGACCGGCTCGCCGCGGGCCGCTTCGGCCTCAACGTGGACGACATCCAGAACGACCTCAAGGCCTTGCTCGAGGGCCGCGACGTGGGCACCGTCATCGAACAGGGCCGGCGCATCCCGGTGATCCTGCGCGGCCCCGACAGCCTGCGCACCTCGCCGGCGGATTTCGAGGCCCTGCGCCTGACCCTGGCGGACGGGCGCAGCGTCCCGCTGACCTCGGTGGCCCGGGTCGAACGGGTGGACGGGCCGGTCAAGGTGGACCGCGAGAACGCCGCCCGCTACGTGGTGGTGCAATCCAACGTGCGCGGCCGCGACCTGGTGGGCTTCGTCGAGGACGCCAAGGCCGCGGTGGCGCAGCAGGTGCCACTGCCCGAGGGCTATCGCCTCGCCTGGGGCGGACAGTTCGAGAACCAGCAGCGCGCCGCCGCCCGCCTCGCGGTGGTGGTGCCGGTGGCGCTCGCGCTCATCTTCTTCCTGCTGTTCTCCACCTTCGGCTCGGTGCGCCAGGCGCTGCTGGTGCTCTCGAACGTGCCCTTCGCCCTGGTGGGCGGCATCTTCGGCCTGCTGCTCACCGGCGAATACCTGTCGGTGCCGGCCTCGGTCGGCTTCATCGCCCTGCTGGGCATCGCGGTGCTCAACGGCGTGGTCATGGTCAGCTACTTCAACCAGCTGCTGGCGCGCGGCATGCCCATGGCGCAGGCGGTGATCGAAGGCGCCCGGCGCCGGGTGCGGCCGGTGATGATGACCGCCAGCATCGCCGCCTTCGGCCTCGTGCCCATGCTCTTCGCCAGCGGCCCCGGCTCGGAGATCCAGCGCCCCCTGGCCATCGTGGTGGTCGGCGGTCTGGTCACCTGCACCGCGCTGACGCTCGTCCTGCTCCCCATCCTGTTCCGCCGCTTCGGCGTCCGCCCTGCCGTCGCTTTCACGGAGGATCCCCGTGCCTGACGTACTCCTGACCCTGGTGATGCCCAATGACATCGCCCAGCATGTGGAAGACCTGCTCCTGTCCCATCCCGACCTGGTACGCGGTTTCACCGCCTGCCAGGCGGAGGGCCACGGCGCCAGCGTCCCCCTGGTCCAGCCCGAAGAACTGGTGAGCGGCCATGCGCCGCGCACCGAAATCCAGACCGTCGGGCCCGAGCCGTCCATGCGCGCGGTGCTCGAACTGATCCACACCCACCTGCCTGGCGCCAATGTCTTCTATTGGCTCCAGCCGGTCCTCGCGATGGGGCGCCTATGAAACCGACCACCCCCCTGCTGCCCATCGTCGCGCTCACCGCGCTGCTCCTGGGCGCGCCGGCGCACGCCGCCGACACCCCCGCCGATCCGGCCCTGCCCGACGCGGCGCTGGTGGCCCGCGTGCTGCTGCAAAGCCCCATGGTGCAGGCGGCCGACGCGCGCATCCGGGTCGCCACCGCCCGCGAGCGGGAACTGACGGCCGGCCCGCACGAGTGGACCGTCGAGCTGAGCGGCCAGCGCCGCCGCGCCAACCCCAGCGGTGCGCCGTCCGAACGCTTCAACGAATGGGGCGCGGCCATCGACCGCACCCAGCGCCTGCCCGGCAAGGCGGCACTGGACGCCCAGCTGGGCGCCGGCGGCGTCGATCTGGCCCAGGTGGCGCGCGGCGACGCCCTGCACCAGGCGGCGCGCGACCTGCTCGGTGCCTGGTTCGAGTGGCTGCGCGGCGTCGCGGCGGTCGATCAATGGACCGCCCAGATCGCCTCGCTCGAGGCCCAGGCGCAGGCCGTGGCGCGTCGCCAGGCGCTCGGCGATGCGGCGCGCCTCGATGCCGTCCAGGCCCAGGCCGCCGTGGCCCAGGCCCGGGCCGAACTGTCCTCGGCGGTGGCCCGGCGCGACGCGGCCGCCGAACTGTTGCGCCGCCGCTATCCGGCGCTGCCGCTGGCGACCCCGGCGCAGATCGGCGAGCCGCCCGCGCTCGACAGCGACGCGCAGGCCTGGATCGACGCCATGCTCGAACACAACCATGAACTGAGGCTCGCCCGGGGCCACAGCCGCCAGGCCCGCCTCGGCGCCCGGCGGGCCGGCCGCGAGCGCACCCCCGACCCCACGCTCGGCCTGTTCGTGTCGAGCGAGCGCGGCGGCGAGGAGAAGGTCATCGGCGCCCGCCTCAGCATTCCCCTGCCCGGCGGTGGCCGACGTGCCCGCGCCGACGCCGCAGTGGCCGAGGCGGACATGGCGGCGCGGGAGGAAGCCGCTGCCCTGCAGCGCGCCACCGCCGACGCGGCAACCGCCGTCCATGGCGCCGCCACGGCCCGCCAGGCCTGGCTCGCCAGCCGGCAGGCGAGCGAGCAGCTGGGTCAGGCGGCCGAGCTGACCGCACGCGCCTACCGCCTCGGCGAGGGCAGCTTCGACGCCCTGCTGCTGGCCCAGCGCCGGGCCCGCGAGGCCGCCCTGGCGACCCGCCTGCTCCAGCTCGACGCGCTGGAGCGGCACGACCGCGTCCTGCTCGACGCCCATCGTCTGTGGGCGCTCGACGGCGCCGACGACGCGCCGGCCGACGCCTCCGGCATGCCGCACCCCGACACTCAAGGAGCCCTGTGATGATGCCCCGATTCGCCGCCGGCCTCGCGCTGGCCCTCACCCTGGCCGGCTGCGCCGCAACCCCCACCCCGCCAAGGTCCGCCGCGGCGCGCACGGACGGCCTGGCGGTCCTGTCCCTGACCGTGGCCGCCCCGGCCGGCACCCGCGTCTCGCGCTTCGAATACCGCCTCCGTCCGGTGGCGCAGCCCCCCATGAACCAGGCCCGCGTGGAACGCTACTACCGCTCGGAACGCGAACATGCCCGCGCACTGGGCACCCGCACGACCGCCACCGGCGCACCGGCCGACCGGCCGCTGCCCGTCGTCGGTCAGGGCGCCGGTGACGCGGGCGCGATCCGCGAGGACTCGGGCACCGTGGGCCGGGTCGCCGTGCTGCGCCTGGCCCCTGGCACCTACGAGCTGCGCGATTGGCGGCTGGTCCTGGCGGATCGCCACGGCAAGCTGGCGCTCACGCCGCCGCATCCTGTCGTCTACCGGTTCACGGTCCCGGCCGACGGCGGCAGCTACCTGGGCAACGTGCATCTGGCCGTGACCGCGAACCACCAGTACCGGTTTGCGCTGGCCGATCGCCGTGCGCGCGATCTGGCCCTGGCCGGCGGCACCGACACCGCCCTCGCCTACCGGCCCGGACAGCTCACCCCCTGACCGGAACTCCCCGGCGCCGCACCCGGCACGCGCTTCATTTCACGCGCGTGCCGGTGCATGATGGAGGCCCCGTCACTTCGGCGCCGCCGCCATGAACCCACCCCTCATCCGCCGCGCCACGCCCGCCGACCTGCCACGCTGTCTGGCCATCTACACCCCGTACGTGCTCGAGAGCCTGGCCACCTTCGAAGAGGTGCCGCCCGGGGCGGACGCCTTCGCCGAGCGCTTCCAGGCCATCGGCGCGACCGGCCTGCCCTACCTGGTGGCCGAACGGGACGGCCGGGTGCTCGGCTATGCCTACGCGGCGGCCTACCGTGCGCGCGCCGCCTACCGGCACACGGTGGAGAACTCCATCTACGTGGACCGCGCGGCCCATCGCCAGGGCACGGGACGGGCGCTGCTCGAGGCCTTGCTGGACGAATGCACGCGCGGGCCGTGGCGGCAGATGGTGGCGGTGATCGGCGATTCGGCCAACGCGGCCTCGATCGCCCTGCATGCGCGTTGCGGCTTTCGCACCGCGGGCACGCTCGAGTCGGTGGGCTTCAAGTTCGGCCGCTGGGTCGACACCGTGCTGATGCAGCGCCCGCTGGGCGCGGGCGACACCCAGGCGCCGGCCTGAGCACGCGGCTCAGGCGCTGCGTTGCTGCAGCCGCCGCACCCCCAGATAGGCGAGGAAACCCAGGCTCAGGTAGGCGCCCATGCCCAGGCTCAGGCGCGCCGTGCTCGCCCACAGCAGCGGTGCGAACACCCCGGCGGTGAGCGCGTTGGTGGCCGTCTGCATGAAGCTCTGGCAGCTGGAGACCATGCCGCGCCGCGCCGGGAACAGGTCCAGCGCCATGAGGGTGAGGTTGGGCATCGCCATGGACATGCCCAGCACGTAGAGCGGAACCGGCAGGATGCTCAGCGGCAGGCTGGGCGGCCACCCCTGGTTGATGCCGACATTCACCGCCGCCGCCGCACCCATGGCCGCGAAACCGGTGAGGATGGTGCGCCCCGGCGTCCAGTGACTGGCCACCCGCCCCGACAGCCAGGCCCCGGTCATCATGCCGACCATGGCGGGAATGAACAGCCAGCCGAAGCCCTGCTCGGACACCCCCAGATGGTCCACCAGAAAGGTGGGTGCCGAGAGCACATACAGGAAGAAACCGTTGAAGTTGAGGGCGATGGCGGCGCCGATGAGCAGGAAGCGGCCGCTGCGCAGCACCGAGCCGTAACCCCGCGCCACATTGACCGGATGCAGGCTCTGGCGCTTCTCGGGCGGGTGGGTCTCGGGCAGCTTGAAGTAGCTCACCGCGCCGAGCAGCGCGCCGAGCAGCGCGAGGAACCAGAAGATGGCCTGCCAGGGCAGCACCGCCAGGATCGCCCCGCCGAGGATCGGCGCCACCGCCGGCGCGATGGCGAACATCATCACCACATGGGACATGAGCCGCTGCGCCTGCGGCCCCTCGAGCACATCGCGCACCACGGCCCGACCGACCACGATGCCCGCGCCGCCGCACAGCCCCTGCAGCGCCCGCCCGATCCACAGCCACTCGATGCCCGGCGCCAGGGCGCACACCGCCGAGGCCACGGCATACAGCGACAGGGCGGCGAGAATCACCCGGCGACGGCCGAAGCTGTCCGACAGCGCGCCATGCCAGAACACCATCAGCGCGAACGGAATCAGGTAGGCGGTGAGGGTGAGCTGCACCTCGTAGCGGCTCGCCCCCAGGTCCGCGGCGATGTCGTGGAAGGCGGGCAGGTAGGTGTCGATGGAGAACGGCCCGAGGGCCGCGAGGGCGGCCAGGATGGGCGCGAGAACGCGGATGGAAACCGGCATGGGGTCGGGGCGGGGGATCTTGTTATGGGGAATCCGCCCAGTGTAGCGCGTCCCCGCGCGGGGCGGCGTTACCGCCGCTCGGCCAGCGCGCGCCGGTACTGCACTGCCTCGGCAACCTGGGCGCGGCCGATGGCCGCCTCCCCGGCCAGATCGGCCAGGGTGCGCGCCACCCGCAGCACCCGGTCGTGGCCGCGTGCCGACAGACCGAGACGGTCCACCGCCCGGGCGAGCATGTCACCGGCCGCCGCGTCGACGACACAGTGTTCCCGCAGGGCCTCGCCCGCCAGGGCCGCATTGGGCCGGCCCTGGCGCGCCAGGGCCCGTTCGCGGGCCTGCACCACCCGCGCGCGGACCGGCTGCGAGGCTTCGCCCGGCTGCGCCGAGCGCAGTTCGGCGGCACTCAGGGCCGGCACTTCGAGCACGAGATCGAGGCGATCGAGCAAGGGGCCGGAGAGCTTGCCGCGATAGCGCGCCACCTGCTCGGGCGTGCACCGGCAGCGACCGCGCGTGTCGCCCAGATGGCCACAGGGGCACGGATTCATCGCCGCCACCAGCTGGAAGCGCGCCGGGAAGCGCGCCCGGTGGCGGGCCCGCGAGACGTCCACATGCCCGGTCTCGAGCGGCTCGCGCAGCGCTTCGAGCACCCGGCGATCGAACTCGGGCAGCTCGTCGAGGAACAGCACGCCGTGATCGGCCAGGCTGATCTCGCCGGGCACCGGCACGCTGCCGCTGTGAATTACAAAAATAAACATGAAATCAGTATATTTTTATCAATCACTTAGCTATCTTTCTACAAAGAATAGGCGAACCAGGTGACATGAAAATCGACGACCAACGTGCGTATGTACAACAAATTACGCGACTAGATATCAGTCCGGCGCGGAAGATAGGAACCAACCGCCGAAGCATGACTGGACAGACGGCTGTGGGCGGCTTCTCCGTCGCGCATGAGTCGTCCTTGGAGCGGGACTTTTTAATCCTGCTCGATTTCGATCGGAATTTCGTCGAGATCCGAGGACAGCCGGTTCGGATCGGATACAAGGACGCGGCCGGCCGCGATCGCCACTACACCCCGGATGTCTACGTCGAGTACACCAATGGTGAAAAGGTGCTCTACGAAGTGAAATATCGGGAGAATCTCAAGAGCGACTGGATCGCGCTCAAGCCTCGTTTCAAGGCGGCAATTCGCTTTGCACGAGCCAACGAGATGCGCTTCGCACTCGTCACCGAGGTGGAAATTCGGGGTTCGGCGTACCTAGCCAATGCGAAGTTCCTTCGCCCCTACAGAGCGCAAATGGCAAACGTTGCGATGGAAGAACATCTGTTGGAAACGCTAGATCTTCTCGGCGACGCCACCCCCGATTTGCTGCTGAAGGCTGCATTTTCAAGCAAGGAAAATCGAATCCGAGCGGTAGGTCCGCTCTGGCGGTTGGTGTGCACGAAGCTGATCGGTGCGGATCTTACCGAACCTCTAACCATGGCCACATCCATCTGGTGTGCATCGCGGGAGGCCACCGAATGACAACAGCCGCTTTCGTTACCGTGAAGCCAGGTGCAATCGTCGGCGCATTGGGGAAGAAATTCAAAATCACCCACATTCTCGGTGTCGACAACGTGTTGGCTGAAGACCTGGAATCACGCCGGATCGAGCGCCTTAGTGTCGATCAACTTGAACCTGCGTCCAGCGCCAGTACATCATTGACCGAAGGCATCCCAACACCGGATCTGGAAGACATCTCCGATGGAGACTGGAAGCAGGCTCACGAGCGCTTTGCAATCATCTCACCACTCTTGGCAGATCAAGATAGAACACGAGCCAAAGTTGAGCAGGCGGCAGCGACTGCCGGCGTCCATGCGGGAACCATCTACGAGTGGATCAAGCTCTACACCAACTCACTTCAACTATCGTCACTGATACCTCAAAAACGCGGTCGCCGCCGAGGCAACAAAGGACTGGACGAAAGCACCGAGAAGATAGTCCGTTCAGCCATTGAGGACGCATTTCTCAGCAAACAACGTTTGCGCCCGCAGGAAGTCATCAACCGGGTCGCAACCATGTGCCGAACTGCCGGCATCGACGCTCCACATCCCAATACCGTCCGAAACCGTATTCGCGAACTTCGGCCCGATCGGGTGCTACGGGCACGCGGCCACAGCGATCAGGCTCGAAACAAGTTTGCTCCGATCCGAGGCAATTTCCCCGGCGCCGATTTCCCTCTCGCCGTCGTACAGATCGATCACACCGAGGCTGACATCATCGTCGTAGAGGACGAGACGCGGCTTCCCATGGGGCGGCCGACAGTAACCCTCGCGATCGACGTCTTCAGCAGAATGATCACTGGGGTCTACGTGTCGATGGAGAAGCCCAGTGCCGTGGCGGCCGGCATGTGCCTTGCGAACTCCATGTCTCCAAAAAACGAATACCTAGCGGCGCTTGAAGTGCCAGGTGAATGGCCTGTATGGGGTCGCATCGCCAAAGTGCACTGCGACAACGCAAAGGAGTTCCGCGGTGCCATGCTTTCAAAGGCATGCGAACAGTATGCGATTGACCTTGAAATGCGTCCCGTCAAGGTTCCGCACTACGGTGGACACATTGAGCGCTACATGGGGACCAGCGGCGGAGAGATCCGCACTCTGCCGGGAACGACGTTTTCCAATACAAGAGAACGGAAGGGATATGACTCGGAGAAAGAGTCGGCCCTGACGCTGAAAGAGTTCGAGCAACGCTTGGTCGACTTCATCGTCAACGTGTATCACAAGCGGCTGCATTCAGAACTTGAGATGCCGCCGCTTCGCAAATGGGAAATCGGCTTACTTGGAGACTCGACACAGCCCGGAAAGGGGATCCCTGAAGTACCCAGCAATCCCCATCGGCTGCGGTTGGATTTTCTGCCTTTTGTGGAGCGAACGATTCAACCCTATGGCGTCGTGATCGACGACGTTTTCTACTATCACGAAGTCCTCAATCCGTGGATCAACGCCACCGAACCGAATCAGAGCAGGATCAAACGCAAGTTCATCATCCGGCGCGACCCCAGAGATATCAGTGTCGTCTACTTCTACGACCCGGAGGCTCGCGAGTATTACGAGATTCCGTATCGGAACGCGGCCCATCCTCCTATCAGCCTGTGGGAGCTACGCGCGGCTCAAAAGCGTCTGCGCGCTGAGGGTGAGGCGCATGTCGACGAGGAAGCAATCTTCGATGCGGTAGAACGTATGCGTGCGCGCGTTGAAGCAGCCGTCACTAAAACGAAAGCCGCCCGCAGGCAAATACACCGTATCAAGACAACCAAGCGGCAAGCAAAGTCGAGAGCCACGCAACCGGCTGAACGAGCCGCTCCAGAGCGAACCGAGCTCCAAGTTGATCGCACTCCGATGAGCGATCCAATGGACGACGACATCTTCGGCTCCCCCATTCAACCCTTCGACATCAAGGTGTAGCGATGGCGCACTTTGACCACCTTGACCCTTCTGTCCACAGCGCAATGCTCCTGCCGACCGAAGAGCGCATCGAGTTCGCCATGCAGGACAGGTGGATCGGTTACACGCGAGCCCACGAGGCCCTCGACACACTCGAAGATTTGTTGATACATCCGCGTACGCACCGCATGCCGAATCTTCTGCTGGTTGGTGAGAGCGGTAACGGCAAGAGCACCGTCGTCGAAAAATTTTGCGAGCGTCACCCGGTGATTCAGCAGCCCGCAGGGGACCCGGTCCTACCGGTGGCCATCATGAACATGCCGTCTGAACCCGTCGAAACACGGTTCTGGACCGAGCTATTGCTCGCGCTCAAAATCGCACATCGAGATTCAGATCCCGTTCAACGAAAGAAGAACCAGGCGCACTCAGTGCTGACGTACGTCCAATGTCGAATGCTGGTAATCGATGAGATTCACAATCTTCTCTATGGCCATGCGCGCCAACAACGCCACTTCCTTGGCGTACTGAAGAACCTGAGCAATGACCTTCGCTTGCCTATCGTTGCGGTCGGCACTCGCGATGCGATCCGCGCCCTGCATACGGACACGCAGCTATCCTCCCGTTTTGAAGCCTTCGGGTTGCCTCGATGGCAGCTCGACAAGGATTTCTTGAGATTGCTGGCGAGTTTCGAGCGCATTCTTCCCTTGGTTCACCCGTCAAATCTCATCGAGCGCGAACTGGCGATCAAACTTCACGGCATGTGCGGAGGCACCATCGGGAGCCTCGCCAGAATTCTCAAGCGCGCCGCCATCCATGCAATTCGGGACCGTTCGGACAAGATCACGACCAAGACGCTCGAGCAGATCGGGTGGGTCAAACTCACCGAATATGGCAAACAGGCTGAAGCCCTCTAGGATCGATCCGTGGCCCTATCCGGTTCGACTGGAAGAGGATGAGCTGCTGTCCTCTTATCTTGTTCGCTCGGCCCACGCGCACGGTACGACAGCTTACCGGTTCATGAGCCTTCACTTCCCTGGACGACCGGTCTGGAGCCGCGACGTGGACCGGACCGTCGATCGTGGATGGTTAAGGCAGGTTTCCGAGGCAAGTGGAACGCCTATCGACGCCTTGGAGGGAAGCACCCTCGTCCCATTCAGACAGATTGTCGGCTCAGTTGGACAAGGAGGCGACACCCCTCTTCTGCTGTCGGTCAGCGTCTTCAACAGGGTGCGCCGGCGGCATGGATTGCAGTTTTGCCCCACGTGTCTCAAAGAAGGGCGCCATTGGTTCCGCAAACGATGGCGGCTGGGCTTCTACGTCAGGTGCGAGATCCACGAAGTTCCACTTGAAGACTGTTGCCCCGTGTGCACTAGTCCGATTGCGCCACATCGGGGCAACAGACTCGATCTCATCTTCTGCTCCGAGTGCGGCGCATCTTTGACCCGACATCAGGACCCGTGCCCAATACCCGGCTCTGTGCAGGCCCTCCAAGAGGAACTGCTCGCGGCGGTCCAAGGCGCCACCACGCCTCTCGTCAAACCTCACAGGTCAGATGAGCGGCTTGAAACTGTGCGCCGGCTGCTTTCCATTCTGACCCCGTTTCGGCGCCATGCAACCATCCGTAACGCACTGGGTCTGGGAGAGCCCTCCCATCCACGCGAGCGTCGTTCCCAGTTCGAACATGCTCGAATCGCCGAGCGCATTCTCATGTTGGAGACCGTAGCGGCAATCAAAAATAAATGGCCCGGCAACTTTCTCGTGGCAGCGCATGCGGGCGGGCTGACTCAGCAGACGTTTAGACGTATGCATTTGCCTCCTCAGATTCTAGAGGGTGTGTCGTTGCTGCCCCTTGGTCACCGTCGCCAGCGCAGAAATGTTCCCAAGATCTTTGACCGGTCGCTGCAGAGCCTCGCTAGAAGGAGTCCGGACCTGTACCGACAGATCAGAGCGCAACGACTCATAGCCGAGGTGGGCTGGGCGTGAGAACCGCAAGAAAAGCATGCGACGAGTGCGGTCGAGCCATGAGCAAGGCGACGCGTGTTGAACACGGGCATGCCTACTGCAATACCTGCTATTGCAGCGTATTTTCCAAAGTGGCCTGCAGTATCTGTGGCGGTTCAACCCGCGCCTATCATCATGCGGATAGTCCCATTTGCAGAACGTGCCGCGCGGCTAAGCGGACATGCGCCAGGTGTGACCGTCCGTTATCGAAGGCTGGCGTGCTCGTCGCCGGCCGCCCCGTGTGCCCATCATGCGCCCCGAACTTCAACACGCCTCGGCCATGTGCCTACTGCGGCGAGTTGTCCAAGCGACTCAGTACCGCAACCGCACACGGGATCGATGAACTGGCGTGTCCACGTTGCCGCTCTGCGACTTATGAAACATGCAACGTGTGCCGAAAACATCGCGCCGTCGCTGGCCGAGACGTTGGCGGAAGACCCTATTGCAAGGCCTGCGACCCCTCCGCTCCAATTACACACCGTTGCCCTGGCTGCGGGGTTTCCGTTGCTGGCGGCGGCGCGTCGCTGTGCTTCACATGTTCTTTGACGGACAGGATTTACCGACGCATTGAACTCAATACTGAGCTCCTGGAGCAGCGTTGGGTGCGGGCTCTGTTTCGCGATTTTTGTCACTGGGAGGGGCTTCGTTGCAAAGCTGGCAACATGACTCGCCGTATCGATGGCTACGCGGTTTATTTTTCTCGTATCGATCGACGCTTCTGCAGCGCCACGGAGCTGACGCAGGAAACGATGTTCGATCTGTTTGGCGCGGAGGGTCTCAGGAAAGGTTTCAATATCGTGACCTTCTTGTGCGAGCGCCTTGCCATCGCATGGAATGCGCGGGTGCTTGTCGATCTGAACGAACGACGCAGGTTGGACGATCTCATACGCCAGTGCAGTGATATGCCTTGGCATTCTGAGCTCAAGCGGTATGCAAGTTCATTGAATCAGTCAGAACGCAAACTGCAATCCAAGACAGTTCGGTACTACGTGTCTGCGGCTATTGGGCTTGTCCAGTTGGCCGGTGTTCGGAGCTTTCGGGATATTCGCCAGGCCCACCTCGATCGACTGCTTCGAACGCGCGGTGGACTCGCTGCAAGTTTGTCCGCGTTCGCCCGCCACCTCCGGGAGAGCTACGGCGTCGCGTTGAAAAATAAAAAACCCCCGACCGCATCAGTCCGCGCGAAAGAGCGGACTCTCATCAGGCGTATCCGGGTGACTTACAAACGACTGGAAGAGACGAACAACGCTCGCGAGGCCAGAGCAATGCTGGCCAGACTGTTGGCTGATCTCTATCAGATTCCACTTCAGGAGGTCCTGGCTTTGACCGGACGGAACGTGCGACGGCAAGAGGGTCACATAGTCCTCTGGCCATCCACTCGCCAGGTGCACATCGATCACCATAAACTCGCACGACACTTCGACCGATGGTTGCCTAGCACCGCTCCAGACGTAATGGTGTTCGAAGGGCGCAACCGCGTTCAGCCACTGAGCACCGACGCTGTCCGGTATCACACTGAACGACTTCACCATTGACTCAGCGCGACCGAAAGGATCGTTTTCATCCACGACAGCGCGTGCTCGTTGAGTATCCCTAGCGCACTCAAGCTGGCCAGGAAACCAACAATCACGACCGCGTAGAGAAAGAACGACACCGGTTTGCCGACGTAGTCGTACAAGAATTGCTGGCCAAACGTCATGGGTGCGCTTCCACTGCGACACGGGGCGACTTTCTTGGTCTGATTCTTCACTTCTCAACCTCGCATTGTTCTACGACGACTCCATGATGTGACGCCGGCACATCGATCTTGGATTAAAGGGTTTTGTTTTTGCACCCGACCTCAAGCGCCGGTGTGCTCGGAGCCGGGGCAAGCACCTTTAGGTTGCGCAATCCTGCGCGGCTATCCAAGCAAGTTGTAGTGTTAGCGCTCCCCACACAACACTGCGTACTCATCACCAGGATTTTGCTGCGCCAACTGTTTTGAATGCAGGCGGAAGTGCTTCCGCCCCCTATTAGCGTTTCGGCCCTCTCCGACACACGCCCCAGCGTCGACGCTTGCACGGATTTCTCGACGCGACGGCCTCGATAAGCGCTTTTGAAAGCTCGGTAAATATTGACCATATCAACCCATTTGGTATGATTACACTGTAATCAAGTCCCAAAGTGATTCATGCCGAGAGTCAGCGAGAACAAGCGCGTTAGGACCACCCGCACAGGGCGGACTGCTCAGCTAGCGAATGCGCAGAACGCGTATCGAAGCCGCATGAGAGGCAGTGGGTATCGAAGGCTCCAGGAGTGGGTTCCTGAAGCCACGTTGGAGCAACTTCGTTCCCTCTCAACCATACTGAATACGCCTCGAAGAGACGTGTTGGTGCGTTTGGTCAATGCCGCTGAGGGTGGGCGTATCGATCTACAGGGGATGAGTGATGACGACTGAGAGCAAGATCGAGTGGACAGAAATGACCTGGAACCCCACCGTGGGTTGCACGAAGGTCTCTCCTGGCTGCAAGCATTGCTACGCGGAGGTCATGGCCGACCGCCTTCAGGCCATGGGTACCCGCGGCTACGAGAATGGCTTTCGGCTCACCATGCTGGCTGACCGCCTCAAGGATCCGCTCAAGCGAAAGAAACCGACGGTGTACTTCGTGAACTCGATGTCAGATCTCTTTCACGAAGACATTCCCTTTGGCTATATCGACCAGGTTTTTGATACCATCAGGCAAGCCGATTGGCATACATTCCAAATTCTGACAAAACGAGCCGACCGCTTGGCTGAATACTTCAAGAACAAGAGGGCACCAGCAAATGCCTGGTTGGGCGTCTCGGTGGAAGATCGAACGTACGGTGTCCCACGCATCGACTATCTGCGAGGTGTCGATGCTACCGTGCGGTTCTTGTCGATCGAACCCTTGCTGGAAGACGTTGGCCAGTTGGATCTCTCAAACATCCATTGGGTCATCGTCGGCGGCGAGTCAGGGCCGAAAGCCCGACCGATGAAGGTCGAGTGGGTGGAGTCATTGCAGGAACAATGCGAGGCACAAGGCGCTGCCTTCTTCTTCAAGCAATGGGGTGGCTGGGGCGCTGACGGAAAACGCAGAGCGAAGAAACACAACGGCAGAGAACTCAAAGGCCGGACCTACGACGAGATGCCGGCCGCAGCCGTCTAACCTGACCTGCCCCCCGTAGCCATACCACCGATTTGGAAGTAAGGTCCGTTCAACTGGAGCGGGACGGACATGAGAAAGAGTCGATTCACCGATCAGCAGATCATCGGATTTCTGAAGCAGGCTGAGGCTGGAATGCCGGTGGCCGAGCTGTGCCGGCAAGGCGGTTTCAGCGACGCGACGTTTTACAAGTGGCGCGCGAAGTTCGGGGGCATGGATGAGCAGGAAGCCCGCCGGCTCAAGGAACTGGAAGCGGAGAACAGCAAGCTCAAGAAGCTGCTGGCCGAGGCGCACCTGGACATCGAAGCACTGAAGGTGGCCTTCAAGGTAAAGCGCTAGCCCCACAGGACAAACGATTGGCGATCGCTTCGATACTGTCGCAAGGCGTGGTGTCGGAGCGACGCGCGTGTTCTCTTGTGGGGCTCTCTCGTGATGCCTGGCGCCATCCACCCCAGCCCGATGAGCGTACGCAGCACTTGATGGGCCGCATCGTGGAGGTGGCCCATCAGCGCCGCCGGTTCGGCTATCGGCGCATCCATGATCTGCTTCGAGGCGAGTTTCCCGGTACGAATCACAAGAAGGTCTATCGACTGTATCGTGAGCAGAATCTGACGGTGCGCCGCAGGGGCAAGAAGCGTCGCTGCGGCCAGCGCCAACCCCTCGTGGCGCCAGATGCGCTCAACGCGGTTTGGAGTCTGGATTTCGTCAGTGACGCACTGGCCTGCGGGCGGCGGCTCAAATGCCTGACGGTGGCCGATGACTTCAGCCATGAGTGCATCGACATCGCGGTCGATCATTCGATGCCCGGACCTTACGTGACCCGGGTGCTGGATCAGGCGGCCCGGTTTCGGGGCTATCCACGGGCAGTGCGTACGGACAATGGGCCGGAATTCACCAGCCGGGCCTTCATGGGCTGGGCGCTGGCACGAGGTGTTGAGCACATCCTGATCCAGCCGGGTAAGCCGGTGCAGAACGCGTACATCGAGAGCTTCAACGGCAAGTTTCGGGACGAATGCCTGAACGAGCACTGGTTCGAATCGTTGGCTCAGGCACGCGAACTGATCGGCATCTGGCGCCAGGACTACAACGAGGTCAGACCCCACAGCAGCATCGGCCGGATACCTCCGGCCCAATTCGCCGCCCGTCATCGCCAGAGCTCTGGCGATGACGGGCAAACCACAACCGAAGCACAAACAGCTATCGTGTTAAATCCCGGACCCGCTTCCAATTGACTGGTATGCCGGCAGGGGGCAGGTCAAACCCTCTCATGCGATGCCGATAAGTCAATACACCTGGAAAGACGGGCCTGACATCATCCAGCCACACAGCGTGGCCAAGCATCGCATTCTCAAATCCTACATGGCCGCGTACTACCAGACACTGGTGGGCGGCCAGCCGCGGGACGAGTTCAAGCTAACGCTCGTAGATGGCTTTGCCGGCGGCGGCGTCTACACGCATGCGGACACTGGCAAGCTGGCCTACGGCTCGCCGATCATCCTGCTCGAGGCAGAGAAAGAAGCAGAGTTCTTCATCAATCAAGGCAGATCGAAGCCAGTCAGGCTGGACATTGGCTACTTCTTCATTGAATCACGACGAAATCCCTTCCTGCTTCTGAAGCGAACGCTTCAGGAAAAAGGGTACGGCGCCCGCTTCGGCTCTAGCATACAAATCCTGAAGAGATCCTTTGAAGAGATTGCGGATGACATCATCAAAAAGATCCAGAAGAAGAGCCCCCGGAATGGTCGCTCAATCTTCATTCTCGACCAGTTTGGCTACAGCGCAGTACCAACATCGCTGATCCGAAAGATCCTCTACACGCTCCCCGGTGCTGAGATCATTCTCACCTTTGCCGTCGACTCCTTCCTCAACTTCGCGAACGACAAAAACTTCACAACCAGTCTCAAAAAGATCGAGATTCCCAACATCCTTGCTGGGCGATCTCTAAGGGAGATCAAGGCCTCGGACACTCAGTGGCGGCTATTCATCCAATCGACGCTGTACAAGGAACTCGTTCGACAGTGTGGTGCCAAGCACTACACACCCTTCTTCGTCCGGAACAAGCAAGGACACGGTGATTATTGGCTCATACATCTCTCCCAGCACTTCCGGGCCCGAGATGTCATGACGGAGGTCCACTGGCAGAACCAGAACTACTTCATCCACTATGGTGGGGCGGGTCTGAACATGTTCGACATGTTGGGCTACGATCCTCAACACGATTCGGGCTTGAAGCGACAATCTGAACTGGGCTTCGAGTTCGATGACGTGGCGAAGGAATCGAGCATCGAGGCACTCATGGCCCAGGTGCCGAAAGTCATCTACTCGCACGATGAAGGGGTGAACTACGGCGTGCTCTACGCCACCACCTGCAACGAGTCGCCGGCCTCGAGCAACATCTACCAGGAAGCCATCATCAAGCTTGCGCAGCACCGGGTCATCGAGATTGTTGGTACGGATGGCAAGCCTCGTCGTCCGTCCAAGCAAATTGGCCTTTCCGACCAGATCATCGCTCCGAGTCAGCGGCCGCTGTTCTTTGTGTAGTGAAACTGAGCCTACGACCATTCGCAAGCAGTCTTACTTCAAGAGATGGCACCGTCGCAGAGGTATATTTGCAGCGCTCCTACCGTGGTGTTTTCATCACATATCCATGTCTTCCCGTACCGCCGGCGACGCTACCCCCAGAGCCCTTCGAAATCGGCAGACCGCGACGAAGGGGGTCGGGCTGGCTTGTGGACTGTGACGGGAAGCGGCATTGGCGCGCTAACGCCAACTACCATCGCCTCCCCTTGACCCAGCGTCGGCAGAAACGAGGCTGCAGACGCGTCAAGGTCGCCACACGCCTTCTCAACAACGATACGGTCCCGTTCATTGATGAGTCGGTGAACGATAAACATCCCCATCTGGCTAAGCACATCCTCGGGAATATCCCGTGGCCGCTGGGTGGCGAGAACGCAGGTCAACGAATACTTGCGTCCTTCTTTGGCAATCAATCCGAACGCATCAAGATCGGCCTTTGTGAATTCGTCACCGACAGATTTATCCAGAAACTGGTGTGCTTCATCGAGCAAGACCACTACCGGCATGTCGAGAAATCGCCCCTGTCGAGCAAGGCTGAGCAAATAGCGCCCAACCGCATTCGCGGCAACCTCACGAGCATTGTGCTCAAAAGAAAGGAACTCAAGACTGATTCGGAGTATGCGCTGGTCCGCGTCAGCCAAGAATTCCTCGACCACACCAGGCAGCGGGTCTAATCCATCAGGCGAAAACAAACATTCGAGATTAGGTGAGGCCAGTTCGCTTTCAATGCGTGACATGAGTGTAACGCAGGCGGATTGCTCGTTCGGCGTGGCGCCACCCCAGTTTGCAGCCTGAGCGTTGAATCCGCTTGGGTAGACGCATTCTTCCCATATCTGTCGTGATAGCTGCGCGATGTCGAAGAAAGTGCCTGGACGAGTTAATGCCACCGCCTGCTGAATGCAAGCCGCCTCAAATGGTTGCCGGGGATTGCCAGCCTTCCTTATCAAGCCGCCATTCGCGAGCGCAGGGGCTAGGTGAGCGATCTTCAAGCTCCGGAGGGCTTCCTTGAGCTTGGGCGCTTGAACCCCTGGACTCGGACGCAGCAAAACAAAGAGGTCCGACTCAGTCAAGTCCCAATACGGAAAGCTCAGGAATCGTCGAACGTCGTGCGGGCCCTCCTTTCGCCCGCCAAGATACGCATGGGTGACAGCAACGCTGGTTTGCGTCCGAAATTCCCCGGTTGCGTCGAAGAGGATTGCCTTTCCTCCCAACCGGGCGATTTCCTCTGTAAGTCGCGCCAGGGTCCAGCTCTTCCCCCCGCCGGTAGCGCCAAGAATTGCGCAGTGGCGGCCCAAGAGTTGACTTGGAGACAAAGAAACCGCGGTGTCTGTCGCATGTGGAAAGGTGGCGAGCTGAATCCGCTTGGCGTCTGGTGTTGCACCTGACTCGACTACCTGCTTGACGACCAGAGGGTGAGCAGAGAACACATGCTGACCAATCCTCGGTGAAATCGGCACACCTCGCAGCGGGTGTCCGGTTTCAAGGTCAATGGCGGTAAGAAGTTGAACCACCCCTAACGGGTTTGGGGTGGAATCATGATCATGTGAGGGCTCGACGGTCAGGCGGTCACGTTCCGGAAGCCGGGTCTCGATCAAGCGACCGAGCACGGCATGCTCTTCGCCTTCAACTACGACGAACTCACCGACTTGACCACGCTGCAGCGGGTAACCAGCGACATGGGTACGGCCCGGGGAGGACGCTAGCGGAAGATTGACCTCTACAGATGCTGGCCGAACGGTGCAGACGGACCCTATGTATCGCTGCCGATCAAAAGGCGAAACAACGAGGCCGCTCATACCGCACCAATACCACGCAGCCTCGCGACATGGCGCTCAAGGTCGGTCTCAGCTGCAAGGTCAGGAATCAGCGAAACCATCTGTTCGAATCCGCAGTTGAGCAGCGCGATTCGGGCATCGCCGGCGATAGCGAGGTCGTGAAGCTTGGCCAAGTACCTATTGGAAATGCACTCGCCTAGATGTTGCTGTTGCTCAGTCTCCCAGGGCGCAAGTCCCGGGCTAACCACTACGATCTTCAACGACAAGTTGGAACGGATGGCGGACATGATGGGTTCCGCAAGGTGATTGTCGTTAAAACCAAACCCCACGATGAGGACACCGCAATCGGGCTCCCTCACAGCGGTTTGGAACGCGCTGATCATTTCCAAGTACGGTTGCTCGAAGGCGAGCTCATATTTGGAGTTGCGCGGATAGATGAGAACCGGCTTACCGTCAGGCATCCACTTCGTAATCTCCCCCGAGATCTCTTGGCGCTGCCAGTCGACAGAGCCGTGAAGCTTATACAGGTGAAACGAATTCGGTATGGGGTCATAGGACTCGGTGTCATTCAATCGGCGTACTGTCTCATAGCTGAAATGAATAGCATCGAAGGTCGGCGGGGCAGTATGAGAGAACCCATCAACCACTACGTAGCGCCCCTGGCGACCCGCCTCTTCGTAGCAGCGGTCGTAATTGGTAGTGAATATCTTCATCCGCGATTTACGCTGTGGTCGGCGGGCTGCCCGGCGAAGAAATTCGGCGTGCACGGGTAGAGGGTGGTTCGCGGAGATAAAGTTTGTGGCAGCGATGATTTGGGCCTCAGCAAGCGCGACAAACTTCACTACCTCTTCCTTCTGCGCACCAGACAGAAAGGATTCGGCAAGACGACATCGAGACATCAGCGCTTCAATGTCCCTTTTGTCCTGAGGATGTCCCACCAACTGCATGAGCTGGAGAAAGGTTAGCCCAGCGGGCGTGGATGCAGCTGCCGTTGCGTCTTGCTTTTCCTGAACTTGCTGCCAGAGATCCGCCATGGTTGGCGCCTTGGCACCACCTTGAACCGCCGGCTGCACGCACAGCGAAGTACCCAAGCCAGACAAAACCACAAAATTACCGCAGCGCAACATATCGGAGAGCACCCGCTTCGCTTCTGCCAGCGCAGGATCCTCGGCTTCAGGGACAGAAGGCTCCGCGAGCGGCTCTCCTGGTGGGGGTGGAGGCATCTCGGCCAACCACTGGCCGTTGGTCCTGCAACTAAACACTTGCATCACATCTCCCTTGATGGCTGCAACGCAGCGCGCGGGCCTTCGTAATATCTATGTCCTGCTTCAGACGATGCAGCATAGCGGCGGCGACATTTGACCCAAACAATGTAGAGGCACGACGACAATCAAAATCTGGTAGGCCCGCGCCGACGAAAGGGGCTCTGGCCTCCGTTTAGACAGGTGCCGCTAAAACCAACGCCCTGAGCCCCAACATCGCACCGTATCATCTATCCTATATGGTAGATATTTCGACATCTAATTCATCAAACCAAGGAGGTTCGATGCGTAGGCAAAGCGATCAATCGAAACCATCGGCGACTCCGTCTGGAATGTTGGTTCATGGCGTGCTGATCGAGGATGTCGCCGCCATCGCGAGGCATTCAGCACAGGATGCGGACAAGCTCCACATGCAAGCAGGCAGGCTCCCAGCACCTCCACCTCAAGCCATCGTGGACTCCGCAGAGCCCTTCACCTCCGCCACCGCACGCGACGACTGAATCAATCAAAAAAGTCGCCTTGACCGGCCTCACCGGATTCGAGCGTAAATTCCTGAGCCTTTCCGAGCCGCTTCTCGACAAGCATCTTAACCAAGTGATCCGCGGCCTTACGTGATAGCGCGACAGCTGCTGGATGGGGGTTGCTCACAGCAAAATACAGGGCGAACAAGGGCACACCTGTGTCCGGCAAGAGGATCGGCTGACTCACCCACCCACGAAAGACTGACTCCAATCGGCGCTTAACGAAGTCGGCAATTTCCGCTGGCGAGACATTCCTGAATTTTGAGCCTTCATCGCGTTTGCCTTGAAATGCGTCTTCTTGCGACGAGCGCGCATAGAACAGGTCCCTCCACGACGGAGTTCCCAGCACGCTATCCAGGCGCGCCGCCTTCTGCTCGTCAACCCGATCCAGCTGCCTTGCGGCTTGGCGAGTCACTGCACTCAGCGGAAAGAGATACCAAACATCTAGCGCCTGTGTTTGTGCGACACGCGCTACGGTTTGCCAGTCCACACTCATCCCATACGGATCAAGGAAGAGAACACCTCGAGAGCTCCGCCAGTTTGTCTCAGAGAGCAGTCGATTTAGGGCAACCGACGCTTCGGCGTGTTCCACTGAAATACAACGATCCGGATACTCATCCTTCAGCTCTCGGAGTGCCTTGGCGTGATCGCTTTTCATCTCGATGAAACACAGCCGATCAAAGGCAGGGGTCGTGCTTATTGCGATCTTTGCCGAGCCCGCAACGGTCGCTCGCGAGCCTCGCTCCACTTTCACGGTACAGTCTCCGGTCCCAGCAAAGGCGTCGATAAATATTCGAGTAAACGGTTGTTCTCGTGAAGGCTTAGCCTGAAGCGCTGTATTGAAGAACTTGAGGTAGCGGGTCAAGAGATCAAGTTTGATCAGCGTCCACGGGCCGCCAAATTCATGTTTTTTCACTAGCTAAGCTTCCTTTGGGAATTTACTGCGGCCGCCGCGGGTCAGGCGCCTGGAATGAGATGATTCGCGATAGAGCTACTTTTCGCGTCGGGCAGTGACATGCTCAACACTACAAACCTATTTGGCTATTCGCTAGCATCGTCGGAAGCGGCTCCGCCTTTGCCAACACCGTCATCATGGTTTCCAAGGCGCGATCCTCGTTGAACCTCCCCCCTTCACCCTTCCTGCGCTTGTTAATGTGTGTGTGCTTCCATGGTTCCGCAGCCGTCACGCCCACCGTTTGGATCAACATGTCCTCGGACGGCCAACTCCCTCCAGTTTTTGCGGCCAATTGCAGAACGCTCCGGATGGTAGAGCTTTCAGGATATTCCCCAAGCGCAAACACCCACGAGGGTTTTCCGTTGCTCCTTCTTTCGATCTCAATTTCCATCCAGTAGACGATGCGGCCCCCTATTGCCACTCTGCAGACCAAAGCAGTGCGCACCTGTCTAGTCGCCTTTTCGATGTACGAATACCTAAGTCCAAGTTTGCTGCCATTGATACGAGTCGGAAACGGCCATACAGGCAACGAACCGAAGAAAAATCTCTCGGACTCCTCCTGTACGACTTCCCAGCGATCGATCCGACCAGCAGTCGCAAGTCGATCAAGCATCTGTGCAATCTCGGTGAAGCGAGTCGTGTGATCCCTTCGCCGAAACGAGTAGTCAACTCTTCCGGAACGAGATTCGCCATACCATTCGTTACCGGCCGATAGCTGTTCGAGCAACTCGTCGTCGCCGCCCGGTCGCCCCGACGCGTAGAGGAAACTTTCCTCTTTTTCCTCTTTCTTCAGCTGAGGAGGTATTCGCCAGACGGGTAGAGGCACTGAGATATTCGTGACAGCAGCATGTGCCGATGGATCTTCGTTCGACGCGGCAGCCATAGTCCCGTCGAGCCGTTCGGCAACGTGCCGATCGCGCGAGGAATATGGCTTTTGACGGTCGGTTTCAGTCAGACTCTTGCCTTTACTTGCGTCGTTATCTCTCATGACGACGATATCGCAGGGTCCTACCCAATCAATCTCGCTAACTTGAAAGACGAGCAACTTGACCGGGTTGTCGTGGAGGAGAACGCCTTTGACTTTCAACCTGACCTCAGACGTGTCGAAAGGAATTCTCGCAGCAATAGAACCTGCTCCGTTTCGGCTAGCCAGTAGCGAAGCATAGATGCCGTTGGCGGCTTTTCTACCGTCTTCACCCAAGACGAGGTTTGCTAGAAGCGGGGCATGCAGATCCGCAATACGGCGCCGCAAGCAAACCTGCCACAACCCGTCTGTTCTGACTCCGGTTCGCTGCGATGAAACCACAAAATCCATCGTATCTCGCCATGGCCCGGACGTAAGCGCCAGTGCGATGTCTGTATGCGTTGCATACATAGATCTGAAAATCTCATGGCATGGAACAACGGCGATCCCTGAACCGTCCGTGATGATCACCGCACGACTCTGATCAAATCGCCTTTCCAACCTGTAGCTTGTTGGGTTCATCACCTTGTAGGTATGCGCTGAATTCCACCACCGCGGCGGGTCTTCCATCCGCTCTCTGATTTGCCGTAAGTCGACTTCCCCGTATGCCGTCGAGAATTCGAACTCCTCCATGGGTAGGGAGCCAACTTCGACGCCGTCTTTGAACACCATGCCGAGCACAAGCCTGGGAACGTAGCCAGATAGAACTCGCACGATGAGGTGCTCCGGGGGCGTCGCGCCTAGCTCGACTTTCACTGTCCTTCTGGAATCTAAGCGGAACAGATCCTCAAGGTTCGCCTCGAGTCGAGTCAGCTCAACCTCGACACTGGGCGTTGCCGTTCCACCATGCGGAACTGAATAGCCGTCGACCCATGTGATCCACCAGAGCCTTCCGTCTTTGGGAAACTCTTCGATTCGATCTACGGGCTCCGGCATCAGCCAACTCCAATTGTGACATTCGGGTGGACTATGCCAGTTGTTTAATTTCCTGTGAACTCGTTACCACTCTCACCATGCGGCAAGCTCTTCGACATCGTTGAGCATGGCGCAAGAACGGCGTACAAGTACGTCCAACACGTACACGTAGCTGGAGTGGCCATGAGCGTCCGCCTGAATATTCAACTTTCTGAAGACCTTAATTGCGAGATCGACCGTGTGGCTTCACAGACCGCTACCGACAAGGGTGAGATCCTCCGCAAAGCCCTGCTGCTGTTCCTGGCTGCATGCGAGGGTCGGGAGCGCGGGCTAAAGTTCGGCTTGGTTGATCCGGCGAGCGGAAAGTTGGAAACAGAGATCATCGGTCTATGACCGCGAACTCCTTTGACTACCATGCTCATGCTGGTGGGCTTCACCCGCAGGCTCCGCATTAGGCGCCGAGACGCTGATAGAAGCACACACTGACCGGTCAATGCCATGGGACAGGCATTCTCGATCACATCAATCCGCTGATGCTAGGGGCCCCGTCGCTGCTCCGTTCCCTTTGCTCGTCGTCGCCCCTTGATCGTGTTCCTGATCTTGCTTCGTCCCTGGCGCGGCCAAGGAGAGCGGAGTGTTCGTACCATCGAGCTCAATCGGCTGCTGGTCGATGCTCTTATCGTAGGCGATACCGCTAAATACCTTGGTCGCGTCGTTCGAGCTCGCAAGGTGCCAGCCGATCGAGACAAACGAACCTAAACTGATCTTGAGACCGCTCCACCAGCGATCCCGGGCAATGTTGTCGGTATGGGCGGCCAGGAGCTTCAAGTCGAGCAGCCAGATGTCTTTCCCAACCAGACCTTTTCGCAACGCTTCGCCTTCAACAGCACCAGCAAAGATCGACCTGGGTTTTTCCGCGCTTTCCGCGTGCATATCGGTCATGCCCTTGGTGATAGCTTCGTGCGCTGCCACGACCTTCTGGTACATGGCTACCAAGTCAGCATCTCCCTTCTTTGGGGGTGTCGGAATGCGTTTGGCGATCAGCTTTGCGCATTGGGATAGCTTTTGCTGAGCACAGAAAAGATCACCCCGTGCCTCTATTGGTCCGCCAACCGGCTTAGTTTCGTCTTGATCCCACCAGCCTTTGCAATCGCCCACTTCTTCAGGTTCGAGGTTTAAGGTGATCAAATGAGTGATGTCGATAACGGGAATTTGTTTCTCTTTGAAGTACTTTCCGACCAGAAGTGCGAGAGCAGGTGTAACGGAAGAACTGTCATCATGTGACTGATATTTCACCTGGGTACGAAATATCTCGCGAAAAGCGACGATAGCTTGCACGCCAATGAGAGTCTCTGCCAAATCAGCTCCGCCGATAAACGAGTAGGGTCGTGGTCCTTGCTCGGCAGGTACCGGCACCGATGGCTTTCCGCAGTCCTTTTCGACGCGCGCGGCCTGTTCGAGCACTGATCGTGCGCCTATATTCGCCGCGCGCAAGGTCGCTACGACATCGTTGCGCTGGTCGATGAGGGCCTGCGCCTGGCGCCCGTTGAGAACGATCACAGTGGTCTTTCTGGGCGGCGGAGTACCCATCATTTTGAAAATCTCGTCACCGAGGGGCTGAGTAAGTGCCGCAAGTTTGGCTGTGACGAATAGCAAACGATGGGCGTCCAGCGTCGGCGATTCCGAGCTGTCGCGCTTGAGTGCCTTGACGTCTGGAATGAGCGACTTGAGGTTTGCTATATGTGCCGCTTCCACTGTAAGCCGCGCCTTTTCAACCTCGAGCTCCTTTAACTTAACCGCGGAGTCGATAGTGGCTTGATTGGTGGCGTCGACTGCAGCCTGTGCCAATGGGTCAAGATCGGCTGCACCACTCCACGAGCCAAAACCCATCAAGGCCAGCGCGGCAAGTTGACGCCGCATTTGCTTCGGTACGGACATGGGCTGACCCCCGTTGGTCGCTGATGTCAAGATATAGACACCAATTGGCATGCTCAATGGATACGGTATAGACATCGGCGCTGTGACTGTCACGCCGGATGTGACTTACGTCACTCGGTCTGGAAGTCGATGGGAGACTACCAGAGGTTGGATCAGCCTAGAGCGGAAGTCGCGTCACAAGACGCGAAATGGCGGAACACAAGTGATCGCAATAGAACTGACCTTCGCGAAGTGGAAATAATGACCTTCAATAGATGGTGTTCTGGGTCATCATCGCCCAGAGCGTATTACGCTCCATCTCCACGCCGTCTTTGAAAACTCGACCAAACGTTTCGTCGACTATCCTTCTGCCGTTTTCATATATGTGAACGTGAATGCCTTTCTCTTGTGGCCGGTCGGCCGTCCACAATACTGCCGGTGTAGATGCCCAAACATCGAAACGTAAACCGGGGTAGTCATCAAAGTTCAATGAACGATCCGGCACAACGTACTTACTACTGTTATTGAATTGGTCATGCAATGGCTTTAGTGGGGTGGAGACAATTTTTCCCTTACTCCAGATACTGTCATTGCCGCAATTTCCGCAGAAATGCTTTGCGTGAGGCGTAATTGCAAAGGTTCCGAGATCCAAATGAGGGTACCCACACTTGGGGCAAGTCACGCAATCCATATCTCGACCTTCCTCCAGGGATCGTACAAACTCGAAAGCAGCTGGTGGTGTAATTTGAATTAGTGATATTTCGTTACTCGCAAACAGACCCAGATCTTGATTGTACGAACACACGATTGCGTCAAAATCCCGATCCATTTCCTTACGCTCCGCACCTGTGAAGCGCTTATGCACATGAATGCGAGGGGAGCGCGGTTCGATATGTCTAGACGACAGTGCCGGGGGAAGAGAGCACCAGACCCCAATTTCCTCGAAGTCGTTGAAGTCCACTACAAGCGGATCTACAACGTAGCTCATCTGCATATGGCGATTGCTGCATGTCACTTCTCCAGAGGGCGGAACCGCGGCAAGATCAGCTTTGACCCCCCAATGAATTTGATGGGTCTTACAGTACCAGCGCGGCGCTCCGTTCCTATACTTTCCGCAAGGAACAATATGACACGGCAGTACCGCATTATCCCCATCCTTGTTCGCGAAGCTCCCAAATACCTCTTCCGAGCACACCGCAATATTGCCGATTGTTCTACCTGGCGCCCAGCAGATTGCAGTTGCGGCGGAATATCCCTCTGGAGCCTCGTCGATATCACCTTCATCACAATGTTTTCTAAGGAATACCTTTGTCGCCATTCCTGTACCAGGTTTCGACCATTCGCATTCCCAAACCTCGACATTCCCCGTCGCCGGATTAAGCTTTCGTGAATAGAACAATTTTTGATACCTATGTTATAAGCGACCAACTACCAAAACGAGTGATCTTCGCAGCTATTCGCCGCAGATCAAGCTATCTCAGTGGGTTAGGTGACAGCTTCCATCTGCGACTTGATCCAAGCTTGATACCTCTTGATGTCCTCAAGATATGTGAAAGCAACATTCGGATACTTTTCGTGAAGGAGATTCACAAGATCCATATCACAATGGGGTTCTAGGCCATCATGACAAGTCTTGCACAGGGTGATGAGGTTCTGCACTTCTGTCATACCCCCTTTCCCCCACGGGATTGCATGGTGCACGTGGAGTTCAACATCAACATAATATGCGGGCGATCGGCCGCAAATTTGGCACCTACGCCCATCACGAGTAAGTACCTCCATCCGAACCGTCTTCGTTGGTGCGTGCTGAAGCTGCGTTTTACTCAGACTATCTGCTGAGGCAAATCCCAACCCGCCCGACTCTCTAAGGCATACCGTAGGCTCTATGTGGTGCGCGAATCGTTTCTCTGCAAGTTCTTGAAGAATAAGTGCATTTCCGCCAAGTAGGTAGAAGTATTTAAGGTCTAATTCGTCATTAATGAGAAGGGCCGGATATCCGGCTTCGTGCAACCAATTGCGTTGTGCCTCGCCATGATATAGGCAACCTTTTCGGATTTCTCGCCTTGGTCGTTCATCGGCATACCCGCACCATTGCGTCTGTACCGACCACTGCAATCCCTTTTCTGGATCAATGACTGCAGAACAGTGATAATAGAGAGCATTTGGCTGCTCTGGCTGAGTCATGAGGCGTAAGATTTCGTCTTTGTAAGTCATACGATTTACTTTCTTGGTTCGTAAGTCAGAAAAACACACCAATCTTAACGGCACCATCCGAACGATGGCCTAAGCACCAACTTGTCCAGTTTTCCCATTTCGCCTTTAGCGATAGTGGCGCATATTGGCTGATTGTGCTCACTACGGCGAATTACCATCGTCTGCTATCTACGCTGCTTGGCTGATCTTCTGAACTCCCAGGGAGGGACCGGGGTTGCATCCCTCCACAGCCCCAAGTCGTTCCGCCGTGCATCAGTTTCTGCGTCAGCATAGGCTGTCCGTTTTTCCTCTGGCTGCTCCTTGGCGTAGCGTTTGTAGTGCCAAGCAAGGCCAGCTTGCACTTGGGCCAAGTTGGCGTCTTGGCCATCGACAATGATTTTCCCGATTTGTCGTTGGTAGCGGTCGACGTTGGTCCATACAACTGTGACGCGCTTTTTTAACACAAGCTGTGCGAGGTGTTGCCGCGACACTTGGCCAAAGGCCTGTTTGCGTTCTGGTGCGTCAATCGCGGCCAAGCGGATCCGGTGCTGCGTCTGCTTGTCGTCCAGGACAACGATGGTATCCCCGTCGGTAACTCGAACAACTCTTGCTTCGTAGCTGTCAGCCCACGCGAAGCGGCTGATACCTTGCAGGAGACCTAGCGCCACAAGCAAGCTAAGCCATCGCTTGTTTCTCAGTTGCATTCCTCACTACTCATCTCGTTTTGGCGCTCTCCGATCAGAAGTCGGCCAATTTCAAATACAGCCGCGCGGCGATGGTCAGGATGAGTATTTCTCAGATCCCGACGTGGACAACCGCTTTATGTTAAGAAAACCATGCCCACGAGGCACGACGCATTCTCAAGCCATGTGCGCACTCGCAGCTCTGTCCGCACTCTACATCGCATGCCACACGGCGCGCTCTGGAAAGGCTTGGCGGCGCACTCTGGAAAAAAACTTCCTCAAATTTGCATGAGATCGCAAAGCCAGTTAATGCGCCACATGAGTTGCTGCTAAGGTGTGCCATCCGAGGCGCTACCCAAGGGAACTCGTTGCCGGGTTCAATCCGCGGCTGGTGGAGACGTTGTGAGCTACTCCTGCTCGCCGGGTTCGTCGTCCAGCGCCTCAAGTCCGACCAAAGGCATGTTCTCCCAGTCTTCGAGACGTGGCATGCCGTCATCGGCCATCTGCTCAATCAGATCCACCAGGCGGTATTTCCGCTTGGAAGACCGTGGATTTGCCGGTGGGTTGCTGGGTTTCGCGTCCATCGGTAAATGATACTCCTCGAACTCTGGATCATGATCGAGGCGCAGCGGATCCTCCGCTCCAAGACGTAAAGAACGACGGCGTTGGGTCAAGGATTGGGTTAGGCCCTACTGTACAGAGAGCCAACACGCCCGCCGGAGGCTCATCGATAGCACCAAGTGCCTCACGGCGAGAAAATGTCTGGGGAAGCCCACCCGGAACTGCCCCGATACCCAATGGAAGCCACTGTTCCTCACAAGTAATGTCGAAAACTGCTTATGGGAGCAGTTTTTTTCGATCCGACGTCAGTTCCACCTAGGTTAGCAGCGTTGAATTGTGGTGAGCCTGGTGAGGGAGGCGAAGCTTTGCAAACCGACCGGCGCGTGGATAGCGTCCCCGCGCCGGTCGGTCGGCATCAGCTACATTGACGCAGTATGAAAAGCAGCGCCATTGCGACCAGAATCATGCGCCAATTGGGCATTGATGGTCTCCTTCGCCGACGACCCGGCGATGGCGCTAGCGCAGGATTTCGCTGGCAACTGGTATAGCACCGCACTACACAGAACATTTTCGGCCGCTCGGAATCGATTGAGAGATACCGCCTGATCGGCCTCAGCGGTAAATCAGCTTGTATTGATTGAGCGGCGGTAGTCGCTCCGCACGTTACAACGCTACGCGTGGCACCTGCCCCAGGGCTCCCGCACCGAGCTGCTTGGGAATACGACATGAAGGTGCGATTGCCTTGCTGCGCTCAGCATTTCCAATTTCAATCATTTCGCACCGGCAGGGGGATTGATCAGGAGCCTTTGACGCGGATGGCCATTGTGACTGGCCTAGCGTTTGGACTGACTGGTTTCAGTCTGCCCGCGCGGTGCGCAGCCTCTAGCTTGGCCAGCAGACGGTTGATGCACGCCATTTTGGCAGCCGCGATGCACGGGTCTACTCGTTGTTTGTTGGTAGCCATAAGAGCCTCCAAAGTCCCTTCCGGTCGGAAGTATAGGCGCTGCCCCACCCCCGTACAATTCAGCTGATTCCAACGAATTCTTCCTAAATTGCACTTCTTCAGTCAAGCCTCTTCGAGGTTGAACAGACTCCGCCGGTACACATGCAATTGCGACCGTGGGGCAAGCACCCCTTTCCCTCGGCCGCTCGGTGCTTCCTATTGGGTACCGCGAGAGCGGTTTAGTCCCGGGCCGAACTCTCGCCGTCGGCCCCACCTCAGCACCGAATGACCGCTGACGAGAGCCCTGGAACTGGAACAGCCGGCCAGGACCAGACGATCATCATTTCGATATAGCTGTCACTGGATCGGCGGCTTCACTCTGAAACCTGCCGGACTCCCGATGCGGGCAATTCGGCCCATGATACTGCTGGGGCCACAAGCGGCGAACGGTCGGATCGGACCAGACGTCCGGCTGGACTAAGCATCATTCCGAATGACCGCTGGCGCCCAGCCCGGGAACGGTGAAATATCCGGGCTAGCTTTCCCTTGTTCCAGGGTTCCCGATGTTGGACGGATTCCATGACAGACTCCGGTGCACTACCCCGTACTGGTCACACCGATCCGCGGCTGCAGCGCCGGCCTGCTGCCGGGACAGACAACGGCGCAGATCGCGGTACTCATCACCGACCCGGAGATAAACCAGCCCATCGTCCCCGAGGCACTGAGCCAGACATGGGAACTGAAACCGGCCGAAGGGCGCGTCGCCATTGCCATCGCCAACGGCTACAGCGTGGACGAAATCACGCAGATGAACGGCACCACGCGCGACACCACCAAGACGCACTTGCGCGCCGTGTATCAGAAGCACGGCGTCAATCGGCAGACGCAGTTGGCGAAGTTGCTATTGATGGGGCCGTTTCGGGTGCAGTTTTGAGTTTCCCTCTTTACACACTCTGATAGCGCTCCGAGGGTGCCTTCAGCGCTCATCCTGCTGCCGCAAGACACGCATCAGCACGGGAAAACCGCCGCCCTGCGCGCGTGTTCCATCTTTCGACTCACCCGATCAGGTGATGCACGCTCGCTCGCGACGTCAATATAGTTCTTCCATAAGTAAGCCTCGGCCTCACGATCCGTGGGACGAATAAGTGCCTTCTCTGACGTGTTGAGCAAATAGGAAGGAGACATGAAATGAAAGCAGCATTGATTCTTGCCTCGCTTGCCATTGGTATCGTTGGGACAACTTCTCCTTGTTTGGCGGGAGAGGCGACTGCCGAGCTAGATGCGAAAGTCGCGGAGGCGGAGGCGCGCGAAGCCGAGGCAAACGCCGATAAAGCGGAAGCAGAGGCGCGTCAAGCAGAAGCCGAAGCCGCGAAAGCTGAGGCCGAGGCTCGAACCCGTAACGCTAGGGCAAAGTAGTCGAAGTTGCGGACGCCATCACTCTGCACAGCCAAGGAGAAGAAAAGAAATGAACACTCGAACCATCTGTCTTTCCGCCCTGCTCGTGTCGGCACCCGCCGCACACGCATCCTTGATCAAGTTCGATTTCGCGGGCACCTTGAGCAACGCGATCTTTGGATCGGCGATCGCGCCGGGAGACAGCTTTTCTGCAAGCTTCTTGCTCGATACGCTCGCACCGGTATCGGCTTCAACTTCCACCTCCAATCGCTACGACTCAGTGTTCACAGATGTGAGCATTACCATCGACGGCGTCACACCAACGCCCTATCCGGGCAGTCCGACGTATTTCGTGACTGCATTCAATCAGGATTTCATCACGCTTTCGTTCAACTTCGATGGTACGGTGGCGCCTTTCAACGGAGCCGGCTTCGGCACAATCGGGCGTTTCCAGGTTTCGTATTTCGCCACCGGCTTGCTCGGATCACTTGCAGATCTGAACTCGCTCGATGTGGACTTGCTTCAGACGCTGTCGCCGCGAAACCCGCTGGTGCATGTATTTGGTGGCGACAGCTCACCGCTCATCCTTAGTTTGGCGAGCGTGAGCCCGGTAACGATTCCGGAGCCGGCCAGTCTGGCGCTACTCGCATCGGCATTGTGCGGATTTGGGGTGAACCATCGATATCGGAAAACGCTACGGACGCAGCAAGCCTAGATTTCACCGACGGAGGCAGCCCAACAGCCGGCATTTCGTGGCTGCCCGGCTTTGTGTTGGGCTTCGCTGCGCTCAACCCAACCTACGCGAACTGAATACCTCTCAATTGGCCGAGAAGCTCTAGATTGATGTAAAAGATATTGGAAACGATGGAGAATATAATGAAACACGCCATGACTATTCCGATTGCACTTCTCACATGTCTATCGGCATACGCATATGCCCTGTCTCCAATCGGCGAGGAGGCCCGCAAACGACTACTTGTCACTGACACGAAGGAGGCATCCGAAAAAATATGCACTGAAACAATTTTGAATCAGTGTACAAAAAACACAGACTGGGAGTACGTAACCGCCAACATCAAGACGTCGGTCGACGAGCACGTAGCAGTTGCCGACAAGGGAGTCAAGATTTCAAAGGGCCAAGTTCGCTACGATTACGACTGCAATCGCACTGAGCACTGGTATGTGGTAGGTCAGAAGTCAGGTGACAAGCAACATTCCCAAGCCGCACACATTGTCGCCAACTATGTCTTAGTCGACGACCTATTCATGGTCGCACATATTCTTCACGAAAATAAGATCGGGAATTGCGGAAATGTCATTGAGCAGAAATTGAAGAGCTACCAACAATAGATCATTCAATTTTTCACAAAAATACACAGGGCCGCAACAACTGGGGACGGACCACGGTTTCCCGCCCGCTTCGGGGTCACAACCGAAAAGACAACCGAGGCAGTTTTGCTTCCCATCACGCAAACGCATTCATCAGCGCAACGAGATCTGTCTGCCGCCGGGCTTCGGTCTTTGAAAACACACTTTTGAGGTGCGTCCGCGCCGTGTTCTCGGTGATCGATTCGGATTCGCAATGTTCCTTCACCGTCATGCCACGGGCCAGCGCCTGACAGATCCTCAATTCCGCTGGTGTGAGCTGGTAGTGGCGGGAGAACAGGGTCCATCGGGGTGTCGGCTCGCGGCTCGGATCGCGGATGGTGACGAGAATTCTTGCCGGATTCAGCGCCAGAACGGCGCGGTGCTTGGGTATGGGAAGCACACTCACGATGCTGATCGCGCCGGTGCGAACCGAACGGACCACGGTTGCGCCCCCCTCCGGCGTTCCCGCAAGGCCGGCCGCACGCTGCAAGCACGTTTGCAGTTCCGCATCGTCTTTCGGCAACGTGGCGCGCAAGCAGCCTCCCCTGACCGCAATTCCGTGCTCTTCCGCAAGCATGCTCTCGGCGACGGTGTTTGCATGGAGCACCCGCCCGTTCGCAGCGAGCACAACGGCGCCGGAGGCCAGCGCTTCGAGGGTATCGGCTGCGAGCGCGGCACCATGCATGGGCCCTGAAAGCTCGGTGGCCAAACAGACGGCCCGGCGCAGGTGAGGCAGCAAGGCGGCGAGCAGTTCTTTGTGCGCGTCGCCGAATCCCTTGTGACGTGGGCTGCCATGAAACGCGACACTGAGATCGATCGCACCGGCGTGAGTCGGGATTCTCGTGTCGCTAGCAATGACGTGGTAGGTGTCGACCTTGGTCAGATAATCGTTGTAGAACTCGGAGCGCTCGAACGATCGCCGATCGACGAGTTCCTCGCCCACGACGATGCCGGTTTCTCCATCGACTTCGATGGCACGCGCGGTATGCCACCAGATATCGACATCGATGTAGTGTGCGACGTATTCGTCGAAGACGGAGGTATCCAGATTGTGGATGTAACTGAGCCCACCTTCTGGCGGAGCGAGTTTGGGCGTGAAGAACAGGGCGGAGTGCGCATTGAATCGAGTGGCAATACACGCCAGAACGTCTGCCAGGGCTTGGGGGTCGACCGCGGACTCGTAGATGCGGCCTATCACCGCGCCGATGTCATTCGGATCCAGTGAGATTCTATCCATGGAGAATGCAATCGCAGAGCCCGCAGACGCTTTAAGCATAGTCTCCATCGCGGGCGGTGTCGAACATCGATCTGCGCGAAGCCCGAAGCGGTTCACACCAGGCCGCTAGGGGGTAACTGAGCGGGGTAACTAAGGGTTCGATCTAGTATTGTTGCATCCATTCTGTTTGGTGTAAGGCAGTGACGGAACGCGAACCGAACGGCTCCTCGCCCCAGGAACCTGCCGCCCAGGTCGCGAAGGCTTGGCTAACAGCAACGGGTCGGGAGTTGGCATTCGCCGCGCCCAAACCAGTCGTTCGCACATGGCCTGGGCTGAACGGCAGTTAACGATCCTATTGCGGCCCAATTGGTCGTGATGCCTTGACGGCTGTTCAGGCCGAAAGTGCTTACTATTCCCGGGGCAGTCCATGCCGACGGTCTGCGAAACGCTGATTTCCGTGGTCCTGCTTCTAGCGCATAGCTACGGTTAGTTGAGAATCGCACTCATCACCTTGTCGTCTAGACACTCCTGGTCGATTCCTCGAGAGGAGCAAGCGTGTGCGAGGATCTGCGCCTCCGGGTCGTCAGCAAATTCGTCAGGCCTCAATTCCATTTGCCCTTGCTTTCCCGTAGCTGAGACATAGGGGTGCCCCAAGCCAGCCTCCAAGCGCGCGAGCATTGGCCCGTATAGTTTGCTGAGCTTCAGATGTGGGATACGTGCCTTCAATCGCCGGTAGATGCGCAGGCCCTCCAAATCGAGATCGCCCCAGAACGATATGTTTGGGTTGCTGAGCATGGCGCCGATCGCCGGAGGCGCCCCGAATCGCGTGAGTTGCACAAGCTCACTCGCCCGCGCCTCCACCAGCCCGGCCAGCTGCCGACCATAGGCGTCGGTGTCGCGCGACAGCCCGTACCCGAAGGTCACGATCAACCCGTACCGGTCAGCAATACCTGCTTCCACGGCCAGCTCAAAGGCCCACGGATTTTCGATCAGAATTATCTCAATGGGCGCCTCGGGGCCAGCAGTCACCACATATGGGATCTGCTCTTTCAGGGCGCCAAGACTAGGCGCGATCGCGTATCGGACTCCCACAGGAAGTTGGCCAAGCATCTTGGACGAACTCATCAGATGATGGGCACTCACCAAAAATTGCGGACGCGCTTCGTCAGATTGGACCATATCGCGCAGTGCGAGCAGTGCTCGCGCCACGGTGGCCAGATCCGCAACCTCCATGCCGTCCAGGGCCGCGTGGGCGTCGCGCAGCAGATCCCGGTCCTCCGGCGAAGCATCGATCTGCTCGAGAGCGAAATTCCACCGCCTCAGCGACTCCGGATCTGGCGCCACGGGCCGATCTGCCTTGATGATCACTCGGGCGAACGGCTCACCGGTGGACGCCACCCCTTCGAGCCAATCCATTTCACGAAGCCGTGCCATGACTCGCCGCACCTCGTGCTCGTGCAGTCCTGTCTTGGCAGCGAGTCTATTCAGCAATCCGCCCGGCTGCAGGTGTTTGCGGTCGCCCAGCCGATGCCACAGAGCCTCCTGAACGATGGGTAGGTTCTTCTCAACGCTCATAGCGTCGCGGCCGCTGGGAGCTGAATCGCATGGAAGGTCGCAATGCCGGCGTGGCCGTTCTCATCGGTTTCAGAGACACGATGGTGATAGCTTGAGGATCGCATATAGCGACCGCTCATCTCGCGCGCCATCACCAGCGCCGGGAAGCGGGTGAAGTCGTTGTCATATGCCGGGTCATGGCCGGTGATGATCAACTGAAAATTGCCGATCGACTCCTCGATACCGGCCAGGGTCGAATCGATCAGCTTCTTGTCGGATAGGTGTGAGAAGGCCCCGTCCAGAATGGTGAAAGAGGTCATCTTGTCCCGAAGCCGCTTGCGCTTAGCGCTATCCACGGTCTCCCGGCGAATCTCACGTTCGTTGATGAATTCGGCAAGCTTACGAATCCACAGGAATGTGATGGCCACCCCTTGCCCTGAGCTGGCCATGTTCGGTTGCATCTCGAGCGGCCTGGAACTCATTGCCGGTAGTACCAATCTGATTCGAGGCTTGATCACCACGCGCTTGTAGAACATCTCGCGAATACGTTCACGCTGTCCAACACGGACCTTGCTGAGCACAACTTCCGACATCGTGTCCTGCAATGTTTCGCTGCCCTCAATCTCCTCGACCATCGAGATGACTTCCTCAAGCAGTGCTCTCATCCCCTCGGCATCTATGGTCGTAGCGTCGATGTCGAACCCGGCCTGCTGAGTACCCGTGCGGCCGTCCGTCTTCGGCGCGAACACGCGCTTGAGGGTCTTCAGGTTCGATGGCAATCGCAGCGTGAAGTTAGCCAGCCACTCACCTAGACCATTCCTCTCTTTGTCCAGGTATTCACCGGCCAGGGTGTTCGCCTTCTTGTTCTCAGCGAACGACTCGCGTGACGCATCGAGCATCGCCAGAATCACGTCTGGCGCCATTTTGGCCTGCTCCAACTGCACCCGGGCCACGTCCGGTAGTTTTGCGAATGGGTCGGTGAGTAGCGCGTCGATGTCCTTCTCCAGCTGCTGGCGACTCGATTGGAGCGTCTTTTGCGTGTCACTCAACCTCCTCTGCAAGTCAGCACTTTCGGCTCCAGAGACTTCATCGCAAAATTGACGCATCTCATCGCCAAGCTCGTTCAAGTCGATGCCTGACCGCCACTCTTTCGCGTAGTTATAGAGCGCCCGCCCCTCCAGGTCTGCCAAGGAGACTTGCGCCGGTTCGCCGAGGACATCACTTAGGTCCCGGTGCGCCCTCCGAAAGCCCAGAATGGACTCGTCGATCTTGAAACGAGCCTCGACCAGGCCCGCTTTTTCGCATTCCATCGCGTTGATCTCGGCCTGCAGATCCTTCCGCTCACCCTCGATGTCGGACAGTTTCGCGGTGATGCCCTCCAGCCTCCTGGAGATGTCTGCAAGCTGCTGCGCGCCGTCCGAGGAAACAAACATGGCTGCTGCCTCGAAGTCGAACTGGTCGCGCATCTGGGCCCGATCGCGCTGTTGCACCAGCACCTCGCGGTGCAGCTTTGCCCCTTGCATAAATTCGCGGCCATAATTAGGGTCATCCAGGAACGCCTGAATGCGCCTCAATGGACCGGACTGCTCAAGCCAGTCTTTGCGTGCGTTGTTGGCTGCAGCGCCGGCATCGTCCTTCGCCTGCTCCAGATCCGTCGCACTGCTTTTGGCAACTTGACGCGCTTCCTTGGCACCAGCTTCCAACTGCCTCCGCGTCTCAGAAAGTTCGCGCAGCGCCTCAATGCTCTTACCGGCGAGCAGCCGCTCGAGCTCAAGCGCTGCCTTGATCATCGCGATCGCCTCAGGACTCGCGCGTCGTTTGAGACGGGGCTCGGCCTCGCGACATTGCTCGAGCACGGCGACGAGTCGGGTCTGGACTGCGGGTACCTCACGCTCAATCGCCGATGCCGCTTGCCGGGCGATGGCTTCAAGCTCAACCCTCTGCTCAAGCGCTTCCTCCGCGTCGCTCACCTCTTGTAGCTCGGTTTCAAGTTGCTCGATCGTCGCTTCGAGCCGCTCAATAGCCATCTCGAAAGGCCCCCACTCTGCACCGGCGGCCAAACCAAAGAGTTGCTCCAGACCCCTCATAGCCCTGATGCTAGCCAGCGCCTCCTGGCTACTGCGTGCCTCATGTCGTGGCATGTCGGCTTCGAGTTGGTTGATCTTGGTGCGCAAGAGCTCCGCCTGAGCGGGTATTCCATCGCCAATTGCGCGCCTGGCGCGCTCGGCGTCGAACACCAGATCATCGTCCTCCGCCAGCAGGGCCAAGCCCGCGAGTGCCTCGTCGAGCCGCCTCTGCGTCTGACCGATCTGGGCGTCCAGCTCCCGTTTCTCCCGCTCGACCAGACCAGGATCAAGGAGACACTCAACAGCACGAGTCGTCACTCCAGTGAAGAGGCTTCGCGCAATCCCCTCGTCCAGACGGATCTCGGTTCGCTCACAGAACGACTTCAGCGCCACCGCTTCAAAGACCACGGCCTCAACCTTCTGCTCGGCCAGCCGGCGCGCTGCCGCCGCGGCCATGTGCCGGTCATCGAAAACAGGCGAGAACAGCAAGGCAGAAAACAGCGTGAGAACGGCCGATGAGCGATCCTGCGACAGCCCGAGCGACTGGACGAACTCGTACAGCGGACGGCATCCGGATCCGGCGATCTGGCCGACCCGCCTAGCGATCTCGCCGGGTGCCACAGGCGCGATGTCCAGCGTCCGTCGTTGTGTGTGTAGCTCAGCAATGACCCGGCTGGCTTCTTCCTTTTCGCGTTGCAGCTCTTGTCTGCGAATGTCCCTAGAGGACAGCCACGCTCCTGGAGTCATTTCGGGCACGCGGGCCGCGAAGCGTTGTATGGCGACCTCGTCGTCCTCGATCTTCGCCAGCGCCTGACGATCTCGGGCCAGATTACTCCTTGCGGCATCTGCCGCCGCGGTCACGGACTTCTCAAGCCCTTGGGTGTTCTCGTTGGCGAACAGCGCGTGGAAACCGGCTGCTGCCGGCAGCTCCCTTCGCGCATTGGCCTGATCTGCGCGACTACGGTCGATGTCTTTGTGCAAGGCGGCGCGCAGTCCGGAAAGCGCCTTCTTCCTGGCGTCGCGCTCGGAGAGCCATGCAGCCGGAGCGATGCCGGGATGCTGCTCATCAAAGGTGGCGATCGCTTGGATGTCGCCCTCGATTTTGGCCAACTCGACCCGGCAGTCACCCATCGATGACGCATTCTCTTCCATCTCACGAGTGACGGCCTCAACCAGGCCATGGGGCGACTCACCCTCAAAAATGCCCTCGTAGCCTTTTGCCTCCTTGGCGTGCAGTTCGACCGAATTGAGCTGATCAGACATCTCACGAAAGGCTTTTACGCTCGCCTCGTGTTCGGCCTCTCGCGTAGCGAGTTCCTTGCGTGCGAGCTCGAGTGATTGCCCTACGCGCTGGAACTGTTCCGCGGCCTCCTTGTCTGCTCGTTCCAGGGCGCTGGCCAACTCCGCCGGAACTGCGTCAGGATGCATTGCCGTGAACGCAGCCCACTCCTCGAAGACGGGCGTTTGCGTGGCCACAACCCGGTCGTGCTCGTTCAGCGCCGTTTCAGCGGCTGCGGCATCCGCCTTGACCTGCTGCCCAGTCGCCCTGGGATCATCCAATTCGTCTTGAGTGAAGATACCTCGCCGGTGCATGGCGTCCAACACGGACGAACCTGTCTCATATCGACTCTGCTCGTCTTCGGCCTCCTTTTTCAGCCGCTTTTGCGTCACTTCAGTGGCGTCGTGGCCAGCGATCGTCTCCTTATTCTGCGCAATCTTGGCTTCAATCGTCCGCAAACGGCGTCGGACCGGATTGGTGTCGCAGGTCAACTGAACCCACTTGAAACCGTCCGAAATGGCTCTCAACGCGGTTTCCGTAGTCCAGTCTCCCCTGAATGCCGCTGTTCTTCCGATGAGCTCCAACGCAGCGTCCCGGTTGTAGAGCTTGGACTTTGGCCCAGGCCTGCGCGCTGTAGGAGATGAATTATCACAAGTAATTTCAATAACTTGCGAACTTGATGCCGTCGTGGGGTGAATGCTGTTGCGTTCAGCGCGCTGATTCACTGCCCTGGGCTCTTCACCTGAAAAACTTGCCAGCCCGCGATCCGTCAGCCACCAGCTGCCGTTCTGCAGGACAAAGTGTTCGTAGAACCGCGGATCGGAGGGCGACGGCGCCCGGGGCACACCCGGCACAGGATCGGTGACCAGCACATCCTCCAGAGCCTTGAGGTCCACGGAGAGCATCTGTCGGTGCTCCTCAACGGCGGCCCTCGCCTCGCGCATTTTCTCCGCCATGGCGTTTAGGCTCTCGAACCGCTTGAGAATTAGCTCGGCCGCGTCGAGGTCACGTTTGACTTGCCGAGTCCGGCGTAGCGCAACCACAACACTGCGCGACTTCTCGTAGATGGTGTCTTCGATGCCTTTCTCCCCCTCCTCGGCATAGCTTCCCATCACTTCTGAGAGCAGCTCTGGCGCCAAATGCTTGTAGAACAGGGCTTCGCTGTAATTCTCACCGCGTCGGCCGCCAACATCGAAATAGGTGCTCGAGCCTTCGGCGCCCTTGGCCAGCTGATAGGTCAGCTGCTGTTGAAGCGAGGACATATCGAAGTTCTCGCCCACCAGGCGCCTCCACTCCTCGAAGCGCCTCTCCCGGGTTGATGCAGGGAAGATGCCGTTTTGCTCTTGGAGCGCAGTCACGAAATCATTCTTGCTCACCAACTTGACGGTTCGATCGCGGCGGTGCGCGATCGGGCAATCGTCGAAGGTGCCGTTGTAGGCGTAGAAATCCCACTGCGCTCCGTCGCCTGCGTTTCCATAGATCCCGAACACCATGTGATCGCCGTCTGAAGGCCCCAACTGGTCCATCAGCAGATCTTCTTGGCGCGCATTGCGTTTGGTGATTTCGATCCGAAAATGTGTAAAGGCTGGGTCAGACGGCGGCGCGCAGTGCATGCTCCTAATGTTTGCGAGCGAATTTCGATGCCACGTGAGCATCGCGAACAGCGCGAGGACCATTGTGCTTTTGCCACGGCCATTCGGAAAGTTTAAGGCCGCGTGGAAGCCGCCGAGCAGGAAGCGCTCGAAGCGCCAATCAGGCGACCAGGGCAGCCGCCGAGTGTGGTTCATGAAGTTGGATACTTCAATGGCATGAATCAGCGGCATCGATCAGTCCTCCTCACCAAGGTCGTAGCCCGTTACCAAAGCTTCTGCTTCTCGAACGGCACCCTTCTTCTGCGACGGCATGAGGTAGCTCAACGTCCGGTTCGCAATGGTCTCCATGTCCACGGCCGCCACCAGGGACTGTCGCCAGACGTCGTCTTCTTCTGTGCGCTCGAGCATGCCGTACTGGTGCATGAGCCGCACGAATCGAGTCACGAAGGTGGCCACCCCTGCCCTGTTCTCCCAGTAGGCGTCCCACAGCAGGCCACTCTCCCCCTCAGGTCGGCCGCTGTTACCCATGGCTTCGAGATCTTCCTTGAGCTGGGAGATGAGATGAGCTTCCTTAAAGAGCGCATCGCGCCAGCTGTAGAGGTTGCCGACGGGGCGATCGATCCGGTCATAGAAAAAGTGGTTCATCGTGAGCCAAACCCGGGCGCCCCAAAATACGGACAGCGCCTTGTTCATCTCGACTGATTCTTCCTCCCCTGTCTCACGCCTCCTGTCGCGAAAATCGGTGAGAAAGGCACGCGTATCCACGAACGGTGGCGGGTCCTCGCCGACACGCCGGGTCAAGACGTAGAAGGTGTTGATCACCCCGCTTTGCCGAGGGATGGCGAGGTCCGCAAGCCCGTCAAGGACTCTGAGACCAAGGCCCTGCCCTTCAAGAAATTGATCGAACTCGTCCAGCATGCCCGGCGAGCAGTCGGCGAGGATTTTTGCGGCGCGACTCTCCTCAGGGCGCTGTGAGCGCCCGAGAGGTTGCGTCGCAATTTCCCGGTACCGAAGCAACATGCCGTGCACGAAGCCTTGATCAGATGGGCTCATGTGACTCTTCCTGTGACTCGTTCTCGATCGTGAAGATGGGATTGCTGGTGATCAGTACTCGGCCGCCTTGGTCGTGCGCGATCAACGTGTCTTCATGGACGACCCGGATCTCGGCGCCGTCGGCGCACAAAATCTCAGGATAGGAATAAACACCGACCAGAGAGGCGGCCGCGCCATCGGGGCTGAACTCCATGCCGTCGAGCTGCAGCAGGTCTTCAAACGATAGCGGCCCCTTCCGAAGAGCACTGATGATTCGATCCCGGTTGCGCTCGACGAAGGCGTGCAGTGGCTCGTCTTCCTGAACTTCCTCCCCTGCCTCCGCGAATACGGGCTCTGCCACCGGCGCATTCATCTGAGCGAGCATCCTTGTGAGATCCACTTCACCCACAAATGCATCCGGGCTGAAGAAATCGAAGGAACCCTTCCAGGGCATCAAATCGGGAGCGGCCGCCCGCAGCTGGTCAACGAAATCATCGCCCTGTTGGTTCAACGACCGGACGAGGTCGAGAAAGCGCAAGGAAGGGGCGCGTAGCGTCTGGATGCGCTGGGCGTCGTCGATAAACTGCACGAAGCGCCTGGCCATGTGTTCGGTGCTTTGAAGCACAATTTCCAGTTCCGACTGGAGGTTGCCGATCTCGAACTCAACCGGGTGGGTTGCCTTCCAAAGATCGAACGCATCCTGGACGGCCGGGGAAAACAGCAGTTGGAGGGCCTTGTTCACAAGCTCGACGGCTTCACTCAAGGTCGCGCTGATGACATCGCCGTCCGCAATCAACGCGCCGCGCAGATCCGCCAAGGTGACTCTCTCGGTGACGTCGACCATCTGGCGCGCCTTGGCAGCAAGGTCCGCCACCATTTCTCGGCAAAACCGAGGGATGTCCTCGAACCGGCCACGCTCGATCGCCTTCACCAGTCGCTGCGCGTCCAAATCGCTGTAGAGCCAGCTCTCTTTCAGATCACTGACCCGCAAGAACAGGCCTGCGTTGTCGTTCAACGCGACCTGGCCAAGCCCCCTGTCATAGGTTAATAGCGGCGTTGCTTCGCTCGTACGTCCATACGAGATTGAGTCATCATCTCTGATGCCGTACCGAATCTCTCGCGGGGTGGAAAGCGAAGCGACGCAAAACAGGACCTCTTCATAGGTAATGTCGGGTACAAGCTCTTTTGCCTCGCGCGCCAGAGCGCGGACCGACACAAGGGCGCGGCCTTGATCCAACTCGAATTGCCTCAGTACGTCCAGCAGAGAAAGCGCAACGAACAGGTTCCGCCCTGCGGATTCAGGCGTTTCGGGCACGCTCACCGACTCGCCACCGCTTCTGGATTGGTGCAAATCAAGCAGGCGAGAGACGGCCGCTATAAGTTGTACTTGTGCCGGGATCTCGCTGGTGCTGATGACTGCCTCCAGAACAAACCTCGTGTATGCCATCCGATTTTACCCATTTCGGCACGAACAACGGTCACAGAAGCGCTTGCTAAAACGTTCGCGTCTCAACCTCGTCGCTCTCTGAAAGCAGTCCGAACAGACGCGCTCCTCGATACCGATGGCCTACCCAGTCCCATTCGCCAATAGATCCGCCACCGATTAGCATCAGAGGTCGAGCGACGCCAGCGTCGCGATGCCTTGCGATGCTCCGCAGAGTTCGACGATCAAGCCAACTCATCTGCGGAAGGCCATCAGGATGCGTGTGCCAGTCCCCAACGTAGGTGGAAGCGCCCGAGGACTCGGAAAACAGAATGTCCAACTGGCGGCACTGCCAAGCGTGATCGGGAGTGAACCTATGACGGTTATGGACCGCCTCAGGGCCGGGGCCGACGACGGCGCGCACGACTGGCTCGCCGTTGTCGGCGACGTAACCCGCGAGAACTCCACCCGTTTCCAACGGATAGGCGCGATCAGCCTCCGTGCAGAGCTCCCGCATAACCGACTCACTGATCCATACGAGGCTCATCCTGCGTTACATGCCGGACACTCCACGTGAGCCGACAGATCGTAAGTCGTCCACTCGGGAACGATTGAGAGGCCGTTGCGTGAGAAATCACCGACCGCAACATCCCATCCGAAGTCGGGGTAACCTGCCGGTTCGCCACGACTGAGGGTCGCTACGGCAAGACGGCTAGCCAGCAGCGCCACCTCGTCGCTGTCAATGCCAGCGCCGATGAAGGTCGGCTGCGAGCAACCACCCGGCTGAATCTCCCCTGAACCAACATCTGCAGGAAGACGTATCGATCTGTCAGCCAAGCTTCGCTGAAAACAGTGCCAGCAACCGAGGGTCCGTCCTGGAATGATCCTTCCAACCACGCCTCCGGCAGCACCGTGAGTTGTCGTCAACCACAGGTATGGCTTGCTGAGCTCCCGTGCAAGGTCGGCGACAAAATGACTAACCAAGTGGCTCGCCGAAGCATCAATGATGAGGTCTGATCTGTCGCTGAGAGTGCGGATGAGATCGTAGTCGGAAAAGAAAGTGTCATTCGGCTCCGTGGGTGCTCCGAGCCGCAGTGGCCAAATTTCGACATTGGTATAGGGATATTCATTCGAGAGGTGCGTCGCCAACGCTGTCACCTTGTGAAGCCCAGCATACTGCCAACCGAGAGCCCACCGGATCGAATTGCCGACCTGGAGATGATCATGATCCACAAGGTATAGATGCTCGATGCCGGCGCGGGCCAGATGTAGGACGAGCGGCGAGCCCAAGCTGCCAAGCCCGACCACCAAAGCCGACTTAGTGCGGAGTGACTGAAGAGCCGGAGCGCGTTGCATCCAAGCCCCCACTCCGCCCCAATCCGTTCGGATGAACAGCCTGCGAATGACGGCTGGTCGTGAGCGTTTTGACTCCCGCTGAATCTGCACGGCAAGGAACACCCAGTCGTCCGAGTTCCTGCGCCATGACTTTTCATCTGGAAATACGAAACCGGCGATCAATATCTCGCCACGCCTCGCCGTTTCAAGCGCCTTTTTGAACTCCGGCACCTCTGACAGCATGAGCTCAAAGAAGTACTCCTCTAAGTTCAAGCCATCTTCCGGGTTAGGCCGCTTCGGCAGACGCATCCAGAAACCCGAAAGCGCTTCGGTGAAAGCGGGCGCAGTCGTCGAAAACTCGACCAGTGATTTCCGCCGCATATCCGAGATTACTCTCAGCGCACCGTTGATAAATAGCGCATCGGCGGAGCCCGCCCGCGTGGGGCGCACTTGGAGCGTGAGCCGCCCGACAGGGCACTCGAGCGGAGGTGTCTCGTCAGGCACGACGATCACGCAGTTCGGCGGATACGGTAAGTACGATGAGAAGGGCTCTCCAGTGTGATCCTCGTTGTCTGCGACGAAACCAGGATCGGCACCATCGGCGACAACTGCCTGCAGAATCGGAAGCTGCTCTTGGATGAGCACGGCGAGCGTGTCCTTGCATGGTTGCCAGCCTTCACCCTCCCTAGCCAACAAGCAGAGATTGTTACCAAGCGGGTGCTGGTGGCGCTGGTAGGTCGGTCCATCTAGAGACACTTGAGGCGGAAAGTACGGGTAGGTGTCGGGGTATTGCGCAGTCAGATTGAGCGACGTGTCCTTGTATGGGACCGCTACGCGAATGACGAGGCGGCCCTTCGCCCACTCGGCTTCATCTTTCGACCACGGAAACCCCAAAGCGCTGAGCGCCGCTTCTTCGGCGTTCAGCGCCTGGGGATATCTATTCCACCATGCCTCCATGTCAGCCCACCGGCCGGTGCCCGGGGGCTTGGGTGCTCCGTGCCCGGGGTTCGGGCGATTGCTCGGCGGGCCGGGCGGAACGTTTGGGTGCTCGGGCTTGGAAGGATGTTCAGGTTTGTCGTGCTGACTCATAGCTAAGTCCTCTTGAAAGGGAACCTAGTCTCATAGGATCCCAGTCGGGTTGAAGTGATGGCTGGCGCGTATTGGCGTCGGCCGCTCAGGATCTCACTATACGCGGGAAGCCGAAGAATACAACTACTTTTTATTACGTTCTATATTTTATTACGGCGCATTTTATCAACCCATCCGGTACAATGACGCATCTTCAGAAGAAGTTATGCGATGAGTCCCCACCGAGACATTCAGAGAGAGCGGCTGTTTTATATAGAGTTTCTGGCTCTTTTCGCCGGTCAGGTGAGCCGGAAAGACATCGTCTCGCGCTTCGGCATCAGCGAGCCCGCCGCGACGAAGGACATCTCCTTGTATGCTGACTTGGCGCCTGGGATGTTGCGCTATGACCTGCGACAGAAGTGCTATGTCCTAGCCGAAGGCAAGCCGATCTTTGAGCACGACGTCGATCAGTGTCTGTATTCCCTGGCGGGTGAGCGTGCGATCGCGATGGACACCGAACACGCGAAGCGCCTGTCGAGCTGGGTGAACTGCAGTATTCGGCGAAAGATGCCGTTGCCGCTCGTGGCAACCATCACCAGATGCATGTACCAAAGGCGCAAGATGATCGCGCAGTACTGGTCCCTTTCCAGTGGGTCCAAAGAACGGATGTTGTCTCCTCTGGCGCTTGTGAATGATGGGCTGCGCTGGCACATCCGGTGTTTCGATCACGAGCGCGGCGAGTTCCGCGACTACAACCTGACACGGTTCCAGACCGTCGAACCGGGCGATCTTTCAAACGTGAGTCTGGACGGCGACGAGGAATGGAATACGGAAGTTCGGCTGAGACTCATTCCGCACCCAAAAGCGGACCATCCGGCGACAATCCGGCTGGACTACGACATCGCGGATGACGCCAAATACGTGACCTTGAAAGCCTGCCTGGTTGGATATTTCCTTCGGCATTGGCACATCGACTTCACTGATGGAGCACTAGGCAATCCGAAGGCAGAACAACTCTTCCTGGATAACAAACATGAGCTCTTAAAGTCCGGAGTGCGGCCTTGGGCCTTTGAGGCATGACTGAGCACCCAAAAACGGACAGTCTCAGAGGTTCAGGGACAAGCTCACACGTCCGTCATGTTCGAAGCCAGATGCGGCGTAAATCTTCGTAGAGCAGCTAGACAGCTTGATCGCTTATCAACCTTTCAGCACGAAATCTCTAATGGCATAATCGAACGCCATTTCCATAACACAGGATCGTTCCTGTGGACGACCACTACACCGCGAACGTCGAACAAGACGAGGACATATTCGCTCTAGCCTTCGACGCGTTTGTCGGCACCGCGCGCCTTTCCCCGGAATCACTCGAACGGATCCGGGCGGCGGCCCTACACAGTAGCCTCCCTCCTTCCTCCGTATCGGTGAAGCTGGGGCTGTTATCGGAACTGGAAGTCGCGGAGGCAATGGCCAACGCGGTCGGCGAACCACTCCTGCGACGTGCGGATTTCCCCGCGCTACCGCTCGAAATCGACGATCTCAATCAAACGTATCTGGAGGCCAGACACGTCGTTCCGATCTCGATTCGGGAGGGGTCGATCGAGGTTGCGATGGCCAATCCATTGGACGCCACCACCCGTTCCGGGATCGAGTTCGCGGTGCGTCGGTCCGTGAAGGCATTCGCCGCACTCGAGTCGGAGATCGCGGACTTTCATGCCGAACACGCACCAAAGCAGAACGATTCCTCTCATGAGGACGGAGGAGGCAAGTCGCAACAGACTCAAGATGATCTGGTCGTGCTCTCGGATCAGTCTTCCGACGCGCCTGTCATTCAGCTGGTCAATCGCCTGATCACCTCTGCGGTCGACGGCGGAGCCTCCGACATTCATCTCGAACCGAGGGATTCGGGCATGAGCGTGCGCTACCGCGTCGACGGAGAGCTCAAATCCGTTGAAACACTCTCAGGTCGGTGGATGGATGCGGTGGCGTCACGAATCAAGTTGCTCTCGCAACTCGACATCGCGGAGCGGCGCCTTCCTCAGGACGGGCGGATGAGATTTGTCGTTCGAGGCCAGGCGGTCGACCTGAGGGTGGCGAGCTTCCCAAGCTTGAACGGCGAATCGATCGTTCTTCGGATTCTTGGCAGGAACGCGTTGGGACTGGATCTGAACCACGCCGGACTCTCGCAGCCCGGTTTGAGTGCACTGACCTCAGCCCTCTCGCGTCCACACGGCATCATTCTGATCACGGGCCCCACCGGAAGCGGTAAGACAACGACGCTATATGCCGCCCTGAAACACATTCTGCGTCCGGAACTCAAGGTCATTACCGTCGAAGATCCCGTGGAATACACGCTGCCTGGCGTCGTCCAGCAGCAGGTACGCCAAGACATCGGCTTGACGTATCCGATCGCGCTTCGTTCGATGCTCCGGAACGATCCGGACGTCATCATGATCGGCGAAATTCGCGACGGCGAAACGGCCGATATCGCCATCCGTGCCGCCCTCACGGGACACCTGGTACTGGCAACGCTACACACGAACACCGCCGCCGGCGCGATCACTCGGTTACTCGATCTCGGGGTGGAGAGTTTCCTGTTGGCGTCGACGCTGTCGCTGACATCGGCGCAACGTCTGGTGAGGCGCCTTTGCGTCCATTGTCGTCACCCACGGCCCGCCACGGTTCAGGAACAAGCTTGGTTCAAGAGCGCGGGTCTCGGAGGAGGGTCCAACACGCAAACGCTCTACGATCCTACCGGTTGCCTCGAATGTTCCGGCAAAGGCTTCGCCGGGCGCGTGCCATTGTTCGAAGCACTGAACATCGGCGACCCGGAACGGGAATTGATTCGTCAATGGGAGGGAGAAGCCCGGTTCGAGCGTCAGCACGCCAATCGTGCCAACGGGCTGTGGGAACACGGCGTCGATCGAGTCCTGTCGGGAGAGACGACGTTTGCCGAGTTGCTCAAGGTCGTTCCATGTCCGACGTCATGAAACGCTACTCCGTGTTCGCACTCACCCCCGATGGAACACCGGAACGTTTTTCCCGGGTAGCCCCCGCCGAGCAAGCCTTGGCCCTTGAGCTGATCGAGGGCGGCTACGTTCCACTTCGCATCGAAGCCGAGCGGAACGATCTCTGGGGAAAGCTCAACAAGCCCATCGGTTCGAACCGCCCAATTCCGATGACCGAGATGGCAGGCCTTGCAGAACACCTCCACGAACTCCTCTTGTCGGGGCTTCCCATTGACAGCGCCTTGTCCTGCGCGTCCAGGAAAGGGCCAAGATCGCGAACGCGACTCGTGCGCTCGTTGCTCCGTCAGATTCGTGGGGGAGCGCCCTTGTCGGAGGCGCTCCGAAGTGAAGGCACGCCCGATTTCGTATGCGAGTCCGTACGGGCCGGAGAGCGCAACGGGCGCTTGGGAGCCACTTTCGGCGAAATCGCGACGACTCTCGGAAAGCAAATCGAGATTCGCCGCAACACCATCGGCGCCTTGGTCTATCCCGCCGCCATCCTTTCTGTGCTCGTCCTTGTGCTGACGTTCATCCTGATCGGTGTGATTCCGGAGATCGCGTCCGTGTTCCGCGGCGACGAGCAACGGCTCCCCGTAGTGACCCGCTTCGTCCTGGCGGCATCGGATGTGGCACTAAGACACGAAGCCACACTGATCGGATGCGCGGCAGCATTCGTCATACTCATATGGGGTATGATGTCCGGCGTATTCAACTTGTCCAGGCTGATCCGGTTCATGCTGCGATTCCCCGTTTTTTCCGCGTTGATGGCGACCCAGGATGCGCGGGTTCTCTCGGCCTTCGGGAACATGGTGATCGGTGGCGTCGAAGCGTCATCGGCGTTGAACGCCGCCGCGAGGATCGCCCCCCATCCCGCGCTCGCGACGGATTATCGCAATGCGGCGAGCGCGGTTCGCGAAGGTATGTCGGTGAGTTCTGCCTTGCAGCGCTTCACGCGGCTGGACGACGAAACCTTGGCGTTTCTCGAAGTCGGCGAACAAGGCGGTTCGCTCGGCCCCATGGTTCTGCGGGCGGCCGAGCTACTCGAAACCAGCGGCGAGCGGGCCCTTGCACGATTCGTCGCGTTTCTCAATCCGGCGGCGATCATTGTCATGGGGGCGCTCGTGGGCATCACCGTGGCTGGCGTCATGCTCGGGATCGTCAGCGTCAACCAACTGGCAGCCCATTGAACCCGGCCACCATGTTCACTGCAAGCCACACCTTCCATCCACGACACCAAACGCGCTTTCGTCGCGGGCAAGCCCTCCGGCCGGACATCGTCATTCTCACCCCGAATCGCCTTCCGATGCCGATGAGCGCCCGCCCCTCCGAAGCGGGGTTCACACTCCTCGAACTACTGGTTGTGATCGTCGTGATGGGCATGCTGGCCGCGGTCGTCACGCCCCAGGTCATGAACATGTTCTCGGGAGCGAAATCCGATACCGCCCGCCTGCAGATCGATACCTTGGCGACGGCCGTCAACTACTACAAGCTCGATACCGGAGGTTATCCCACCCTGGAGCAAGGGCTGGACGTGTTGGCGCATCGACCGGCGAACCTCCGCCAGTGGCGTGGCCCCTACGTCCGAAAGCCAGAGCATCTCCTCGACCCTTGGGGCAATCCGTATCACTACGCCATTCCCGGCAAGAGCGGAGCTTTCGACATCTATACCCTGGGGGCCGACAATCGCGACGGCGGCGAAGGGGAGGATGCCGACATTGGCGTCGTCAAATCCAACTGAACGGGGCACGACGCTGCTCGAGTTGCTGGTCGTTGTCGCGCTGCTCGGATTGCTCGCATGGGTGGGTCTAGGCGCGAACCTGCTGCCCCCTCCGGAACGGAGGGTCGAGCGTGCCTTGATCGCCGAATTGTCCAGCGCGCGAAGCACCAGCGTGAAACGGGGTACCGTCGCAACTGTCGATTGTTCCGTGCTGCCAGCCAAGATCGAGACCGCGGGCGCCAGAACGGCGGATTTGACGATCGAGTGCTTTCCGCAATTTGGAGCCGGCTCGAAGCGGTTTTCCTTCTATCCGGATGGATCGACTTCCGGCGGCTTCATCCGCTTCGGCTTTGGACATCCCGACACAATCGTACTCGTCGACTGGCTGACCGGAGCGATCCACGTACTACCTCGGGAAGCGAGCGCCCCATGATCAAGCGAATGCAGAAAGGCTTCACACTGCTTGAAGTCCTCGTCGCTCTTGCGATCGGAGCGAGCGCCTTGGGCATCGCGATCGCCTGGACGGGAGAGCTTCTCCTGAGGCAGTCGGACCTGATCGACCACGCCCGTTTGGCGCTGACCGCTCAGTCGGCCGTGGAAGAATGGCGAACGGGATCGCTTCAAGCCGCCAAACGCGAACCCTCGGAAGCATCGAGCCCTATCGAGATCCGGACGTCTCGCTTGACCGAATCGTCCAGAACTCGGCCGATCATGCATCTGGCTGTCGAGCAAGGTCGCTTCGTGGTCGGACAGCCCGATTCGACTCGCGCCTTTCAGCTCGACGCCATCCGCCTCGGTAGGGCCGCCGAATGAATGGTGAGGCGAGGGAACACGGTTTCACGTTGATCGAGGTACTCCTCGCGATCGCCGTCGGATCGATGCTTCTGGCGCTATCCACGCAGCTCGTGGTCCAGATTCGTGACGGTTGGATTCGCTCCAACGAACTCGATGGGCAGCTGGAACAAGTTCGCCTGGCGGCCACCGTATTGCCGCGTTTGCTGGCAAGTGCGGTACCGCGATCGAAACGCGGTGTCGCCGACGGGCTACAAGGCTCTTCCTCTTCGGTCGAGTTTCGCGCCATTCCGCCACAATCCGCGATGGAACTTGGGCGCGTACGTGTGAAGCTCTTTTCCGAATCCGATGACAACGGCGGATTTCGCTTGCTTCTGTCGATCTCGAACAATCACGGACAACCGATCGGCAAGCCGGCCCGATGGCCGATCGCAGAAAATCTTCGGGACGTGAAATTCTCGTACGCGGACGCAGAAGGCAGATTCACGCCGTCTTGGTCGCCGGATGAAGCACGCCTGCCCGAGTTGGTCCGCATCGTCGCGCATTCTCGAGACGGCCCCACCCTAAATATCTCGGTGCGTCCACGAGTTCGTGTCCCGTTCGACTGCGTCATCGACTCGGTGAGCCTGTCATGCCGCGGGTAGTGGATACCGTATGGATCGCCTGGGATCGATCTGTCGAGCACATGGTCGGGTTTTGGCGTGCGTGCGTCGACGAGTGGCGAGCACTCGTTCCAGACAACTGGTTTTCCCGTATCGAGGCCCCTGACGGCACTGTCATTCTGGAGAGACGTGGTGTCGAGCTCGTACCGATCACTACACCCACAGCCGCAGGCGGATCGGCTCGGGTCTGCCTGCCCGACGAATGCGTACACGTGTTCCAGATGGTGCTACCTCGCTCTGCGCGTCCCCATTTCCGCTCCGCCGTCGGCTATCTGCTGTTGAGGGAATCACCGCTCGACCCCTCGATGATCGAATTCGACGTGGGCGCCCCACAGCTCAGTCGCGTCCCCGAGCATATTCAGGTGCCAGTCGCACTATGCCGCACCAGCGATCTGGACACCGCGATCCACGTGACCGAGCGGCTCGGTCTTTCGGTGCGCGCGGTCGGGAGCTCCCCGATCGACAAGCAGCGGTTTCGCTGGGTATTTCGCCGCCCTCAACGGAAGCGGGTATCGACACGGCTTCTCGAGCCGTCGCGTCTTCTCGTCGGATGCGTATGCTCGTTTGTCGTTGTCACGCTGGCCGGCAGTTTGATCGCCGATTCGATGAGCGCACAGATTCGCGAACGCGAACGCCGGCTCGTCTTGAAACTCGGCGCCCACGCCGATGAACTTGAAAGACAGACGCTCCAACGGGAGACCCTGGCCGCCGTGGCCTCCGAGTTTCCCCGCTTTCGCCTCACCTCCTTGCTCAATGAAATCGCCGCCGCGCTACCGGCCGACGCCCGGGTCGATCAGATTGAATTCGCCGATGGAGCACTGACGATAGGCGGTTTCGCGCCCGAGCCCGGACGAGCGATCGCCGAAATGAAGCGCCATGCGCCCGAACTGTCCGGGTTCCGGCTGGAAAGTGTGACGGCCAACCCGAATCCCGGCGAACAACCACAGTTTCGCGCCCGCCTGCGGCTTTTGGCGGAGACAAAACCGTGAAGCACTTGCCCCCCGCTCTGAGAAAGCTGGTCGCCGTGTCCGTACTCGCGCTTCTTGCCATTTCAATGGCCAGCGCGGCGGGAGCGTTAATGGCCAGATATCGAACCGCGGCGGTTTCCCTGGAGGACGCCAGATTCGCTTTGGCCCAAGCGCAGAATCGCGTGCGGGCGCTGACATCCAACGACGAAGCGTCACTGAGCGAAGGGTGGAACAAGGTATCGGAATCGCTCATGTGGGAGGGAACCGCGTCGGACGGCGAGGCCGTCTTGGGCAACCTGATCGCAAGACTCATCCAGGCACACGGTGTCACGCTCAATACCCTGAGAATGGTCGCCAGCGACCAACCCCACCATCTTGCGAAGGCCTCCGCCGAACTCAGCGGACAGGGTAGCGAAGTACGCGTCCTGCGATTCTTGGAATCGCTGGAGGGCTCCTCATCCGCCATACGGATCGAACGAATGAACATACGTACCGTCGCAGCGGGCAACATCCCCGATAGCCGAGAGGGCGCGACGTTATCCTTCGATCTCAAGGTCGACGCGCTGGGCAAAGCGCCGCTTGCCGGATCCGCGCAATGACGCGCCCCTCCCTCACGAGCTCGTTGGTTTTGGCAAACCTCGTTTTATGGGGGGGTGGGTTCCTTTGGCTCTATCTTGCTCTGTCGCCGCCCGTTCCAGATGTCCGCACAACCGACGCCGGCGCTCCCTCCACGTCCGTCGACCTACCTCAACCGCCGTCCGTGGTCGGCGACGCGCTGTTTTCCCATGCGCTGTTCAGCCCACATCGAGGCGCCATTACGACGGTACCGAAGAAGAAAGAGGCGCCGACTGCCGCCGTATCGCCACCACCACGGGTCTTGGGCACATTTAGCGATGGTCAGGAGACCCGCTACGCGCTGCTGGCGCCGGTGGGTGGCCGCCCCCCCAAAGTCCTGCACCAAGGAGACAGCATGGACGGCTGGAAGGTCGAGTCGATCGGCGTTCGCGACGTGCTCATCTCCCGGGATGGAGAAACCCACAAGCTGCCGCTCTCTCCGAACGGCGAAGCCATCGGCGGCAGCTAACCACGATCACAAAAGTCGAATATCAAATGGATCCGCGCAAACTCGTCCCCATCCTGGTGGCTCTTGTAATCGCCGGCTGCACACCGCTCCAGCCACCGGGGAACGCTTCAACTCGAACCGGCTGGTGGGTGAAGCCCACGCCGACGAAAGTGACGACCGCGTTTCCCGGCGAGTCCAACGGTTCGCCCAACGGCGCCAAACCATCGACGGAGTACTTCGGCACCGAGGCGCGAAACGCATCCGCGCCCAGAACCAATGCACCGTCCCGTGCACGCGGTTCCGGGCACTATCAGCTGAATTTTCAGCATGCCAACGTAAAGGCGGTGGTCGACGCGGTCCTCGGCGACATGCTGAAACTCGACTATGTCATCGACCCCGCGGTCCAAGGCGAACTGACCCTGCGAACCGGTGCGCCGATCAGTCGCGACGCGGTACTGTCCGCCCTCGAAAGCGCTCTTGGCATGGTCAATCTGGCCATGGTTCCCGACGGCAACGTCATGAGGATCATGCCCCTCGATCTGGCGCCCCAACGCGTCAGGGGCGCCCAACGTCTTCTACCCTACACACAACCACGCCCGGGCTACGCGATCGAAATCATTCCCTTGCAGTTCGTCGCCGCATCGGAAATGCAAAAATTGCTCGAGGCGATGGTTCCGAAGGGCACGGTGATCTCGGCCGACGACAGCCACGGCCAACTCATCGTCGCCGGCACGCGGCTGGATCGGGCCGCGGTGCTGCGCGCAGTCGAAAGTTTCGACAGGGACGCGATGGAAGGCATGCACTTTGCCCTCTACCATCTGAGTCAATCAAACGCAGAAGATGTCGTCGCCGAACTGAAGCAAATCTTCAAGCCGCCGATCAATGTCATTGGCACCCGCGCCCGACTCGTTCCACTTCCGCGAATCCGCGCCGTACTCGGGATTTCCAGGCTGCAAACCGATCTTAAGACACTCGAGACGTGGATCGAACGACTCGACGCGAACAGTTCCGGAGATCACCCCAAGCTCTGGGTCTATCAGGTCCAGAATGGTGTAGCAAAAGACATCGTCTCTTCGCTCCGAAGCGTGCTTTCGGGGCGGGAGCAGGACAGCGCACAGACGGGGACGGCCGCCAACGACGTTTCTCAGGGCAGGACAGACACCGCCACCGAAGCGAACGGCTCCGAGGGAATGACTCCGGCGACTGGCGGGCTAGTCGCCGTCGAAGAGAATAACTCGATCCTCTTCTACGGCACCAAGGACGAATACGATCTCATCCATGAGGCGCTGTCCCGTATCGACGTGCGTGCAAGGCAAGTGATGATCGAAGCCTTCCTTGCCGAGGTGACGCTGAACGACACGCTGCGTTACGGCGTTCAGTGGTTCTTCGACTCGGGCGAAAACGCGATGACGCTCAGCACCTCGGAAAGCGGCGCCGTCGCTTCTCAGTTTCCCGGCTTCTCGTATCTCTACTCAGGCAAGGCCGACGCGCGACTAGTATTGAACGCACTGCAGTCCAAGACGAACGTTCGGGTCCTGTCCGCACCGAAGCTTGCGGTTCTCAATAACCAGAAGGCGACCCTGCAAGTCGGCGACCAAGTGCCGATCGTGACTCAGACAGCGGTGAGCACCGACGTGGCCGGCGCTCCGATCGTCAGCACCGTTCAAATGCGTGATACCGGCGTCATCCTGGAGGTCACGCCCAGAATCAGCGACAGCGGTAATGTGACCCTGTCGGTGTCGCAGGAGGTGAGCGATGTCGCGGTGACCAAGTCATCCGGAATCGACTCTCCAACAATTCAAACCCGCCGACTCGAAACGTCGGTCGCGACTCGAGACGGGTATACGGTTGCGCTCGGCGGTCTGATCCGCGAGAGCGGCACGAAAGGCACGAGCGGAATTCCGCTGCTGAAGGATCTGCCGGTCATTGGAAACGCGTTCAGGGACAACACATCTGAAGTACGCAGGACCGAGTTGATCGTCCTGCTCGTGCCTCATGTGATGGACGATCAGGCTGAAACGCAGACCGTCCTCGAATCCCTCGTTCAAGGCGCTGCCGCCGCCGCGGATATCTTACGTGAAGCCAAACCGACCGATGCGCCAGCCAAGCAGCAATGAACGCGGGGCGATACTGCTTCACACACTGGTACTGTTGGCCTTGATGGCCACGCTCTTGCTCATCATCGTCGCCAACTCGAACAGAGGAATAGATACGGCAAGAGCGGTCGACGACCGGGTTGCCCGCCAAGCAGACATGGATTCGATCATCGATTTGGTTGTCTACGATATCGTCCGCGAAGGTGTTCGGTCAGGATGGTTACAGAAATCCGCCGCTTTCGTCTCAGCGCCCGCCCCTTATCAGGATTACAAGGTGCGGGTCGTGGACGTCAGGGGATTGGTCGACGTGAACGACGGCGCCGTCGATCTCGTTCGGGCCGTGCTCGCCGATATCTCGATCGACGCCTCCCGCCAATGGAAGAGACGCACGGGGGCTCGCTATCGAAATTTGGTGGATTTTGCGCACGACACGCATCTTGACGCAAATGAGTTGTTCTGCCTATCTGTCAACGCCACAACGCATTCCCGGCGCTCCGAGCCGGGCCCAAGATTCGCTCCCAAGTCAGCCCGACATTTCATTCGACAAAGATCGGAGCACCCGAATTCGGTCATGGAAGAATTTAGTGGGGGCGTGGCCGGCCAAGCCTTTCAAATTGTCGTCCTAACTCCTGACAATTTCGAAGCTTACGAGCTTACAGCCTACGTAACCGGGCGAATCGACTTGCCGATTTTAGTGCGTGAAGTACTGTGGCTACCTTCGCAATGCGCTGGTCTTGAACACCTGTGATCCCCAGCGTGACCTGCCCCCTGCCGGCATACCAGTCAATTGGAAGCGGGTCCGGGATTTAACACGATAGCTGTTTGTGCTTCGGTTGTGGTTTGCCCGTCATCGCCAGAGCTCTGGCGATGACGGGCGGCGAATTGGGCCGGAGGTATCCGGCCGATGCTGCTGTGGGGTCTGACCTCGTTGTAGTCCTGGCGCCAGATGCCGATCAGTTCGCGTGCCTGAGCCAACGATTCGAACCAGTGCTCGTTCAGGCATTCGTCCCGAAACTTGCCGTTGAAGCTCTCGATGTACGCGTTCTGCACCGGCTTACCCGGCTGGATCAGGATGTGCTCAACACCTCGTGCCAGCGCCCAGCCCATGAAGGCCCGGCTGGTGAATTCCGGCCCATTGTCCGTACGCACTGCCCGTGGATAGCCCCGAAACCGGGCCGCCTGATCCAGCACCCGGGTCACGTAAGGTCCGGGCATCGAATGATCGACCGCGATGTCGATGCACTCATGGCTGAAGTCATCGGCCACCGTCAGGCATTTGAGCCGCCGCCCGCAGGCCAGTGCGTCACTGACGAAATCCAGACTCCAAACCGCGTTGAGCGCATCTGGCGCCACGAGGGGTTGGCGCTGGCCGCAGCGACGCTTCTTGCCCCTGCGGCGCACCGTCAGATTCTGCTCACGATACAGTCGATAGACCTTCTTGTGATTCGTACCGGGAAACTCGCCTCGAAGCAGATCATGGATGCGCCGATAGCCGAACCGGCGGCGCTGATGGGCCACCTCCACGATGCGGCCCATCAAGTGCTGCGTACGCTCATCGGGCTGGGGTGGATGGCGCCAGGCATCACGAGAGAGCCCCACAAGAGAACACGCGCGTCGCTCCGACACCACGCCTTGCGACAGTATCGAAGCGATCGCCAATCGTTTGTCCTGTGGGGCTAGCGCTTTACCTTGAAGGCCACCTTCAGTGCTTCGATGTCCAGGTGCGCCTCGGCCAGCAGCTTCTTGAGCTTGCTGTTCTCCGCTTCCAGTTCCTTGAGCCGGCGGGCTTCCTGCTCATCCATGCCCCCGAACTTCGCGCGCCACTTGTAAAACGTCGCGTCGCTGAAACCGCCTTGCCGGCACAGCTCGGCCACCGGCATTCCAGCCTCAGCCTGCTTCAGAAATCCGATGATCTGCTGATCGGTGAATCGACTCTTTCTCATGTCCGTCCCGCTCCAGTTGAACGGACCTTACTTCCAAATCGGTGGTATGGCTACGGGGGGGCAGGTCATGGCGCCACGAGGGGTTGGCGCTGGCCGCAGCGACGCTTCTTGCCCCTGCGGCGCACCGTCAGATTCTGCTCACGATACAGTCGATAGACCTTCTTGTGATTCGTGCCGGGAAACTCGCCTCGAAGCAGATCATGGATGCGCCGATAGCCGAACCGGCGGCGCTGATGGGCCACCTCCACGATGCGGCCCATCAAGTGCTGCGTACGCTCATCGGGCTGGGGTGGATGGCGCCAGGCATCACGAGAGAGCCCCACAAGAGAACACGCGCGTCGCTCCGACACCACGCCTTGCGACAGTATCGAAGCGATCGCCAATCGTTTGTCCTGTGGGGCTAGCGCTTTACCTTGAAGGCCACCTTCAGTGCTTTGATGTCCAGGTGCGCCTCGGCCAGCAGCTTCTTGAGCTTGCTGTTCTCCGCTTCCAGTTCCTTGAGCCGGCGGGCTTCCTGCTCATCCATGCCCCCGAACTTCGTGCGCCACTTGTAAAACGTAGCGTCGCTGAAACCGCCTTGCCGGCACAGCTCGGCCACCGGCATCCCAGCCTCAGCCTGCTTCAGAAATCCGATAATCTGCTGATCGGTGAATCGACTCTTTCTCATGTCCGTCCTGCTCCAGTTGAACGGACCTTACTTCCAAATCGGTGGTATGGCTACGGGGATGCAGGTCATCGTGTTCAAACGAATTGGGCCACCTCTATATCTCAAACCATCCAAGGGGGAGGAATAGGTTTAAAAAATTTCCCAGAATATTCATCCGATTTTGACAGATCAATCATTCGGTCAACTTCAGAAACAAAAAACTCTTCTAAATTTTTCCATTCATATATTGCAGGGCCAATTCTATACCTCGGAACAGCATACACCCGTGGATCACCATCCAAGCGCATCATTACTTCCGAATCAAACTCCACATATATACCAAAACGTATCTGATTGCCATTATCGGCAAAGCGTGCTCTTCCTGAATCCTGTTCAAGGGGGCGATCCACTACGTTGCCGCACTCCATACTCACAGGCAACCAAACATCGGGGTCTCGAATATGCCCTTCACGCAGCCCCTGCCAGCTAAAGGAATCCTGAAACAGCAGGCCGCCATTCGAGTGATGCAAGAGATCACGCAACTGAATCGGCAATTTTCTCTCAATACGATTTTCTAGTCTTGCTATCTGACCATCATTGAGAGGCGCATAAAAGACATGCCAGTATGGAGAATCTCCAGGCCTCCGATTTAAATTCTCATTTATAAGTAGAGTGCCATCGTCTAATTTTCTGCTCCCAACATCCCCCAAAAGACGCAACTTATTAATAATATTATCAATAAAATGGTCACTCATATATATTCCGAACCGTATTCATCCGCAATCGATAAGATGGCCATCCTAACATGGGAAGGACGGCCACCACGCTCTTACTTTAGACCTTCGGAATGAAATATTCCAAAAGGTGAAATCGCATCCATTACATCTCCTGCGACTTCTGCAGCACTCGCCACGCCACTAAGCGTAGCAGCAGCCGCTCCGAGTGCAGCACCTTTTATTGAATATCCGCTTCTGTCGGCCAATCGCGGCAGAGTCCCTCCTGCAGTACGATCAACGATTTCCCCGTAGACAGGGACTTGCGTCCCCCCCGCAGCTTGGTGGCGCGCAATGTGCTCTGCTTCCGTCAGGAATTGAATGTTGTCCGGATTGCCGGCCATCGTCGGCGACCCGCTTGCACTGTTGATATGGTCACCATGAAACCCTTTGACTTTCCCTGTCTCCAATAGCTCTTCACGCTGCGCACGGGTCCAGCTTCTTGTACCCTTACCAGTTTTATCCACCAGTTGCCGCTCCATCTTCCATGCTGCGGCGACTGCTCGCTGCTTTGCCGCCCTCAGAGAAGCTCCAGCTGCTTTTACACCGAGATATTTGGCGCTTTGGCGAATAAATGTAGCCACGGGGTTTGCAGCCAAACCGGTTGGATCATTCATCCCGATCGGACTATTGCCGACATAGGCGTAAATATTTAGATCGTCACGATATCCAATCGGGTCGGTTTGCAGGAACCGTCCTATCGCCGGGGAGTAGAAACGCGCCTTGTAGTAGTACAGGTTCAGTCCACTCAGATACTGCTGCCCGGTATAGCGGAAACGGGTACCAGTAGTTGTGTTCGGTTCGCCAAAGGGCCCGTAACTGTATGTCGCCGTATTGGATCCACTCGCGTCTGCCTGCCCCACAACACTCCCCAAGTGGTCAGTGTAGAACCAGGTCTTGCTGATCGTTCCCGAGCCCTCGTACCAAACGATGGGCTCATCGACGCCCGGGCCGTGCACATAGCGACGCAACAACGTCCCGGAAGCGTTGTACTCGGCCAACACTTCCACTCCGTCATAGAGGAGGTTGGTCACCATACCCGCCAGCGTGGTCTGGCGCAGGCGCCCTTCAGCGTCATAGGCAAGGCTCGCCGTATAACCGGTCTTGCTGGCGCTCTTCAGTCGGTTGTCCAAGTCGTAGCCGTAGGACCAGACACCGTCCCCGGAGAGGTTGCCGTTGGGGTCATAGGCTATCGAGCTGCCGGCGACGTTGGTGTATTGGTTCAGTCCGTTGCTGGAATAAGCCTGAGTTCCGTTGGATGCACCACTCCACTGATAGACGTTGTTGCTCCAAATTTGCTTTGTGAGCTCTTGCGTCTGATTGCGGGTGTAGGTGTAGGTGACATCCGCCGTCGTCCCGGTCAGATCGTGCGCAAGGGAAGCCAACACACCCTGTGCGTTGTATCCGAGCGTGGTGGTCGTCCCATTGCCGAGGGTGACTGTGGTTCGGCGGGACAGATCGTCATAGGCGTAGGTAGCCAGATTCGTCGTGCCCATCTCCTTGATCGCGGTCGGACGATTCAGCGCATCGAAAGCGGTGGTCACATAGAACGTGCTCGCCTCTGGCCAGGTGGTACGCGTTCGGTTACCTGCCGCGTCGTATTGGTAGCTGAGAGTCTTCCCTCCTGCCGTCGTCGAAACGAGGCGGCCGGCATTGTCCCACTGGTAGCTGACGGCATAGCTGCCGCCAGTCATGTTTGCCGCTGTACGTCGGCCAACAAGGTCATAGGCGAAGCTGACGTTGTCCGCGCTCGTGGGATAGGTGCGCGAGATGAGGCGGTTTAGATTGTCATAGGCGAGGGTGACCGACTGACCGTTGCGTTTGCGCAGACTCGTCAGATTGCTGACTGCATCATATCCGTACTGTTCATAGTCGGTACTCGAGGAGACCCCCGCTGTGACCTTGTCCGGATATCGAGTCTTGATCTTGCGGTCATGCCCGTCGTACTCGTACGTGGTCAGATTGCCGTTGGCATCTTCTAGGGACTTGACCAAGCCGTTGTCGGTGTAGGTATAGGCGGCATAGGTCTGGGCCAAACCCGTGCCCACCGCACGCTCGACCGTAGCGACAGAACCGTCAGCAAAGTAGCTCGTGTCGGTGAGCCGGTCTCCACCTTCGGCAGTCGTCAGATTTTCGGTGACACGACTGACCCAATCCCGATTGTTGTAGGTGTAGTCGGTTACTTTGACTGGCGCCGCGGCACTTGGGCAGGTCGAGGAAGAGGCCGTCTGGGCAGGCCCCCAGCGCCTGGAAACCTTACCCGTTGGCGTGTAGCTCACGCAGGTCACCAGCCATTGCGTGCCGATCTGAGCGGAACTGCGAACAAGGCGCCCCTCGGCGTCGTAAGCTCTAACCGTAGCCTTGCCTAAAGCGTCGGTGCTGGTGACCAGGCGACGCTCGGCGTCGTAGGTATTGGTGACCGTATCGGTCACGTCGGTACGTGGGCCATTGACGACTGTCAGGTTACCTACCGCATCATAGGTGTATGTCGTCGTGAGATTGAGTTTGCCTGACCCCGAATCCAGGACGGTTGTTTGGGGCACATACTTGTTGGCAGCTAGATAGGTGGAGTTCGTGACCACCGAATTGCTCGAGCTTGTCTTGGTCGTCTGGCTCGTCTGGAGGTAGAACGCCGGAAAACCGCTGGGTGTGAAGCTGGTGTATCCGTAGGTCGTCGTCGGTTGCACACCTGACGAGTCTGCCGGTGAAGTCACCGTGAGAGGATTGCCTTGCGCGGTGTAGGTATAAGTGGTCGTGTTACCACGCTGGTCGGTAGCAGTAGCGACCTTATTGAAACCGCTCTCGTAGGTGAAGCTGCTCGTCAACGTGGCCAAACCCGAACCCGGCTTCGCGATCTGCTTGATCGTCTTCACGTTGTGTGTGCAGCGACTCTGCGCGGCGCAAGGCGCGTCGTCATAAGCGTATTCGACGCTATTCCCCTCCGGCAGAACCGTCTTGATCAGACGAGACTGGGCGTCATAAGTATTCGTAGTCACCCGCCCTAACTCGTCAACGGTCTTGATCACTTTCCCTAGGGCGTCCAGATACGAAACTTTGCTCTCTCCGTCTGGCGCCACTTCTTCGGAACGAGAGCCTGCAAAATAGTAGGTGTACGTTTGACCATTAGCATTTGTCTGGCTCTGGACTCGACCAAGCGAATCGAACACGTTCGTGAGGAACGGAGTCGTCGGACGAGTTGGATAGAATACCTGAGACAATCGGCCAGGCTGGTCGTAGGAAAAGGTCGTGTCCTCGGACAACGCGTCGGTGAAAGTCACCAAATTGCCATTGGCATCATAGGCGTACTGAATCGTATGGGAACCGTCCCCAACTTGGGTCACGCGGCCGGATACGTTGGTAATGTTCAATACGCGGCCCAAGCTGTTCTCGACTTTAGTAAGGTCGTTCCCTGAGTAGGTAAACTTCACCTGCACTCCGCTCGGATGCACATAGGTCGCCACCTTACCGGTGCTATCGAAATTCAGCTTCGCCTTATACGCAGTCTCGTAAGAGTACGTTCCGTCGACGTTCTTGATGAGCTTGGCCGAATTTCCCGGCGGCGGGTTGTAGGAGCCGTCAGGAAGTTTGACGAACACCTCGCCATTCAAGCCCTGCTTTACGATCACCGTGTTATTGAGCAGCTGATCGCCGAACCAACGCTGCCCGAGAGTTGCAATCACCATCTTGTCAATGGGTTTCGCTGTATCACTCAGTAGATCCAACGCCACCATGTGCTCAACAATCGAGCCGACAGCGTCCAGGGCGGAGTCTTCTCCCATACCCTGAAAACCGTCATGCCCAATCTTCACGCTGGAGGCAAAATTGTGGGTCCACCCACGACCAAGTGGCCCAGAAATCGTCCGTAAGCCAGAACTGTAAATACGTTCAAAACCAAGCGAATACGGAAACGCACCTAACCCGGAGAGCATGTCCTCACGAGCATAAAGGTAGTACCCCTTAGCAACGTCGATAGGATCACCGTAGTGAGTGTCGGTACCATACTCCAGAAGAGTTGGACTATATGAATTCTCCAAGGATTGGTTAGATGTTTGGCCAGCGGACCATGTCGTCGTAGAGAACCCTCCGGCGAGCCCACCACCTATGATCGCGCCAATACTGGACGAGCTGCTCCCCACGTAGATGTCGAAATACCCCGCACCACTCCAAGACCCTTCGGAAAGGTTGCAACGAGTGGGTAAGATTAGGCGATGCCCGGCATTGATAGCGTTCTGGAAGTTGGTCAGCCAAGGGGAACACGACACCAAGGCCGGCTGGACGACCGACGTGTAGTTGGTCGAACGGGCATCGTAGATCTTGTCCCCTGCGGCGGCAGCGATATCCACCAGCTTCACCGTGGACACTGCGCTGACGTCCGCAGTCTGCTGCACCGCTGTCGATTCGAAGATGCTCGAACGCATGGTCGAGCTGAAGAACACCGCCGACTCTTTGCCGGCGTCGGCCTCCTCACTCACCACACTGAGCATGTTGCCCGGAAGGTCGACATAGGGAGCCGTGTTGTATCCTGCGATGCCCACCTGATGGTGGAACAGTGTGTTTGTCTTGGCGAGGCGGTCGGTGATGTAGTCCGAATGGTTGGTCTGGGCGATCCATGCGGACGAGAGAACGGCGAGGCTGGAGCCGAGCACTACCTCGCTGTCGTCCGCATTGCCGCTCGCCTTGGCATCGGCCAGAAGCGCATGGTGGTGTTCGACGACACCACGCCCGGAGGATCCCCAGGCGTTCCCGATGACGAAGGTACCACCGGCCTTGATCTGCTGTGTGAAGTTCTGATTCGCGTACGTCTGCGCGTAGGGGTGCACGACGTTGAACGTCACCGTTCCGACGCTTCCGGGGGTGACCGCGCTACCCGTTGCCTGAGTCACACCGTCCAGTTTCAACACCGGCTGATTCGACCCGTTGTAGGTGATCGAAAGGCGCTTACCGTAGATCGCATCCGATGCATATGTCTGATCGATCCCTGCATAGCGAACGCGCAACGTCGGCTTGTAGCTCGCTGGAACGTCTCCGGTCCAGACGGTCGGCGTGACGCTCGTGTCCTGATACGGCAGTGTCGTTTGACGAACCTGGGATCCATCGTGAGGCATGATGATCTTTCCACCGATCACATCGTCAAGATCGGCGACAGGTTTGTTCGCCCTCAGGTAGGTTGCAAGGTTGTTCGCGTAGGTGGTGAGGTTGCTACGGATGTTCGTTCGGTTGATGTCCTGAACGTAGTCCGTCGTCACCGTCGCACCGCTTTTCGCTGAGCTCAGATAGGTCGATGCGTTGTATCCGCTTGCCGACGCCAGATCGATCGCTGCCTTTTGCGTGTGGGGCTTGTAACTCGGATCGAAAACGTAATCCGTTCCGCCAATGTTCACCTTCACCCATACGTGGTCGATCTTGACGCTATGCAGTGGCGGAGGCGAACTCGGGCAGCTTCCCGGCGCTGCGATGTAGATCGCCGAGACAGGAATCTGGCCATTCCCCAGCAGATTCGCAACGCCGCAGGTGTTGCTCACGTCGACGCCGTACCATTCCTGAACCTGAGCCGCGGTCAGATTGATGCGCCCCTTGACGTAGCTGGCGGTATATCCCGACTGACGCAACAACTCGACCATAAGCTCGGCCTGGTCGAACGCGGTGCCTTGGTTGTCAAGGATGGCGCCGACCGCGCCTTTCTGAACACCCCAGATGGGATAGAACTCGACGTTGTTGCGCACGTACTCGTAAATGAGATCGGGATCGCCCTTGAGCGCTCGAGCCAATTCTGCAATGGAGCCCGGACCTACCGGAGCGTTGTCGCCCGAGGCCCGGAGCGCCTGATAGGTCGGCTCGACCACAACGATCGAGGTTCCGTTGGCGGCTTGCTTCTTGCCATTTTCGCGCTCCCGGATTTTCGCCGCGCGCGCATCTTCCTCGCTCGTCGCAATCGAGAATACCGCACGATTGATACCAGGCTGCGTCGCCCGAGGGCCCGCCGCCGCATTTCGTGCTGCTGGCGCCCTGTCGAACTGAAGCTCAAGGGCGGCATTCGCGGCCATAGGCAGCAAAGCCATCGACAATGCCATTGTCATTAATTTTCGACGAAAAGTCATAGACCCCTCCAAGGCGTCCGCGCGAAGGATTAACCGGGAATTCGAGAAAGAAGCGGCCGGGAGCCGGCCATGCGCTTAAGGAGCGCCTGTGACGACAACGTTGGTTCGGTTACCAGCGGCGTCGTAAGAATAGGTGACGGTCGTTCCGTCCGAATAAACGACCTGCACTAGACGGCCAAGCGTGTCGTAGGAATACGTTGCATCGCCCGCAAATGCACCAGCTGTGGAAGCCATCAAAGCCGCCACGCATAGCGCCCGCAAGAAATGCTTGAAGAATGCTCCAGCAACCATAGTCGCCTCCATGGAATCCATATGGCATGAACAACTCCGGAGCGAATCTAAGGCGTCTGGAGAAGTACGTCAACACGCTTTTAGCATATTTGTTGCTGACTCACCACGATGGATATATGCTATTTTTATGATTGTTACATGCCACATGAAGAACGTCATCTTGTTGTTATTTATACGTATACACCCAAAGAATTGGCAGCGCGTTAGGCCTAAAGGTACAGGTCAAAAAAACTCCTAAACACGCTTGTCATGTTTGGATCTCCGGATGGCGGCGGAACAATAAGACTCCGATCGGACAGGAAGATTTCCCTCACCGGCGCAGGGTCTCCCCACCCCACCTCCGGGAGGTTGGCACTCCACGCAGATCAAGAAATTCGGGTTTCGGCAACAGTAGAGCCGATGTCAGTTCCCAGTCACGGCCAAAGCCTGTGCTTCAGAGCAGCGCCTAACCCAGGAAAGGTGGTTGTCGGCGGACAACTACGGAACATCGGCAAGCGCGGATCAATGGCGCCTTCTGCAAAAACAACGCGAATTCCCATAGCGAACGCCGTATGGCTACCTCGGGTACAACGACGCCGCAAGCCGGGGGAGAATCGGCCTCAGCCCAACAACCAAACGAGGACACATATGGCGACTGAGCACAAGAATCCGATGAAGGGCCGAAACACGGCCGTACGTAAAGCCATCCTGAACCCTCTGCAGCGCCGTGAGACGCGAGGAGAAAGCCAAACGGACTTCTGGAGAAGATATGGCGTCACCCAATCGGCCGGAAGTCGGTTCGAAAGCGGCCGTCCGATGCAATCGCCGGTTCAGATCTTGATGGCACTCGAAGCGCTCGGGTCGATCACCAGCGATGAGCTCGACATGGTGGTGCAACTACTTCAGGGTGTCGATCTTCCCCGCAACGGCCATCACAGCAAATAGTAACTCGACGGTACCTATCGCCTGCCCTCAAGCAGTGCCATGCCCGCAGGGCTATGCCCTAGAAAAGGTCTGATCACACCCCACTTCGACGAGTCGCGGCGAGCACAACTACTCCGGATGCTTACATCTGAAGGGCAGCCGAACTTGGCTCCCCCGCGTCCGCGGGGATGTAGCTCACCGCCACGGCCCGCTCTTCAACGGCTCCTCCCGATCGTTTGCCGCCAGTGTGAGGTTCGGCTGTCCAATGTCGGGCCCCGGCTATCAACTGCCGCTCAGGAATCGGACAGACCCGTCACTGGAGCGGCTGGTCCGACAAGAAACCTGCCATTGGCACCCCGAGGCGGTAGGCATCCGGACTGAGAGCGGAAGCGGTGGCTCGAGTGCCAAGCATTGGACGACAGTTTCTTGGGTCAGCCTCACCGGAGAGCTCAGGTAGCCGCCGGCGACTCGACCATCAAACGAAAAGGGCTCTCATAGGCGTTTTTTCGTCTTTCCGCTCCAGAAATATCTCGCCTGTTCGGCAAAGCTCTCACCTCTTGTGACACCCGAATCCGCACATAGCGCCAGTCGGCCTTATGTTTGTTTAGTCCGATTTATTGATGGAATTCACAGCCGCCGCCGATCACCGCGGCCACCGACGAGGAATGATGGGGCGAGCGGTAGGCGCGCCGCCCCCAGCCGGTGACGTCGAAACCCGCGGTCAGGGACTGCACCGCCGCCGAGGCCAGCGCCTCGTCCTCGGTCATGGGCGGCAGGATGCCGGGCAGGCGCTGGGCGAGCATGGACTTGCCGGTCCCCGGCGCGCCGAAAAAGAGCAGGGAATGCCCCCCGGCGGCCGCCACTTCGAGGGCCCGGCGGGCTTCGAGCTGTCCCTTCACGTCGGCCAGATCGGGCATCGCCGCCGGCGTCGCCTCGCGCTCGGGGGCGCCGGCGGCGTCAGACCCTCGTGACCGTTCAGATGGGCAACCACGGCCAGCAGGCTGTCGGCGCTGAACACCCGGGCATCGCGCACCAGGGCCGCTTCGCGGGCGCTGGCCCCGGGCAGGATCAGTGCGCGCCCGGCGTCGCGGGTCTTGAGGGCCATGGCCAGGGCACCGCGCACCGGGCGCAGCTGGCCGGTGAGCGACAGCTCGCCGGCGAATTCGTAGCCGTCGAGCGCGGCCGGCTGGATCTGGTCCGAGGCGGCGAGAATGCCCAGCGCGATGGCCAGATCGAAGCGCCCGCTCTCCTTGGGCAGGTCGGCCGGGGCGAGATTGACGGTGATGCGCCGGGCGGGAAACTCGAACTGGCTGGTCTGGATCGCGGCGCGCACCCGGTCGCGCGCCTCGCGCACCTCGGTGTCGGGCAGCCCCACCAGCGAGAACGCGGGCAGGCCGTTGGCCAGATGCACCTCGACGATGACCGGCGGCGCGGCCATGCCGTCGAGGGCACGGGTGTGGACGATGGCAAGACTCATGGCGCCATTCTAGGCAGCCACGCGCATCATGTCTTTGTCATTGTTCACTCCGGCCGCGGCCGGCGCCTAGCGCGACAGGCGTCGCTCGACCGCGTCGGAGGCGGCAAGGATGAGCCCGGCGTCGTTCTCGCGCAGTGCCATGGCGTCGGAGAGCATGCGACGCCACTGGCGGGCGCCGGGCAGGCCCTGGTAGAGGCCGAGGATGTGGCGGGTCATCGCCTTGAGCGGCACGCCCTGTGCCACTTCGGCGGCGCAGAAGGCGGCCATGGCCTCGGCCACCTGACGACGGGTCGGCGCCGGGCGGGCGTCCCCCCAGCCGAGGCGGTCGGCGTCGGCGAGCATCCACGGGTTGTGGTAGGCCTCGCGCCCGACCATCACCCCATCCACATGATCCCACTGGGCCTGGATGTCCGCCCAGCCGCGAAAACCGCCGTTGATGTGGATGTCCAGATCGGGGAAGGCCTGCTTGAGGCGGTGGACGTAGTCGTACCGGAGCGGCGGGATCTCCCGGTTCTCCTTGGGCGACAGGCCCTTGAGGATGGCGTTGCGGGCATGCACGATGAACACGGTGCAGCCGCTGCGCCGGTGCACCTGGTCGACGAAGTCCGCGAGGAAGGCGTAGTCCTCGACCCGGTCGATGCCAATGCGGTGCTTGACGGTGACGGGCACATCGACCACGTCCTGCATGGCCTTGAGACAATCGGCCACCAGCACCGGCTCGGCCATCAGGCAGGCGCCGAAGGCTCCCGACTGCACCCGCTCGGAGGGGCAGCCGACGTTCAGGTTGATCTCGTCGTAGCCCCACTCGGCGGCGAGCTTCGCGCATCGCGCCAGGTCGGCCGGCTCGCTGCCGCCGAGCTGAAGCGCGAGGGGATGCTCGCAGGCGTCGAAGCGCAGGAAGCGCGCCGCGTCGCCATGGATGAGGGCGCCGGTGGTGACCATTTCGGTGTACAGCCAGGCCCGGCGCGAGATCTGGCGCGCGAAGAAGCGGTAGAAGCGGTCGGTCCAGTCGAGCATGGGCGCGACGCTGACCCGGCGCGGCCACCACGTCGATCCCGGATCGCCGCCTTCGGTGCGCGAAGAAAACGGCCCCGCGGGGCCGTCGAGTGCCGCCATCGGGCCGCGCCCGTTCACCCCTTCGGCCCCGGCGCCTCACGCTGCGCCAGTGCCGCTTCGAGTTCGGCCACGCGCACTTCGAGCGCGGCGAGCTGGTCGCGGGCGCGCACCAGCATCTCGGCCTGCAGGTCGAACTCCTCGCGCGTGACCAGATCGAGGCGCGAGAACGCGCTGGTGGCCAGCGCGCGCACGTTCTTCTCGATGTCCCGCGCAGGCGAGTTGGCCGCGATTTCGGACAGCTTGCCGCTGATCTGGTCGAGGAAGCTGGTCGGGTTCATGGCGGTGATTCCTTGGTCTGTGACTCGAACTGCGCCGTATTTTCCCGCAAATCCGCCCGCCCTGCACGGCTGCGTGCGCCTCTCGGATCGCGCGGTCGACGCTGAAACGTCTGCTCACAATTGTCGCGAATGGTGCACCGTTTATGTGCGCACCAATTCGGTGCATCAATTTGGTGCAACGGTTTTTCTCGGTGCGCTGCGCCGCAACATATCGACCGATTCTCGCGCAACCCATTGTTTTTCCGATTTAAAAAAACTGGCACAGTTCCTGTTAAGGAGTCTGCGCAAGCTTTTTTACCGAGGACCCGAAATCATGCACAAGACCATCATCAACGCGGCCGTGGCCGCTGCCCTGCTCGCCGGCGCGTCCGGCATGGCCCTGGCCGAGGACAGCCCGTTCTCCGCCAACGTCGGCTTCGTGTCCGACTACCAGTATCGTGGCTGGAGCCAGACCAACGAAAAAATGGCCCTGCAGGGCGGTTTCGACTACGCGCACCCCAGTGGCTTCTACGCGGGCGTGTGGGGATCGAACGTCTCCTGGATCAAGGACGCGTACGCGGACGCCGACAGCAGCCTGGAAGTCGACATCTACGGCGGCTACACCATGAATGCCGGACCGATCGGACTCGATTTCGGTCTGCTGCAGTATTACTACCCGGGCAGCGGCGTCTCTGATGCCGCCCAGCCGAGCTTCAACACCCTCGAGGGCTATGTCGGCGCCAGCTGGGAGTTCCTGACCTTCAAGTATTCCCACTCGTTCACCAATCTGTTCGGCGTGCCCGACTCCAAGGGCAGTGGCTACTACGACCTGGGTGCGTCCTACGAGGTGGGCTACGGCATCACGGTGGACGCCCACATCGGCCGCCAGCACTTCACCCACAGCAGCGGCACGTCCTACAACGACTGGAAAGTCGGGGTGAGCAAGGACTTCGGCGGCTTCGATTTCGGCCTTCAGTACGTCGATACCGACGTCGACAACGAAAAACTGGCCGACAAGCGCTTCATCGTTTCGGTCTCCAAGTCCTTCTAATCCCGGCCGGCGGGACGCTGTCCCGCCTCTTCAATTACAGGGAGCAGCCATGAAATACCTGATTGCAATCATCAAGCCCTTCAAGCTGGACGAGGTGCGTGAGGCGCTGTCGGCCATCGGCGTGCAGGGCATCACCGTGACCGAAGTCAAGGGCTTCGGCCGCCAGAAAGGCCACACCGAGCTCTACCGGGGCGCGGAATACGTGGTGGACTTTCTGCCCAAGGTCAAACTCGAAGCCGCCATCCCGGCCGCGATCCTCGACCAGGCCGTCGAGGCCATCGAGAAGGCCGGCTCCACCGGCAAGATCGGTGACGGCAAGATCTTCGTATTCGATCTGGTGCAGGCCATCCGGATCCGCACCGGCGAAACCGGTCCCGACGCACTGTGAGGAGTAAAACCACAATGAAATCTCTCATCAAGACCCTGCTCGGTGCGCTGGCGCTCGTCGCGGTGCCCGCGTTCGCTCAGGATGCCGCCGTTGTCGTCGACAAGGGCGACGTGGCGTGGCTGATGACCGCCACCCTCCTGGTCACTTTCATGGCTGTCCCCGGCCTGGCCCTGTTCTACGGTGGCCTGGTCCGTTCCAAGAACATGCTGTCCGTGCTCATGCAGGTGATGGTCGTGTTCTCCCTCGGCATCGTGCTGTGGGCCTTCTACGGCTACTCGCTGGCCTTCACCGAAGGCTCCGCCTTCATCGGCGGCTTGAACAAGATCTTCCTGTCCGGCGTCACCATCGACACCCTGGCCGACACCTTCACCGATAACGTGAAGCTGCCCGAGCTGGTGTTCGTGGCCTTCCAGGCGACCTTCGCGGCCATCACCTGCGCGCTGGTCGTCGGCTCCTTCGCCGAGCGCATGAAGTTCTCCGCGGTACTGCTGTTCACGATCCTGTGGTTCACCTTCAGCTACCTGCCGATCTGCCACATGGTGTGGGGCCCGGGCGGCTACCTGCTCGAAGACGGCGCGCTCGACTTCGCCGGCGGTACCGTGGTGCATATCAACGCCGGTGTGGCCGGTCTGGTGGGCGCCTACCTGGTGGGCAAGCGCATCGGCTTCGGTCGCGAGTCCATGGCGCCGCACTCCCTGACGCTGACCATGGCCGGCGCGGCCATGCTGTGGGTGGGCTGGTTCGGCTTCAACGCCGGCTCCAACCTGGAAGCCACGTCCGGCGCCGCCCTGGCCTTCATCAATACCCTGGTGGCCACCGCGGCGGCGACCCTGGGCTGGATCGGCGCTGAAGCGATCTTCAAGGGCAAGCCCTCCATGCTGGGCGCCGCCTCGGGTGCCGTCGCCGGTCTCGTGGCGATCACCCCGGCCTGCGGCTCGGTCGGCCCGATGGGCGCCATCGTCCTCGGCCTGATCGCCGGCGTGGTCTGCCTGTGGGGCGTCAATGGCCTCAAGCACATGCTCGGTGCGGACGACTCGCTCGACGTGTTCGGCGTCCATGGTGTCGGCGGTATCCTCGGTGCGATCCTGACCGGCGTGTTCACCGCCCCGTCCTTGGGCGGCACCGGTGGCGACGACTTCTCGATCGCCAGCCAGGTGTGGATCCAGACCAAGAGCGTGCTCATCACCATCGGCTGGTCCGGTGTGGTGGCCCTGATCTCCTACAAGATCGTGGATATCGTCGTCGGCCTGCGGGTGCCGGAAGACGAAGAGCGCGAAGGCCTCGACATCACCGCCCACGGCGAATCGGCTTACAAGTTCTGATCGGCCGATCCTGGCGCACCGACGGTGCGTCAGCCATACAGACCCGGCGCAGCCGCAAGGCGCGCCGGGTTTTTCTTTGTCCGGCACGGTACGCTTGAACCCGACCCCGATTGGCCCAAAATAGACAGGGGTCGCCATTCGGGGAGCAAGTACATGGAATACGTGGACTACTACGCCGCGCTGGGGGTCGAACGCGACGCCTCCGGCGACGACATCAAGCGGGCCTTTCGCAAGCTCGCGCGCAAGTACCATCCGGACGTCTCCAAGGAACCGGACGCCGAGGCGCGCATGAAGGCGATCAACGAGGCCTATGCGGTGCTCTCGGACCCGGAACGCCGTGCCGCCTACGACCAGCTGGGCCGGGGCCACCAGGGTGGCCAGGACTTCACCCCGCCGCCGGGTTGGGATTCGGGCTTCGAGTTCGCCGGCGAGGGCATGTCGCCCGAGGACGCGGCGCGCTTCTCCGACTTCTTCTCGGAACTGTTCGGCGGCATGGGCGGCGCCGACCCCTTCCATGCCAGCGGCCGTCGCCATCACGCCACCCAGGGTCAGGACCATCACGCCCGCATCGTGCTCGACCTGGAGGACACCTTCACCGGCCCGACCCGGCAGCTGTCGCTGCAGGTGCCGGTGGCCGACGCCCAGGGGCGGGTCCGACTGCAGTCGCGCACCCTGAACGTGAAGATCCCGGTGGGCATCCGCGCCGGCCAGATCATCCGTCTGGCCGGTCAGGGCCATCCCGGCCCGGGCGGCCTGCCGGCGGGCGATCTGCTGCTGGAGGTGCAGTTCCGTCCCCATGCGCGCTTCCGGGTGGACGGCCGCGACCTGGCCATGGACCTGCCGGTGACGCCATGGGAGGCGGCGCTGGGGGCGGTGATTCCGGTCACGCTGCCCGCGGGCACCATCAAGGTGCGCATCCCCGCCGGCGCCCAGTCGGGCCAGGCGCTGAACGTGCGCGGCAAGGGCATCCCGGGGACCACGCCGGGCGACCTGCAGCTGCGTCTCAAGGTGGTGCTGCCGCCGGCCAGCTCCGATGCGGCGAAGGCGATCTACGAGACCATGGCGAAGGAAATGGCCTTCGATCCACGGGCCACGACGGGAGCGTGAGCGATGAGCAAGGACGACATTTTCGACACCAGCGTGCTCGACGACAGCTGGCTGACCGTTGACCAGCTGGCGGCCGCCTGCGCGGTGGAGGTGAGCTGGCTGCACCAGCGCCTCGACGCCGGCCTCTTTCCCCATGCCGAATGCGTGGCCGGGGTGTGGCGCTTCAACGGCCCGTGCCTGAGTCGGGCGCGGCGCATGCGCGAGCTGGAGCGCAACTTCGACGCGGTGCCGGAACTGGCGGCGCTGTTCGCCGACCTGCTCGACGAGATGGACGCACTGCGCGCGCGGCTGCGCCAGGCCGGGCTGGACTGAGCCCCAACGAAAAAGGCGCCTGCCGGCGCCTCTTTCATGACCTGACCCGACCCGGTTATCGGAACACGATGGTCTTGCGCCCGTGCACCAGCACCCGGTCCTCCAGGTGGTAGCGCAGGCCGCGGGCGAGCACGGTTTTCTCGATGTCCTTGCCGTAGCGGACCATGTCCTCCACCGCGTCGGAGTGGTCGATGCGGATCACGTCCTGTTCGATGATGGGCCCCTGGTCGAGGTCCTCGGTCACGTAGTGGCAGGTGGCGCCGATGAGCTTGACGCCCTTGGCCCAGGCCTGGTGATAGGGCTTGGCGCCGACGAAACTGGGCAGGAAGCTGTGGTGGATGTTGATGATGCGGCCCGGGTAGGCGGCGCACAGGTCGGGCGAGAGGATCTGCATGTAGCGCGCCAGCACCAGGGTGTCGCCGCGCACCTCCTCGAACAGGCGCCGGACCTCGGCATAGGCCGCCGCCTTGGTGTCGGCCGTGACCGGCACATGATGGAAGGGGATGCCGTGCCACTCGACGAAGCCGCGCAGGTCGGCATGGTTGGAGATCACGCACGGGATCTCCACGTCCAGCTCCTTGCTCTGCCAGCGGGCGAGCAGGTCGTACAGGCAGTGCTCCTGTTTCGACACCAGGATCACCACCCGCTTCTTGACCGCCGAATCGGTGATCTTCCAGTCCATCTGCAGCGCGTCCGCCAGCGGCGCGAAACGGCTGCGGAACTCGGCCAGATGGAACGGAATGGAGTCGGCCCGGATCTCGAAGCGCATGAAGTAGCGCCCCACCGGCTCGCCGTTGGCAGGCGGCTCGGCATGAAGCGAGGTCTCCAGGATCCAGCCGTTCAGATCGGCGATGAAGCCGGAGACCTTGGCGACGATGCCGACCTGATCGGGGCACGACGCCGACAGGGTGTAGAAGCGTTCTCGATGCATGGCGGGTCTGGGCGGCACGCCGGCGGGCGCGCCGCGCTCCTTCAGATGCGCTCGGAGGCGGCGAGGATCTCGCCCATGAGTTCGTCGTACTCGCGGGTGACCGGGAACTGCGGGAACTCGTCGATCACGTTCTGCGGCGGACGGAACAGGATGCCCGCGTGGGCCTCGCCGAGCATGGTGGTGTCGTTGTAGGAGTCCCCGGCGGCGATGACCTTGAAGTTGATTTCCTTGAAGCGGCGCACCGCCTCCTGCTTCTGGTTGGGCATGCGCAGATGGTAGTTCACCAGGAAGCCGTCGGCATCGGCCTCGAGCTTGTGGCAGAACAGGGTCGGGCGACCGAGCTGGTCCATGAGCGGCTTGGCGAACTCGTAGAAGGTGTCCGACAGGATGATGACCTGGAACCGGTCGCGCAGCGCATCGAGGAAGGCCTTGGCACCGGGCAGCGGGCTGAGCGTGCCGATGACCTTCTGGATGTCCGGCAGGCCCATCTTGTGCTCGCGCAGGATGTCGAGCCGGTACTGCATGAGCGTGTCGTAGTTCGGCTCGTCGCGGGTGGTGCGCTTGAGCGCGTCGATGCCGGTCACTTCGGCAAATTCCACCCAGATTTCGGGAATGAGCACGCCTTCGAGGTCAAGACAGACGAGTTGCACGGGATCGGCCCCTGTGTAGATGAGGAAAACCGCCGCATTCTAGCAGGTGCGCGCGGCCCTGCCGTGTGGTGAACACCACGACCCTGCGCCGCCGGTCGGATCGCGTTCGCGGATCATCGCAGGCGGTGGTTCGCAGCGGCCGGAATCCGGATTAACATACGGCGACGTACGGAATCTTGCTCCGGCGTCAACGAACGCCCACAATGGGCTCGACAACAACGCAGTACTGGCGGGGGAGAAATCGACCATGTCGCAACAAGTGATCGTGTCATTCGGCGCAGACAAGGATTACGAGTTCATCGTCCATCCGGCCGACAAGGCGGACATGGACAAGGATGCCGCGCGCGCCTGGCTGGCGCGGGAATTCGAGGATCTGGAATGCACGCCGAGCAATCCCATGGGCAAGATCCTGGTGCTCGACATGATCCTCAATGTCGCCAAATACGGCGGCGAAGCCCGCTTCCAGACCGGCGGGGACTGGGCCGGGCGCTTCGCCGCGGCGGTCGCCGCCTCGCTCGACCGGCCGGTGGTGAAGGTGGACGTGGCGGCCTTCGTGGTCGGCTGAGTGCGCATTCCGTCACCGCTGAAAAAACCCGCGCCTGACGCGGGTTTTTTCATGGCCGGGCCGCGCCTCAGCGCCCGAGCCGGTACAGGGCCACGCTGGCGAGGAAGTTCGGCTCCTCCTTGACCAACTCGCCGCGGTCGAAGCCCAGCCCCTCGCGGATCACGATGCCGTGCATCTCGCACAGGGCCTCGAAGTCGGCGATGGTGAAGAAGCGCACGTTGGGCGTGTTGTACCACTGGTAGGGCAGATCCTCGCCCACCGGCATGTGGCCATTGAGAATCGCCTGGCGATGGCGCCAGTAGGCGAAGTTGGGAAAGCTCACCACGGCTTCGCGGCCGACCCGCAGCATCTCCTCGAGAATACCCACGGTGTTGTGCACCGCCTGCAGCGACAGGCTCATGATCACATGATCGAAGAAGCCGTCCTCGAACCCGGCCAGCCCCTTCTCCAGATCGATCTGCATCACGTTGACGCCGTTGGCCACGCAGGCGCGCACGCCTTCCGGGGATTTCTCGACGCCGTAGCCGAGCACCTGACGGCTGTTCTCGAGATAGCGCAGCAGCTGGCCGTCGCCGCAGCCCAGGTCGAGCACCCGCTCGCCCGGTTCGATCCAGGCGGCGATCACTTCGTGGTCGTATCGCAGCGACGTTTTGGTCACGGCAGTTCTCCGGATGTCCGTTGGGCGTCTCCGCCGGCGCGCCGGGGGGCAGCGAGCGAATGCGAGCGTGGGGGTCGTTCATCTCACCTCGATACGGTCGAAGTAGGCCGACAGCACGCCATGGTACTGGGCGTCGTCGAGCAGGAAGGAATCATGCCCCGCCGCGCACTCGACCTCGGCGTAGCTCACGTGGCGGCGATTGTGCATCAGCGCGCTGACGATCTCGCGGCTGCGCTCGGGCGGGAAGCGCCAGTCGGTGGTGAATGACACCACCAGGAAGTCGGCCTGCGCCGCGGCCAGGGCGGCGTTGAGGTTGCCGGCATGCTCGAAGGCCGGATCGAAGTAGTCCAGCGCCTTGGTGGTGAGCAGGTAGGTGTTGGCGTCGAAGTAGCCGGCGAACTTCTTGCCCTGGTAGCGCAGGTAGGACTCGATCTCGAATTCCACGTCGTAGCTGAACACCTGCTTGCCATGACGCAGGCTGCGGCCGAATTTCTCCGCCATCGCGTCGTCCGACAGGTAGGTGATGTGGCCGACCATGCGCGCCAGCTTGAGGCCGCGTTCGGGCACCACGCCATGGGCGTAGAAGTTGCCACCGTGGAAATCCGGATCGGTGAGGATGGCCTGGCGGGCCACCTCGTTGAAGGCGATGTTCTCCGCCGACAGCTTGGGAGAGGCCGCGATCACCACCGCGTGGCCGACGCGGTCGGGATACAGCAGGGTCCACGACAGGGCCTGCATGCCGCCCAGGCTGCCGCCGACGATGGCGGCGAAACGCTCGATGCCCAGAGCATCGGCCAGGCGCGCCTGCGATTCGACCCAGTCCTCGACGCTCACGAACGGGAACTCCGCCCCGTACGGCTGCCCGGTGGCCGGATTGACCGAGGCCGGGCCGGTGCTGCCGTAGCAGCCGCCCAGGTTGTTGACGCCGATGACGAAGAACTTGCGCGTGTCGAGCGGCTTGCCCGGCCCGACCAGGTTGTCCCACCAGCCGATGTTGTTGGGCGCGTCGGCGTAGTGCCCGGCCACGTGATGGGAGCCGGACAGGGCGTGGCACACCAGCACCGCGTTGCTGCGCGCGGCGTTCAGTTCGCCATAGGTCTCGTAGACCAGTTCGTATTCGTCGAGCCGGCCGCCGCTCCTGAGCGCCAGCGGCTCGGTGAAGCGCAGGCGCTGTGGCGTGACCACCCCGACGGATTGAGGTTGCGTCATGGTTGTTCCGAAAAAGCAAAAACCCGGTCGGCGTCTGGCGCGGACCGGGTTGCCCTCGCTTTAGCCGAATTTTTTGAGCGCCCGCAAGCTGATGTCAAATCGGCGCTATGGAGGGGAAATTAGCCGCCCCCGCCGCGTTTGTCAAACCTGGGCCAGGCGGTCGACCGCCTCGTGCACCCGGTCCTGCTCGTCCATCTTGAGGATGCGTTGCACCTTGGGCGCCAGCTCGCCCACGTCGGCACGCAGGATCTCCTGCTTGACGCCGAGCAGCTGGGTCGGCTGCATGGAGAAGTGCTTCAGGCCCATGCCCAGCAGCAACCGGGTGTAGGCCGGATCGCCCGCCATCTCGCCGCACACCGACACCGGCAGACCGTAGCGCGCGCCCGCCTGGATGGTGCCGCCGATGAGCTTGAGCACGGCCGGATGGAGCGGATCGTACAGGTGCGCCACCGCCTCGTCGGTGCGGTCGATGGCCAGGGTGTACTGGATCAGGTCGTTGGTGCCGATGGACAGGAACTGCAAGCGGCGCACGAACATGCCCAGGGCCAGGGCCGCCGCGGGCACCTCGATCATGCCGCCGACCTCGACCTTGGGATCGAACTTGTGCTTGGTGTCGCGCAGCTGTTCCTTGGCCTGTTCGACCATGGCCAGGCACTGGTCCATCTCGTGCGCATGGGCCAGCATGGGCAGCAGGATCTTGAGCTTGCCGTGATGCGAGGCGCGCAGCAGCGCCCGCAGCTGGGTCAGGAACATCTTCGGTTCCGACAGCGAATAGCGCACCGCGCGCAGACCCAGCGCCGGATTGGTTTCGGTGCTGCGCTTGCCGACCGTCTCGAGCGCCTTGTCGGCACCGGCGTCGAGGGTACGGATGGTCACCGGCGCGCCGCCCATGTACTTGAGGGCCGCGCGATAGGCCTCGAACTGCTCGTCCTCGCCGGGCAGGGCGTGGCGGTTGAGGAACAGGAACTCGGTGCGGAACAGCCCCACGCCGTCGGCGCCCACCTTCCTCGCCTCGCCCGCATCCTTGGGCAGCTCGATGTTGGCCAGCAGGTGGATGGCCTCGCCGTCGAGCGTGGTCGGCCGGGCGCTCTTGAGCCGCTGCAGCTTGTTGCGCTCCAGCTCCAGTTCGGCCTGGCGCAGGCGATATTCCTCGAGGATGCGCTCGTCCGGCTCGATGATGACGACACCGCGGGTGCCGTCGATGATGATGAGCTCGTTGTCCTCGACCAGCTGGCGGATGTTGTGCAGGGCCACCACCGCGGGGATGCCCTGGCTGCGGGCGACGATGGCGGTATGGCTGGTGGGCCCGCCCACGTCGGTGACGAAGCCGGCAATGTCATGATCGCGAAAGCCGATGGTGTCGGCCGGCGACAGGTCGTGCGCCACCACGATGGTGGCCATCGCGGACTTGCGTTTGCGCGGCAGTCGGCCCGGATGGCCGAGCAGCACCTTGACCACCCGCTCGACCACCTGGATCACGTCGGCCTTGCGCTCGCGCAGGTAGGCATCCTCGATCTGGTCGAACTGCTCGATGAGCAGCTCCATCTGCTGCACCAGGGCCCATTCGGCGTTGCAGCGGCGCTCCTCGATGAGCCCGCGCGCCGCGTCGACGAGCATCGGATCGTCGAGAAACATGACATGCAGATCGACCAGGGCGCCCATCTCGGTATGCACCTGGTTTTCCGCAGCGACCGTGCGTAACTCGCGCAGGTCCTCGCGCACCGCCGCGACCGCGGCATCGAAACGCTCGCGTTCCGCCTTGATCTGGCGCGGCGCGAGGTGATAGTGATTGACCTCGAGCAGGGCATGCGAGACCAGATGCGCATGGCCGATCGCAATGCCGTGCGAGACGGCCAGTCCGTGCAGTGTGAATGGCATGGGGTGCCGCTCCTCCCTCGATCCTCGTTGTTGTCCGGGCGCCTCTGACGGGCGCTTGGCTTATTCGTCTTCGCCGAAGCGGTCGGCGATCAGCGCGACCAGGGCGTCCAGCGCCGCCGCATCGTTCTCGCCGATGGTGTCGATGGTCACCGTCGCGCCCTTGGCCGCGGCCAGCATCATGACCCCCATGATGCTCTTGGCATTGACACGGCGCCCTTCGCGCTCGAGCCAGACCTCGCACGGAAAGCTGCTCGCCAGCTGGGTCAGCTTGGCCGAGGCGCGGGCATGCAGGCCCAGGCGGTTGATGATTTCGACGTCTTGTTTGGGCATGGGAATCTGTTGGGTCGTGAGTCTCTAAAGCGGCTTCATCCGCACAATGCCGTCACAGGCGCCCGTGACGGCCCGTTCCACCAGCGCCTCGAGCGGACCGTGCTCGCGGTAGGTCAGCACCCGCAGCAGCATGGGCAGGTTCAGCCCGGCCAGCCCGAGCACGCGGCCCGGCTGGAGCAGCTTCATGGCCAGGTTGGCGGGACTGGCACCGAACAGGTCGGCCATCACCAGCACGCCGTCGCCGCGGTCCAGCTCGGTGACGAGCCGGCGTGCTTCGGGCAGCAGGTCGCTCGGATCGTCCCGGGGCATGACCGCCAGCGCCCGCAGTTGCGCCGGGCTGCGGTTGAGCACATGGCACACGCATTCGATCAGCACTTCGCCGAGCGTCGCATGCGTGACAAGCAGGAGTCCGACCATGATGGCCTCGCCGATGGCAGTGGCTTCGATTGTAGCCGAGCCGTCTGCCCCGTGGGCCGCGCGTGCGGTGCCGCTCAGTCGTCGAGCACGGTGTAGTGGGTGTCCCCCAGCGGCTTCATCCGTGCGGCCATGTCGCGGGTGACGGTGATGGCACCGTCGGCGTCCACCCGCAGCACGTCAGCGACATCGTAGCGGCGCGCCATCTCGCGCCAGTGGTGTGCGGCGATGAAGATCGGCTTGCTGGCCACGTCGGAGAGCACGCCGGCGCCGTGCCGGGGCGTGACCAGCACGGTCACCGCCTCGGTCCCCATGGCGGGCGATCCGGTGCGCGGATCGATGAGGTGGCAGTAGCGCTTGCCGTCCACCTCGAAGTAGCGCTGATAGTCGCCGGAGGTGCCGATGGCCTCGCCGTCGTAGAGCGCCAGCGCCGCGATGGGCGTCGGCGCGCGCGGATGCTGGATGCCGATCTGCCAGGGCTGGCCGCCCTTGCTGCCCAGCGCCATCACGTTGCCGCCGATGTTGATGAGCGCGTTGCGCACGCCCTTGGCACGCAGGATCGCCGCCGCCCGGTCGAGGGCGTAGCCCTTGGCGTAGCCGCCCAGATCGAGCTGCACGTCGCGGTTGTCGGACCACACCCGGGTGCCGTCGATGTGCAGGTCGGCCATGCTCGGCGCGCTGACCACCAGGGCCTGGACCGCCTTGGGGTCGGGCAGTCTGGGCACGAAGGTGTCGGTGTGGAAGCCCCACAGGGCGATGAGCTTGCCCAGGGCCGGATTGAACAGCTCGTCGCCCCGGGCCGCCAGTGCCTTGGCATCGGTCAGCATCGCCGCCAGCTCGGGGCGCACATGGGTCGTCTCGCCGCGGGCGATGGCCGCGTTGAGGTCGGTCAGCTCCGAGGGTTGCCAGGCATGGTAGGCCCGGTGCATGCGGTCGAACTCGCGCAGTACCGCGCCCATGGCGGCACCGGCGCTGGCCTCGTCGTCACCCCAGACCGCCACCTCGACCCGGGTGCCGAACACGTAGCTCTCCCGATGCCAGACCTGCTCGCGGGCACAGCCTGCCAGCAACAGAGCGAGAACGACGAGGGCGAACAGACGGCGCATGGAAGCACTTCGGCAATCGGGCGGAAGGCGCCAGTCTAACGGCTTCAGGACGCGCTTGCGCGGCGCAGGCGCTCGATGCGCTCGGGCGTGGACGGATGGCTCGACAGATAGTCGCTCCAGTGCCCGTCGGCCGCGTCGGCGTCGATCTTGCCGTCCTTGACCGCCTGACGGGTCAGGGCATCGAGCATGTCGGCCAGCAGCAGGGGCGACTGGCCGGTCTTCCGGAGCAGCGCCGCGCCGTAGTCGTCCGCTTCGCGCTCGAAGTCGCGCGAATACGCGGAATTGAGCAGCACCGTGGCTCCGCCGGTGGCCAGGGTGCTCACGTCGCCGGTCCACAGGCTGACCACCGCAGCCAGCAGGGAGGCCTGGATGAGATTGCGCAGCCCGTGGCGGTAATGCACATGGCCCAGCTCATGGGCGATGACCGCCGCCACATGAGCGTCGTCGGGCGCGAGCTTGACCAGCGCATCGGTCACCACCACGTCGCCGCCGGGCAGGGCGAAGGCATTGGCGCCGATGTCGGGGGCGTCGCGAAAATGCAGGTGCACCGGATCGGGCCGGCTGCGCGCCGCCAGCAGCGGCGCCACCGCCGCCTCGATGCCCGCCCGGCGCGCGGCACTGAGTCCGGTCGGCTTGAGCAGCCGGGTCTTGTCGAGGGCGTCGATCACATGGCCGTCGAGGGCATCGACCGCCGGTTGCGGCAAGGCCACCGCCACCGCCCGGGCCACCAGCGGCAGGCCCCAGCGATAGCCGGCGAAGCCGACCAGCAGCAACAGCACGATGGCGATCAGCACCCGATGGCCGCTGCCCTGCCACACCGTGATCGCACGCTCGCGATGCCCGCTCGCGGCGAGGAAGGCGCTCAGCGCCGGGCCCTGCAGCACCTCGCAGCTGCGCCCGCCCGGCAGGTCGACGCGGCGGGTGGCGCCGAGCGGCTCGTGCCAGCGCAGGTCGGCCAGGGACAGGCGCTCGCGCCGGCCGCTGTCGTCGAGGAAGAGCAGATCCACACCGGCGCCGGCCACCTGCAGGCGCACCGGCACCGGGCGGCTCGACTGGCCGTCGAACAGACGCGCGTCGATGCCGGCCGCGCCCGCCATCAGAAGCCCAGATCGATGTCGAGCAGGTCGGCGGCTTCCTCGCCCAGGACCCGGACTTCGGCCTCCTGCACGGCGACGAAGTCGTCGAGCGACCCGGCCGGCAGCATGGCGATGTGCTCGACCCGATAGCGGTGCAGGCGCACCACCGCGAACGGGCGGTAGAGGCCGAGGGTGATCGCGGTGAGCAGCCAGTTGGTGAGCACGATGAACATGTAGCGGCGCGCCCGCATCTGCGAGAGGAAGCCGTGGTCGCCCAGGTTGCTGCGGTTGAGCACCAGGTTGGTGAGGCGGACGCTGATGTAGGGGGCGATGAGGGCCAGACCGACATACACGCCGATGACCACGAAGCCCACGCTCGACATGACCGCCATGCGCTGCGCGTCGGGGCCGACGGCGCGCGCGGAACCGAACATGACGGTGCTGATGCCGAGGGCCGCGAAGGCCGCCACCACGAGGATGAACACCAGCCCGGCGCCGAGCAGCATGCGGTAGATCGGCCCCACCGGCAGGTCCACCTCGAAGTCCTCGTTGCCGAAGCGCAAGTGGTTCACCAGGTAGCGCCGCTGCGCCGCGAGCGCGTAGGGGGTGAGGATGCCGAGGGTCAGGCCAGCGGCGATCGGCCACAGGATCCAGGCCTTGGCGGCCTCGCCGGCGGTGCCGGTGAAGCGGAAGCGCAGGCCGCGCCAGCTGGTGTTGTGGGCGCGGAAGCGCATCGCCCGCGAGATCATCCAGGGCAGCAGCACCAGGAAGATCACCGACACCAGCAGGTTGAGGAAGGGGTTGAACTTGGAAGCCAGGTTGCCGACGATCAGCACCGAGACCACCAGCAGGCGCCCCTTGAGGATCTTGATCGGATCGGCGTGGTACTCGAAGGGCGAGCGGTCGAGCACCGTGTTGTTGAGAAAGTAGCGCTCGCGCCGCACCTTGGCCCAGGCCGAGTAGATGCCCAGGGTGACGATGGACAGCAGCACGTTGACGATCCAGATGCGGAAATAGGCGCCGCCCGAGCCGGTGAAGCTCAAGGGCAGGCGGTCGTGGACGGGCGCGGGCGGCACCTGCGCGGGCAGGGTGTCGGGGGCGTTCATGGCGGGTTCCTGAGCGTGTTCTTGTCGGAGCGGAACACTACCACAGCCATGCCGTATGGATGAGGTCGTCCGTCACACCCGCGCGGCGGCCGGCCGAATCCTCAGGCGGCCTCGAGCGCCGAGACCACCTGATCGGCCACCGCATAGCCCTGCTGCTGATGGATCTCGACCATGCAGGTGGGGCTGGTGACGTTCACCTCGGTGAGGCAGCCGCCGATCACGTCGAGGCCGACGATGAGCAGCCCGCGCGACCACAGCACCGGCGCCAGCGCCTCGGCGATCTCGCGCTCGCGCTCGCTCAGCGGCATCGCCACGCCGCGACCGCCGGCGGCCAGGTTGCCGCGGGTCTCGCCGGCCTTGGGGATGCGCGCCAGGCTGTAGGGCACCACCTCGCCGCCGATGATGAGCACCCGCTTGTCGCCCTCGACGATCTGCGGCAGATAGCGCTGCGCCATGATGGTGCGCGCGCCGTGTTCGGTCAGGGTCTCGATGATGGCGTTGCGGTTCGGGTCGTCGGCGCGCACCCGGAAGATGCCGGCCCCACCCATGCCGTCGAGCGGCTTGAGGATGGCATCGCCCATGTCGTCGATGAAGGCATTGAGGTCGTCGGCCGCGCGCGCCACCAGGGTGGGCGCGGTGAACTCGGCGAATTCGGTGATGGCGATCTTCTCCGAGTGGTCGCGCACCGCGCGCGGATGGTTGAACACCCGCGCGCCGGCCGCCACGGCGCGCTCGAGCAGCCAGGTGGCGGTGATGTATTCGAAGTCGAAGGGCGGGTCCTGGCGCATCAGCACCGCATCGAAGGCGGTCAGCGGCTCGGTCGTCGTCTCGCCGGCGACATACCAGTGGGCGTCGTCGTCCGACACGGTCAGCGCCTGGGCACGGGCGCGCACCTCGCCCTCGCGCCACATCAGGTCGGGGCGCAGGATGGCGAAGACGTGGTGCCCGCGCGCCTGGGCGGCACGCATGATGGCGACGCTCGAATCCTTGTAGGCCTTGAGGCCGGGCAGCGGGTCGAGGATGAAGGCCAGACGCATCAGGGAGTCTCTTGTTGCGGATCGACGGGAGGCGGGCGCAGGCCGACATACACCCGGCGCCCGACGTAGAAACCGGCGGCCAGGATGATCAGGCTCACCGGCAGGATCACCACCGCCCCGGTCAGCGACATCATGTCCGCGTCGGTGTTGGCGGCGGCCAGCGACAGGGCGCCGACGAGGAGCACCGCACCGGTCGCCGCGCCGCCGGCCACCGCGATCAGCAGCGCCAGCGGTCCCGGCACCCGGTTCATGCGGCCGCCTGTTCCAGCTCGGTCGAGGCGGTCTCCTCGATCTCCACCGCGGCGGCGAGCAGCGCCAGGCGCGCGACCACGCCGTAGGCATAGAAGCGGTTGGGCGGTGCGTCGGGCCCCTGCGCGGCGTCCGGCAGGGTGCAGCAGGTCTCGAAGGCGAGCGGCTTGAAATGCATGCCCGGGGCGTTGAGGTTCTCGTCGCGACCGCGCTCGGTGTGCACCCGGTAGAAACCGCCCACCACGTAGTGGTCCATCATGTAGACCACCGGCTCGGCCACCGCGTCGGCGCAGGTCTCGAAGGTGTGCACCCCTTCCTGGATGATCACCTCCTGCACCTGCAGGCCTTCCTTGATGACACTCATCTTGTTGCGCTGGCGACGATTGAGCCCCTGCACCTCGGAGGCGTCCCGCACCGTCATCACGCCCATGCCGTAGGTCCCGGCGTCGGCCTTGACGACCACGAAGGGCTCGTCGCTGACGCCGTATTCCTTGTACTTGGCGCGGATGCGCCCGAGCAGTGCGTCCACCTGCGCGGCGAGGCACTCTTCGCCGGTGCGCTCCTTGAAGTTGATCTGGCCGCACACCCCGAACTCGGGATTGATGCGCCACGGATCGATGCCGATCACCTGGGCGAACTCCTGGGCGATGCGCGAGTAGGCGCGGGCGTGGTTGGACTTGCGCCGCGTGTGCCAGCCGGCATGCAGCGGCGGGATCAGCCACTGGCCGTCGAGGTTGCGCAGCACGTCGGGCACGCCGGCGGACAGATCGTTGTTGAGCAGCACCGCGCACGGTTCGAAGTTCTTCACCCCCAAGCTGCCACCGCGGCGCTCGAGCGGCTCGAGCAGCAAGGTGGCGCCATTGGCCAGTTCCAGCGTGGTCGGCTCGGTGACCTCCGGCGAGAGGCTGCCGATGCGCACCTCGAGCCCGGTCAGGCGCAGGATGGCCACCAGCTGCGCCACGTTCTGCAGGTAGAACTGGTTGCGGGTGTGGTTCTCGGGGATCAGCAGCAGCCGGCGCGCATCGGGGCAGATGCGCTCGATGGCCGCCTGCGCTGCCTGCACGCACAGGGGCAGGAAGGACTCGTTCAGGTTGTTGAAGCCGCCGGGGAACAGGTTCAGATCCACCGGCGCCAGCTTGAAGCCGGAATTGCGCAGATCGGTCGAGCCGTAGAACGGCGGACGGGTCTCCTGCCACTGGGCGCGGAACCACTGCTCGATCTCGGTGCGATGGTCGAGGAAGTTGCGCTCCAGATCCAGCAGCGGACCGGTCAGCGCGGTCGTCAGATGAGGGACCATGCCGTTGTTACTCCTTGTGCCGGCACACGCCGGACGTCGTCGGTTTTTCGGCGCATCTTACACCTTTGTGGCGCCCCGCCTGCACGGGGGAAGACCCGCATCGGCACCCCCCGGCGGCGGCGGGACGCTCCCGGATGACCCGCAACGATCCGATGCGTTCAATGTCATGGACGGAAAGCGATGATCCCGCATCATCGTCTGGCACCCCCTGCAGACGATCATCCCATTGATTATGCTTCGGTTTCTTTTCAATCCCGGCGGACAACGCCCTCTTTTTCCGACATGACGGCGCGACCATCGCCACACCGGAGACGCGGCACCCGGCGCTCAGGCCAGCGGCAGGGTGGCGCTCACGCACACCCCGTCGCCGTCCGGCAGGTTCCGGGCCGACAGGCTACCGCCGTGGAAGCCGGCGATGAGCCGTGCCACGTACAGCCCCAGCCCGAGGTGCGGATCCTCGCCGCCGTCGCCCTGACGCCCCGACACCATCGACTCGAACAGACGCCCTTCGAGCGCCTCGGGCAGGCGCGGGCCCCGGTTGGCGACGCTCAGGCGGGCGGCGTGCTCATCGATGGCGAGTTCGACGCGCACCGGCGTCTCAGGGATGGCGAAGTCCGCCGCATTGTCCACCAGCTTGTCGAGCAGCTGGGCCGCCAGATCCGGGGCGCCACGCACCCACACCGGCATGCCCGGCAACACGGCCTCCAGGCGGGTCTCGCCATGGGCGAGGCGGTAACCCTGCACGCATTCGCCCACCACGGCGCGCAGGTCGAAACGCTCTGGCGTGGTGGTCGCGAGCGCCTGCTCCATGCGGGTCGCCTCGCTCATGCGCGAGAGGATGCGGGTGAGCCGGGTGAGCCCCGCGTTGGCGCGCTCGATGTAAGCCTGGGCCGAGTCCGGCAGCGGATCGAGCTGCAGGTTTTCCAGCGAGGAGCGCACCACCGCAATCGGCGTGCGCAGCTCGTGCGACAAGCGGCTCGCCATGCTCTCCAGATAGCCATGGTGCTGGGCAAGCCGCGCGAGCAGACGCGAGAAGCTGCGCGACAGGTCGCCCACCTCGTCACCGGCGGTGGAGGCGGCGGTGAGCGGGCCGATGCGCCCACGCGCGTCCACCGCGCTCTCCGCCTCGTCGCGCAGACGGCGGATACGCCAGGACAGACGCGAGGCGAAACCGAGCAGCACCACGGTGGCGATGGCCAGCCCGGTCAGGCTCAGCAGCGTGAGGCGCTCGATGGCGCGGTCGCGCACCGCGAGGATGCTGTGGGTGCTCTCCTCGACCACCACCGCGCCCTGGACCCGGTCGGCCACCCAGATCGGATGGGCCGCGGCCACCACCACCACGTCGCCCTTGCCGATCGGGCGCACCCACGACGCGGTGGCGCCGAACAGGGCATTGGACACCGCCCGCCCGCTGGGCGGCGTCGTATCCGCAAGCAGGGCCTTGACCTCGGCACGCTCGCGCACGTCGGCGCCGGTCAGGTGCCGCCACCATCGGGTCACCGGCCCGGGGCCCCGCTCCGCCTCGGGGCTCACCAGCGCGCCGCTCATGGCCACCACCTCGAGGTCCCGATCGATCACCCAGATGCGCGCCGAGTTGCGCTCCAGCCCGCGCAGGATCGCCGCCACCTCGCGTGCACCGTCCACCGCCGGCGGTGCCGGATGGCGCACGGCGGCATCGGGTGACGGCGCGGGCAGCGCCGGCATGCTGGAGATGCTCAGGTCGAGCACCTCCTCGTTGGGGAGGATGGATTCCTTCAGGCTCACCGCCCCCCGCCCGGGGCGGGCGAACAGCTGCGGGCGCTCGTGCAGCGCGGTGGCGACCGCGCGTGCCGTGGCCACCAGGGCGGCCTGCTGGCCTTCGCGCAGGAAACGCTCCATCTCGTGCACATACTGGTAGCCGACCCAGGGCAGCGCCAGCAGGAGCAGGGAGACGAGCGCGAGTTTGACGCGCAGGCTGAAGCGCAGCTTCATGCGCGCGCACCGGCGACGAGGTCGTCGCGAGGCTCGGCCACCGCCGCGAGGCTGACGCTGGCCGTCCGCGCACGCGGCTTGGCGGCAAATGCGTGGCGTGTCAAATTTTTAGACGACATCGTGCACTTTGCGTGGTACAACTAGCCTCGCAACAAATTGAAATACAAGCATACACACCGCGCCATTCCGGACTTTCAGGGCCATCTCTGTGGGGGGCAGAGCCATGACCACGTACGCCATCATCTTCAAGGGCGAGCTGCGCGACGGCTTCGTCCGCGACGCCGTCATGGCCGCCTTCAGGGAACGTGCCAATCTCACGGCCGCTCAAGTCGAGCAGGTCTTTTCCGGCGCCAAGGTGACGCTCAAGAAGGGACTGACCCGCGACGAGGCCAAACGTTTCGCCCGCGACATGCGCGCCCTGGGCATGCATGTGCTCGCCGCCGCCCCCCGCCCATGGCCCCCGCGCCGCAGGAAGAAGGCTACCGCATCCACTTCGACGGCCAGGTCGTCGACGGCTTCTCCCGCGAAGCGGTGATGCTCACCGCCAGCGCGCGCCTCAAGTTCACCGATGCGCAGCGCGACCGGCTGTTTTCCGGGCAGGAGGTCGTCATGAAGCGCGGGCTGAGCGAAGACAAGGCCCGCCATTACCTCGACACCCTGCGCAAGCTCGGCATGAACGCGCGCGTCGAGCCGCCGCTGCCGGCGCCGGCACCCAATCCCATGCTCGACGCCGCCGAGGCCTCGCTGGTGGAAACCCAGCTCGCCCAGCAGTCCGCGTACAACTTCGAGGAGACCTTCCACAGCAGCTCCACCCTCGAGATGGCGCAGGAGGCGATGGCGGCGGACGACATCCATCCCGCGCTGCGTGCGGCGGTCGCGCCACCGGCCGCAGCGCCCAGCGACCCAAGTACGCATGTGGCCACGGTGATCAACGACGACATCGTCCGGGCCTATGCCGACGAACTGGCCGAGGCGGCGCCTGATCCGGCCGTCGAGGCCTTGCGCGCAGCTCACGATGCCATCCCCGCCACGCCGGCACCGCCGAGCAGCCCGCCGCCCCCCGAACCGGACATCGCGCCGGTCGCCGCCGTCGCGGAGGACCCGCGTGCCGGCGCGCCAGAGGACGCGGACGAAATGCCCGCCGAGGCCGACGCGCCGCCCGCCGCGGCCGGCGGCGCCACACGCACGCTGGCGGTGGTCCTCGGGGTCGTGGTGGTGGCCGCCCTCATCGCCTGGTGGCTGGCATAGGGGCCGCTCAGGCGGCTTTCCACCGGTAACCCGCGCCGTAGACACTCTCGATCCGGTCGAAATCCGGGTCGAGCATGGCGAATTTCTTGCGGATCCGCTTGACGTGCGAGGTGATGGTGCCGTCGTCCACCACCAGCTTGGCGTCCGCCATGAGCTGATCCCGGCTCTTCACATGGCCCGGATGCCGGGCCAGGGTATGCACCATCCAGAATTCGGTCAGCGTCAGCGGCACCGCCTCACCGCGCCATGAGGCGGTCAGGCGACTGATGTCCAGGTGCAGATCCTCGCGCTCGAGCAGTTCCTCGCGCGGGGTGCTGTCGGCCAGCACATCGAGGCGCCGGAACAGGGCCGCGACCCGCGCCAGCAGGTGCGGCAGGCTGATGTCCTTGGTGAGGTAGTCGTCCGCCCCCAGACGCAGGCCCGAGACCACGTCGAAATCGCTGTCGCGGGCGGTGAGGAAGATGATGGGCACCCGCTGCGACAGGGCCCGCAGCTCCGAACACAGGGTGAAGCCCCCTTCGGGCTCGTCGCCCAGCCCCACGTCGATGATGGCCAGATCGGGCAGCCGGCCGCGGAAGGCGGCGAGCGCACCGGGCCGATCGGCATAGGCGGCCACCTCGTAGCCCTGACGCGCGAACGCCTCCGAGTAGTTGGCCCGGATGGCGGCTTCGTCTTCGACAATGGCGATGCGGCGTCCCATGGGGCGCTACTTTAGCACCGCGATCCACCCCCCGGCGCGGTGCCGGCACATTGCCCTTTTTCTGCCACATTTGATCGGCGCTTTGCCCGAATCGCACCCGCAAGCGGACCGCTTGCCCCGTTTCAATGACGCCATCGGACATCGTCATGAAACGGAGAACAAGCATGACCCCCGCACCGCTCAACCTGCGCGACCGCGCCCGCGAAGTCGTCGAACTGCTTGCCCGCCTGCTGCTCATGTTCATGACCGGTCTGGCCGTGAGCGTGGCCCTGGCCGGCGTCGTCCTGCTGCTGTCCGGCCCGGCCCAGGCGGCCGAGGGCAGCGACGGCGGGATCGCCCAGGGCACCTTGCTGTTCGCCGGCGCGGACGGGGGCGACCCGCTGGCCGCGCCGTTGCTGCACACCGATGTGGACATCCGCGTCAGTGGCCCCATCGTGCGCGCCCGGGTGGTGCAGCGTTTCCGCAACCCGGCGGACGACTGGAAGGAGGGCAGCTACGTCTTCCCCCTGCCCGAGAACGCCGCCGTCCATCACATGCGCATCCGCGTGGGCGACCGGATCGTCGAGGGCGAGATCAAGGAAAAGGCCGCGGCCAAGGCAGTCTATGAACAGGCCAAGCGCGAAGGCAAGCGCACCGCGCTGGTCTCGCAGCAACGGCCCAACATCTTCACCACCAAGGTAGCCAACATCGGCCCGCGCGAGGAGATCCGCGTGGAGATCGAGTACCAGCAGACCCTCGACTACCAGTTGGTGGACAACGTGGGCCGCTACAGCCTGCGCTTCCCCATGGTGGTGGCGCCGCGCTACATCCCCGGCCAGCCGGCCGTGGATGAGGAGTCCGGCACCATCGTCGGCTCCGACGTGGTGCCCGACGCGGCCGCCATCCTGCCGCCGATGATGCTGCCGGACGAAGCCGGTCCCGTCTTCAACCCGGTGAGCCTCAACGTGTATCTGGACGCGGGCGCGCCCATCGCCTCGGTGGACAGCCCCCACCATCGCATCCGGGTCGACACCCTCAAGCCTTCGGTGCGCCGCATCCGCCTCAACGAAGGCGCCACCCCGGCCAATCGCGACTTCGTGCTCAACTGGACCCTCGCCACCGGCCGGGCGCCTCATGCCACCCTGTTCCTCGAACCGGGCATGCGCCAGGACTACGCCCTGCTCCAGCTCATGCCGCCGGCACCGGAGAGCGTGACCCGGCGCCTGCCGCGCGAGGTGGTGTTCATCATCGACACCTCCGGCTCCATGGAAGGCCCGTCCATCGACCAGGCCCGCGAGGCCCTGGCGCTGGCGCTCGAACGGCTCGACCCGGTCGATCGCTTCAACGTCATCGAATTCAACTCGGAGGCCTCGCCGCTCTTCGACGACGCCCGCCCCGCCACCCCCGACACCGTGCGCGACGCAGTGCGCTGGGTGCGCGATCTCAAATCCCGTGGCGGCACCGAGATGGCCGGTGCGCTCGACCTGGCCCTCGACGGCCGCCGCAATCCCGACCGGGTCCGGCAGGTGATCTTCCTCACCGACGGCGCCGTGGGCAACGAAAGCCAGCTGTTCGACCTCATCGCGCACAAGCTGGGCGACACCCGCCTGTTCACCGTCGGCATCGGCTCGGCCCCCAACAGCCACTTCATGCGCAAGGCGGCCCGGGCCGGGCGCGGCACCTTCACCTACATCGGCAAGATCGACGAAGTGCGCGCGCAGATGAGCGCCCTGTTCGCCAAGCTCGAATCGCCGGTCGTCAAGGGCCTGACGGTGACCTGGCCGAACGGCGCCGAGGCCGACGCCACGCCCGACCCGCTGCCCGATCTCTACCTGGGCGAACCGGTCGTGGTTGCCGCCGCCATCCAGCCGGGTGTGCGCGGCGAGGTCACCGTGTCGGGCGATTCGGGCGACATCCGCTGGACCAGCTCGCTGGCCCTGGCCGACGCCAACCCCGGCGAGGGCATCGGCGTGCTGTGGGCGCGGCGCAAGATCGACCACTGGATGGACATGCTCACCGAAGGCACGCCCGAAGCCGAGGTGCGCGGCCACGTGCTCGACCTGGCCCTGGAACACCAGCTGCTGAGCCGTTACACCAGCTTCGTCGCGGTGGACAAGACCCCGCCCGCAGCGCCGAGGCCCGCCTCAGGTCCGGCGCCGTGCCCGGCCACTTCCCCGCCGGCTGGTCGCCGCAGGGTGTCTATGGCGAGTTGCCCAAGGGCGCCACCGACGCCCGCTGGCACGCCCTCATGGGCGCCCTGGCCCTGCTGCTCTTCCTGCTGGCGCGCCGCCTGCGCCTGAACTGATCGCCCCCACCCCCAACGCCAAGGAGGATTTCCTCATGAGCACCCCCTGTCATCACTGCAGCCACACCGACTTTCTCGGCGTCGAATGCGCCTGGCCCGACGCGCGCTGCCGCGCAGGCGAACCGGAGCGCGCCACCCTGAAGCGCCGCGCACGCGCCATGCAGCGCGTCTTCCAGCTTACCGCCGCAGCCTTCCTCGTCATCGCCATCTGGGAGTTCGGCCACGCCGGCTACATCCATGCCAAGGCCTGGCTGGCCCAATACCTGATCTCCGACGCCTGGGATCGCACCCTGGCCGGCGAAACCGAGGTCAAGCCCTGGCCCTGGGCCGACACCTGGCCGGTCGCGCGCCTGCGCGCCCCGAAACAGCACATCGAGCTGTTCGTGCTGGCGGGCAGCAACGGTCGCACCATCGCCTTCGGCCCCGGCCACGTGTTCGGCACCCCCGACCCCGGCATGCCCGGCAACAGCGTCATCGGCGCCCACCGCGACACCCACTTCGCCTTCCTGCAATGGCTCGAACCGGGTGACGAACTGGAGGTGGAGACCCCCACCGGCCAGGTCGAAGTCTACGAGGTGAGCAGCCGCGAGGTGGTGGACAAGGACGACACCGAGGTGCTCGAGAGTTTCCCGGGTGAGACCCGCCTCACCCTGGTCACCTGCTATCCGTTCAACGCCATCTCGGCCGGCGGCCCGCTGCGCTACGTGGTGACCGCCGACAAGCTCGCCCCGCCGGTGGTGTCGGCGGGGGACACGAGCGTGCCGCGGATCTGGATGTGAGGCGTCCGGTGACGGATACGGTGTCGGGCGGAAAGGCGAGGCACCTTCCGCCGTAGGGACCGCTTCGAGTACCGCGCCGTTCGGCGGATGGCGCGAGCCGTCCGCCTCGCCCTCAAATCCCCTTGAACAGTTCGTTGAACTCGTTCGCCGCCTGGGTATCGCCCTGCATGATCCGCCGCGACAGGTCATAGACCTTCTGCGTGGTCGCCTGCACCTGCGCCTTGAGGTCCTGCACCTGCTGTGCCGAGAGCCGGTCGGGGCCGGCGTAGCGGGCGAGGAGCTGGTCGATGAGCTGGTTCATTTCGGTGCTCAGCTGGTCCTTGTCGCGACCGAGGCGGGCGGTGTCGTCGGCGATGCGGCCCGGGGTGTCGATGAGCTGGTGGATGCGCTGCCGGTAGGCGGCGACGAGGCGGGGCGCGTTGCGGATGAAGACGCCGTTGTTGCTGTCCATCATGAAGCTGCGCAGGTCGGCGTTGGAGGAGCCGATGAACAGGTCGCGGTCGAAGACCATGACCTTGGAGTGCAGCGAGAGGCTGGCGCCGTCGATCGGGCGGTATTCCAGATAGCGCAGCGTGGCGGCATTTCCGGCGGGGCCGGATGCGCGCACATGGTCGGCGAGCGCCTTCAGTTCCCACACCGCGAGCAGATTCACCACGTTGAGATCGGTGGTGGCCAGCGAGTTGGTGAGCACGGTGAGGGTGACGCCCGGGCACGGGCGGGTGCCGTCGAGCATGGCGGCGATGTCCTGGAGCAGGTTGGCGGGCAGGAACAGGTAGGCGTTGTGCAGCAGCACCTCGCGCGGGGCGGCATCGGGCTGCGCGCACACCTGCTGCAACGCGGCGCGCCACAGGGCCTGGATGTTCTTGTTGTGCTCGGCTTCGTGGTTGTGACGCGCGCCGTAGTTGCGCTTGCCGTCGGTGAACGGCAGGTTCTCGAAGTAGAAGATGTTGGCGCCGGCGTCGATGGTCAGCGGCGCCCAGTCCGAACGGGGGCGGTACTTCGTCATGTACTCGCGCAGGTGCTGTTGCTGCGCCTTGGCGACCGCCTGCATGCGCGCCTCGAGCGGCACGAAATGCCGGTCCACGTAGCGGTCGACGCAGGCCGCATCCTGACCCTTGTCGCAGGCGGCCTGGGCGGCGGTCAGCACCTTGAAGTTCATCAGCAGGTCGTTGGGCGCATGGCGGCGCACCTCGGCGAGCGGCGCGACCATGTCGTGCAGGTTCCACAGGCGGTCGAAACTCGCGGCCAGCGCCTCGCTGCGCGCGGTGAGCGGCAGCTGCACGTCGGTGTCCATGAAGATGTACTTGTCGGCCAGCGGGTTGGGATGCATGTGGTAGGCGTCGGCCATGTTGCGCCCGCCGAGGATCAGCGCGCGACGGTCCACCAGCAGGAACTTGTGGTGCAGGAACTCGGTGAGGTAGTCCCAGTCCTTTTGCGCCCGGGCATTGTTCTGGCGCGACAGGGGCAGATAGCTGTTGACCGCGTCGAACACCGGATTGACCTGGGCGCCGAAGGTCTGGCGGATGAAGGCGAGCTTGAGCTTGGCGGCGAGGCCCTCGGCACCGCCGACATAGCGTGCCTTGAAGAACAGCTTGCCGAGGGTCTTGAGCTGCTCGGTGCGCTGGCTGTCGGCCGCGGTGGCACCGCTGGCCAGGGCCTCGGCGTCGATGTCCTGACCGCGGCTGATGGCATAGGCCATGAGCTTGGGGTTCTTGCCGTAGAGGCCCGACAGGAACACGCCGGAGCCGGCGAACTGGAGATTGGTGAAGGCCTGATGCGCGTCGGCGGCGAAGTGGCTGTCGACGGCCTGCTGCTTTTCGCTATCGCAGGCTGGCGTCTTGACGCCCACATCCGCGCAGCTGAGGGTGAGGAAGGCGGCGTCCTTGACGATCTCCAGCGTCGGACGGTTGTAGAAGCGCACCGCGATGCGGCCGCCCCCTTGCTGTTCCAGCCAGCTGAAGCGGTCCAGGTCCTTGTACTCGCTGAAGTAGTCGACCAGCAGGCGCACCTGCACGCCGCGCCTGGCCGCATCGATCAGCGCCTGGGTCAGCGCCGCCGTGCTGTCGTCGTCATCGAAGATGTAATAGGCCAGATCGACGCTTTCCTTCGCCTGTTCCACCAAGTTCAGCTTGGCGGCGAAGGCATCGTCGTTGCTCATCAGCACGCGGCCGTCGGCAAAGGGCAGGGGGCCGGCGCTGGCGTGTGCATCGATCACCTGCGCGACCGGCGGCTGCTTCATCAGCGCGGTCGACGCGCAGCCGCCCAGAAGCCATGCCGACAGCATCGCGCACAGGAAAAGATATCGCTTCATGAAGACCTCTGCGTTGTTCTTGAGCGCGCCCCGTCCGGCGGCCGTGTATCGCGAGCCAGCTTACCGCCATTGCATATGACAGTACAGAGCGCGGCGCCCGCCCGCCGATGTAGCACTCCACTACTACCCGCGCGCGTGCCCGCCGGTCCAGAGTAAACCCGTCGCGCCCCGTCGCGACCCCGACAGGGCCATGTCGAGCCCTGCGAGACCACTGGAGGAAGACGATGAGCAAGAAGATCCTGATGCTGTGCGGCGACTATTGCGAGGACTACGAGACCATGGTGCCCTTCCAGGCCCTGCTCGCGGTCGGCCACCGGGTGGACGCGGTGTGCCCCGACAAGAGCGCCGGGCAGACCATCGCCACCGCGATCCACGACTTCGAGGGCGACCAGACCTATTCGGAGAAGCGCGGCCACAACTTCACCCTGAACGCCAGCTTCGCCGATGTCGACCCGGCCCGCTACGACGCGCTGGTGATTCCCGGCGGGCGCGGACCGGAATACCTGCGCATGAATCCGGCGGTGATCGAGCTGGTGCGCCACTTCTTCGTCGCCGACAAGCCGGTGGCCGCCATCTGCCACGGCGCCCAGCTGCTGGCCGGCGCCAAGGTGCTGGAGGGCAAGACCTGCTCGGCCTACCCGGCCTGCCGTGCCGAGGTGGAGCTGGCCGGCGGCACCTATGCCGACATCGCCATCGATGCCGCGGTGACCGACGGCAAGCTCGTCACCGCGCCGGCCTGGCCCGCGCATCCGGCCTGGATCGCCCAGTTCCTGGCGGTGCTCGGCACCCGCATCAGTCACTGACGCGCGACCCCGAGGGGCCGCCACATGGTCTACGCTTGAAGGGCGCGCCGCTTCCCCGAGCGGTGCGCCCTTGCCCCTTTCCGGAGAGTCCTCATGTGCCAGATTTTCGTCGGTGCCGACCCGCAGCTGTATGAATCGCGCACGCGGTCGCTGCGCCTGGGCGGCGCGGTCACCAGCCTGCGTCTGGAGAACCTGTTCTGGTCGGTGCTCGAAGACATCGGCCGCCGCGACGGCCTGAGCGTGCCGCAGCTGGTCACCCGGCTGCATGACGAGCTGATCGAGGCCGGCGCCGAGCTGGATCACACCAACTTCGCGTCGTTCCTGCGCGTGAGCTGCTCACGCTACCTCGAGCTCCAGCTCGCCGGCCGCATTCCCACCGACCCGTCGATCCCGATCCGCTCGCTGGACGCCGACTGGGTGCTGGCCGCGGAACCACGCAGCTGCGCTGCGTAAGGATCCCGGCGGGGGCTACCGCAGCGCAACACGACCGGCGTATAGTGAAAACATCTCGCATGCACCGGTCCGGTTGCGCGGGCCGGTGCCGCCAGGAGCGCCCATGCCTCGTCTCGACTGGAACCAATACGACCCCAACGGGTTTTACGACGAACTGATCGCCGCGCCCGGACAGCCCCACCCGGCGGCGCGCGCGCTGTGCGACTATCTTGCCGGCCTCGACAGCAGCGAAATCGGGGATCTCAAGGCCGCCGCCGAGGTGGCCATCCAGGTGATGGGGATCTCGTTCACGGTCTATTCCGACGGCGACATGATCGACCGCGCCTGGCCCTTCGACATCATCCCCCGCATCATCCCGCTCACCGAGTGGCAGCGCGTGGAGGCCGGCCTCAAGCAGCGCGTGCAGGCGCTCAACATGTTCATCGACGACCTCTACAACGAGCAGCGCATCGTCAAGGACGGCGTGTTCCCGGCGGCGCTGCTGGCCGACTCGGTCAACTTCCGCCCCCAATGCGTGGGGATCCAGCCGCCGGGCCGGGTGTGGGCGCACATCTGCGGCTCCGACCTGGTGCGCGACAAGGACGGCACCATCTACGTGCTCGAGGACAACCTGCGCATTCCCTCGGGCGTCTCCTACATGCTCGAGAACCGCAACGTGACCAAGCGGGTGCTGCCCGAGCTGTTCCAGACCGGCGGCATCCTGCCGGTGGACGACTACCCCGACCAGCTCTACGACATGCTGGTGTCGATGTCGCCGCGCCCGCTCGACGAACCCAACATCGTCATCATGACCCCGGGCATCTACAACTCGGCCTACTACGAGCACGCCTACCTGGCCCAGCAGATGGGGGTGGAGCTGGTCGAGGGCTCGGACATGATCGTGGGCTCGGACAACTGCGTCTACATGCGCACCATCGACGGCCTGGTGCGGGTGGACGTGATCTACCGGCGGGTGGACGACATGTTCATCGACCCCAAGGCCTTCAACCCGGACTCCGTCCTCGGCGTCCCCGGCCTCATGGGCGCCTGGCGCGCCGGCAACGTGGCCCTGTGCAACGCGCCCGGCGCCGGGGTGGCGGACGACAAGGTCGTCTATACCTACGTGCCCAAGATGATCAAGTACTACCTGGACGCCGAACCGATCATCCCCAACGTGCCCAGCTACCTGTGCATGCACGACGACGAGCGCGACTACGTGCTCGCCAACCTCGACAAGCTGGTGGTCAAGCCGGCCAACGAATCGGGCGGCTACGGCATGCTGGTCGGCCCCCACGCCACGGCGCAAAAGCGCGCCGAGTTCGCCGAGCTGATCCAGGCCGATCCGCGCAACTACATGGCGCAACCGACCCTGAGCCTGTCGGTGGCACCCACCCTCACCGACGAAGGCCTCGCCCCGCGCCATCTGGACCTGCGCCCCTTCATTCTGTCCTCCGCCCACGGCAGCTACGTGACCACCGGCGGGCTGACGCGGGTCGCCCTGGTGAAGGGCTCGCTGGTGGTCAATTCCTCCCAGGGCGGCGGCAGCAAGGACACCTGGATCGTGGACACCAGCGCACAGGGAGGGCTTTGATCATGCTGTCGCGTGTTGCCGAAAACCTCTACTGGATGGCGCGCTACATCGAGCGCACCGAGGACACCGCCCGCCTGATCCGGGTCACCCGCCACCTCATGCTCGACTTCCCCGGCACCACCACCCTGTCCTGGTCCTCGCTGATCCACATCACCGGCGCGGACGCCATCTTCGACGAACACTACGGCACGCGCGACGCCGCCAAGGTGCTCACCTTCCTGTGCGCCGACCGCCGCTACGGCGGCTCCATCATGGGCGCGCTGGCGGCGGCGCGGGAGAACCTGCGCACCACCCGCGACGTGATGCCCAAGGAAGTGTGGGAGGAGATCAACAGCCTTTACCTGCAGGGCAGCAGCCTGCTGGCCGGCACCATCGACCTGCGCCGCCTCGACGACTTCCTGCGCACCGTCATCCGCGGCTGCCAGGCGCTGACCGGCATGATCGACGGCAGCCTGAGCGAATCGCCGGCACGCACCTTCTGCGCCGTGGGCGGCTACCTGGAGCGGGTGGACATGACCTCGCGCATTCTCGACGTGCGCTCGGCCAACCTGCTGCCGCGCTCACCGGACGACCTCAAACCCTTCGAGCAGCTGCAATGGATGAGCGTGCTCAAGAGCCTGTCGGCGCACCAGATGTACCGGCGCCAGGTGCGCACCCGCATCCGCGGCAAGGACGCGGTGCGCTTCATCCTCCTCGACACCACCTTCCCGCGCGCCATCAACCGCTGCCTCAAGCGCCTGCATGGCAAGCTCGCCACCCTGCCGCGCAGCGACGCGGCCTGCGCGGCGGTCGCCGAGCTGCAGCAGCTGCTGCAGCGGGACGGCACCGCCGAACTGGCCGACGCGCCGGATCAGCTCCATCAGTTCCTCGACGATCTGCAACTGGGCACCAGCCGCATTCACGACGCCATCCGCACCACCTGGTTCGGCGGCGTGGACAGCCCCGCCCCGGTGGTGGACGAGACGGTCGAGCACCCGGGGCAGTAGACGACCACGCGAGAGCGGATGGGCACAGCAAAACGGGAACCACACAGGGTCCCCGTCTTTCATGTGGCGTGCTGCGCGGATCAGGACGTGCGTTCGACCTTGAGCACCAGGTTCACCCCCGAGGCATCGGGCTTGACCGTCACCGACGGCGCCTCCAGATCCCCCGCCGCCGCGCCGGCGCGGCCACTCTTGGAGACCCGCGCACCGATGGCCACTTGCGCCGGAATCGGCCGGTTGCCGGCCATCGACGGCACACCGTTGAAGTCGAACTTGAGCGGCAGATCGGCCACCGTGTGGCGCAGCACCGCGAACGGCATGCCCCCGTTCACGGGGCGCACGAAGATGAAGACCACGTCGTTCGGTGCCGCCTTCTGCGCCAGTTCCGGTGCCAGGCTCAACTCACCCGACAGGCTGATGCCGCCGGCGGCCGCCATGGGTGCGGGTGCCGCGCCTGCTGCAGCGCCGCCCAGTTCCTGGTTCAACACCAACTTGACGCCGGCCGCATCGGGTTTGACGGTCAGCGGCGCCGCCTCCACGTCGCCGGCCCCGGCGCTGGCATTGCCGCTCTTGGAGATCCGTGCGCCGATCACCACCTGGGCGGGAATCGGGCGATTGCCGGCCATGGACGGCACCCCCTTGAAATCGAACTTGAGCGGCAGGTCGGCCACCGTATGGCGCAGGATCGCGAACGGCATGCCGCCACCGACGGGGCGCACGAAGACGAAGAGCGTATCGTCGGCGGACACCTTGCCGGCCAGCTCGGGCGCCAGGCTCAGCTCGCCCGACAGGGTCACCCCCGCACCACCGCCGGCGGCAGGCGCCGGCACGGCGGCCAGCGGCGGCAGATGGCCACGCTGACGTGCTTCGGCAATGCCCTGGCGAATCGACTGCGCCAGTTCGTTGTCGGGCGGCAACAGGGTGAGGATGCGCTCCCACACCGACGAGGCCTGCGCGTAGTCGCCCTGCTGGAAGGCGGCGCTGCCCTTCAGGGCAATGGCCTTGACGTTGTTCGGATCGAGGGCGAGCGCCTTGTCGATGAGCTGCTCCGGCTCGCCGGCCAGGTTACGGCCCTTGGAGGCGGCCAGCGCATCGGCCCAGTCGGCGTACACCTGCGCCTCGTCCGGCACCAGCTTGGCCAGCGTCGCGTACGCGGTGGCGGCCTCGTCGAAGCGGCCCAGGGCATTGTAGGACCGGGCGAGCATGAACCAGCCTTCGGCGTTGTCGGGCTCGCTCTTGAGCCGCTCGGCCAGATTGGCCACCATCTGCTCGACCTGTTCCTGGGTGATCTGCTGGCCGCCCTCGGGTACGGCGGTCTTGGCCGGGTCGAGTCCGGCGAGCGAGCCGGTCTGCAGATACACCAGCGCGGCCACCAGCGGCACCAGCACCACCAGCGCCAGAGCCCAGGCCCGGGCGGGTCTGGCCGCCAGCGCGGCCGACTCCGCCTGACCCTCGTCCAGGGCCCGGCGCTCGAGTTCCTCGCGGGTGCGCTGATACTGATCTTCGGAAATCCGCTCGGCCGCCAGCTCGGCGTCCAGGTCGGCGAGTTGTTCGCGCAACACGGCCAGCGCGCTGCGCGCCTGATAGGCACCCACGTCCTGCTCGGCGAGCCGGCGCACGCCGAATCCGAACAGGGGCGGGACGAGCAGGACCAGGGCGCCGACCACGAGCAGCGCCGCAATCACGATGAATACCGTCATGCGTCGGCCTCCGGCGTCCCGTCACCATCGAGCAGGGCACGCGCGCGCGCCCGCTGGGCGTCGTCCAGGTGCGGGGTCGACGTCCGGTTGCGGCGCTTGAGACGCACGATCAGGGCGCCGACGCCGAGCACCGCGAGCACCCCGGGCGCGCCCCAGAGCAGCAGGGTGGTGGTGCGCACCGGCGGATCGTAGAGCACGAAGTCGCCGTAGCGGGCCACCAGGTAGTCGACGATCTCCTCGTCGCTCTTGCCGGCGGCCATCTGCTCGCGCACCTGATCGCGCAGATCGAGGGCCAGATCGGCCTGCGATTCGGCGATCGACTGGTTCTGGCACACCAGGCAGCGCAGTTTCTCGGAGAGCTTGAGCACCCGCTCCTCGAGCGCCGGATCGGCGACCACGTGCTCGGCGGTACGCGCCATCGCACTGGCGCTCGCCAGCACCAGCGCGGCGGCGAACAACAGCTGTTTCACCCCGGTCCTCATGTTTCCGCCTCCAGCGCCTTCACCTTGGGCAGGATGGTGTCCTTGAGCGCCTCGGGCGTCACCGGGCCGATCTGCTTATAGCGGATCACGCCCTTCTTGTCGATCAGGAAGGTCTCGGGCACGCCATAGACCCCGAAGTCGATGCCCACCCGGCCCTCCAGGTCGAGCACGGTCACGTCGTAGGGGTTGCCGTGGGTGTCGAGCCATTCGTTGGCCCGGTTGACCGCCATGGGCAGCTCGTCCTCGGCGGGCAGCTTGTGCATGTCGATCATGCCGTCGCCGCGCACTTCCTTGTAGTTGAGACCGATGATGGGCACCTGGTGGCTGCGCGAGAGCTGCACCAGCACCGGATGCTCCTGGCGACAGGCCACGCACCAGGTCGCCCACACGTTGAGCAGCCACACCTTGCCCTTCATGTCGTCCAGGCCGAGCTGGGTGGTCGGGTCGTCGAGCCGCGAGAGCCGGAATTCCGGCGCCGGCTTGTCGATCAGCGGCGAGGGCACCTCGCGCGGGTTCAGCTGAAGGCCGACGCCGAGAAAGACCGCCAGCAGCAGGAACAGGAACAGGGGAACGAGAAACTTCGCTTTCATTGAATCCTCACACCGCCTGGCGGGCACCGGTGTCCGGCGCCGTCCGTGCGGCCAGCTTGCGATAACGGCGATCCGCCGCGGCAAAGGCGCCACCGAGCGCCATGAGCGCACAACCCAGCCAGATCCAGCTGATGAAGGGCTTGTGATAGAGACGCACGATCCAGGTGTGGTCGTCGATCTGCTCGCCCATGGAGGCGTACAGGTCACCGAACAGGCCGACGTTGATCGACGCTTCGGTCATGGGCATGCCGCGGGCGCTGTAGACCCGCTTCTCGGGCTCGAGCGTGGTGATCGTCTTGCCGTCGCGGGTGACCTTGAGTTCGCCGCGCGACGCCGAATAGTTCGGGCCCGGCGCATCCTTGATCGCCATCAGTTCGAACTGGTAGCCGGCCAGCGTCGCGGTGTCGCCCACCTGCATCTTCACGTCCACATTGTTCTGGGTGCCGTTGACCATGGCCACGCCGATGATGAACACGCCGATGCCGACATGGGCCGCCAGCATGCCCCACCAGCCGCGCGGGATGGCCGACAGGCGGGCGCCGAAGGCCGCACCCGGGCGCTCGCGCAGGCGATCGACCAGCAGCAGGCCGCTGGCCAGCAGCACCCAGGCCGCCAGGGTCAGGCCCAGCACCATGCGCCAGGTGATGTGCCCCGCCGCCCAGGCGCCCAGACCGCCGAGCGCCAGACTGCCGAGCAGCCACGGCGCCAGCCGGCGCGCCAGCAGGGCCACGTCATGGCCCTTCCAGCGCACGAACGGACCGATCACCATGAGCAGCACCACCGGCACCATCAACGGCAGGAAGACCGCCTCGAAGTACGGCGGGCCCACCGAGATCTTGCCCAGGCCGAGGGCGTCGAGGAACAGCGGATAGAGCGTGCCCAGCAGCACCGAGGCGGCCACCACCGACAGCAGCACGTTGTTGATCAGCAGCATCGACTCGCGCGAGACCAGCGAGAACTTGCCGCCGCCGGCCAGCTTGGGCGCGCGCCAGGCGAACAGGGTGAGCGAAATGCCGATCACCAGCACCAGCAGGCCGAGGATGTAGAGACCGCGACGCGGGTCGGTGGCGAAGGCGTGCACCGAGGTGAGCACGCCCGAGCGCACCAGGAAGGTGCCCAGCAGCGACAGCGAGAAGGCGGCGATCGCGAGCAATACGGTCCAGCTGCGGAAGGCGCCGCGCTTTTCGGTCACCGCCAGCGAGTGGATCAGCGCGGTGCCCACCAGCCAGGGCATGAAGGAGGCGTTCTCGACCGGGTCCCAGAACCACCAGCCGCCCCAGCCGAGCTCGTAGTACGACCAGCCCGAGCCGACCGTGATGCCCATGGTGAGGAACATCCACGCCACCACCGTCCACGGTCGCGACCAGCGCGCCCAGGCGGCGTCGAGGCGGCCCGAGATGAGCGCCGCGATGGCGAAGGCGAAGGCCACCGAGAAGCCCACGTAGCCCATGTAGAGCAAGGGCGGGTGGATGATCATGCCCGGGTCCTGCAGCAACGGGTTCAGGTCCTGGCCTTCGGCCACCCCCGGCACCAGGCGCAGGAAGGGGTTGGAGGTGAAGATGATGAAGGACAGGAAGCCGGCGCTCACCAGGCCGAGCACGCCGAGCACGCGGGCCACGAACAGGTCGGGCAGGGTGCGCGAGAACACCGTGACCGCCACCGTCCACAACGACAGGATCAGGCCCCACAGCAGCAGCGAGCCTTCGTGGCTGCCCCACACGCCGGTGACGCGGTAATACACCGGCAGCTTGGTGTTCGAGTGCTGGGCCACGTACTGGACCGAGAAATCGTTGTGCACGAAGGCCCAGGTCAGACAGGCGAAGGACAGCACCATGAACACGAACTGTCCCTGCGCCGCGGGCCGGGCCACGGCCACCAGGGCCGCGCGGTTGCTGCGCGCGCCAATGAGAGGCACCACGCCCTGCACGAGGGCGATGATGAAGGCGAGGATGAGGGCGAAGTGACCGAGTTCTGGAATCATTGCGCCACCGTCGCTGCTGTCTTGTGCGCCCGGTCGATGGCATCCTTCGCCTCGGGGGGCATGTAGTTCTCGTCATGCTTGGCCAGCACCTCGCTGGCCATGAACAGGCCGTTGGGGCCGATCTTGCCCTGGGCCACGGCGCCCTTGCCCTCCTTGAACAGGTCGGGCAACGGCCCCTTGAAGGCCACCGGAATGCTCTTGGCGGTATCGGTGATCATGAAGCGCACCGTGATGCCGTCCGGGTCGCGCTTGATGGAGCCGGTCTCGACCATGCCGCCGATGCGGAAGGTGCGCCCCTGCGGCACCTTGCCCTCGGCCACTTCGGTCGGGGTGTGGAAGAACACCAGGTTCTGCTGGAAGGCCGAGAGCACGAGCGCGACTGCGCCACCGAGCAGGGCCACGCCGGCCACTACCAGCAGCAGGCGTTTCTGTCGGGCTTTCATTGACGAATCTCCTTGCGCGCCGCCGTGGCCTTGGCCGCCCGGCGCAGTTTTTGCAGTCGATGGATCACGTGTTTCCGACGCCGGAGCACCAGCACAAGTTCCACGGCGATGAGCGCGAAGGCCACGCCGTAGGAGCCCCAGACGAAGAAGGCACTGCCGCCCATCGACCAGAATTCGGACCAGGATCCCCAGTTCATGCGCGTTCTCCGGCCGCATCGAGCACCTCGCCGACCCATTCGGTATGGCGTTCGCGTTCGAGAATCAGCGAGCGCACCCGCCACAGGGTGACGGCGATGGTGTAGGCCCAGGCGGCCAGCGCCATCACCAGCATGGACCACAACATGGTGGTGGCCATGCTCGGCGCCTTGGTCAGGCTCACCGAGGCGCCCTGGTGCAGGGTGTTCCACCACTTGACGGAGAAATAGATGACCGGCACGTTGAGCGCCCCCACCAGGGACAGGATGGCGCCGGCCCGGTCGGCACGGCGCGGGTCCTCGATGGCCCGGGTCAGGGCGATGAAGCCGAAGTAGAGGAACAGCAGCAGCAGCTGCGAGGTCAGGCGCGCGTCCCAGACCCAGTAGGCGCCCCAGGTGGGCCGCCCCCACAGGGCGCCGGTCCACAGGGCCACGAAGCAGAACATCGCGCCGGTGGGCGCCAGCGCCTGCGCCATCATGGCCGACAGGCGGGTGTTGAAGACCACGCCCACCGCCGACCAGAAAGCCATCACCAGGTACACGAACATGGACATCCAGGCCGCCGGCACATGGATGAAGATGACCCGGTACACCTCGCCCTGCACCGCATCGGTCGGGGCGACGAAGAAGCCCAGGTACAGGCCGATGAGCGTCAGCACCCCGGCAATGGCGAGGAACCACGGCGCCATCTTCCCGGCCAGCGGGTAGAACATGTGGGGGGCCGCGTAGCGAAACAGGCTGAAGCGTTGCGGGGTTTCCATCTCGAATATCTGTTTGTTTCCAGTCGCTTGGGGGCGTGCCGGGGGTCTCGGGGGGCTCTACTCTACCGCGATTCTCAATGCGGCCGCACATGCCCATGGCGCCAGCGCCAGCGCCGCGAGCGATCCGCCACCGAGCAACAGCAGGTGCGCCGCCGCGCCGGTGCCCGACAGATGGGCATCGACGGCACCGGCACCGAAGATGAGAATGGGCACGAACAGGGGAAGAACCAGCAGGGCCAGCAGCATGCCGCCACCGCGCAGCCCCAGCGTCAGGGCCGCGCCCACCGCCCCGAGCAGGGACAGGATCGGCGTACCGAGCGCCAAGGATAGGATGAGCACCCCGGTCGCACTTTGCTCCATGTCAAAGAGCAAGGCCAGCAGGGGCGCAGCCGCGATGAGCGGCACCGCCGTGGTCAGCCAGTGGGCCAGCACCTTGGCCAGCACCCACAGCACCGCCGGCTCGGGCGAGAGCAGCAACTGTTCGAGCACCCCGTCGGTGTGATCCTGGGCGAACAGCCGGTGCAAGGACAGCAGGGTCGCCAGCAGCGCGGCCACCCACAGCACGCCCGGCGCGATGGTGCGCAGCAGATTCGGCTCGGCACCGACACCGAACGGGAACAGGCAGGCCACGATGGTGAAGAAGGCCAGCGTCACCATCACGTCGGCGCGGTTGCGCCAGGCCAGCAGCAGGTCGCGGCGCAGGACTTCGAAGAACACGCTCAGCATGCCGCCTCCGCCAGGTCGAACAGGCGCACGGCGGTCCGGAAGGGCACATCCTGGTGGGTGGTCATCACCACCATGCCGCCCCGGGCACAGTGGGCATCGAGCCACTCGGCCAGATCGCGCACCGCGTCCACGTCGAGCGCCACGAAGGGCTCGTCGAGGATCCACAGCGGCACGTCCTCGGACAGGTAGAGCCGCGCCAGCCCGACCCGGCGCCGCTGCCCCTGGGACAGCACCTTGGCCGGCAGATCGCGCTGGAGCGACAGGCCGATGCGTTCGAGCGCCGCCTCGCAGGTGGCCTCGTGGGCATCGCGCCCATGGGTGGCGGCGGCGAAGCGCAGGTTCTCGATGGGGCTGAGCAGGTCGTTGAGCGCCGCCGAATGACCCAGGTAGAGCATGTCCTGGTGAAAGGCGTCGCGATGGCGGTCGATGCGCCGGCCGTGCCAGCGCACCGCGCCGTGCTCGGGCAGGGACAGGCCGCACAGCAAGCGCAGCAGGCTCGTCTTGCCGACCCCGTTCGGCCCGCCGATGCGCACCAGCTCGCCCGGACTCACCGTGAGGTTGACGTCGGCAAACAGCAGGCGATCGCCACGCAGACAGGCGAGTTCGGTCACTTCCAGCATGGACGGGATTCAATCACAACCATCAACAAAAAGATAGATGTGGGATATTTTCCCACTCATCAGCATCACGCGTCGTTGCAGGGACACGCCACACCGGAGCCGGAGCATACCCGAGCCGACCCGATTCCGTGTCCGCAACGCCGCCGGCCCTCTGTGTTCCCGATTCGAGCACATCCGGCCGGCGGTGCGCCTGAGGCGGATCAATTCTGGTGGCGATCGAGGCCGTCGAACCGACTCCCGGTGACGCCCGACCGGGCCGAAAGGCCCACCCCAACGCCATGGGAAGGCATAATGCACTCCAAGACGTTCCACAAAACGACCGTTCGTATCAACTCACCTCCCGGCCATGCCCGCTCCCCTTGACCGTCGCCTCCCGTCCCTGCGCCGCGCACGCGCAGGCGCGCGGCTGATCGGTCGTGTGCTGATCGCGATCGGCACGCTGGGGGCGATTGCCGCCACCCCGGCGTCGGCCCAGGCGCTGCGCGCCGACACGCCACCGACCGGCCCCATCGGAGCGCAGGCGTCCATCCTGACCGTGACCGACGCGCGCGGCGACGACCTGGCCGGCGTGCGCGCGCGCTTCGAACGCGGCGAGGGGCGGCGCTCGCGGCACGCGGTGATCTCCGCCGGCATCGACGCGCCCGCCACCTGGCTGGCCTGGCAGGTGCGCAACCCGACCGACGCGCCGGTGGCGCGGCGCCTGGGGGTCGACAACCCGTGGATCGACCAGCTCGATCTCTATCAGGTCACACCCGGCCAGGCGGCACGCCACTGGCACACCGGCGACGCCGAGCCCCAGGCGAGCCGTCCGGTGGCCGGGGTGAACTTCGCCTTCGACCTGAGCTTCCCGCCCGGCGACACGGCCCTGTACCTGCGCGCGCGCACCGCCGACCCGCTGGTGCTGCCGGTCCATCTCGAATCGGTCGCCCAGTCGGCGGCGCGCCAGTCGCAGACCGACTTCCTGCAGGCCTTCGGCTACGGCTACCTGGTGGCGCTGATCGGCTACAACCTGCTGATCTGGGCCGGCGTGCGCAAGCGCAGCCACCTGCTCTACTCGACCTACCTGGGCAGCTTCGTGCTCCTCAATCTGGCCTACACCGGCTACGGCTACGCCTGGCTGTGGCCGGCGCACCCGGGCGTCCAGCGCTACATCATCCTGATCCTGATGGTGGCGTTCTCCATCGCCGGGCTGATGTTCGCCCTGCGTTTCCTCGACATGCGCCGCCATGCCCCTGCACTGCGCCGGGGCGTGCGCCGCGCCTGCGTGGCGGCGGCGGCCGCCACCGGCCTGTGCGTGGCGATGGGCGCCCAGGGCCTGACGGCGACCCTCGCCTTTGTCGTCATCTGCGCCTTCACCCCCACCATGCTGTGGCTCGGCATCGTCGCCCTGCGTGCCGGCCATGCCGCGGCCCGCTACTTCCTCGCGGCCGCCGGCGCCGGCACCGCGGGCACCCTGATCACCGCGCTGGCGGTGCTGGGCGCCATTCCCTTCACGCCATGGACCTTCCATGCGGCGCAGTTCGGCATGCTCACCGACGCCACGCTGCTGGCGCTGGCGCTGGCGCACCGCTTCCGCCTCAACGACGCGGACCGGCGCCGCGCCGAGGCGCTGGCCCGTACCGATCCGCTCACCGGTCTGCTCAACCGCCGCGCCTTCTACGAGCGGGCGGACGCCGCGTGGAGCACGGCGGCACGCAACGACCGGCCGCTGGCGGCGGTGGTCGTGGACATCGACCACTTCAAGCGGCTCAACGACACCCACGGCCACACCACCGGTGATGTCGCCCTCGCGGAAGTGGGCCGGGTGCTGGCGTCCACGGCCCGGCGCGGCGACATCGTGGCGCGCTGGGGTGGGGAGGAATTCGTGGTGTTGCTGCCGGAAACCGATGAACACCAGGCGGCGCGGCTGGCCGAGCGTCTGCGCCGGCAGATCCACGCCCTGGAGCTGGCCACCAGCGACGACACGCCGATTCGCCTGAGCGCGAGTTTCGGTGTGTGCAGCCGCACCGGCCTGGACTCGCTCGACGCCCTCATCGACACTGCCGATACGCACCTGCGTGAGGCCAAGCAGGCCGGCCGCAACCGCGTGGTCAGCGCGCGGCTGGCACCGCTCGCCTGCGACGCCACGCCCCGGGCCTGACGCTCAGGAGGGCCGCAGGCGGCGCAGGCTCACCGAGGGGTTCTCGCCGAAGCGGCGCCGGTAGCTGGCCGCAAAGGCGCCGAGATTGGCGTAGCCCCACTGCTGCGCGACGCTGGCGACCGTGGCCCCGTGGCCGGCGCTGAGCAGGTCGCGCCGGACCCCCTGCAGGCGCAGTTCGCGCAGGTGGGCCATGGGCGAGGTGCCGCGGAACTGACGGAAGCCGCTGGTGAGCGCGCGCACGCTGATCCCGGTGGCCAGCGCCACTTCGCTGAGCGTGGGTGCGCTGCGCGCATGCTCGGCCATGTAACGCTCCGCGCGGCGCACATAGCCCGGCGCCACGCAGGGCAACGGGCGCGGCGCCGCAGGCCGTTCGAACTGCCGCACCCACTCCATCACCATGTGCATGCCGAGCATCTCGGCCAGATGCCGGCCCAGCGGTCCGTCGGTGACCTGCTCGGGCGTCTGCGCCACCGCGCGACAGGCATAGTCGAGCAGGCTGAGCCAGGCCGAACCGGTGCCGCCGAACTTGAACTTGCAGCGCCACATCCCCTCGTCGGCCGCCTGCCCGAACCAGCGCTGGTAGAGGTCGGCGAGGAAGGCATGCGGGAAGGTGATGTTGACCTGCAGGTGCTCGGGATTGAAGTCGGCCCAGTATTCGGTGCGGCTGGTGTCCACCAGGAAGGTCTCGCCCACGTCCACCTCGGCGCAGCGCCGGGTGTCGATCCAGTGGCGCGACTTGCCGCGGATGGTGGTCAGCGCCATGCCCATGCCCGGCCCGCGCGAGAACTCGTTCAGGTGCACCGGGATGCCGTAGTGGAACCGGCTCAGGATCATGCTGCCGATGGTCACCGCGTAGAGCGCGGAGTCGGGGTGGTGACAGGGCCCCGGGGTCACCGTGTAGGGCATGTAGACCTGGTTGGTCCATGCCCTCAGTTCGTCGAAGTCCCGGGTGAGGATCAGTTCATGCCGGTCGGTCGCCGCGCCCGCCGCGTCGACCACCAGGGCGCTTTGCAGGAAGTCCATGAGGTCCCTCCGTGTCACGCTCGGATTGTGGCCGATCCAGGCCCCCGAGGGGGCCGGGATCAGAAGATCTTCAACAGACGCAGATTGATGCGCACGTCCTCCTTGACACCATTGCGCACCGACAGGTCGGTGCCCGCCGAGCCCAGGATCTGCCAGCTCGGGGTGAGGAAGTGCCCCACCGACAGCAGGCACTTGGTGCGCCGCTGGGCATCGTCCTGGTCCACCCCGTCGATCTCGGTCTCGCCGCCCCAACTATACGAGATCGCCGGGCTCACGTAGGTGGTGTCGCTGAGCGGATAGCGCAGATGCGCCTGGAGCTCGTAGAGCGGCTTCTGCCGCAGCCTCGCCCCGGCGGGACCGAAATCGCCGTTGGCGCCGAACACGGTCACGTCGCCGATCACGTCGAGCATCATGTTGCCCGGGATCGGCGTCATGTAGCCGACCTGCAGGGCGAACTTCCAGCGGTTCTCACCGAGGGCGTTGATCGCGCGATGGCGGTCGTACTTTCCGGTGGGCAGCCACAACCAGGGGGAGACGACGAAGGCGCGCTTGCCCTCCGGGTCGTTGATCAGGTGGATGGTATCGACCAGGATCAGATCGCCGATGCCGTTGGCCGACTTGAGCGCCGAGAGGTCGCCGCCGGTGGTGACGCGGCCGAAGGGCTGCAGGAACTGCAGCGCATGCACCTGCTCGCCGATCTGGGTGTAGTGCACGCCGCGGGCGATGCCCACGTCGGCGCTCAGGCGGGCATGGCCGGAGACCTTGTCGCCGTCGGCATAGAGGGTGTCGCCGCTGCTGTGCTGCAGGTACAGCACCGCGAGGTTGGTCCCCGCGGGCAGGCGGGTGATGTCGCCCGCGTCGATGGTCACCGCCCGTGCCGGCGAGGCGCCGGTCAGGCCGAGTGCGGCGGCCGCAAGCAGGCCGCCCATGCTTCGGGTCAGCATGTTCATGAGTTCTCTCCTGTGGATGCTGTCGGGGTCGGGGGCTCAGGCCGGCAGGGCCAGCAGCTCGCCGAGGTGGCGGTCGATCTGCTCGAAGTAGCTCGGCTCGAGGCCGAACAGCCCCAGATGGCCGAACTCCGAATGGATCGGCCGCAGTTCGCTGCCCGGGATCAGGGCCTGCTCGGCGGCACAGTCGCGCACCGGGAAGAACATGTCCTCGTCGATGGGCATCACGAACACCTTGGCGCGGATGCGCTCGAGGGCCGCGGCCAGATTGCCGCCGGTGTGACGGGCTACGTCGGCGCGCTGCCACTTCCACGCCATGCACAGCAGATCGTTGGGGTCCATGGGCAGGAAGTAGGCGTCGAGGAAACCGACCAGGAAGTCGTCCAGCGAGGAGAAGCCCAGCTCGCGCCAGCGCGCCTTGCGGAACATCTCGGTGGAAAAGCCCATCACCGCCCACAGGCGGGCGTGCCGGCGCAGGCCCGCGCGCACCGCATGCGAATCCGGGTAGTCGCCGCCGGCCCACAGCGGGTCGCAGGTGATGGTGTCCATCAGGGTCTGCGCGAAGATGACGTCGTGCGGGGTATTGGCGGCGGTGCCGGCGATGGGTGCGGCGCGGGCCACCATGTCCGGGTAACGCACCGCCCATTCATAGGTCTGCTGCGCACCCATGGAGCCGCCCACCACCAGCGCCAGGCGGCTGATGCCGAAGTGCTCGGTGACGAGCCGGTGCTGCGCGCGCACGTCGTCGCCGATGCGCACGCGGGGGAAGTTCGGTCCGTCGAAGGGGCTGGGGGTGTTGTGCGGCGAGCTCGACAGGCCGTTGCCGATCTGGTTGACGAAGATGATGAAATGGCGCGCCGGATCGAGCGCGCGGCCCTCGCCGGTATAGACGTCGATCATGATCCGGCTCGTACCCGAGAACCAGGTGGGCACGAGGATGACGTTGTCCTTGCTGGCGTTGAGGGTGCCGAGGGTGTGGTAGGCCAGGTGCGCGTTGCGCAGGGTGCCGCCGTCCTCGAGGGTGAAATCGCCCAGTTCGAACCGGGCGTACGGACCATGGATGTCCGCGTTGTAGTAGGGATGGATCTCCATCACACGATGCCTCCTTTGTCATGTGGTCTCACGCGCGGTCTGTGTGCGCCGCGTCGTGGCAAGACGATGACAAAGGCCCCCGTGCGCCGGTGTCCGGCTCCGGCAGCGCGCTGTCGCGATCGGGCAGTTATTGAAATGAAAAGGGCCGCTTGCGCGGCCCCGGACCCGATTCGAGCGGAGGTGTCCTACTGGTTGGGCACCTTCTCGTCCGGATGGAAGATCTCCTGGCTGGCGCCCCCCTTGTCGGCGCCGATGTCCTGCTCCACGGCGGGCAGCTGGTGGGCGATGCCCTTGTGGCAGTCGATGCAGGTCTTGCCGGCCGAGAGGCCTTCCTGGTGCATGCGGGTGGAGCGACGCCCCTGGATCGAGTAGTCGAAGTACTCGTAGTTGTGGCAGTTGCGACATTCGCGCGAGTCGGTCTTGCGCATGCGCTCCCATTCATGCTCGGCCAGCTCGAGGCGATGGGCCTGGAACTTCTCCCGGGTGTCGATGGTGCCGAGGAGCTTGTGCCACACCTCGTTGGACGCCTGGATCTTGCGGATGATCTTGTGGGTCCATTCCTTGGGCACGTGGCAGTCCGGGCAGGTGGCGCGCACGCCGCTGCGGTTGGAGTAGTGGATGGTGTTCCGGTATTCCTTGTACACGTTGTCCTTCATCTCGTGACAGGAAATGCAGAAGGCTTCCCGGTTGGTCCATTCCATGGCGGTGTTGAACGCGCCCCAGAACAGGATGCCGGCGACGAACACCAGCGCGATCAGCCCCCACCCGGCGCCGCGCAGGCGTCCGACGAGGCCCCTCTTGTTGTTGTCGTGACTCATGTCTTGCTCCCTTGCGGCACGCGATCAGCGCAGGCCTTCGGCTTTCTTGAAGGTGTTCTCCACCAGCGGCTTGGCGTCCGTTTGCGGCACATGGCACTGGTTGCAGAAGTAGCGCCGCGGCGAGATGTTCGACAATTCCTTGCCATCCCGGTCCTTGAAGTGGGTCAGGCTCACCTTGGTCGCGCCGGTCTCGCGGTAGCGCGTCCACGAGTGGCAGTCCATGCACTTGTTGAAGTTGGTGGTGATGGAATAGCCGTCGATCTTGTGCGGAATCAGCGGTGGCTGCTGCACGTAGTTGCGCTCGATCGGCGGGCCATCCTTCTCGGTGGCGTACTTGCCCGGCTCGCGGCTCTGGGTCTCCACGTCCCGGCCGCGCAGGCTCTCGACGGCGCCGGCCGCCTGCGCCGCGATGACGGTGCCCAGGCTCGCGGCCATGAGGGCCGCAACGAAAAACTGACGGGTCTTGTTGTTCATGACTCGCTCCTGTCGAATCGGGTGGTCAGTCGAAACACATCCTTGCCGCACACGTCGATGCAACGTCCGCAGCTGGTGCAATCCTTGTCGAGAATCAGCGGGTGGGCCTGGCCCACCGCCTTGAGGGCGGGCCGGATCACCTGGGGCTCCGGGCACACCGCGAAACAGTCCATGCAGTCATCGCATGCGCGCCGCTGGTCGGCGGTGACGCGGATCAGGGCGGTCTTGCCGAGCAGGCCGTAGAAGGCCCCCACCGGGCACACATGACCGCACCAGCCCCGGCTGGCGAACAGCAGGTCGTAGAGGAAGACGGCCAGCACGATGCCCCACGCCAGGCCGAAGCCGAAGATGAGCCCCCGGTGCAGCATGGACACCGGATTGACCCACTCCCAGGCGATGCTGCCGGTGGCCGCCGAGGCGACCAGGGTGAAGCCGAGCAACCAGTAGCGCGTCCACGCGCTGGGGGTCTTGCCGCCCTTGATGCCGAGCCGGCGCCGCAGCCAGGCCGCCGCGTCGGTCACCAGATTCACCGGGCACACCCAGGCACAGAACAGGCGCCCGCCGAACAACAGGTAGAAGGCGAGCACGATGGCGCCGCCGAGCAGCGCGTCCTTGTAGGGCACGTGGCCAGCCGCAAGCGACTGCGCCAGCAGGTAGGGATCGGTCAGCGGCAGCACCCCGAGGGTGAGGCTGGAGCTGAGGTTGCCCTTGACGATCCACCAGCCGAACCAGGGGCCGGCGAGGAACAGGGCGAGGATGCCCAGTTGCGTGATCCGGCGCAGCAGCAACCACTTGTTGGCGCGCAGCCGCCCTTTCACGCGCACCGCCTCGAGGCCCGGCCGGGCCAGGGTGCGGGCGCGCTGGGCGGCGCGCGCCTCCGGCGTCGGGGGGCAGCCCTGGGTCATCTCGCCGCTCATGGCTTCCACCCCGAATCGAGTCCCGCCGGCTTGCCGTCGATCGCATCGCCGTGTTCCGGCGCCTGGCGGGTGTCGCCATAGTTGCGATCCTCCAGCCCGCGCATAGGCAGCTGTTCCTGCTCGCCGATGAGCGAACCGCCGGCCTTCTCCTTCTCCACCCAGCCCTTGCGGTAGTGTGCGGCGGCCTGGCCCTGGGCGAGCGTGTAGGGCAGCACCCGGATCGCCGCCTCGGGCAGCACGCAGGACTTCTCGCACTTGCCGCAGCCGGTGCAGAAATCCGAATGCACCGTCGGCAGCAACATCGCATGACGGTCGGAGCGCGGGTTGTGCACCAGCTCCAGGGTGATGGCCTTGTCGATGACCGGGCACACCCGGTAGCACACGTCGCAGCGCAGGCCGAGGAAGTTCAGGCAGGTCTCGTGATCGATGAGCACCGCCAGCCCCATGCGCGCCTTGCCGATGTCGGTCAGGTCGCGATCCAGCGCCCCGGTCGGACAGGCCGCCACGCAGGGGATGTCCTCGCACATCTCGCAGGGCACCTTGCGGGCGGTGAAGTAGGGGGTGCCGGTGGCCACGGTGTCACCCAGTTCGGCCAGCTTGAGGGTGTCGTACGGACAGTCACGCACACACAGGCCACAGCGCACGCAGGCCGACAGGAACTCGCGCTCGGGCAGGGCGCCCGGCGGCCGGATCGCCAGCGCCGGCCGCGCGCTGGCCTGTTCCCCATACAGACCGACCCCGAGCGCGAGCATGCACGCGCCCCCGGCCGCGCCGGCCATTTCCCGCAGGAAACGGCGGCGCGCCTGGACGGCCTTGGCGCCGGGATCGGATGGGTTCCGGATGGTCATGTCGTAAGGGCCCGGCGGGACGGCGGCAATCGCCGCCCCGCGCCGGACCGCTCCCTCTCATCAGGCCTTGGTCACCTTCACGGCGCATTTCTTGAAGTCGGTCTCTTTCGAGATCGGGCAGGTGGCATCGAGCGTGAGCTTGTTCACCAGCCGCCCTTCGTCGAAGAACGGGATGAAGATCAGGCCCTGGGGCGGCTTGTTGCGCCCGCGCGTCTCGATCCGGGCGACGATCTCGCCGCGACGAGAGGTCACCTTCACCTCCATGCCCCGCTGCAGGCCGCGCCGGGCCGCATCGTCCGGGTTCATGAAGATCTGCGCCTCGGGCACCGAGCGGTGCAGCTCGGGCACCCGCTGGGTCATGGAGCCGGTGTGCCAGTGCTCGAGCACACGGCCGGTGCACAACCACAGGTCGTATTCCTGGTCCGGGCTCTCCGCGGGCGGCTCGTAGGGCAGCGCGAAGATCACCGCGCGCTTGTCCGGCTTGCCGTAGAACTCGATGTCCGCGCCCTTGGTGACGTACGGATCGTAGCCCTCGCGGAAGCGCCACAGGGTCTCCTTGCCGTCCACCACCGGCCAGCGCAGGCCGCGTGCCTTGTGGTAGGCGTCGAAGTCGGCCAGGTCGTGACCATGGCCGCGGCCCCAGCTGGCGTATTCCTCGAACAGGCCCTTCTGCAGGTAGAAGCCCAGCTCCTTCGACTCGTCGTTCATGTAGCCGGTCCAGGCGTGATCGTTGGCCTTGGCGACGTCGGAGATCGGGAAGGCGTCCACCTGGCCGTTCTTGAACAGCACGTCGAACAGGGTCTTGCCCTTGTACTCCGGCATCTTCGCGACCATGTCGGCCGGCCAGGCCTCCTCGACCTTGAAGCGCTTGGAGAACTCGACGAACTGCCACAGATCCGACTTGGCCTCGCCCGGAGGCGCCACCTGCTGGCGCCAGAACTGGGTGCGGCGCTCGGCGTTGCCGTAGGCGCCTTCCTTCTCGGTCCACATGGCGGTGGGCAGGATCAGGTCGGCCGACAGCGCGGAGACGGTCGGGTACGGATCGGAGACCACCACGAAGGCCTCCGGATTGCGCCAGCCCGGATAGGTCTCGTCATTGGTGTTGGGACCGGCCTGCATGTTGTTGTTGCAGGTGACCCAATAGACCTTGAGCTTGCCGTCCTTGAGCATGCGGCTCTGGAGCACGGCGTGGTAGCCCACCTTGCCGTTGAGGAAGCCTTCGGGCAGCTTCCAGATCTTCTCACCGACCTTGCGGTGCTCGGGCTTGGCCACCACGAAGTCCGCCGGCAGGCGGTGGGCGAAGGTGCCCACCTCGCGCGCCGTGCCGCAGGCCGAGGGCTGGCCGGTCAGCGAGAACGGGCCGCAACCGGGCTTGGAGATCTTGCCGGTGAGCAGGTGGATGTTGTAGCACAGGTTGTTGGCCCAGGTGCCCCGGGTGTGCTGGTTGAAGCCCATGGTCCAGTAGGACACGACCTTCTTGTTCGGGTCGGCATAGAGTTTCGCCAGGCGCTCGAGCCGCTCGGCGGGCACGCCGGAGAGCTTGGCCACCTTCTCCAGGGTGTACTCGGAGACGAAGGCGGCGTACTCATCGAAGCTGATCGGCTTCGAGCCGCCCGCCTTGGTGGCGTTCTTGGCCGCCTTCTCGCGCGGGTCGGTGGGCCGCAGGCCGTAGCCGATGTCGGTGTTGCCCATCGCGAACTTGGTGTGCTTGGTGACGAACTCGGTGTTCACCGCCTTGTTCTGGATGATGTAGTTGGCGATGTAGTTGAGGATCGCCAGGTCGGTCTGCGGCGTGAAGATCATGCCGTTGTCGGCCAGCTCGAAGGAGCGATGCTCGAAGGTGGACAGCACGTGCACTTCGCAGCCCTTGTGGGTGAGGCGCCGGTCGGTCAGGCGTGACCACAGGATCGGGTGCATCTCGGCCATGTTGGAGCCCCACAGCACGAAGGCGTCGGCGTTCTCCAGGTCGTCGTAGCAGCCCATGGGCTCGTCGATGCCGAAGGTGCGGATGAAGCCGGCCACGGCCGAGGCCATGCAGTGGCGCGCGTTCGGATCGATGTTGTTGGACCGGAAGCCGCCCTTCATGAGCTTGGAGGCGGCATAGCCCTCCCAGACGGTCCATTGGCCGGAACCGAACATGCCCACGGTAGAGGTCAGCTCGTTGGCCGCCTTGCCCTCGTTGGCCTTGATGTCATGGGCCAGCGCGGCCTTCCACTTCTCGGCCATGATGTCGAAGGCCTGGTCCCAGCTCACCGGGGTGAACTCGCCGTCCTTCGCATACTTGCCGTCCTTCATGCGCAGCAACGGTTTCGTCAGGCGATCCTTGCCATACATGATCTTGGACAGGAAGTAGCCCTTGATGCAGTTCAGCCCCCGGTTGACCGGCGCGTCCGGATCGCCCTGGGTGGCCACCACGCGACCGTCCTGCACCCCCACCAGCACCGAACAGCCGGTGCCGCAGAAGCGACAGGCCGCCTTGTCCCAGCGCACGTCGGTGGCCGTCACGTCGGCCGCATTGGCCACCGTCGGCAGCGCGACCCCCGCCGTGGCCGCCGCCGCGGCGACGGCATTGGCCTTGATGAACTCACGTCGATCCATAGTCATTTCACGCCTCCTGTTCCTGCATCTCGATACCGTCGCCGGTGTATTCATAAGCCAGGGTCACGCCGTGCACACGCTTGTTCACGTTGACCGCCAGAATGGAATCCATCATCGAATAGCCCTCGCCGTCCTCGACGGTCACGATCAGCCGACCGCCGTCGGGCGCGGCGCCATGCACTTCGACGCCGGGGATCTCCAGCAGCTCGCGCGTCAGGGCCTCGCGTTGCCCCGGCGCCACCCGGACGACCAGACTTGCGATATTCATTGTTCGATCTCCATGGGGTTGGATTGAGCGACGCCGATGGCGCCGACCGGACACGGCGCCACACAGGCGCCACAGCCCGTACAACGGTCCGATTGCAGTTCGGGGCGGGCGATGCCGCCCAGCGCGGGGCGACAGCGGATGGCGCCGGCGTCGCAGTTCTCGGCGCAGATCCGGCACTCCACGCCCTGCCCGGTGAGGCAGCGGTCGCCGATGACCGCCTTCAGGGCCCAGGGGGCGACACCGTCCGCACGGTGCAGCGCATGCGGCGCACAGGCCGCCACGCAGTCACCGCAGAAGGTGCATTCGCCGGCGCTGAAGTCGAGGGTGGGATAGCCGCCTTCGCCGGACCGGATGATCCGGGTCGGGCACTGCGTGACGCAGTCGCCGCAGCGGGTGCACAGCTGTTCGAACTGGCCCGGGGCGACCGCCCAGGGGGGTCGGGGCACGTGCGCGCTGCGCGAGAGACGGCCGCGAAGGAAACCGCGGCGTGCTGCATCCATGACGACTCCAAATCCCTACGCCTTGTGTGGATTAAGATTGGACACCCGCACGGCGGAGCCCAACCTTGACTCACATCAAGCTGACGCACATGAGACGCGAGGAATGGAAAACATGCACCGTGGATGGTGCCGTCAGGGGGACGTCAGGGGGAAATCGGCGTCGCCGCCTGGCGGTGGGAGATGGCGTCGAACCAGCGCACCAGCAATCGATAGATGTCGATATCGAAAGCGTAGGTGGCCCCTTGGAGGGAATCAAGGACATCCGCATCGCTGCGCGCGGTGGCCAGGTAGCACCAGCGGTCGAGCAGGTGGAACTCGCTGCGGCCGGTGCTATCGTCATGCTCGGCCACGCACACCGGCCCCTGCCACGGCCAGGGCTTGACACCCTTTCCGGATAAGGCCGCCATGAGGCGGGCATCATGGGCCTCGGGGGTTTCCTTGCCCGCGCACACGCCGGCACAGCGCTTCATCTGGTGCGCCATGCAGGCGCCGGTGCGCCCGGGCTCCAGCCCGAGCCGGCGCGGGCACAGCTTGTACAGGTGCGCCAGCTCGCGCAACAGGTTGTCCGCTTCCTTCTTCGTGCGGAAGGCACCGAACACATCGGCCCAGTCGCGCGGATCGGTGTCCGACAGCGGCACCCGCTCGAGCACCTGGGCCTTGCGCTTGTTGCTGGGCACCACGCGCAGGCCGAACACGTCGTCGTTCTTGCGCAGCAGGCGATTGTGCAGGGGCCGGTGATGCTTGATGAGGCAGGCCTCGAGCAGCAGCGCGCCGAGCTCGCCGGCGGTCTGCTCCCATTCGACCCGACGCACCTGGCGCGCCAGTTCGGCCTCCTTGCCGTTCATGCGGTCGGCGGCGAAATGGGACATCACCCGCGCGCGGATGCGCTTGCTCTTGCCGATGTACAGCGGCAGGTCGTTGTCGCCGTAGAAGAAATACACCCCGGGGCTGTCGGGCATGCCCTCGAGCACGCCCTCGGGCAGGCCGGGCGGGCGCGAGGGACGCTTCATCGCCCGATCGATGGCGTTGCCCAGATTCGGCGCCGGGAAGGCATCGACGGCCTGCTGCAGGAACTGCCACAGCACGTCCGCATCGCCCATGGCCCGGTGGCGCGCTTCGCACGTCAGCCCGTGGCGTTCGATGATCGCGTCCAGCCCGTGGCGGTGATGCGCCGGATACAGCGCGCGCGAGAGCTTGACGGTGCACAGCACCGGCGCGTCGAAGCTGCGCCCCAGGCGCTCGAAGGCGTTCTTGAGAAAGCCGTAGTCGAAGCGCGCGTTGTGCGCCACGAACACGGCGTCGTCGAGCAGCGCCCAGACCGCGTCGGCGAGCGTCTCGAAGGGCGGCGCGTCGGCCACCATGGCATCGGTGATGCCGGTGAAATTCTGGATCGTCGCGGGGATGTGGACGCCGGGATTGGTGAGCGAGGACCAGCGCTCGACGACACGGCCGTCTTCCACGCGCAGGATGGCGATCTCGGTGATCCGGTCGCGCACCGGATGGGCGCCCGTGGTCTCGAGATCGACGATCGCCAATCGTTGGGGAAGCGTCACGCTAACGCCCCCGACGCTCGCTGAGGCTTGCGGGCCCCACCGGACAGTGACGGGGGGTGCTCAGTTGTCCGTCTGGTAGTAGTAGGGCTTGGGCGGCACCTTGGCGGCGTTCTGACGCGTGCGGGTCTCGGCATCCTGCGGCTTGTCCCACCACAGGGCGCGGCCCTGCTGCTGCTCGCCCTTCTGCTCCGGATGCTTTTCCATCCATTCGCGCATGAACTTCGTGTGTTCGGATTCGTACAACGCCATGAGTGACTCCTGATTCAAGCCGGCCGATTGTAGGCAAACGGGCGCCGAAACGCCAGCCCCCAAGGCAATTTACCGTTTGATTTCAGCCTTTTGACGCGACACCCGGGTCACCGCGGGCTGAACCCGCACATGGCGGATGACGCGGGCCAGGTGCTTGCGGTCGGCCACCTCGATGTTGAAGGTGAGCACCGTGTAGGGCGCCTGCTCCGAATCCATGGTCACGTTGAGGATGTTGGCTTCGGCCTCGGAGATGGCCGAAGCCACCTTGGCGAGCACGCCGCGGTTGTCGATGGTCACCACCCGGATCGCCACTTCGAACAGGCGGTCGTCCACCGGCTCCCAGCCCACGTCGATCCAGCGCCCGCGATCGCCGCGCAGGCGCGACACCGCCGGGCAGTCGTGCACATGCACCTCCAGGCCCTGGCCCTTGCGCACCGCGGCGATGATCTCGTCGCCGGGGATCGGGTGACAGCAGCGCGCCAGCTGCACCGCTGCGCCCTCGGAGCCGCGGATGAGCACCGCGCCGGCCGGCTTGGGCTTGATCACGTCGGGGCGCCCCGACTCCATGTCCTGGGCCTCGGCCAGCCGCCGCGCCACGATCACCGGCAGGCGCTTGCCCAGGCCCAGGTCGGCGAAGACCTCGCGCCGGGCGCGCACCCCACGGTCGCGCAGGAAGCGGTCCCAGGCGAAGGTGGAGATCTGCCCCAGGGTGAGTCCGTGCGGGCGCAGGGCCTGGTTGAGCAGGCGTTCGCCCAGGGTCACCGCCTCGTCCTGCTGCGCGGTCTTGAGGAAGTGACGGATCTGCGCACGCGCCTTGCCGGTGCGCACATAGCTGAGCCAGGCCGGATTCGGGCCGGCATGGGCGGCGGTGATGATCTCCACCTGATCGCCGTTGCGCAGTTCGCTGCGCAGGGGCACCAGCTCGCCATTGACGCGGCAGGCCACGCAGCGGTTGCCGATGTCGGTGTGCACCGCGTAGGCGAAATCCACCGGCGTCGAGCCGCGCTGCAGGGACAGGATGTGGCCCTGCGGTGTGAACACGTAGACCTCGCTCGGGAACAGGTCGATCTTCACGTGTTCGAGGAATTCGGTGGCCTCGGCGGAGGCCGACTGCAGCTCGATGAGCGACTGCAGCCAGGAATGGGTCTTCTGCGCCAGTTCGGACAGACTCGACTCGTCGTCCTTGTAGAGCCAGTGCGAGGCCACCCCCGACTCGGCCACGTGATGCATCTGGCGGGTGCGCACCTGCACCTCCACCGGCGTGCCGTAGGGGCCGATCAGGGTGGTGTGCAGCGACTGGTAGCCGTTCGCCTTGGGGATGGCGATGTAGTCCTTGAACTTGCCCGGCACCGGCTTGTACAGCGCGTGCAGCGCGCCGACGGTCAGATAGCAGGACGGCACGTCGGGCACGATGACCCGGAAGCCGTAGATGTCCAGCACCTGGGAGAAGGTCAGGTGCTTCTCCACCATCTTGCGGTAGATGCCGTAGATGTGTTTCTCGCGCCCCTGGATCTCCGCCGAGATGCCCCACTGGGGCAGGCGCCCCTCGAGCGCCGTGAGCACCTTGCCCACCAGCTCGCGGCGGTTGCCGCGCGCCGCCTTCACCGCCTTGGACAGCACCTGATAGCGCATCGGGTGCTTGTGCATGAAGGACAGCTCCTGCAGTTCGCGGTAGAGCTGGTTCAGGCCCAGGCGGTTGGCGATGGGCGCGTAGATCTCGAGGGTTTCGGTGGCGATGCGGCGGCGCTTGGCCGGGCGCACGTAGTCGAGCGTGCGCATGTTGTGCAGGCGGTCGGCCAGCTTGATGAGGATGACCCGCAGATCCGAGGCCATCGCCAGCAGCATCTTGCGGAAGTTCTCCGCCTGCGCCTCTTCCTGGGAGCGGAACTCGATCTTGTCGAGCTTGGAGAGCCCGTCGACCAGCTCGGCGGTCTGCTTGCCGAAGCGCTCGGTCAGCTCCTCCTTGGTCACCGAGGTGTCCTCCATCACGTCGTGGAGGAGCGCGGCCATCAGGGCCTGGGAGTCCAGGTGCCACTCGGCGACCAGTTCGGTCACCGCGACCGGGTGGGTGATGTAGGGCTCGCCGCTGGTGCGGTACTGGCCCTGGTGCGCGTTACGCGAGAAGTAGTAGGCGTTCTCGATGCGGCCCACGTCTTCGGGCCGCAGATAGGTGGCGATCTTCTTGCGCAGCCGCTCGAAGTCCAGCGTCGGGACGCTGGAGGCGGGCGGTGCGAATGGTGCGGGGATGGGACGACCGATATCCACGGAAGGTGACCTCATTCACGATCGTCCCGGCCCCGATTCCCCGGACAGGGAATCAGGCCTGCCCCCGGTTCAGGACTTCCAGCCCCACCTTGCCGGCCGCGATTTCGCGCAGGGCGATCACAGTGGGTTTGTCCTTGTCGGACTTGTCCAGTTCCACCTGCGGCTCATTGCCGACGGTGAGCTGGCGGGCGCGGTAGGTCGCCGCCAGGGTCAGCTGGAAGCGGTTCGGGATTCTCTTCAGACAATCTTCGACGGTAATACGGGCCATGAACGGTCAGTCCTTTTCAAGGAAATCGAAATACGAGGGATGGCGCGCATGCTGGTTGGCGTAGCGAAGCCGGGCGGCACGCACGACAGCCACCAGATCCTCAAGCGCGTCAGGCAATTCGTTGTTAATTATAACGTAATCAAACTCCGACACGTGGCGCATCTCCCCGCGCGCGCCGAGCAAGCGGCGGATGATGACTTCCTCGCTGTCGGTGCCACGACCACGCAGGCGGCGCTCCAGTTCATCCATGGACGGGGGCAGGATGAAGATGCCCACCGACTCAGGGAACATCTTGCGCACCTGCTGCGCCCCCTGCCAGTCGATCTCCACCAGGGTGTCGCGCCCGGCGTCGAGCTCGCTGCGTAGCCAGGCCTTGGAGGTGCCGTAGTAGTTGCCGTGCACCTCGGCCCACTCGAGAAACTCGCCCGCGTCGCGCAGCTCGCGAAAGCGGTTGATGTCCACGAAACGGTATTCGCGCCCGTCCGCCTCGCCCGGACGCGGCGCGCGCGTGGTGTAGGACACGGACAGCTGCACGCCGGTGTCGGCCTTGAGCAGCCCCTGGACGAGGGTGGTCTTGCCGGCGCCCGACGGCGCCGTGACGATGATGAGGGTCCCTGGCATGCGCGCTCGATTCCGCGTTGACGACAGAAACGCCAAGTCTAGCGGAATGCCCCGCCCGGAGACAGGGCGCGCCGGGCACGGCGCGGGCGTCGCGACGGACCGCGGCCCGCCACGCCCCCCGGCCGGCATGGCCACGAAAAAGCCGGTTTTATCGTCACAAATACCCGCAAACACACGCGAAACGATTACAATACGCGTTTCACTTGGCTGCGGCGCCATCGCCGTTCCGGGTGAATCGACGGCCGTGACGACACGCGCCCGCGTCGCCTTCGCGGCCCCCTCGCCGCCCCGGTCGACGGCGCCCCCGGCTGTCGAAAAAAATTACAACCCGAGCGCGAACTTCGTGAATGGCCACGAGTCACATCCGCGAACGATGCACGAATCGGGGGTTGCAATCGGAAGGATCACCCCCATCTTTCCGCCGTCTGTGTCTCGGGTCGCCACACGCCACCCCGGTGTGCGCGACCGAACTGGAGTGATCAATGAGCAGTAAATCGGACAAGAACGTTCGCAAGATTCTCGGCACCGCCGCCGTGGCTCTGGCCGTCCCGGCCGCCGCGAGCGCTGCCGCCGCCATCAACACCAGCATGATCGACAACGCCTCCATGAGCAGCCCCGCCGGCAAGCGTCAGGCACGCCTGCGCGAAGACGGTGGCGAGCCCGAACTGTTCCCCCTCAAGCTGCGCCCGTCCCTGACCGCCGCCAAGGAAGTGGGCGAGAAGCCCATCCAGGTGAAAGTGATGGACAGCGAAGGCCGCCGCATCCTGCTCGCGCGCGCCCACGGCAACATCACCCTGGGCCCGCTGCCGGCCGGCGAATATCGCCTCCAGCTGCGCTCCGGCGCCAACACCGAAGAGCATGCGATGAAACTGGGTTCCGGCAAACGCGGCCTGCTGCGTTACGAACTGGGCGCCTGAGGCGCCCCCCAGACGAAAAACCCCGGCACGTGCCGGGGTTTTTGCTTTTGGCGGTTCGAACTCACGCGTAGGTGGGCGCGAACGCCGCCTCGGGCGACGCGGCCGGCGCGTCGCCGTTCCAGTACGGTGACAGCTTGCGCAGCTGATCGATGATCGGCGGCACCGAGGCGATCACCCGATCCACCTCCTCGGCGGTGTTCTCGCGCGACAGCGAGAAGCGGATGGTGCCGTGGGCCGCGGTGTAGGGAATGCCCATGGCGCGCATCACGTGCGAGGGCTCCAGCGACCCGGAGGTGCACGCCGACCCGGAACTGGCGGCGATGCCCAGCTTGTTGAGCAGCAGCAGGATGGCCTCGCCCTCGATGTATTCGAAGGCGATGTTGCTGGTGTTGGGCAGCCGGTTGCTCGTGTCGCCGGTGGCGAAACAGTGGCTGATCTGGCCCAGGATGCCCTGTTCGAGCCGGTCGCGCAGCGCACGCACCTGGGTGTTCTCCACCTCCAGATGCGCCTGCGCCAGCTCGCAGGCCTTGCCCAGCGCGACGATGCCAGCGGCGTTCTCGGTGCCGGCCCGGCGACCGCGTTCCTGGTGGCCGCCGCGCAGCAGCGGGCGGAAGCGACAACCACGCCGCAGGTAGAGCACACCGATGCCCTTGGGCGCATGCAGCTTGTGGCCCGACAACGACAGCATGTCGATCTTGGTGTTCTTCAGGTCGATGGGGATCTTGCCCACCGCCTGCACCGCATCGGTGTGGAACATGATGCCCTTGGCGTGGGCGATCTCGGCCATTTGCTCCACCGGGAAGAGGGTCCCGGTCTCGTTGTTGGCCCACATCGCGGAGACCACCGCCACCCGGTCGTGCAGCATCGACTTGTACTCGTCGATGTCGATGCGGCCCTTCTTGTCCACCCCGAGCTTGTGCACGACGACGCCTTCCTTCTCCAGCCATTCGCCCAGGCTGAGGATGGCCGGATGCTCGACGGCGGTGATGATCACCGTGTTGCGCTCCGGCTGCGCCTTGAGGGCGGAGAGGATGGCGGTGGCGTCCGACTCGGTGCCGCAGGAAGTGAAGATGATCTCCGAGTCATGCTCGGCGCCGATCAGCGCTTGCACCTGGCCCCGCGCGGTCTTGAGCGCGCGGCCGACCTGCGAGCCGAAGGCGTGCATGGACGACGCGTTGCCGAAATGCTCGGTGAAGAAGGGGAGCATGGCCTCGACCACCGCCGGATCGACCCGGGTGGTCGCGTTGTTGTCGAGGTAGATGGGTTTCATGATGTCTTTCTCCGACCGTCCTAAAAACCGCCCTGGATGGCGGCTGCGAGCGTAGGAACCGACCGCGCCACCCGCCGGACCGCCCCAAGGGCAGCGCAGCCCCCTCGGGAGCCAGCGAGCATCGCGAGCGTGGGGGCCGACCGCGCCGACCGCCGGGCCGCCCCAAGGGCGGCGCAGCCCCCTCGGGGGGCAGCGAGCATCGCGAGCGTGGGGGCCTTCTTCTCCATCTTCAGGCCTCGACCGGCATGTGCGACGAGGGCAGCACCTGCACCAGTTCGCCCAGCGCCTCGATCATCTTCTGCTGGATGCCGCCCAGCGTCGCCGCCTCCATCATGCAGCCCGAACAGGCGCCTTTGAGGTGGACGTAGATCATCTTGCCCTGCACGTCGGCCAGCTCGACGTCGCCATGGTCGCGTTGCAGCATCGGGCGCACTTCTTCGAGCACCTCCTCGATCTTCCTGATCTTCTGCACCAGGGTGAGTTTCTTCGCCGGTGCCGCGGCCGCCACCCCCGCTTCGGCTTCGGTCGGCGGCGACACTTCCGCGCCGCTGGCCGACTCGGCCATGACCCTGGCGAGGATGTCCTCGATGCCTTCATGGCAGGCCGCGCAGCCGCCGCCCGCCTTGGTGTAGTGGGTCACGTCCTGCACCGTCTTGAGGTTGTTGGCGCGGATGGTGTCCTCGATCATCACCGCGTCGATGGCGAAGCACTTGCACACCAGCGCGCCTTCCTCGTGGTCGTCCTCCCACACCTCGCCCCGGTAGTTGGCCACCGCGGCCTGCAGGGCCTCGCGGCCCATCACCGAGCAGTGCATCTTCTCCGGCGGCAGGCCGTCGAGATAGTCGGCGATGTCCTGGTTCGACACCTTGAGCGCCTCGTCGAGGGTCATGCCCTTGATGATCTCGGTCAGCGCCGAGGACGAGGCGATGGCCGAACCGCAGCCGAAGGTCTGGAAGTGCGCGTCCTGGATGACCTCCGTCTCCGGATCGACCTGGAGCATCAGGCGCAGGGCGTCACCACACTGGATCGAGCCGACGTCGCCGATGCCGTTGGCCGCATCGAGCGGTCCGGAGTTGCGCGGATTGAAGAAGTGCTCGCGCACCTTGTCCGAGTATTCCCACATGATGCTCTCCCGTCAGACAGAGAAGGACTGGCCGCAGGCGCAGCTGCCGGCCGCGTTCGGGTTCTCGAACTTGAAGCCGGTGTGCGTCAGGGTGTCGATGAAATCGATGGTGACGTTGTCGACCATGGGCATGGTCATCGGGTCCACCAGCACCTTGATGCCCTCGACGTCCAGCTCCCAGTCGTCCTCGGCCTTTTCGGCCTCGAGTTTCATGCCGTACTGCAGGCCGGAACAGCCGCCCCCCGACACGACCAGGCGCAGGCCCGCCACGGGCGTTTCGGAACCACGGATGAAGCGTTCGACGGCCTTGATGGCCGCAGGTGTCAGGTTGATCATGATCGGTCTCCGAGGGTTGATGCCGATCACCTGCAAGGGCTGTGCCTGATCGAATGAATCCAACTTTCCCCTTGTTTTTCAGGGCACTGGATCACATTCAAGCGCGCGGAAGGTGTGTCGTCTTTACGACAATGGGGCGCTGCGTGCGGCCGCCTTGTCGCACCGCAACATCCCGACGGGCGCAGCGCGGGTTCAGGCGCCGGCGAGCACCGAGCGCAGGCGCGGCACCGCCCAATCGACGAAGGCACGCACCCGCGGTGACGTGAGCCGGGCGGAGGGCATGAGCAGATGCACCGGTTCCGGCGCGGGCGCCCAGTCGGCCAGCACCGGCTCCAGGGTGCCGGCGGCGATGGCGTCGGCCACCTGGTAGCCGAGAAAGCGGCCGATCCCCAGGCCCTTGGCGCAGGCGTCGAGCGCCGCCGGCACCTGGTTGGTGACGAAGCGCTCGCACACCCGCACCCGGTGGCGTTCGCCGTCGCGCACGAAGGTCCATTCGCCCACCGCGCCGAAGCCGGTGAAGCCCACCATCTGGTGGGTGCCCGCATCGGCGGCGAGCGCCTGCGGATGGGCCGGGCGGCCGTGCCGTGCCAGATACGCCGGGCTGGCGCACAGCGTCCGCGCCGTCTCGCCCACCGCGATGCCCACCAGCGAGGAATCGGGCAGCGGGCCGATGCGCAGCGCCAGATCGAAGCCCTCCTCCACCAGATCCACCACCCGGTCGAGCAGGATCAGCTCCGCGCGCATCTGCGGATGCGCCAGGAGGAAATCGCTGAGCACCGGCGCCACGTGCAGGCGCCCGAACAGGACCGGCGCGGTCATCACGATACGGCCGGTGGGCGCATGCACCCGGTCGGTCAGCGCGCGCTCGGCATCCTCCAGTTCGCCAAGCAGGCGGCGACAGCGCTCCACGTACTCGCGGCCCTCGTCGGTCAGCGCCATGCGCCGGGTGGTGCGGTTGATGAGGCGTACCCCGAGCACAGCCTCGAGCGCGGCGAGCTGACGCACCACCGAGGCGAGCGAGGTCCCCAGGCGCGAGGCCGCCCCGGTGAGGCTGCCCGCCTCGACGATGTGCACGAAGACATCCATGGCCTTGAGCTTGTCCATGGCGGCATATTAGTTCGTATAACGCACTAATAAAATCCGAAACGGCGTATTTATTCATTCATCCGCATGGATGAAGATGATCGCCAGTCCATTCCCGGGAGTCGTCATGAATCCGCATTTCGCCCGACTGGCCTTCACGCCGCAGGTGCGCGACACCCAGCAGGCGCTCAACGGCCAGCCCCTGAGCCCGCCAGCCGACCCGCTACCGCCCCTGGCGCTGGGCGAGCGCGAGCGCCGCTTCATCGCCGCGCGCGACAGCTTCTATCTGGCCACGGTCGGCGCCACCGGCTGGCCGCATGTGCAGCACCGCGGCGGCCACACCGGCTTCCTGCGCATCCTCGACGAGCACACCCTGGCCTTTGCCGACTATCCCGGCAACCGCCAGTACGTGAGCGTGGGCAACCTGGGCGACGAGCCCCGGGCCGCGCTGATCATGGTCGATTACAACGCCCGCCGGCGCCTCAAGCTGCTCGCGCAGATCCGCGTGGTGCCGCGCGAAGCGGCCGATTTCGACCTGCTCGACGCCCTCGCGGTGCCGCCGGATCAGCCCTTCGAGCGCGTGATGGTGCTCGACGTGAAGGCCTTCGACTGGAACTGCAGCCAATACATTTCGCCCCGCACGGGGCCCACCCCTGAGGAGACCCCATGAAACTCCATGATCTGGAACTGTCCGGCAACTGCTACAAGGTGCGCCTGTTCGCCGCCCTCACGAACATCCCCATCGAGGTCGTGCCGGTGGATTTCCTCGGTGGCGAGCACAAGCGCGCGCCGCTGATCACGCTCAATCCCTGGGGCCAGCTGCCCGTCCTCGAGGACGGCGAAGTGGTGCTGCGCGACTCGCAGGCGATCCTCGTCTATCTGGCGGGCAAGTACGGCAAGACCGACTGGTGGCCGACCGAACCGACCGACCAGGCGCGCGTGGCGCAGTGGCTGTCCACCGCCGCCAACGAGATCCAGAACGGCCCCGGCGCGGCGCGCCTGGTGGACAAGTTCGGCATCGCGCTCGACAAGGCCGAGGCGGTGCGCCGCGCCGAGCACATCCTGGCGCTGATCGAGGGCCACCTGGCACACCACGACTGGCTCGCCCTCGACCGCCCCACCATCGCCGACTGCGCGGTCATGCCCTATGTGGCGCTGGCGCCCGAAGGCGGCGTGGCGCTGGCGCCCTATCCGCGCATCCGCGCCTGGATCGGGCGCATCAAGGCGCTACCGGGGTTCCGGCCGATGCCGGGGGTGTGACTCAGCCGAGCACATGCTCGTAGGCGCGCCGGATCAGCTGCTGGTCGAGATGGCTGAGCGCGCGCGCCTCCATCATGGGAATGAAGCGGCCCCCGGCGCGCGCCACCGCCTCGACCGGCGGGTCGATGGCGGTGAACACCCCCATGAGCACCGGCACGTCGCCTTCGGAGGTGTCGAGCCAGGCGCGAAACCCGCCTTCGGCCTCGATGGCCTCGGCCGGCAGGCCCAGGCGCTCGGCCGCCGCCGCCAGGTGCGGCGCCGGATGCACCGCCACCGCCGGCGCCCAGTCCGCCTCGCGCAGGCGGGCGCCGGCCGGCATCGGTGGGAATGCCAGCAGCCCTCCGGGCAGACACAGGAAGCGCACCATGGCGCTGGTCTTCTGCTTGTGCAGGAGGATCAGGCGTGCGCCCACGGGCTACTCCGGCAGGGCGACCAGCACCGCGTCGCCGCACAGGGCGTCGGGCATCCCCCACACCTGCACCGCCTCGACGAACTGGCCGTCGCGGCGCGGATGCGGCAGCAACACCTGGTATTCGGCAAAGACCCGCCCGTCGGGAAAGAAGGTGGCGGTGCCGAAGCGCGCCCCACCGCGCCAGGTGGCCACCAGGCTCGACTCCTGCGAATACGGGTCGCGCGTCATGTCCACCGTGGCGGCCTGCCACACCGGCTCGTCGCCGATCGACAGCCCGACCCGGCGCACCTGCGCACGCAGCGCGGCGCACACCGCCTCGCCCACGTCCCGGTCGGCGGCGATGCCCATCAGGCCGCCGCGTAGGTGTAGCAGTTCTTCGGGCACACGCGGCCACAGGCGCCGCAACCGATGCAGTCCAGGCCGTTGGCGATGCTCATCACCATCATGTTGTCGTCTTCGTCGTCGTCATCGTCGTCGAGCTCGCGCTCGACCAGATCGAGCACCGTGCGCGGGCAAACCTTGTAGCAACGGCCGCAGCCGATGCACTTTTCCTGGTCCAGGGCCTCGACGAAGTGCGGCGTCCATTCTTCGCCGCCGCGGGTCGTTCCGGTGATCATGATCTGCTCGTCGTCTCACTAAGCACCGCCTGCAGGCGCGTGTTGGCATCGGCCCATGCCTTGCAGGCGTCGTAGGTGGACTGGGCGATGAGGGGGATGTCGTCATAGGCCGCCGGCAGGCGATCCTCGACCAGGTCGTGCAGCTCGGAGGCGCGCTCGGCGGCGATGCGCTTGAGCTTGCGCACCGCCTTCTCGAGTCCCTTGAGTTCTTCGTCCGTCATCGGTGCGCTCCTTACATGCCGGCCACGTCGGGGTGCTTGCCGATGCGCTCGATGGCCACCGACAGCAGCTTGTCGGCCTCGTCCTTCATCTTCGACAGGCTGGCGAAGCCGAAGCGATGCACGTCGCGCAGGGTCTTGTCGATGGCCACCAGGTAGCCGACGGTGATCAGTGCGCGGCCGAAGCCCTCGTGGGTCAGGTGGATCAGGGGCACGGCCAGCTGGCCGCATTCCTTCTCGATGAGCACCGCGATGGCGTTGTAGAAGCACTTCACCCGCGCCAGGGTCAGCTCGTCCGGATCGCCGACGATGGGGATCTCGGCCTTCTTCTCGCGGGTGAGCACGAAGGGGTCGAGCAGCTGCTCGACCGAGTAGCCGGCATAGGTGCCGTAGGTGTCCAGCGCGCGCATCTGGCGCGTCATCTCCTTGATGAAATCCGTCTCCAGAATCGGATCGGCGGCAACAGCGTCAGTCATGGGAAAACTCCTTGGGAACAGGGGGGGCATGGGGGGATTCGAGGCGCGGGGTCACGCGCAGCGCGGGGAAGGCGGCCATCAGCGCGCGTCCGGCGGCCATGGCACCGAAGAAACCGGCCGCGGCGCCGAGCACCGCCGCGCGGTCGGAGCCGGCGGCCTGGCCGAGCCCGGCGCCGACGAGCAGGGCCACGGCCGGCAGCACGTAGCCGAGCACCGCCGAGACGGTGAGCGCATGGACCGGCACGCTCACCGTGACCCGCTCACCTGCGCGCAGTGGGCGCGTCGCAGGCACCCGGAGCACGGTGGCGGCACGGCCCGCAGCCATCTGGCCAACGCCACAGTGGCTGCCGTGTCCGCAGGCGGCGCATCCGCCGGTGTCCATGACCACGAGCGCGTGGTCGCCGTCGACGGACTGGACCACACCGGCATGAGCGAGGCGTTCGACATTCATCCGTCCCATCCTTCGTCGGCCATGTCCGCGAAGCGGTCGTCGGAGCGCGTCCGGGCGGCGATCGCCTTGTCCACCCAGGCCACGCCGCCGTCCCGCATGGCCGACGCCAGCTCTTCGAGCAGGGCCGGCACGGCGTCGACCTCGCCCACCCGGATGGGCTGGATGCCGCGGGTGAGCAGCTGCTTGATCGCCGAGGCGCCGACGGCCATCACGTACACCGCCTGGCAGCCGTCGAGGAAGGCCACCTTGGCGGCGAGCTTGTCCTCGTTGCCGTCCATGGCCTCGGTGGCGAACTCGCCGACACCGACCAGGTTCGCGCGCCCGGGCGCCACCTCGTAGATGGCGAAGGCCTCGGCGGCGCCGAAATGCTGGTCCACCCGCTGGCGGTCCGAGCTGGCGAAGGCGACCCGCAGCGTCACGGCCGGCTCCGCCTTAATGGACCAGGCCAGCTGCAGGCGCCGTGCCGTCATGGGTTTCTCCGTGGCCTTCGGGCTCACGGTAGATGGATCGATAGGGTTCGATTTCATGGTGTGCTCCCAACACGAGATTGGCCAGGTCGAACAGGGCCTGCCGCGAGCCGCGGTAGCCCACCCAGGTGCGGGCGTAACCGCCCACCAGGTCGTACTGCGGAAAGCCCGCGCGCAACAACGGCAGGCCGAGCCGTCGCGCGCTCTCGGCCGCATGGGAATTGGCGATGAGCAATTGCGCGCCACCGCTGTGGCACGCCTTTTCCAGGTCTTCCAGATCGCCCACGGTCACCTGGTCGATGGGCAGCGTGGTCAGCGCCGGGCCCTTGGCCGGACTCACCGCGCTGACGATCTGCGCGCCCATGCCGGTGAGGAAATGAGCCATCTGCCCGACCAGATCGGGGTCGGCGGCCAGCCCCACGCGCACGAAGCCGAGCATGAAGTGGGCATCGACCATGGCGTCCTGCAGCTGGGCGCGGTGGCGGTCGATGCGCTCGGGCACCGGCCGGCCGGCGATCTGCGCCAGCGCCTGGGTGAAGGCGTCGCAGGCATCCAGGCCCATGAGCTGGTCGAAGCGCCAGTCGGGCACGCCGGTGCGCGCCTTGAGCGCGTCGGCCGCCTTGTACAGCGAGGGGCCGATCACCAGGGTGGCGGCCGATTCGCCCATCACGCCGATCTCGGCACGCGGCGTGCCGCCCAGGGTCAGCGGCGAATGGGCCTGCTCGGTGAGATGGCCGTCGAGGGAGTCGCCCACGTCGGGCAGCACCACGGCGCGCAGGCCGAAGGCCTCGATCCATTCGCGGATGGCCTCGATGTCGCCCGGCGTGAGCATGGCCGAGGCGAGCACGTTGACCTGCCTGGGGCGCCGGCCCGCCAGTTGCGTCTCCGGCACCAGGGTGTCGATGATGGCCTCCACCGCGAGCGCGAAGCCGGACTCGAAGCAGCCCACGTAGTCCGGCGTATTGACCGGCACCACGCTCACCGGCGCGTACTCGGGGTGCCGGGCGCGAAACTCGCGCACGCTGCGCTGGATGTCGGTGCCCTGGGTCTCCGACAGCCCGGTGGTGACCAGGCCGATCACGTCGGGGCGGCTCTTCTCGCACAGGGTGCGCAGCGCCTCGACCACGTTGTCGTCCGCGCCCAGGATGGTCGACACCTGGTCCATGGCCGTGGTCTGCAGCGGAATCGGCTCGCGGAAGTGGCGCACGAAGAACACCTTGCCGAAGGCGGTGCAGCCCTGCGAGCCGTGCATCAGCGGCACCGCCCGCGCCAGCCCGAGAAAGGCCAGCGAAGCGCCCACCGGCTGACTCACCTTGAGCGGATTGACCGCCAGCGCCTTCTTGGAGTGGAGGATTTCAGCCATGGAAGGCCTCCATGTCGTGGATCCGTAGGGCCGGCTTCAGCCGGCCAACGGCGGTGGCACGGGTCTGGCGGGTTGAAACCCGCCCTACGCGGGTGACGTTCTCGCGCATGATCATGGCCTCACGCACTCATCAGCGCACCGCTGGTGCCCTGCGCCCAGGGCGCAGGGCGGCGCACCGCCTCCCACACCGGGCTGTTCATCGACAGGGCCAGCTGACGGGCCAGTTCGGCCATGCCGGCATAGCCCGCGTAGGCGAATTCGCGCTCCTGGTTGATGTCCAGGAAGGGGATGCGCGCCTTGAGCGCGGTGTAGAGGTTGCGCCCGCCGGCGATGAGGATGTCGGCCCGGTGGTCGTGATAGACCTGCAGCAGCGCCTTGGGGCTGCCGTCGTCGATCATTTGGGTGTCCTCGCCCATCAGCTCGCGGATGCGCGCCTTGTCTTCCTCGGTGGACTTCTTGGTGCCGGTGGCCACCACCTTCATGCCCAGGTCCTGCAGGGCGGAGACGATGGACCAGCTCTTCACCCCGCCGGTGTAGAGCAGCACCCGCTTGTCCTTGAGCAGCGGCTTCCAGGCCTCCAGCGACGCCCTGGCCGCGGCCGTTTCGCGGGCGATGACGATCTCGGTGCGGGCGATCAGGTCCGCATCGCCGATCATCTGCGCAAAGCCGCGCAGCGCCGCGTTCATGTCCTCGATGCCGTAGAAGCTGCCCTCGAAGAAGGGCACGCCGTGCTGCTCCTTGAGCTTGCGCGCCACGTTCAGCAGCGCCTTGGCGCACACCACCATGGTGGCGCGGGCGCGGTGCATGGTCTGCACCTCGTGGAAGCGGGCGTCCCCCGACAGGGTGCACAGGACGCGGTAGCCCAGCTCGTCGAACAGCGGCAGCACATGCCAGAACTCGCCGGCGATGTTGTATTCGCCGATGAGGTTGATGTCCCACGTGGGCCGCCCGTCGATGCGCGGCGGCGCCGGCGCCGGCTCGGCGGTGCCCACCACATGCTTGAACATGGCCTCGCCGGCGAGGCGGTTGCCCAGGTTCTTGGTGCCGTAGAAGCCGGCCGCGTCCACCGGCACCACCGGCACGCCCCAGCGCTCGGCCGCCGCCCGGCAGGCGGCGTCCACGTCATCGCCGATCAGCGCGGTGACGCAGGTGTTGTAGACGAACACCGCCGCCGGCGCATAGCTCTCGATGGCCTGGCGGATGGCATGAAACAGGCGCTTCTCGCCCCGCCCCATGACCACGTCGGTCTCCGACAGGTCGGTGGTCATGCCGATGCGGTACAGCGCCGGCCCCGACGAACGCGTGCCGCGGTTGTCCCAGCTCGACCCCGCGCAGGCGATCGGCCCGTGCACGATGTGCGCCACGTCGGCGATGGGCAGCAGGGCGATCTGCGCACCATCGAAGGAGCAGCCGCCGGCCGCCGCGCCGGGCTTGGGGCGGGCACAGCCGGACTTCTCCTTGGTGTTGTGGCTGCAGGCCGGCTCGTCGAGCAGGGCCTGGATCTCGCTGGCTTTCATGGCGTTCTCCACGGTGTCGGGAGACCTTGAGCAAGTTGAGTGCCAACGCCATGTGACTGATTTTTCGATGTTTACCGCGCCGGGCGCGGTGTCGCAAACACGACAAAGCGCACAAACCCCATCGCATCGCCCGAGCCAGATTGATCCGGATCAATAACCATCGTTACAAAAGGGTTAAAGTCGCCGCCATTCCGTTTTCCCTGATGCACACGAGGTCAATCATGAAGAAGCAACTCCTTGTCGCCCTGATCGCCGCCGGCCTGGCCGTGCCCGCCCTGGCCCAGTCCGAAGGCAACTGGATGGTCCGTGCCCGCGCCGTCAACATCAACACCGCCAACAAGTCGGACGCCATCCCCGGCCTGGCCGGCAAGGACGACATCCATGTCAGCGACAAGCTGATCCCGGAAGTGGACATCAGCTACTTCTTCACCCCCAACATCGCCGCCGAGCTGGTGCTCACCTACCCGCAGGAACACAACGTGTCCCTCAACGGCACCAAGCTGGGCACCGTCGAACAACTGCCGCCGACCCTGCTGGTGCAGTACCACTTCATGCCCGAAGCCAAGTTCCGCCCCTACGTCGGCATCGGCGTGAACTACACCCTGTTCACCAATGACGACCTGGTCATGGGCCTGAAGACCGAAAACGACAGCGTCGGCCTCGCCCTGCAAGTGGGCATGGACGTCAAACTCGCGGACCAGTGGTACCTCAACGTGGACGTGAAGAAGATCAAGATGGGCACCGACGTGGAACTGAACGGCTCCAAGCTGACCCACCTGGACATCGACCCGTGGCTCGTGGGCGTCGGCGTCGGCTACCGCTTCTGACACCACCGTTCTCTCCGCCAACCGGCTCGGGTCGTCCCCTCCCTCCACCCGCCACCCGGTTGACACTTCGGGGCGCCTCGGCGCCCCGCTTTTGTTGACGGTTGGGAGTGTTTTTCGGAAGGTGTCAGGCGACGGGAAAGGCGATCTGGAATGCCATCCGGCGCAATGCCCTAAGGTTATTGCGCCCTACCCGGGCTTTCTTACAGAATCCGTCAATCTCCAAAATCCATTGATATTTGATCGTCAAATTCCTTAGTTTTAGTTTCTTCAACAACCTTCTTCCTGTCTGCTTTTGCGGAAATTTGAATTTCCTCCAATGTTTGATTTGGATCAAAAATATATTTTGCTTTCCGCAAAATTTCCTTGTTATCTGGCCTCCAAAATTCAATCATTTCAATATCTCTCCTCATCCGCTCTCCTGTGTATTGACTAATATCCAGCAGAAGAGCTCTGAACACCTTTCCGGTGCGAGTTTTCTCAGTGACCCTCGAGCGAATTTGATGAATCAACCGCAAGTCGACCAACTCCTGAATAGTGTCGTGCATCTCATCAGTCGCCTCTTGGTCAACTAGGAAGACATTTGCTTTATTCTTTTCCAGGCAAAAAGCTTTGATTTTTTCAAACATCTGCTCTAGCCGCGCCCTATCTTCCAACGTATCACGCTCAAATTCCTCGCGTTTTGTTTCTCCATAGCTTCCAGCTGCAACATTCACATCCTCAGCCCCCATCTTTGGTCCACGAGCGTGATCTGGAGTCTGAGTTAAGCGCTCCCTGGCTTCATCAATGGAACGGCGAAAAAGGCCTAAAAAATCCCTAGTAACACCACCAGAAGCAATAACAAGCCTATCTACGCCGCCATCAGCCACGAAGTCTCTGACCTTCGGAGCTTCCGCATCGTTGGCATATGAGTTCAAAATTTTAAGAAGAAATCCACGGGCTGACGAAAATTTCTCTAGCGTCAGATCAAGATTAATGTCATCTGCATCATCTCCAATCTTTAGACCTAGCGGTTGAGGGTCGTGCCGGTACCAATTTGATCTATTTTTTATAGTTCCGATTTTGAGCCAAAGGTTGTTATTTTTCGCAATCCTGTGAAAGTAATCAAGAATACTGGCTTGATCCTCTCTCTTTAAATGGTATAGATCATCTAAGAACAAGTAACTCGAGTATCCGGAGACACGAGATAACTCTCGAAAGATTCGCTGATAGTCGATAATGTGCCTGAGAAGATAATCACTTTTTGATCGCTTCGATTCCTCGACCACCTCCATTGTGGAATTTGCAGCAACCCGTGCTGCAATTTCTTGCTCAATTTCAGCGGCAACCAAGTCATCACTGACTCCAGCTTTGCCCCTAGATCTTCTCTCCCAATCTTCATTGCGAGCGTGTGCGGTTGTCGTGCGCAGTCCCGCATCGTCTGCCAAATGAAGCTGCTCCCTAAGTGCTGAAATTTCCTTTGAAATTTCTTGATGCAAAGTCGCAACAGTTACGGGGTCTTTCCTTTTCCAAAATTGCAGCCGCTTAGCAAGCTCTCTAAATCTATTTCCTCTTTTGTGGTCGATTAGCCAGAGTTCGTATTTGAGGAGCGTTGCAATCAATACGGAAAGAAGTACATCCGGATAATGGTGCCCCTTGAATGGCTCAAGATCAACGATAGCAATCGGGTGGTTTGCCTTCTCTAGCTCATCTCCTGCTTTAAGGAGCAGGCTGCTCTTTCCGGAGCCACGACGGCCAAAGATCAGATGGTGCCGTTTTGATTTTGCCCGTCTTAGTGTCCCAGGAGCTGGTTCAATAAATCTCGCGACGTTTTGAGCAGTTGCTCTAGCACCCTCTTCAACAAGGGTTGAAAGGGTGTCGATTTGCTGACCAAATATCAAAGGTTCGTTCGCCATTTGGTTTCCTATGTCCGCGAACAAAAAACATTTCTCCGCCGACTTCTTAAGCCCATGTCCGGCGGCTGCGACATTGCGGAAATAAAGACCGCGCTGAGCATGGCCACCGGTACAACCGATAGATACGACGATTGTAAGCACAACGCGGGGCCATGCAAGCGCTTTGCATATGTTAATGGGGTGAAAATTTCTCCGACGGCGACTTGGTTGGCCGTTCCGCCGCTCGATGCTCCGGTTCCTGTTCCGTCCGTTTCGGCCGCTGCGCCACCCTACGATGGAATGCGTTCAACCTCACCAAACCATTTCCCCCCACACCACAAATCCGCCCCGGACGGACTAGACTGGAGGCAGAAGGGGCGGGTGTCGGCGAGTGCCGGTGGTCGCCCCGGCGAACGATCGACAGGAGGTATCCCATGGAAAAACCGGTTCACAGCATGAGCAGCCTGTTCGCGCAGCTGGGTCTGCCCAGCGACGCGATTTCGATCGGCCAGTTCATCGAGACCCATCGGCCTCTGCCGGACGGCATGCGTCTGGCCGAGGCGCCGTTCTGGACGCCTTCGCAGGCCAGTTTCCTGCGCGAGGAGTGGGTGGAGGATGCGGACTGGGCGATGGTGATCGACGAGCTCAACGCCGAGCTGCACTGAGCCGCGCCGTTCGGGCCGCGCCGGCCCGTTCAGAAGTACATGGCGGCCACGGCGGTGAGCCGGCCGCCATGCAGGACGGGCACGGCCACCACCGCGTCCAGCGTGGCCCGCTGTGCCGAACGGGCGATGGGGTCGCTGCCTTCGCCCACGTGATGGCCGATCTGCGGCCGGCCGGTGCGCAGCACGTTGCCCAGCGCGCCCTGGCCGGACTCGATGCGCACGAAGTAGTGGTCGTGGTCGAAGCCGGGGCTGCGGTCGCAGTCGCCGCCTTCGAACACCAGGGTCTTGTGGGCGGCGTCGGGCACCCACACCTCGAAGCGGTGGGCGATGGGCGTGCCCAGCGCGGACAGGAAGGTGATCACGTAGTGCTGGCCGTCCAGGTAGGGCGAGGGCAGGCCGATGCCCTTGTTGATGCCGACCGAGAGCGCCTCTTCGGCGCGCAGGAAGCGGGTGGAGTAGCCCAGGTCGCCCATCACGATGGGCAGCTGCTGCTTCCACACCAGGCCGGGCAGGCCGAAGCCGGGGCGGAAGCTGATGTGGCGGGAGATCCACTCGAAGCCCTCCGCGTGACCGAAGTAGCCATCCACCAGCGACATTTCGAGCGACACCTCGGGGGCGTTGTGCCACAGCTCGATGGCGCCCACGTGGGCGGCGTCATCGCCACAGAAGAACACCACCACCGCCGCCAGCAGGTCGCCGGCGAAGATCGGCAGCGCCACCGCGCAGGTGAGCCCCGCGTTGGCAGCCGCCTCGCTGCGGACGAAGTAGGATTCGTGCAGATCGCGCAGGACGATGGGGTGGCGCTGCGCCCAGGCCTTGCCGGGCAGCCCCTCGTCATAGCCGAAGCAGGCTTTCTCGCTCACCAGGCGGAAGTGCTCGAGGCCGCCGTAGAGCCCGTCCTGGAATTCGAGCACGGTGCCGTCGCGCGATGGCGTCCAGATCTCGACCACGCGAATGAAGGTCCGCATCATGGTCCTCTCCCTTCGTCGATCCCGGGGATTCCGAAGCGAGATCCATGCCGATCGTCATATGACGAAATCACGCCAAAATGCAGCCAATGTCATGCAATGGCCGCCAATTGACGGGATCGAGCAGACCGAACGCGGGCTTCGACGCACCAGCGCGGTGCGCGCAGGCGCACCGAACGCCCGTCCACCGCCGTTCGCACAGGCCGAGCCTCATGCGGCCACCGGCAGATCGAACAGCCCCTCGCGCCGGATCCGTGCCTTGAAGGCCTTCATCACCGGCCGCGAGAGCATGGATTCGGCCAGCACCCGGCGCTCGTAGATCATCAGCCGGAAGGCCTCGTCCTCGCGTTCGCACCCTTCGGCGATCAGGGCATGCGCCGCGGCGCCGAAGCGCTGCGCGGGCAGGGCGCGCGTGGCCGCGTAGAGCAGCGCCATCACCCGCTTCTCTTCCGGCGCCATCCTGCATTTGCCGTCGAGGATCTTGAGCATCACGGTGATGGCGCAGTCCACCTCGCCCGGGGCGAAGGCCCGCGCCGCGACCCAGCGCGCCACCGCGCCGCCGTCGTCCTCAATCGTCGTCACCGTCCTGGTCCTTGCGCGGCACGGTGGCGGGGTCGCAGATGATGGCGCGGTAGATCTCGACCCGGTCGCCCGGCTTGAGCGCGGCGTCGAGCTTCACCAGGCGGCCGAACACGCCCACCTTCTGCGCCGACAGGTCGATGTGCGGGAACTGCTGGAGGACGCCGGAGCGCTCGATGGCCTCGGCCACGGTGCTCTCGTCGGGCACCTCGAGGGTCATCCACACCTGCTGGCCGGGCTCGGAATAGGCCACACCGATCTGCATGTCGTGTTCCTCATCTGGGGCGGGATCGAAGCCGCCCTACGCGGTGGCGGCATCCGCCGGCTCGGCTGGCGCGACACGCGCGGCGCGCGCGTCGAGCCGGGCGTCGATCAGGCGCTTGCCCGCGAGCATGAAGCCGAGCACCGCGAAGGCCCCCGGCGGCAAAATCATGAGCAGGGCGCCGCCGTAGCCGGGCACCTTCACCTCGAGAAAGCCGAAGGCCGGCCCGAGCAGGTTGGAGGCCTGGGCGAACAGGGTGCCGGCGCCGAGAAACTCGCGCACCAGGCCGATGGCGGTCATCGCGCCGGTCATGCCCAGGCCGATGGCCAGCCCGTCCACCAGCGAGGGCAGCACGCCGGCGCGCGCGGCGAAGGCCTCGGCGCGGCCGAGGATGGCGCAGTTGACCACGATGAGCGCGATGAACAGCCCCAGCACCTTGTACAGGTCGTGCAGCCAGGCGTTCATGACCATGTCCACCAGGGTGACCAGGGTGGCGATGAGGACGATGAACACCGGAATGCGCACTTCGGTGCTGACGAAGTTGCGGATCATCGACACCAGCACGTTGGAGACCACCAGCACCGCCGTACTCGCCAAGCCCATGCCCAGCCCGTTGGTGCCGCTGGTGGTCACCGCCATGGTGGGGCACAGCGCCAGCATCTGCGCCATGACCACGTTGTTGTCCCACACGCCCTCGCGGAGGATACGCGAATAACCGGTGCTCATCGGGGGTCTCCCAGAATCTGCTGGCGGTGCGCCTCGAAGAACAGCAGCCCGCCCTTGACCGCCTTGACTACCGCCCGCGGGGTGATGGTGGCGCCGGTGAGCTGGTCGAACGCGCCGCCGTCCTTCTTCACCGCCCAGCGGGCAGGCTTGGGGTCGTCCAGCGAGTGGCCGTCGAAGCCGAGAATCCACGTCGACTTGGCGATCTCGATGCGGTCGCCCAGGCCCGGCGTCTCCGCATGCTTGAGCACGCGCACGCCGAGGATGCGGCCGCTCAGGTCCACCGCCATCATCAGCTGCACGTCGGACGAATAGCCGTAGCCGGACACCTGGAACATGGCGCCGTCCACCGCGCCGCCCTTGCGGGCGCGATACACGGTCACCGCCCCGCCCTCGCCGGTCACGCGCACGGTGTCGTGGAGAAAGTCGTTGTCGGCAAAGCCGGCGGGCAGCACCTCGATGAGCGACTGGCGCAGGTCGTTGGCTTCCGCGGCCGCGATCGGCCCGGTGGTGAGCCGGGAGGCGAGCGCCAGCGCACCGCTGGCCAGCAGCGCGACGATGCCGAGCATGACGCCCGGCACCAGCGCCTCGCGGGCGGCGAGCGCGGGGGCCACGGGTTCGACCGGGGATTGGACAGGATCGTGCATGCTCAGCTCGCCTCCCGCGCCGGGATGTCGAGGGGCCGGCCACGCCGGTCGCGCCCGAGGATGCGCGGCTTCACGTAGCGGTCGATGATCGGCGTCATCGCGTTCATGAGCAGCACCGAAAAGCCCACCCCTTCCGGGTAGCCGCCGAAGCTGCGGATGATCCACGCCAGCACGCCGATGGCGAAACCGAAGATCAGCTGCCCGGCGCGGGTGTTCGGCGAGCTCACATAGTCGGTGGCGATGAAGAAGGCGCCGAGCATGGCCGCGCCGGAGAGCAGATGCACCTCGGGCGCCAGGTAGTGCCCCGGATCGATGGCGTGGGCGATGCCCGCCGGCACCGCCAGCCCCGCCAGCACCGCCACCGGCACCTGCCAGGAGATCAGCCCGCCGAGCAGCAGGAACAGGCCGCCGCCGGCCAGCAGCAGGGTGGACGATTCGCCCAGGCTGCCCGGACGCAGCCCGGTCCAGCTCACCAGGTCGCCCCCCTGGCCCATGACCGCGAACAGATCGACCCCGCGCGCCAGCTCGGTCTTGGCATGGCCGAGCAGGGTGGCGCTGGTGATCGCGTCGGGCACCGGATGGAGGCCGAGGAAGATGCGCAGGCCCTCGAGCAGATCGGGCGCGGCGGCGTGCATGACCGACAGCGGCTGCACCCAGGTGGTCATCGGCACCGGGAAGGACACCAGCAGCGCCACCCGCGCCACCATGGCGGGGTTGAACACGTTCTGCCCCAGACCGCCGAACACCTGCTTGCCGATGACGATGGCGACGAAGCCGCCGACCACCGCGATCCACCACGGCGCCCAGGGCGGCAGCGTCATCGCCAGCAGCCAGCCGGTGAGCGCGGCGGAGCCGTCCCACAGGGTGGCGCGCACGGCGCGCGCGCCGGCCAGGCGCAGGCACAGGGCCTCCCAGCCGAGGCAGGCGGCGATGGTGGCGCTCCACAGGAAGAAGGCCGGCCAGCCGTAGAGCCAGAAGCCGAACAGGGTGGCCGGCACCAGCGCCAGCTGCACCCGCCGCATGGTGCGCCCGACCGAGCCGCCCCCGTGGGCGTGCGGCGAGGCGACCGGGGTGTCGGTGAGGGCGAGCGGGTTCATGCCGACACCCCCTCGGCGGGGGTGGCGGCCGGTCGGGCGGCGGCCTCCCGGGCCTCGCGCTCGGCCTTGCGCCGCGCCGCGGCCTCGGCCTTCTCGCGCTTGTCGCGCTCGACGCGCTCGCGCTTCTGTTCGGCCAGTTTCCGGGTGGCGTCGGTGCGCAGCCGGGCGCGCTCCTGCGCGGCCAGCTCGCCCTTGGCATGGACGAAGTACTGCACCAGCGGAATCCGCGAGGGGCACACGAAGGCGCAGCAACCGCAGGCGATGCAGTCCTTGAGGCCGATGTCCACCGCCTCGGCGAGGGCGTCGTTGCGGATGCGCGCGCTCATCTCCAGCGGCAGCAGGCCGGCCGGGCAGGCCTGCACGCAGCTGCCGCAGCGGATGCACGGGTCGGGCGCCTGGGCGGCCACCTCGTCGGCGTCCAGCGCCAGGATGCCGCTCGTGCCCTTGACCACCGGCACCCGCCAGTGGGGCATCTGCTGGCCCATCATGGGGCCGCCGAGCACCCGGCGCGCCAGGCCCACGCCTTCGCCCTTGAGGCCGCCGGCGAAGGCGATCACCGCCTCGGCCAGGGTGCCCAGGCGCACCTCGATGTTGCCCGGCGCCTTCATGCAGTTGCCGTTGAGGGTGACCAGGCGGGCGATCAGCGGCTTGCCCTCGACCACCGCGGCGCGCACCGCGCGGGCCGTGCCCACGTTGTGCACCACCACGCCGATGTCGGCGGGGCGGCCGTCGGCCGGCATCTCGATGCCGGTGAGCACGCCGATGAGCTGCTTCTCCGAGCCCATGGGATAGCGCGCCGGCACCGGGCACACCTGCACCGCCGGCTGCACCGCGGCCGCCGCGCGCATGGCGGCGATGGCCTCGGGCTTGTTGTCCTCGATGCCCACCCGCGCGGTGCCGGCGCCGGTGGCACGCAGCATGAGCACGATGCCGTCGACGATCTGCGCCGCGTCGTCGCGCATCTGGCGATCGTCGCAGGACAGGTAGGGCTCGCATTCGCCGCCGTTGATGATGAGGGTGTGCACCCCGGCCTTGCGCGCGCCGCCGAGCTTGACCGCCGAGGGAAAGGCGGCGCCGCCCAGGCCGACGATGCCGGCGTCGAGCACGCGCCGGGCGATCTCGTCCGGGTCGAGCGCGAAGGGATCGTCGCAGGGCGTGAGCGGCCCCCAGGCGTCCTCGCCGTCGGCGCTGAGCACGATCGCCGGCAGGGTGAGGCCCGACGGATGGGGCGCGGTGATCTCGGTGATGGCGGTGACGGTGCCGGAGGTGGGCGCATGGAGGGGGCCGAGATCATGCCGGCCGGGTCGGCCAGGCGCTCGCCCTTCTTCACCGCCTGACCGACCCTCACGATCGGCCGCGCCGGCGCGCCCAGGTGCTGCTGCAGGGGCAGGTAGAGCACCTCGGGCACCGGCATCACCCGGGTCGGCGCATCGGCGGCGGGGCGCTTGCGGTCGTCGGGGTGCACGCCCCAGTCCGGTCCGCGAAAGGCCTTGAAGCGGTTCATGAATCCCATGGTCGCGCTCCTCAGGCCAGCGCCGGCTTGGGCATGACCCAGTGCTGCAGGGTCACCGGCACCGGGCGCATGGCCAGCGCCTCGGTGGGGCATTTGGCCACGCAGGCCTCGCAGCCGGTGCACGCGTCGCGCATCACGTTGTGGATCTGCTTGGCGGCGCCGACGATGGCATCGGTGGGGCACACCTTGCTGCAGCGGCAGCAGCCGATGCACAGCTCTTCGGCCACGGCGGCGATCTTCGGGCCGTCGTCCGCCAGGCCGCTCAGGTCGACGCTGAGCCCGAGCTTGGCGGCGATGGCGGCGGCCAGCGCCTTGCCGCCGGGCGGGCAGCAGGTGGCCGGAGCAGCGCCGTCCACGATCGCCTCGGCCGCGCCGGTGCAGCCGGGAAAGCCGCACTGGCCGCAGTTGGAGCCGGGCATCATGTCCACCAGCTCCTCGACGATCGGGTTGCCCTCGACACGGAGCAGGCGGTTGGCCAGACCGAGCAGGACGCCCAGGGCGGCACCGAGAAGGGTCAGGCTGGCGACGGCGGCAAACATGTCCGGTCCTCCTACACTTTCATGCCCGAAAAGCCCATGAAGGCCAGGGCCAGGAGACTGATGGTGACGAAGGCGATGGGCGCGCCGGCGAAGGCGGCGGGCACCCGCGCCAGGGCGATGCGCTCGCGCAGGCCGGCGAAAATCGCCAGCACCAGCGAGAAGCCCACCGCGGAACCGAAGCCGTAGAGCAGGCTGCGGAAGAAGCCGGCGTGCTCGGCGACATTGAGCAGGGCCACCCCCAGCACCGCGCAGTTGGTCGTGATGAGCGGCAGGTAGATGCCCAGCGACTGGTACAGCGCCGGGCTGGTCTTCTTGACGAACATCTCGGTGAACTGCACCACCGAGGCGATCACGAGGATGAAGGTGAGGATGCGCAGGTAGCCCAGGCCGAAGGGCTTCAGCAGCCAGTTCTCGAGCATCCACGAGGCCGCCGCCGCGAGCGTGAGCACGAAGGTGGTGGCCATGCCCATGCCCAGCGCGCTGTCCATCTTGCGCGACACGCCCATGGTCGGGCACAGGCCGAGGAACTTGACCAGCACGACGTTGTTGACCAGGGCGGTCGAGAGGATGAATAGCAGGATGTCATTCATGGCGATGGCTCCGGGTGTCGCCCTCGACGTTGCATGAGCTGTGCCAAGCGACATGCACCACAAAAACCATCTCGTTAACAGGGCTTTATGCCGCGGCGCACCACGACAGTGCCGGGCGCGCTTGCCACAATGTCGCAAACCCGACACGGCACCCGTGGGTTTTGCGTCGCAACATCGCCGCTCGGCCCGGATCCCGCGCGGGGCATGGCGCGGCATGCTTTCTGCTAACCGGATGCATGTCACTCCAGTGAGGACATGAACCATGACCGCCCTGACCCGCGGCACGTCGAGAAAAACCCGCGTCCATCCGGCAGACGACCTGCCCCCCGAGGTCTACCGCCAGGCGGTGGACCAGGCGGACATCGCCATCTCCATCACCGATCCGCGCGCCAACATCCTGTACGCCAACGCGGCCTTCACCGCGATCACCGGCTACAGCGCCGAGGAGATCGTCGGGCGCAACGAGTCGGTGCTGTCCAACCACACCACGCCGGCCCGGCTCTACCAGGAGATGTGGACCCATCTGGCCGAGCAGCGCCCCTGGAGCGGCCGGGTGCTCAACCGCCGCAAGGATGGCCAGCTCTACCTGGCCGACCTGACGATTTCGCCGGTGGTGGGTCATGACGGCACCACCACCCATTTCCTCGGCATCCATCGCGACGTCACCGAGCTGAACCGGCTCGAGCGCGTGGTGCGCAACCAGAAGCTGCTCATCGAGACCTCCCTGGACGCCGCGCCGGTGGCCCTGGTGGTGCTCGACACCCACGGCCGGGTGATCCTGGACAACCAGGCGAGCAAGAAGCTGGTGTCCGATGTGAGTGCCAAGGAGCCGGCCTATTTCGTGCTCGACATGGTGCTGCCCGAGTGGCGCGAGACCCTGGCGGACGACCCCGCCCGCTGCGCCTTCGTGAACCGCGAGGTGCGCATCGACCGGCGCGCCGGCCAGCCGCACTGGCTGTCGGTGACCGCCTCGGTGGTGGACATGCACAGCGACTGCGCCGACAGCTACTTCTGCGGCACCCGCCAGCCGGCGCTGATGCTGGTCATCAACGACGTGACCGACCTGCATGAAGAGCAGGAACGTGCCCGCGCCGCCGCCCTCAAGCTCGCCCTCATCGACGAGGAGCGCAACGCCGCCATCCGCGAGGGCCTGTCGGCGGCGCTGTACCGCCTCGACGAACCGCTCAACATGATGACCTCGGCGGTGCACGTGCTGCAGCGGCGCGAACCGGGCACCGCCACCGTGCTGGACGAAGCGGTACGCGCCAGCCGTGCCCACCTGGAGCAGCTGCGCCAGGTGATTCCGCCGGCCCCGCCGGAGAGCCCGGCGAGCGTGAACCTCAACGAGATCCTGCGCGACGTGCTCGAGATCTGCGTGCCGCGCATGCTCGCCGCGGGCATCACCGTGGACTGGAAGCCCACCCCCCTGCTGCCGCACATGAACGGCCGCCCGCTGCAGCTGCGCATGCTCTTCAAGGCCCTGGTGGACAACGCCATCGAGGCCATGAACACCCGGGGCTGGTCGCGCCGCGAACTGTCGGTGACCAGCAGCGTGACCGACGAGCGCGTGGTGGTCTGCGTGCTCGACACCGGCCCGGGGCTGGACGAGGACACCCGCCTGCGCGCCTTCGAACCCTTCTTCTCGGCCAAGCCGGGGCGCCACCTGGGCACCGGCCTGTCGCGGGCCCAGCACATCGTCGCCGACCACGGCGGCCTCATCGACCTCAATCCGCGCCCCGGCGGCGGCTGTGCCGCCATCGTCGAGCTGCGGATCGACGGCGATCCGATCTGATCCGACGGCAATGGACGCACCATGCTCGAACACGCACACCGCCCGAAGGACATCAACCCGAGCACCGGCTACTGCCGCTCGCATGAGCTCAACCAGCTGCTCATCGCGGCGCTGTATGCCGTCAGCCGGGCCCTGAGCCGCTCCCTCGATTTCGGCGAGACCCTCAACGAAGTGCTGCGCGTGCTGCACGAGGAAGCCGACCTGGGCCGCGGCCTCATCGCCGTGGTGGACCCGGCCGGCGACCTGGTGCTGCATGCGGTGCATTCGCCCGACGGCGAGCCCACCCCGGAGATCCGCTACCGCGCCGGCGAGGGCGTGCTCGGCGCCCTGCTCGAGAGCCCGCGCACCTTCCGGATCGCCCAGCTCGGCGCCGATCCGCGCTTCCTCAACCGGCTCGCCATCTACCGCGCCGAGCTGCCCTTCATCGCGGTGCCGATCCGCATCGGCACCGACCTCAAGGGCGTGCTCGCCGTGCAGCCCATCGCGCCGGACGACGGCCTGCTCGACGAGCGCGCCCAGTTCGTCGAGATGGTCGCCAACCTGGTCGGCCAGAACCTGCGCCTGGCCACCGACGTGGAACAGGAAAAGAGCAGCCTCGTCGAAGAGCGCGACTCCCTGCGCCGCCAGGTGCGCCGCGAGCACGGCTTCGACAGCATGGTCGGCCACTCCGCCGAAATGCGCCGCATCTTCGAGCAGGCGCGCATGGTCGCCAAGTGGAACACCACCGTGCTCATCCGCGGCGAAACCGGCACCGGCAAGGAGCTCATCGCCAACGCCATCCACTTCAACTCGCCGCGCGCGCGCAACCCCTTCGTGCGCCTCAACTGCGCCGCGCTGCCGGAAAACCTGCTCGAATCGGAACTGTTCGGCCATGAACGCGGCGCCTTCACCGGCGCCACCGACACCCGCAAGGGCCGCTTCGAGCAGGCCCATGGCGGCACCCTGTTCCTCGACGAGATCGGCGAGATCTCGCCCGCCTTCCAGGCCAAGATGCTGCGCGTGCTGCAGGAAGGCGAATTCGAGCGCGTCGGCGGCAGCCGCACCATCAAGGTGGACGTGCGCATCATCGCCGCCACCCACCGCGACCTCGAAGCGGCGGTGGACCTGGGCGATTTCCGCGAAGACCTGTTCTACCGCCTCAACGTGATGCCCCTGTTCCTGCCGCCGCTGCGCGAGCGCATCATGGACATCCCCGACATCGCCCGCTACCTGCTCGCCAAGATCGGCGCCGAGCAGCAGCGCAAGCTCACCCTCTCCGACATGGCCACCCGGCGCCTCGCCAGCCACAGCTGGCCGGGTAACGTGCGCGAGCTGGAAAACTGCCTCGAACGCGCCGCCGTGCTCTCCGCCGACGGCCAGATCGACGTGGACCTGATCCAGTTCCCCAACGCCCGCGGCGGCGCCCCCCGCCCCCCGGCCCCGTCCTCCGCGCCGCCCGCCCCGGGCCGCCCGACCCCCGCCGCGCCACCGCCCGACCTCGACCTCGACGACCCCGGCCTGTCGGAACGCGAACGCGTCATCGCCGCCCTCGAACAGGCCGGCTGGGTCCAGGCCAAGGCCGCCCGCCTGCTGGGCATGACCCCTCGCCAGATCGCCTACCGGATCCAGACCCTGAATATCGAGGTGAAGCAGTTCTGAGCGGACGCGGCCGGAGTGCCCGGCGGCCAGCCGCCCATGTGGCACGGGCCGGATTTTTGCTATCCTCCCCCCCTGGATAGTACTGCGCTAGGGGACAGGATGACGGTTCATGCCTCCCACCCGGACATCATCAATCGGCTCAAGCGGGCCGCGGGCCATCTTCACAGCATTGTCGCCATGCTGGAGGCGGGGCGGCCGTGTGTGGACATCGCGCAGCAGCTTCAGGCGGTCGAGAGCGCGATCGGCAACGCCAAGCGGACGCTGATCCACGATCACATCGACCACTGCCTCGAACAGGTGGTTGGCGAGGGCGCACAGCCTGCCGCCACCAGCTTGCTCGAGTTCAAGGCCATCACCAAATACCTGTCGCGATGAGCGTTGCGCGCATGCCCGGTGCCGTCGCGATGGCCCTTGGCGCCGCACTCCTGTTCGGCGCCAGCACCCCGTTCGTGAAGCTGTTCGTCGGCGATGTGCCGGCCGTGGCCCTGGCCGGACTGCTGTATCTGGGCAGCGGAGTCGGCCTGACGGTGATCCGCCTGCTGCGCGACCGGCGCTGGCGGCCGAGCGGCCTGACGCGACCGGAATGGCCGTGGCTGGCACTGGCCATCCTGTTCGGCGGCATCCTCGGCCCGGTGCTGCTGGTCCTCGGCCTGGCCCGCACCGGGGCGGGCACGGCTTCGCTGCTGCTGAACCTGGAGGCGGTGCTGACCGCGCTACTGGCGTGGGGGGTGTTCAAGGAGCACGCCGCGGGTCGCATCGTCGCCGGCATGGGGCTCATCGTCGCCGGCGGGCTCGCCCTGTCGTGGTCGTCGTCGGCCGCGGGCGGCGGGGGCTGGGCCGGCCCCCTCGCGGTGGCCGGGGCCTGTCTGTGCTGGGCCCTGGACAACAACCTGACCCGCAAGGTGTCGGCCTCCGACGCCCTGTTCATCGCCGCCATCAAGGGGCTGGTGGCCGGCGGGGTGAACCTGGCCCTGGCGCTGGCCCTCGGCGCGACGCTCCCGGGCGCATCGCGTGTCGGCGCCGTCATGGTGGTCGGCCTGCTCGGCTACGGGGTGAGCCTGGTGCTCTTCGTCCGTGCCCTGCGCGATCTGGGCACCGCGCGGACCGGCGCCTATTTTTCCACCGCGCCCTTCATCGGTGCTGCGCTCAGCATCATGCTCCTGGGCGAATCGGCGCCGCCGGCGTTCTGGACCGCCGCCGCGCTCATGGGCATCGGCGTGTGGTTGCACCTGACCGAGCGTCACGATCACGAACACCAGCACGAGGCGCTCGTGCACGATCACCTGCATGTGCACGACGCGCACCACCGGCACGTCCATGACTTTCCGTGGGACGGGCAGGAGCCCCACCGCCATGTCCACGCGCACCCGCCCCTGCGCCATGCCCATCCGCACTTTCCGGACATTCATCACCGCCATCCTCACTGAGGCCGGCCACTCGATCCACGTCGACAGGAGACCCCAGCCCTTGCTCGCGCCCACACCGACCGCCCACCTGCATCGCCCCCCGTGGGGCCGCATCGTTCTTGCCCTGATCGTCCTCGGCGTCGCCGCACCGGTGTTCGCGCACGGGGTGGCCGCCGGCGACGCCCGCTTCATGGCGCAGACGAGCGGCACCCAGCTGCTTCCGTTCGTGTATCTGGGCGCCAAGCACATGGCCACCGGTTACGACCATCTGCTGTTCCTGGTGGGGGTGATCTTCTTTCTCTACCGGCTCAAGGACGTCGGCATCTACGTCACCCTGTTCGCCATCGGCCACAGCACCACGCTGCTGTTCGGCGTGCTCAGTGGCACGCATGTCAATCCGTACCTGGTCGATGCGATCATCGGACTGTCGGTGGTCTACAAGGCGCTGGACAACCTGGGCGCCTACAAGGCGTGGTTCGGCTTTCAGCCCAACACCAAGGCCGCGGTGCTGATCTTCGGCTTTTTCCACGGTTTCGGCCTGGCCACCAAGCTGCAGGACTTCGCCCTGCCCCAGGACGGTCTGGTGGCCAACATCCTCGCCTTCAATGTCGGCGTGGAGATCGGTCAGATCCTGGCGCTGAGCGCGATCCTGATCCTCATGGATTTCTGGCGCCTGCACCACGCCTTCGCGCGCCAGGCGTTCGCCTCCAACGTCCTGCTGATGGCGGCAGGCCTCACGCTCACCGGCTATCAACTGACCGGTTATGCCATTAATTCCTGAGAGATCCGACATGCCAACACCCCATCCCCATCACGAACTGCACGACATTTCCGACCTGGATCCGGATGGCCTGCCCTCCAACCGGCGCCTGGTGAAGGCCACCCTGGTCGCCCTGGCGATCGCGGGCGCCCTCCTGGTCACCACCATCCTGCCCGCCGAGTACGGCATCGACCCGACCGGGGTCGGCAAGGCGACGGGACTGACCGCCCTGCACGCGAGCGGCGTCGAGGCGGCCGCGGGCGAACCGACGGCACGCGGCCCGCTGCGCGAGATCGGCACGCCGTATCGCAGCAACACGCTCACGGTGCCACTGGCGCCCCACCAGGGCGCGGAAATCAAGGCCGTCATGGACCAGGGTCAGGGCTTCGTGTTCCAGTGGAAAGCCGAAGGCGGTCCGGTCTATGTCGACATGCACGGGGAGCCGCCCGACGCCCCCCAGGACGTGTTCACCAGCTTCCGGGTCGCCGAATCCCTGGCTGGCGCCAGCGGCAGCTTTACCGCGCCGTTCAAGGGCGTGCATGGCTGGTACTGGGAAAATCGCGGCGATACCCCGGTCACCATCCACCTGCAGACGAGCGGCTTCTATGAAACGCTCTACATGCCCTGAGCGGCGGCGCCGCGGTACGGACGCCGTCACCCATCTGTGCTAAACAGAGACTCCCCACCCATCCCCCGGAGCCGGCCATGCCCCCCATCACCTTCTACACAAACCCCATGTCGCGCGGGCAGATCGTCCGCTGGGCCCTGCACGAGGTGGGGGCGCCGTACGAGGCGCACATCGTCGAGTACGGCGAGGCCATGCACGGTGCCGAGTATCGGCGGATCAACCCGCTGGGCAAGGTGCCGGCCATCGTGCACGAGGGCCGGGTGGTGACCGAATGTGCGGCGATCTGCGCCTATCTGGCGGAGATCTTTCCCGAAGCGGATCTGCTGCCGCGGCCGGAGGAGCGGGCGGACTATTACCGCTGGCTGTTCTTCGCCGCCGGGCCCGTCGAGCAGGCCAATGCGCTCAAGGCGATGGGGGTGACGCCCACGGTGGAGCAGCGGCGCATGGTGGGCTGCGGCGATCCGGAGGCGGTGATGGACGCGCTGAGCGCGAAGTTCGACACCGACGCCTATGTGTGCGGCGATCGCTTCACCATGGCGGACGTGTATGTGGGCAGCCATGTGGACTGGGGCCTGGCCTTCGGCCTGATGCCCAAGCGCAACGCGCTGGAGGCCTACGCGCAGCGGGTGAGCCGGCGCTCGGCGTATCAGGCCGCCAAGGCGATCGACAACGCGCTGATCGCCGAGCGCGGTCAGCCGGGCTGAGGCATGCGGCGCCGTGCGAGCAGCCCCAGCAGCATGAGGCCTCCGAGCATCAGTGCCGCCCGGTTCGGCTCCGGCACGGCGGTGACGGGGTAGTCGCCGAGCGCCTGGCCATCGAGGAAGAACTGGACGCCCAGCGGGCTGAAGGCGCCGCCGAGGTCGTCACCCGGATCGCCGGGGGTGCCGAGCGCGAACGGGTCGGTGATGCCCGCCAGGGCGCCGGTGGAGCCGCTGGAGCCGCCGGCCATGGCGACCACGGCGGACATGTCGTAGCCGAAGCGGACCCCCTGGAGGGAGCTGAAATCGGCGCCGTCGATCAGCACGCTGCCGCGGATTTCGGGGATGTCGACGATGACATCGGCACCGGCGAAATAGGGGGTCAGCGTGGGGAAGTTGTTGAGCCCGAGCGCGTCGCCGCTGAATGGCAGGCCGACGAAATCGTCGGTGACCACCGGCTGCCCGGTGGCGGCATCGCGCGTCAGGTGGGCGACGAAGGTCCACGAACCCAGCGGGCCGATGTCGATGGCGGCGGACACCGCGGCGCCGTTGAACTCGGGCTGGAACGGCGTGTACTGGGCGAAGTCGTCGATGCGCAGCTGGCCGCCGTTGATGACGAACTCGAAGGGAATCATCTGCCCGCTCAGATCGGCCGCGCTCTTGAAGACGACGTCGTAGCGGGTGTTCGCCTCCACGGTGTACTGCATGTTGAGTTCCTGCGGAAAGCCGGTGACCTCGGCAAAGGCGGCGTTGATGCCGCCGGCGTTCTGGAAACCGGCGGCGCGCGCGTCGAAGACGGCGAACAGCGAGCGCTGGTTGCGCGCGAAGGCGAGCGGATCGTTGGGCAGGCTGAGGGCGTCGACCGCGTCCGGCGGCGGCGGGTTGCCCGGGAAGATGTCCGGGTACTGAATGATGGCCTCGGCACTGCCACGGGCGGCGGTGAGCTCGATGGCGCCGGCATGCAACGGCACGGCGGCCAACAGGCAGGCGGCGACGGCCACGACGGCGGCATGGGGGTGCGCGGTCGGACGGATCAGGGCGTGGGGCATGGTCGACTCCGGCAATGGCATGGGCGGGCCGGCACGGCTGCGCTACAGCGAGCCAGCGCTTCTTAACCCTATGAAGCGTGGGTCGATCTGTCAAAGAAAAATTCCAGGGTCATTGTCCCTGGCGGGGCCGGCCCTCCCCCACGCGTTCGTGACGCCGACGGCCGGGGCGGATGCATGAAGCCCAACGGGCAACCGTCCGGGGACGGCCGCGCGTTGGGCTTCGAGGCGCACCGACCGGCCTCAGGACCGGGCGGTGCGACCGCTTTCGCGGATCAGCGGCGCGAACGACGGCGCGCCACCGCGCCCACCAGGCCGAGGCCGGCCAGCATCATGGCGTAGGTCTCGGGTTCCGGCACCGGGGCGGTCAGGACGATGAGCTGGGACTTGGCGTCGAGCGGCGCGCCCGCGCCCTGCAGCTGCTCGGCGACCAGATAGAGGGTGCCCGAGGCATCGACCGACACGCCCTCGATGGCGTTGAAGTCCCCGGTCGCGGTGTTGTTCAACAGGGACGACAGGTCGAAGCTGCTGAGCACGTCGCCGCTGCGGTTCACTTCCACCAGGGTGCGCGAGCCGAGGCTGAGCACCAGCAGGTTGTCGGCCGCATCGGTGCCGGCCAGGGCCGTCACCGGCGCGAGCGTCTGCACGTCGGAGAGCGTGGCCAGCCCCATCAGGGTGGGGTCGAACAGGTGGCTCATGGTCGAGGTGCCGCCGAGGGCGGCGGCGAAGCTCAGGGTGCCGGCAAGCATGTCTTCGGGCGAATCCTGCTTGATCGCCACGAAGCTGCCGTCGCGCGGATCGTAGGAGAGCCCTTCCATGCCGTGGTTGCCCACGTTGGCGTCGCTGATCGACACCGAGGCGTTGGCGAGCGTCGCGGTGCCGTTGGCGACGTAGTCGAAGCGGTAGGCATCGAACAGGCGTTCCTCGCCGACCACCAGGGTGCCGTTGCCCAGGTAGGTGAGCGCCTCGGTGTCGTGCTTGGTGCTGCCGGTGCCGGTCCAGTCGAAGTTCATGTAACCCAGGGTCTGGCCGGTGCGCGAGACTTCCACCACGCCCGTGCCTTCGTCACCGACGAAGAACAGGGTGCCGAGGGTGTGGGTGGTGGGGTCGAGGCGGTCGCCGGCGTAGGCGACGGCCGACGCTTCCAGGCCCGAGATGCCGCCGCGGGTGCCGTTGAGGATGTCGAGCGAGTAGGTGCCGGCGACGCGGTAGTTGCCCAGGTGGATGGAGGGGGTGATCGCGGCCGCCGCATGGGCGGCGACGCTGCCGGCCGCCAGCACGGCGGCGCACAGGTGGCGCAGTGTCATGATGATCTCTCCCCGCTCAGGCGCGACGCTTGCGCGCCATGGCGCCGATCATGCCCAGCCCGGCGAGCAGCATCGCGTAGGACTCGGGCTCGGGCACCGCGGCGACCGCGCCGGGGGAGCCGATTTCGTTGATGTCGTTGGCGGCGATGAAGGCGCCGTTGACGCTCACGGCGCTCAGCTGCGACACGCTCGTGCCGTCCAGGCCGGCGGCGTTGTCGAAGGTGGCGTAGGGGCCGGTGGGCGATGCGCCGAAGTTCAGGCTCGCCTGCAGCACGTTGCTCGCGTCATACACATTCACCTCGTCCCCGCCGGTGCTCAGGCCCGGGCCGTCGTAGTAGCCGATCACGAAGTTGGCCGGGGCGGCGCCGCCGAACCACAGATTGACGAAGTCGGCCGGCACGCTCGCGCCGCCGTCGACGAACACCACCGACTGGCCGGCGCCGAGAGAGGTCACGCCTTCCAGCAATGCCGTCCCCGGGTTCTGCGAGTCGTCGTCCCAGGACCAGTGGGTGATGTCCACCGCCGAGGCACCGGTGTTGGTGAGCTCGAACCAGTCCTGACCCAGCGACGAGTTGCCGCTGCTCCAGGGGGCGATCTCGGTGATGCGCACGTCCGCGTGCGCCGCGCTGGCGCCCACGGCGAGCAGGGTGACGGCCGCGGCGGCCACGGCCTTGGTGAGGATCTTGTGCATTGTTCGCTCCAATCGGTTGACCTGCCCGCGCCCCCTTCGGCGCGCGGTTCCGTGGTGCAGGCTAGGCGACCGAGGTGTCGACGCGATGACAGCGCTCTGGCGCGCACGGCGCCGGCCGTGGATGCCGCGACGGATGTTGCGGCGCACCCAATGTCGCAAACCCGACACGACGGATCGAACCAAGCGACTGTTTTAATGAAGAAATATTCGGGCACGGCGCTTGCAACACGATCGCCAAACCACAGGAGAGCGTCATGCCCAAACCGAAGAAACATGTACTCGTCTGCGCCCAGGGCCGCCCCGAGGGACATCCGCGCGGATCCTGTCAGGCCAAGGGCTGCGGCCCGGTGTGGCAGAAGTTTTCCGACGAATTCGCCGCCCGCAGGCTGTGGGAATCGGGCCTGCAGCTGACCAACACCGGCTGCCTGGGCCCCTGCCACCTGGGGCCGAGCGTGCTCGTGTATCCGGACGGGGTGATGTACACGGGGGTGACGAGCGCCGATGTCGAGGACATCATCGACACCCATCTGCTGTTCGACGAGCCGGTCGAGCGCCTGCGGGCGCCCGCGGACGTGTGGTAGGCGGAGGCACCGATGCGCAGCGTTCAATACGACGTCGGTGACCTGGTGTTCGCCGCCAGCGACATTCTCAACGATGGCGGCCTGCCCGGGGTGGACGAGGCGGGGCTCATTGCCGCGGCCGGCACCCGGGGCGTGGTGGTGCAGTTCGGTCATGCCGAGCTGGACCCGAGCCGGGAGATCTACCTGGTGCGCTTCGAGACCGGCCCCGACGACACCCTGGGCCACCCGGTGGGCGTGCTGCCCGAAGAGCTCACCCAAGCGGTCCCGGGCGGGCACTGAGCCATGACCAGGCTCGGCATCTTCTTCGGCACCGAGACCGGGCGCACCCGGCGGCTCGCCAAGCAGATCGCGCAGCGACTGGCCGACGATCACGGCGTGCCGGTCGACACGCCCGCCAACATCGGCCGCACCTCGGTGGACGACTTCCTTGCCTGCGACGCCTTCATCCTCGGCACGCCGACCCTCGGCGAAGGGGAACTGCCGGGGCTGGACACCGGGCTGGCGCAACCGAGCTGGGCGGAGTTTCTGCCCGGGCTGCCGGCCGGCGCGCTGACGGGCAAGACGGTGGCCATTTTCGGCCTGGGCGATCAGGAGAAGTATCCGGAGCACTTCGTGGACGCCATCGGCCTGCTGTACGACGCACTCACCGCCCTGGGTGCCCGCGCGGTGGGCCGCTGGCCGACGGCCGGCTACACCTTCACCGGATCGGTCGCGGTGGACGGCGACGACTTCCTCGGCCTGGCCATCGACCCGCATGCCCAGGCCGGCCAGACCGACGCGCGCGTCGACGCGTGGCTGGCCCGGGTGGTCCCCGAACTGGTCAACGTGAAGGAGGGGGTATGAACGCGAATCCGTGGTCGCTGAAGAAGCACAACCAGCTGCGCCGCCTGCTGGTCAGCCTGAACGAACGCGCCGGCGATGTGTGCGAGGTGGTCTCGGACGACGATCCGCACACCGTGACCCTGCGCCATGCCGACCTGCGCCGGCTGCGCGCCCGCGTGTATCTGCACGCCCAGCCGCGCGGCACCTACGGCATCGCCTTCGAGTTCCCCTCGCCGGTCCCCCAGGTGCTGGCGCGCCAGGAATTCCTCAGCCTGCCGGCGGCGGTGCGCTGCCTGAGCGCGCACTTCGCCGCGTGATCAGCCCTCGAGGCGGGCGAGCAGCACATGGCTGGCCTTGATCAGCGCGCAGGCCGGCATCCCGGGCGTCAGGCCCAGCGCGAGCGCCGCCTCGCGCGAGACCACCGCGCACACCTGCGTGCCGCCCGGCAGCGCGAGCACCACCTCGGTGTTCACCCGCCCGGCCTCGATCTGCTCGACGACGCCGTAGAGCCGGTTGCGGGCGGAAAAGCCGGTGGCCAGGCCGGGGCCGTCGGGCAGCGCTGCGTCGTCGCGCGCCAGCACCACCCAGGGCGCCTTGACGATGGCCAGCACCGGCGTGCCATCGCCCAGCCCGAGCGCATCGACGCTGGCGGTGGTCACCACCGCGACGAGGCGATCGCCCTCCCGGGTGTCGACCACCACCTCGGTATTGACCGGGCCGCGGGTGAGCGCCTGGACATGGCCATCGAACTGGTTGCGCGCGCTGATCTTCATGACGTCTCCGGCCTCCTCCCGAGCCTGGCCCGTTTTTCGCTATATGCTATACCACACAGCGATTCCGTGCCGACGACCGGAACCTCGGCCTGGACTATGCCCAATATATTCAGGCATTCATGGCATTCCAAGGCAATCCGGGCAACACCATCGCATTCGTTATATAGTCGACACCATAACGTATGAGAGCCGACAAAATGGATCAACACCGACATGCCCTGCGCGGCCGCCTGGAACTGGATACCGGCGTCGGCCAGTTTCTCGGCGACACCCGCATCCGCCTGCTCGAGGCCATCGAGGCCCATGGCTCGATCTCGCAGGCCGCCAAGGCGGTGCCCATGTCCTACAAGGCGGCGTGGGATGCGATCGACGCCATGAACAATCTCGCCGAGGCGCCCCTGGTGGTGCGCGCCACCGGCGGGCGCAACGGCGGCGGTACCCGACTGACCGATCACGGCCGCCGCACCGTGGCGCTCTACCGCGCCCTCGACGACGAGTACCAGGCGGCGCTCGCCCGCCTGACCGAACGGCTCGGCGAGGCCGAGGCCCAGGACGTGGACCAGTTCCGCCTGCTGCTGCGTCGCCTGAGCATGAAGACCAGCGCGCGCAACCAGTTCGCCGGCACCGTGGTCGGGCTGGTGGAAGGCGAGGTGGACTTCGAGGTGCAGATCCGCCTCGACGCGCACACCGAGGTGGTTGCGGTGATCACCGGCGAGTCGGCCGAAGCGCTGGGCCTGCACATCGGCGGCGACATCACCGCACTGGTCAAGTCGTCCTCGGTGCTGCTGCTCACCGACCGGCGCCTGCGCACCAGTGCCCGCAATCATCTCTGGGGTGAGGTGACGCGCATCCACGCCGGGCCGGTCAACGCCGAAGTGACCCTCGCCCTGCCCGGCGGGCGCAGCGTGTGCGCGGTGATCACCCACGACAGCGTCGCCAAACTCGGCCTCCAGGTCGGCCAGCCGGCCTGCGCGGTGTTCAAGGCCTCGGCCGTCATCCTCTGCCAGAACCACTGATCTCATCCGGAGCCCCTCATGCGCCCCCGTCTCACCCTGTTGCTTTCCGCCACCCTCCTCGCCGCGCTGCCGGCCCATGCCGACACGGTCGCCGTGGCCGTGGCCGCCAACTTCACCGCGCCGATGCAGCAGATCGCCCGGGCGTTCGAGGCCGACACCGGCCACACGGCGCAGCTGTCCTTCGGCTCCACCGGCAAGCTGTATGCGCAGATCGCCAACGGCGGCCCCTTCGACGTGTTCCTCGCCGCCGATCGCGCCCGCCCGGAAAAACTCGAGGCGGACGGCATCGGCGTGCCAGGCACCCGCTTCACCTACGCGGTGGGCCGACTGGTGCTGTGGTCGCCCGAGCCGGGCATGGTGGACGCCCAGGGCCGGGTGCTCGCCACCGGCCGCTTCCGCCACCTGGCCATCGCCAACCCCAAGACCGCGCCTTACGGCGCCGCGGCCCTGGAAGTCATGGACAAGCTCGGCGTGCGCAAGCCACTGGAAGCGCGCATCGTGCGCGGCGAGAACATCGCCCAGGCCTGGCAGTTCGTGGCCACCGGCAACGCCGAACTGGGCTTCGTGGCCGCCTCGCAGCTGTTCCGGGACGGCCAGCCCCTGGGCGGTTCGCGCTGGGACGTGCCCACCGGGCTGTACACGCCCATCCGCCAGGACGCCATCATGCTCCGGCGCGGTGCCGACAACGCCGCCGCCACGGCGCTGATCGCCTACCTGAAGAGCGACGCGGCGGCGAAGATCATCCAGGCCTACGGCTATGGCCTGCACTGACGCCCCCCCACCCGGCGCCCGACCATGAACCCCTACACCCTGCCCGACACCGAACTGGAACGCCTGCTCCACGAGGACACCCCCCAGGGCGACGCGACCACCTTCGCCCTGGGCATCGGCGCGCGGCCGGCGCGCATGGTGTTCCGCGCCCGCGACCCCATGACGGTGTGCGGCAGCGAAGAGGCCGCCGCCATGGGGCGGCTGCGCGGTCTGCGCGTGGACCTGCACGCGCCGAGCGGCACCCGCGCCGCGCCGCGCGAGCCGCTGGTGAGCTTCACCGGGCCGGCGGCCGGCATCCATGCGGTGTGGAAGAGCGCGCAGACGCTCATGGAATACCTCTCCGGCATCGCCACCGGTGCCGCCGAGCTGGTGGCCGCCGCCCGCGCGGGGCACCCGGACTGCGCGGTGGTGTGCACCCGCAAGAGCTTTCCCGGCACCAAGGCGGCAAGCGTCAAGGCGGTGCTGGCCGGCGGCGCGGGCGCCCACCGGCTGAGCCTGTCGGAGACGCTGCTGGTGTTCGAGGAACATCGCCGGCTCGTGGACGCGGCGCCGGCCGACTGCGTGGCGCGCCTGCGCCGGCGCTGGCCCGAGCGACCCGTGGTGGTGGAGGTGGCCGACCATGCCGAGGCGCTGCGGTGGATCGCCGCCGGCGCCGACGTGATCCAGCTGGAGAAGTGGTCGGTCGCCGCCGTGGCCGGCCTGCGCGCCGCGCTGCGCGAGCACCCGCACCCGCCGCGGCTCGCTGCCGCCGGCGGCATCCACGCCGGCAACGCCGCCGACTATGCCCGCGCCGGCGCCGACCTCCTGGTCACCAGCGCCCCCTATTTCGCCCCGCCGCGCGACGTGGCGGTCTCCATCACCCGCGACAGCGGAGCCGACCCATGAAAATCGCCATCGCCACCCAGCGCTTCGAGGCCGTGCGCGGCCACATCGGCAAGGCCACCGACTGGCTGCTGTACGACCTGAGCGACCACCACAGCAGCCGGCTGCTGCCCGCGCCCACCCGCGTCACCCTGGCACGCGACCAGATCTTCCACGTGTTCGAGGACGACCGCCCCCATCCGCTCGACGGCGTCGACCTCATCGTCGGCGCCAGCGCCGGGGATAGCTTCATCCGCCACATGCGGCGGCGCGGCGCCCAGGTGCTGCTCACCGCCGAGGCCGACCCGACCCTGGCGCTCACCCGCATCCTCGCCGGCGAGGCACTGCCCGGCCCGGGCTTCGACATCACCACCACGCTGTGTAAAGTACGGGACCTGTTCTCCAGACACTGACCCCGCCCCCATCGACCGTGCACGCCGACGATCTCGCCGCCATCTGGCTGACCCTGAAACTGGCCACCGTGGTCACGGTGCTGCTGCTCATCGTCGGCACCCCCATCGCCTGGTGGCTGGCACGCACCCGGTCGATCTTCAAGGGCGCCATCGGCGCCGTGGTGGCGCTGCCGCTGGTGCTGCCGCCCACGGTGCTGGGCTTCTACCTGCTCATCACCCTCGGGCCCCACGGCCCCGTCGGCCGACTCACCGAGTCGCTCGGCCTCGGGGTGCTGCCGTTCACCTTTCCCGGGCTGGTGGTCGCCTCGGTCATCTACTCGCTGCCCTTCGTGGTGCAGCCGATCCAGAACGCCTTCGAGGCCATCGGCGAGCGCCCGCTGGAGGCGGCGGCCACCCTGCGCGCCGGCCCGTGGGATGCGTTCTGGTCGGTGGCCGTGCCGCTCGCCCGCCCCGGCTTCATCACCGGCGCCATCCTCGGCTTCGCCCACACCGTGGGCGAATTCGGCGTGGTGCTGATGATCGGCGGCAACATTCCGGAGAAGACCCGGGTGGTGTCGGTGCAGATCTACGATCATGTGGAAGCGCTGGAGTACGCCCAGGCCCACTGGCTGGCCGGCGCCATGGTGGTGTTCAGCTTCCTGGTGCTGATGGCGCTGTACACCCTCAACCGGGGCCGGCCACGATGAGCGCCGGCATCCAGGCGCGATTCCGCATCGATCGTGGCGCGTTCTGCCTCGACGTCGATCTGGCGCTGCCCGATCGCGGCGTGAGCGTGCTGTTCGGCCACTCCGGCTCGGGCAAGACCACCATTCTGCGCGCCATGGCCGGGCTGGAGCGGGCACCCGGCGGCCACTTCGCCATCGGCGAGACGGTGTGGCAGGACGCCGACCGGTTCACCCCCGTGCATGAACGCGAGATCGGCGTGGTGTTCCAGGAGGCGACGCTGTTCCCCCACCTGAACGTGCGCCGCAATCTCGAGTTCGGCCTGCGCCGCGTACCGGCGGGCACCCGCTGCCACCGGCTCAAGGACGTGGCCGAGATGCTCGGCATCGCGCACCTGCTCGATCGCCCCCCGGGGCAGCTGTCCGGCGGCGAACGCCAGCGCGCGGCCATCGCCCGGGCGCTGCTCAACACGCCGCGCATCCTGCTCATGGACGAACCGCTGGCGGCGCTCGATCTCAAGCGCAAGCGCGAGATCCTGCCCTATCTGGAACGCATGCACCGGGAGCTGTCGATTCCGGTCATCTACGTGAGCCACTCCCCCGAGGAGGTGGCCCGTCTGGCCGATCACCTGGTGCTGCTCGACGAAGGCCGCGCGATCGCCAGCGGCACGCTCAACACGGTGCTCTCGCGCATCGACCTGCCGGCGGCCTTCGCCGGCGACGCGGGGGTGGTGCTCGACACCGTCATCGACGGCCAGGAGGAAGACCACATCACCCGCCTGCGCTTCCCCGGCGGCGTCATCCGCGTGGCCCAGCGCGCCGAGCCGGTCGGCACCCCCTTGCGTTGCCGGGTGCATGCCCGCAACGTGAGCCTGGCGCTGGTCCCCCAGCCGCAGACCTCGATCCTCAACTGCGTGAGCGCGCTGGTGGTGGACCTCGCCCCCACCGACACGCCGGGGCAGATGCTGGTGCGCCTCGACTGCGCCGGCGAGCCTCTGCTGGCGCGCATCACCGAACGCTCGGTGCGCAAGCTCGAGATCCGCCCCGGCCTGGCCGTGCGCGCGCAGATCAAGTCGGTGGCGCTGCTCGACTGAGCGCCCCGGTCAGCGGCCCTTCACCACGGTCACGCGGCGGCCTACGGCGCGGTGGCGCGGTAGCTGGGCCGCGCCTTCATGCGCGCGAACCAGTCCTGCAGATTGACGAACCGGTCCGGGATGGCGACGCCGTAGGCCTCGGCCAGTCCGAAGCGGGCGGTCAGGGCGCATTCGGGGAAGGAATAGCGATCCGCGAAGAAGTCCCGATCACCGAGTTGCTCCGACAGATAGCGCAGCGCCTTTTCGAACGCCAGGGTCCCGGCCTGGATCCGCGCCGGGTCCCACTCGGCTTCCGGCTTGTCGCGCTTCTCGAAGATCACCTCGCGCAGGGCCGGGCCGATCACGCCGTCGACGTAGACATTGAGCTGGCGCGGCTGGATCCGGTCGGCAGGGTTCGCGGGCAGCAGCCGGCCGCTGATGTCGGCGAGGTATTCCAGGATCACGTTGGATTCGTGGATGACATGGTCGCCGGCCAGCAGCACCGGGACCGTCTTGCGGGGGGTCAGCGCCTGCCAGAGTGGGCGATGCACGGGCGAGCGCGAGTCGATCCGCTCGGCCGCCATGCCGCATTCGTGCAGCGCGAGGCGGACCTTCCAGCAGAAGGGGCATTCGGGTTTGTCGTAGAGCTTCAGCAAAGACATGACGGCTCCCCGCGCGGCCGGGTGGCCGACGCTTGTCCACGTTCCAAAGGTGGGCTCAGAGACGCGCGGCGCGCCGCTCGCGCAGTGCGTCGAGGACGAAATCGATGCGGTCCTGCCCCCAGAAGATCTCCTCGTCGATCACGAAGGTGGGCACGCCTATCACGCTCAGCTCGGCGGCTTCGGCGGCGTTGCGTTCGAGCTGCGCCAGCAGGGCATCGTCGCGGATCGCGGCGGCCAGCGCCTCGCGCGCCAGGCCGATGCGCTCGCCCACCTCGAGCAGCACCTCGGTATCGCCGATGTCCCGGCCATGCGCCCACTCGGCGCGCATCACCTCGACGATGTAGGGGCGCAGCAGCCCCTCGCGCTCGGCCAGCAGGGAGCCGGCGCCGGCCCGCGTCGGATCGGTGGTGACCGGCGGCGGGTTGACCGGAATCCCCATGCGGCGGGCGAAGCGGGCCACATCCTGGCGCGCCAGCGGCATCTTGCTCTTGGCCCGGTCCGGGGAAGAGCGCAGGTGCCATCCCCCCACGGGCCGCCACAGCAGGCGCACGTCGTAGTCGTCGACGATGGGCCAGAGCTTCTTGCTGGCGAGGTAACAGTAGGGGCTGCGGAAGTTGAAGAACAGCTTCACTTCAACGGGATCGGGCATGGCGTGCTCCCAGCGGATCGATTGCCTGTCAGCCTACCCCCTGTGCTACTTTGGAATAAACAACCAAACAGGCAAAGGATCTGTGAATACAATTCACAGAATGGGAGGGGCGAGGTGGACAAGTGGACCGAGATGCAGGTGTTCGTGGAGTCCGTCCGCCAGGGCAGCTTTTCCGCCGCCGGACGTCACCTGGATCTGTCACCCTCGGCGATCAGCAAGCTGCTGTCGCGGCTCGAATCCAGACTGGGCGTGCGCCTGATCAACCGCACCACGCGCGCGCTGCACCTGACCGAGGCCGGCGAGCGCTACTACCCGCGCTGCCTCGAGATCCTGGCCGACATCGAGGACGCCGAGAACGCCCTGACCGGCTTCGTGCAGGCGCCGGCCGGCACCCTGCGGATCAACAGCACCCCCGGGTTCGCCAAGCACCAGCTGCTGCCGCTGATGCCGGCGTTCCAGGCCCGCTATCCGCGCGTGACCCTGGAGTTCCAGCTCACCGGGCAGGCGGTGGACCTGGTGGCCGAAGGCGTGGACCTGGCGATCCGGCTGGGGGAGCTCCAGGACACCAGCCTGGTCGGCCGCAAGCTGGGGCAGAGCCGGCGCGTGGTCTGCGCCAGCCCGGGCTACCTGGCGACCCACGGGCGACCGCTGACACCGTCCGACCTGTTGCAGCACGAGTGCCTGCGCCTGTCCACCAGCGAGGTCTTCAACCGGTGGCAGTTCACCAGCGCCGCGGGGACCGAAACCGTCGAGGCCCAAGGCACCTTCGTGACCGACAACGTGGACGCATTGCATGAATACGCCCTGCTCGGCGGCGGCATCGCGCGGCTGTCGATGTTCATGGTGGCGCGGGACATCGAGGCCGGCCGTCTGGTGCCGCTGCTGACCGACTACGGCATCGAGAAGCAGCTGATCCACGCGGTGTATCCCCACCGCAAGCACCTGCCGGCCAAGGTCCGGGCGCTGCTGGACTACCTGACCGGGCAGTTCTCGGCGCAGCCGCGCTGGGGCTAGGGCTGTGTTCTCAATGCGCCTGTGGATCGCACCGCCGCCAACACCCGGCAACAAATCGGAGCGAACGCCGCCACGTCGTCCCCGCTCCAATGCACAAGGTCTGACGAAGGAGTCGCGCCATGCTGCACATCGCCATCGTCGACGATCATGAGATCGTGCGGACGGGGATTCGCGAGATGCTCGCGGACGAACTGGACATCCGGGTGGCGTTCGAGGCCGACTCGGGCGAGGCGGCGCTCGACCAGCTGCGCGACACCCCCTGCGACGTGTTGCTGCTCGATCTCGCCCTGTCCGGCTGCAGTGGCGGCGAGGTGTTGCGCGTGGTGCGCCAGCGCTTCGACACGGTGCGCGTGCTGGTGTTGAGCACCTTTCCGGAAGAACGCTATGCCCCGGCGATGATTCGCCATGGTGCCGACGGCTATCTGTGCAAGGAGTGCGACCGCGACGAGCTGATCGGGGCGATCCGGACCATTGCCCAGGGGCGCCGTTATATCTCGCCGCGCACCGCGGAACTGCTCGCCGGCGAGTTGGCCGGCGATGCGCCGCGGCTGCGCCACAGCCAGCTCTCGGAGCGCGAGCTGGAGGTGTTTCTGCGCCTGGCGCGCGGCGAATCGGTCTCGGACATCGGCGAGGCGCTGAACCTGAGCATCAAGACCGTCAGCACCTACCGCACCCGCGTGCTCGACAAGCTGGCGGTATCGAGCAACGCGGAACTGGCCACCTACGCCATCCACCATGGCCTGATCATCGGTTGAATGCAGCCCCCGCGGCGTGTTCCGGGGGGCACCGATCACGGCCCCGGCGGCATGCACGCATGGATGCGGGTGCCCGCCCCCGGTGCGCTGGCAATGTCGCAGCGGCCGGCGAACATCTGCATGCGATGGCGCATGCCCGCCAGCCCGTGGTGGTGCGCACCGGCGGACGGCGTGAAGCCGACGCCGTCGTCCTCGACCGTCAGCTCGATCCCCGTCGCCGTGCACGCCAGGCGCAGCGACACCTGGGTGGCGCGGGCATGGCGGCGCACATTGGTGAGCGCCTCCTGGGCGATGCGATAGAGCGCCAGCGCGCGATCCGGGGGCAACTCGATCGGCGCCTCCGGCAGGCTCAGCGCGACGGCCACGCCGTCGCGGCGGGCGAAGTCCTCGGCCAGTTCCTGCAGGGCGGCCGACAGGCCGAGCTCCTCGAGCAGCGGGGGGCGCAGGCCGTCGGTAATGCGACGCTTGAGGGCGATGCCTTCGTCGAGCATGCCCTTGAGCCGTTCGATCCGCTCGCGCAGGCCGTCCGCGTCGGCCCCGTCGAGCTTGCGGCCGATCCAGCCCGCGTCCATCTTCGCCGCGGTCAGCAAGGCCCCCAGTTCATCATGCAGCTCACGTGCGAGGCGCGCCTGCTCGGCTTCACGGGTGTCGGTCAGATAGCTGGCCAGATCGGAGAGCTCCGCCGTGCGGGCGCGCACCTGCGCCTCGAGGTGGTCGTTCTCGGTGCGCAGCAGGGCGTCGATGCGCGCGCCGAGCCGGGCCTGGCGTTGCTGCAGCACGTATAGCCAGACCAGCAGGAGCACGGCCACCACCGAAAGCACCGCCACCACCCAGCGCGTACTGCGGATGTGGACGATCGAGCGGTCGAGCGACTGCTGGGCGCGCGTGGCCATGCGGTACTTGAGCGCGGCCACGCGCATGCGGATCTTTTCCATGTAGCGCAGCCCTTCCGGTTCGGCCCGGCCCGGCGGCGCCTCGGTGCCGGCGTTGCCCTGGGAGACCGCACTGGCGAGGATGCGCAGCTTCAGCGTCACCAGCCCGGTGAGCTGGGCCAGATCCTCCTGGTCCTGGGCGCCGGGCCCCACGTCGTGGCGGATCTGCTCCAGGGTGTACTCGATGGCCGTCAGGTTGTCGAAGTAGGGTGTCAGATAGCCCTTCTTGCGGCTGAGCAGATAGCCGCGTACCCCGCTTTCGGCCTCCACCATCCGGATCAGCAGGCTATCGAGGCGGCCCAGGCGCTCGGCCTGCAGGTCGAGCTCGGCAAGCGCCCGTTCGCTGGACATGGCCTGCCAGACACTCAGCGCCGACACGACCAGCACCACGACGCCACCCAGGATCATCAACAGATCGCGCCAACGCCGGACGGTCCGGCCCACCTCGGCGACGGGTGGCAGGGCGTGCTTCATGGTCTCGGTTCTCCACATCGGGTCGGACGGCCGGCGCGCGATGCAGGACTGGTCCTACAGGCAAATCCGCCTCGTCCTACAGAAGGCACCGGCTCCGGCTTCTAGCATGAAATTGTCCAACGCGCAGCAAGGGCTGCGGCACGGACAACCGGACATTCTCAAGGAGCACAGTGATGAAACGCATCATCAGTCTAGTCGCCCTGTTGGCCATCGGCACCATGCCGCTGGCTTCGCCGGCGGCGCAGACACCGGCGCACCCCGACGCGGACGCGCCGGCCATGTTCAAGCAGCTCGACCAGAACCGGGACGGACAGGTCTCGAAACAGGAGGCCCGGCGCTCGGCCGAAACCCAGGCGACCTTCGATCGCCTCGACCGCAACCATGACGGCGCCATCTCCCTCGCCGAGTGGACCCGCGGGACCCGACCGCACGAGCGGATGTAAGGCGAGGCCGCGCGCGCACCGTCACGCATGGAGGAACGACCATGATTCGCCCGATTGCGATTTTCCTGCAGGCCGTGTGCCTGCTGCTGGTGCCCCTGCACGCCGGTGCCGTGGGCAGCCCCGACGCGCTGGTCCAGAACGTCACCAACGACGTCCTGGCCGTCCTGCGCGAGGACCGCGGCCTGAAGACCGACGGGCACCGCAAGGCGATCCGGATCATCGAACAGAAGATCGCCCCGCATTTCGATTTTCAGCGCATGACGCGCCTGGCCGTCGGCCGCGGTTGGCGTGATGCGAGCCCGACGCAACGCAAACAGCTCACCCAGGCCTTCCGGACGCTGCTGGTGCGCACTTACGCCAACGCGCTGACCCGCTATCGCGACCAGACCGTGCATTTCGATCCGCCCGCGGCACCGCGCCAGGGCGACGAGGTGGTCGTGCGCAGCGAGATCCGTCAGCCCGGCGCCCAGCCGATCGACCTGGACTACCGCCTGGCCGAGAACGGCGGGCAATGGAAGGTGTTCGACGTCAGCGTCGCCGGCGTGAGTCTGGTCACCACCTATCGCAGCAGCTTCGCCAGCGAACTGGCGCGCGGTGGTACCGACGGCTTGATCCAGGCGCTGCGCAAACGCAACGACCGCCTGGCCAACGGGGGCGCGGCAGGGTCCTGACGGCGACGACCGTCGGGGCGCTCGTGCCCGCAACGACAAGGAGAACCCGGATGATAGATCGCAGACGCGCCGTAGCGGCGCTGGCCCTGACGGCCGTGCTCGCCGCCTGCAGCGCAACCCCGACCCGTGAGAGCACGGGCGAGTACATCGACGACAGCGTGATCACCACACGCGTCAAGAGCGCCTTCGTCAGCGACAAGGCGGTGGACGCGCTGGACATCACCGTGGAGACCTTCCGGGGCCGGGTGCAGCTTTCCGGCTACGCCGACACCCCGGAGCAGATCGACCGTGCGGTCGAGCTCGCCCGAAACGTCAAAGGCGTCAAGTCGGTCACCAACGACATGCGTCTGAAATCAACCCAGTGACACAACCCACATGGAGGACATGTCATGAGAACGAAGTTCATCCTGCTGACCTTGCTTGCCGTACCCCTAATTTCGGCGTGCGACAAGCCGCAGACCACCTCCACCTCGTCGGCCTCCGCGGACACCCCGTCGGCGGCGGCCCCATCCCCGGGGAACCCGTCCGACAAAGCGTCGGGCATGGGCGGTCCCGAATACCCGCCCCTGCCGGAATCCGACACCCAGAAAGCCGATCAACCGGCTTCGGACATGCCGAACTCGGGTGACGGCACCTCGTCCATGGACACCCCGGCCAGCGGCGACAACACCCGCCAATGACCGGACATCGACCGCATGAGGAGGACATCATGAAACGCACCCTGACCACACTTTGCGTCGTGGCAACGGCGCTCATCGTGTCCGGATGCAGTGCCCTCGGCGGCACCCTCATCGGTGCTGCCGCGGGTGCCGGCGTCGGCAGTGCGGTGACCAGCGGCTCGACCGCCGGTGCCGTCGGCGGTGCCGCGGTGGGCGGCGTCATCGGCCACGAAATCGGCGAATGACCGCGCCGCCCGCGCGGCACGCCAACATCCTTTGATTCCCCATCCAGCGGCGACCCGTCACCGGCGGGTCGCCGCGTGTCATGGCCGGGGCTCCGCCGCCAGGGCGAGCAGGTGGGCCACGGCGGCGGCGAAGTCGTCCACCACCCGCGCCGGCCGCACCTCTTCGTCGTGTTCGTCCTCGGGCCGGTACTTGCCGGTACGCACGAGGATGCCGGCGATGCCGCAGTCCTGCGCCGCGCCCACGTCATCATGGAGATCATCGCCGATGAGCACCGCCTCGCCCGCCGGCACGCCCACGGCGTCCAGCGCCGCCTGGAAGAAACCGGCCGCCGGCTTGCCGACGATCTCGGCGCCCACGCCGCTGGAGAACTCCAGCCCGGTCACGAAGGCGCCCATGTCCAGCGACAGGCCATCCTCTTCCTGGAAGTAGCGGTTGCGGGCCATGGCGATGAAGGCGGCGCCGTCCATGAGCAGGCGGAAGGCACGGTTCAGATGGGCGTAGGTCAGGTGCGGGCCCATGTCGCCCATGACCACGGCGTCGGGGTGCTCGGCGCCCGGGCCCATTTCCGCTGCCAGATCGGGGTGGACGAGGTAGAAGGGCGCGAGGCCGCGCGCATCGACCACCTGCCGCGCCGCGGCCGCCGCGGTCTGGATCTCGTCTCCACGCACCTCGAAGCCCAGGCCGGTGAGCATGCGCGCGATCCGCGCCCGCGGCGAGCGGGTGGTGTTGGTCAGGAAGCGCAGCCGCAACCCCGCCTGGCGCAGGCGGGCGAGGGCATCGACGGCACCCGGAACGGCGGCGTCCCCCACGTGAAGCACCCCGGCCAGATCGATGAGTACGGCGGCGGGGCGCTGTTCCAGCGCCGGTACGGACATGGCTGAGACTCCTTGCCCGACGCGCCGACCGGCGCTCAGGCCAATGCGCGGACCCGCCCCATGGCCACATGCCTGGGCCGGCGGCCGCTGCCTTCCACGATCGGGTGACGGCAGGAAACGCCGTCGACGACCTCCCGGTATCTTCGTCCGCCTGCCGCACCGCTGGCAAGCGCGCCCGCGCCGCCAGCTGCCGCGAGGCCCGGGCATGTCGAGCGTCCGCCCGACCGGTCAGGCACTCAGGGCGTCTCGCCCGACTCGGCGGCGACGATGGTCGGCATGGCGACGGCCCGGGGGTGCAGATCGTCCACAATGCGGTTGCGCCCGGCGCGCTTGGCTTCGTACATGAGCGCATCGGCGCGGCGCACGATCTCGTCCGCCGAATCGCCCGGCCGGGCGCGCGTCAGGCCAAAACTCATGGTCACCCCGGGGAGGCCCTCACCGAAGGACGTGTGGACCAGCGTACGGCGCAAGGTGTCCATGCGCTCGCGAATGCCGTGGTGCGGAAAGCCCGAAAACACCATCAGGAACTCTTCGCCGCCCCAGCGGCACAGCATGTCGTCGCTGCGCAGGCCGCAGGCGAGCGTCGCGGCCACCTGGGCGAGCACCCCGTCACCGACGTGATGGCCGAAGGTGTCATTGATCGACTTGAAATGATCGACGTCGCCGAGCATGACGAACAGGGTGTCGCCGTCCCGCCCGGCCGTCTCCAGCGCCCGGTTCAGGACACGCATGCCGTGGCGCCGGTTGAACACGCCGGTCACCTCGTCGCGGGCCGCCACCTCCCGCAGGGCCGTCTCCTGATGCCTGGACACCTGCCGCACCATGATGACGACGAACACGATGGGCAGCGGCGCACACAGGGCATTGACGTAGTTGAGGATGCCCTGCACCTCGCGCAGCGGCGCGGCGATCGCGCCGATCGGGAAGATCAGGTGCAACGAGGCAAACACCAGCGATACGCACACCCCGGCGACCAGCGCGATGTCGGAGCGCATGTGCGGGTTGAGCACCAGCAGGCAGGCCGCCGACCACAGGTAGTACTGAAAACCCGCACCCAGGCCCACCTGCCACACCGCGAGGCAGGCATGCACGACCAGTTCGACGCAGGCGATGGCGATCGCGGCGCCATGATGGCCACGCAGGGCCACCCGGCCGGCCGCGAGCCACAACAGCACGCTGCCGACATTGACGGCGGCCATGAAGGCGAGGCCGTAAGCCACGAACAGCACCAGGAAGCCGACATGACCCAGCAGGCCGATCACGCTGCCGACGAGCATGACCAGCGTGCCGCGCTGCCCCCCCGGCGCCAGCCACGGGGGGCGGGCATGCCGGCGGGCGGCGGACGGCGGCGAGGCACCGTCGAATTCGGGCGGCTCCAAGGGCGGTGGCGTCATGAGATCAAGCGGCATCGATAAGACACCAACGGACCGGAACGCACCGGGCTTGAGCCACCGGCGTCGCTGTCACCTTTGCGACAAAGGCCCGACATGCCACATCGGTCACCATGCACAACTCCTTGTTTTTTATTATCTTTGTTGCTTGGCACGACGGTTGCTGCGGTGCAGCCACACCCCTTCGCACAGAGGAGCGGCAACGTGGAACTCCCCGTCATCAGCAATACCCCGACCGACGCCGGGGGCGGCGGCTGCGCCTCCAGCGGCTGCGGTACCGCCCCGGACGCCCTGTCTCACCTGCCGGACCACATCCGCGCCAAGGTACAGGACCACCCCTGCTATTCCGAGGAAGCACATCACTATTTCGCCCGCATGCACGTGGCGGTGGCGCCGGCCTGCAACATCCAGTGCAACTACTGCAATCGCAAGTACGACTGCTCGAACGAGTCGCGCCCGGGCGTGGTCTCCGAGCTGCTGAGCCCCGACCAGGCGATCCGCAAGATCAAGGCCGTGGCGGCGGAGATTCCGCAGATGACGGTGCTGGGCATCGCCGGCCCCGGCGACCCCCTCGCCAACCCGGAGCGCACCTTCGAGACCTTCCGCATGCTCTCGGAGCAGACCCCGGACATCAAGCTGTGCGTGTCCACCAACGGGCTCAACCTGCCCCAGTACGCCGACGAGATCGCCAAGCACAACATCGATCACGTGACGATCACGATCAACTGCGTCGATCCGGAGATCGGCGCGCAGATCTACCCCTGGATCTACTGGGACAACAAGCGCATCCGTGGTGTCGAGGGCGCGAAGATTCTCATCGAACAACAGCAGAAGGGCCTCGAGGCGCTGACCTCGCGCGGCATCCTGGTGAAGGTCAACTCGGTGATGATCCCCGGCGTGAACGACGAGCACCTGAAGGAAGTGTCGAAGATCGTCAAGGCCAAGGGCGCCTTCCTGCACAACGTGATGCCGCTCATCGCCGAGGCCGAGCACGGCACCTACTACGGCATCATGGAACAGCGCGGCCCCACCGACGACGAGCTCCAGGCACTGCAGGACGAGTGCGCCGGCGACATGGCCATGATGCGTCACTGCCGCCAGTGCCGCGCCGATGCGGTCGGCCTGCTGGGCGAAGACCGTGGCAACGAGTTCACCCTCGACAAGATCGACGTCATGGACGTGGATTACGAGGCCGCCATGGCGCGTCGCAAACAGGTGCACGACGACATCCTCGGCAAGCTCGAAGCCGAGCGTGCGGCCAAGGCCGCGCAGGTCCCCGTCCATCTGTCCATCGCCTCGGACGCCCGTCCGGTGCTGATGGCCGTGGCCGGCAAGGGCGGCGTGGTGGCGGAACACTTCGGCCATGCCCGGGAGTTCCTCATCTACGAGGCCTCGCCGGAGGGCGTGCGCTTCATCAGCCATCGCAAGACCGAGCTGTACTGCGCCGGGCTGGACACCTGCGGCGAGGGCGGCGTGGCCACCGGGGACGAACCCGAATCCGTGCTCGAACGCAACATCCGCACCCTGGAAGGCTGCGAGGTGGTGCTCTGTTCGAAAATCGGCTTCGAGCCCTGGAGCCAGCTCGAAAGTGCCGGCATCCAGCCCAACGGCGAGCACGCCATGGAGCCGATCGAGGACGCCGTCATGGCGGTGTACAAGGAGATGTTCGACGCCGGCAAGCTGGCCGTCCCCGCATCCACCCAGCAGGTCGCCTGACCGGAAAACGCGCCCGTGGCCGGCCACGCCGGCCACGCCATTGAAGCCATCGAGGAGCCGAACATGGCACTGCAAATCACCGCCCAATGCGTCAACTGCTGGGCCTGCCACGACGTGTGCCCCAACGACGCCATCTACCAGGACACGCCGCACTTCCTCATCGACGACGACAAGTGCACCGAATGCCTGGGCGACCACCCCGACCCCCAGTGCGCGGCCATCTGCCCGATCGAGTGCGCCATCGTCGACGAACTCGGCGACGCCCTGAACCCGCCCGGCTCGCTCACCCACATCCCGATCGAGAAGATCGTCGAGATGGCCTTGCTGCCCGCCGAATACCTGTAAGCGCACCGGCGGGGACGCCCGCCCGTGTCGAGGAGCCGCCATGGCGACCGTCACCTTCTACGAAAAGCCCGGCTGTGCCGGCAACCGGCAACAGAAGGCCCTGCTCGAGGCCGCCGGCCACCGGCTGGTGGTACGCAGCCTGCTGGCCGAACCGTGGACCGCCGAGCGGCTGTTGGCCTTCCTGGCGCCGCTGCCGGTGAGCGAGTGGTTCAACCCGAGCGCGCCGGCCGTGCGCGACGGTCACATCGTGCCCGAGCGGCTCGATGCGCCTGCCGCCATGGCCCTGCTGCTGGCCGATCCGCTGCTGATCCGGCGCCCGCTCATGGCCGTGGACGGCACCCACATGGTCGGCTTCGACAGCTTCGCCGTGGACGCCTGGATCGGGCTCGAACCGGCGGCGGCCACCCGCGGCAATCTGGAAGGCTGCGCCCGGGGCCGCGGCGCGCATGCGCCGTGCCCGGCGCCCACCGCCGGGGAGCACTGAGATGCGCCCGGCCGGTCTGTCCGACGCGGCGGTCGAACTGGCCCCGGGGGTCCACTGGGTGGGCGCCCTCGATCCGCATCTGCGCAGCTTCGACATCATCCTCAAGACCGCCAACGGCACCAGCTACAACAGCTACGTGGTGCGCGGCGAGACGGGCGTGGCCGTCATCGACACGGTCAAGGAGAACTACGCCGACGTGTTCTTCCGCCGGCTCGAATCCGTCGCCCGCTACGACGAGATCACCACCATCGTGCTCAACCACCTGGAGCCCGACCACAGCGGCGCCCTGCCCGAGCTGCTGCGCCGCGCGCCGCTGGCCAAGGTGTATCTGTCCACCCGCGCGCAGATGATGCTCAAGGCGCTGCTCAAGCCGCCCATGAGCGAGTTGCCCGACTACACGCCGGTGACCACCGGTGACGAAGTCGACCTCGGCGGCCGCACGCTGCGCTTTCTGCACACGCCCTACCTGCACTGGCCCGACACCCAGTGCACCTACCTGGTCGAGGACGGCGTGCTGTTCTCCGGCGACGTGTTCGGCTGCCACTTCTGCGATGCGCGCCTGTTCAACGACCTGGCCGGCGACTTCCGCTTCTCCTTCGAGTACTACTACCAGCACATCATGCGCCCCTTCCGCGAGCATGTGCTCGACGCCCTGGCACTGATCGAGCCGCTGCGCCTCGAGCTCATCGCCCCCGCCCACGGCCCCCTCCTGCGCCACGGGCCGCGCGACTACGTGCTGCGCTACCGCGAGCTGGCCACGCCGCGCCTGTGCAACGAGGCGCGCCGCGAGAAGACCCTGGTGATCTTCTACCTGTCCGCCTACGGCAACACCCGGCGCATGGCCGAAGCGATCGCCGCCGGCGCCGAGCGCCTGGCCGGGGTGCGCGTCTCGCTCTACGACCTGGAAGGCGGCGAGGCGGACGGCTTCACCGATCTCGTCGAGGAGGCCGACGGTCTGGCCATCGGCAGCCCCACCATCAACGCCGACGCGGTCAAACCCGTCTGGGACCTGCTCTCCTCGCTCACCAGCGTGAGCATCAAGGGCAAGCTCGGCGTCGCCTTCGGCTCCTACGGCTGGAGCGGCGAGGCGGTGCGCCTGATCGAGGACCGCCTGCGCGGACTCAAGCTGCGGGTGCCGGTGGACGGCCTGCGCGTCAAGCTGGTGCCCGACGACCACGAGCTCGATGCCTGCCGCGCACTCGGTCAGGACGTCGCCCGCCATCTCACCGGCACGGTCGAGCACCGCGCCATCGACCTGTCGGAGCTCGTTGGATGAGCACCCACGATCGTTGCAAGCATGTAGGCCGGAAAAGCGAAGCGCCTTCCGACACGGCAGCCTCACGACGATCCCAAACGTCGGATGGCGCTTCGCATATCCGACCGACGCCCCCATTCCCTTCCCCGCGAACCTGAGGATTCCCCCATGCCCAAGGCCAAAGTCACCTTCGAAGACATCGGCGTCACCGTCACCGTGCCGGCCGGCACCCGCCTGATCGAGGTCTCGGAAAAGGTCGGCGCCGGCATCACCTACGGCTGTCGCGAGGGCGAGTGCTGCACCTGCCTGACCCGCGTCGTGTCCGGCACCGACAACCTCGCCACCCCCTCCGTGCTCGAAGACCAGGTCCTCAAGGACAACCTGGCGCCCCGGGGGCACCGGCTGGCGTGCCAGGCGCAGATCCTCGGCGGCGAGATCACCGTCCGCCCGGGCTGAGCCCGTCGCCCCCCGACAGCGAGAACCCTTCGATTCCATCCACTTTTTTTTGGAGAACGCACCATGTCGCTCGTCACATTCACCAGCACCCTGCACAAGGACAAGACGGTCTATGCCGTGGCCGGCAGCCACACCCAGACCATCCTCTCCCTGGCCAAGGAACACCACATTCCCATCGACTTCGGCTGCGGCGAAGGCGACTGCGGCACCTGTCTGGTGAAGGTCTCGTCCCTGGACGGCAAGCGCCGCCCCATGGGCGGGCCGCTCAACGCCCGCGAAGTCGCCGTGCTCAAGGAGATGGGCCGCGTCAGCCAGGCAGAGATCGACCAGATGTACGTGGACGACATCCCGCCCAACCACTGGCGTCTGGCCTGCCAGATGATCGTGCGTGGCGGCGAGGACCTGCTGGTGGAGTACCCCAGCAAGTGAGCCCGCACGGCCCCGGCGCCGCCGGGGCCGCGACCCCATGGAGGACATTGCCATGAATGCCACCGACGCCGTCGTCATGCGCACCCACCTGCAGGCCGATCTGTTGCGCCGCCGGGTCGAGCCGGCCGTTGCCGCCGACCCCAACCGCGCCCTGTTCGCCAGCCTCGTCGCCGGCCAGGGCACCGGCTTCGGCTGCCTGGGCGCCGACCTGGGCCTGGGGACCGTCGCCTTCGTGCGCATGCTCAATCACTTCTTTCCCGGCCCGGTGCCGCGCACCCGCGCCCGCGAGCTCGAGGCCATCCCCGAGTGGGACGACCTGCGCAAGCTGATGCTCGATCACCGCGCCGGGCGCCATCGCGCCGAGACCTGGATGGCCGACATCGTCGCCACCGCCTGCGCCGGCCGCGACCACCTGTGGCAGGACCTCGGGCTGGCCGACCGCGCCGAGCTGTCCACCCTGCTGCATCACAACTTCCCGGCGCTGGCCGGGCGGAACACCGGCGACATGAAGTGGAAGAAGTTCCTCTACAAGCAGTTCTGTGCCGCCGAGGGGATCTACGTGTGCCCGGCGCCGTCATGCAGCGAGTGTGCGGATCATGCCAAGTGTTTCGCCCCGGAAACGTGAGGATGCGCGCGCTGCGGCGCCGACGCGGCGCACCGGCGTGCGGTGTCGGGACGCCACGACCACGGACATGAACGGCCGACACGGTGCGCCCTTCCAGTAACGCCCCCCTGCGATGGCCCGATGCCGACACCCTGCGCGAGCGGGCCGTCGGCGCCTATCTGGGGCTGGCCATCGGCGATGCGCTGGGCGCCACCGTCGAGTTCATGACGCCGCGCGAGATCCAGGCGCGGCACGGCGTGCACAAGGAGCTCACCGGCGGCGGCTGGCTCAGGCTCAAGCCCGGGCAGGTGACCGACGACACCACCATGTCGCTCGCCCTGGGCGCGGCCATCCTCGAGCACGACGGCCGCGTCGTCCCGGACGCCTGCGCCCGCGCCTTCGACGCCTGGATGCGCGCCAAGCCGGTGGACATCGGCAACACGGTGCGCCGCAACCTCGTCACCTGGCGCCGCACCGGTGATCCGCAGGCCCCGGCATCGGAGCACGACGCCGGCAACGGCGCCGCCATGCGCGTGCTGCCGGTGGCGCTGGCCACCCTGGGCCGGCCGCGCGAGGCGATCGCCGCGGCCAGCCGCGCCCAGGCCCATGTCACCCACCACAACGCCCTGTCCGACGCCGCCTGCGAATGCCTCATCGCCCTGGTGCATGCCGGCCTGCGCGATCGACCCCAGGCGGGTCAGGCCGCAATCGCCCGCCTGCTGGCGACCCAGCCCGTGTTCACGCCGCCCGCGCGGCGGGTCGACAATCCCAGCGGCTACGTCGTCCACACCCTGCAGGCGGTGCTGCAGGCGCTCGCCGCCCATGCCGACGCCGAGTCGGTGCTCCTGGATGTGGTCAATCGCGGTGGCGACGCCGACACCACCGGCGCCATCGCGGGCATGGTCGTGGGCGCCCGTCACGGCGCCAAAGCCCTGCCACGCCGGTGGTACGAACGCCTCGACCCACAAATCCGGGAGGCGTGCTGCACCCAGGCGGTCGGATTGCTGGCACATGTGACCACCGCCTGAACGCAAGGCAGGCGGCGCGGCACCCTGGTACACACGAAGGTGGTCGTGTTTATTTTCGGAGTCGACGGTTTTCACACGCCGATCAGCCTATAGTGGTGCGGTAACCACACCTTGGTTGCACATCTGGAGCATGGCCATGAGCAAAGCTCAACACGGCAACAAGGAAGCACGCAAGCAACCCCGTCTGACCCCCAAGGAAAAGAAGGCCGCCAAGCGGCTCAAGAAGCAGGAAGGGGAGTCCACTCCGCTCCTTCGCGGATGACCGCCACGATGGCGGAGGCGCGGATTTCGCCCCAGTCTGGCCGGCCCGCCGCATGACCCACACCCCGTCACGCGGCAACACCCAGGCCCACCACACCATGGGGTTAGTCGTCAGTTGCGAGCACGGTGGCAACCGCATTCCCGTCCCGTGTCGCAAGTATTTCTCCGGCCGCTTCGATCTGGTTCGCACCCATCGCGGATTCGATCCGGGGGCACTGGAGATGGCCCGGGCGGTAGCCAGCGCTCTGGGCGCTCCTTTGCTGGCATCCACGATTTCCCGCCTGGTGGTTGACCTCACCCGCTCCGTCGGTCATCGGCAGCTGCATTACGACACCGTGCGCGAAGCACCACTCACCGTACGCAGGCACATCGTGGACACCTACTACCGGCCTTACCGGGACTATGCCGAAACCCTCACCACCGAGGCCATTGCCCATCATGGCCGGGTGCTCCACCTTTCGTGCCACAGCTTCACCCCCGAACTGGACGGTGTGGTCCGAAACGCGGACATCGGCCTGCTGTACGATCCCAAGCGCCCGGCCGAAAAGTCGCTCTGTCTGCAGTGGCAAGAGGCCATGGCACAGCGCGACCTGCGTCTAGCCATTCGCCGTAACCATCCGTACCGTGGTGATGCCGATGGCCAGCTCACGACGCTGCGGCGCCGGTATTCACCCGACACTTACCTGGGCGTCGAACTCGAGATCAATCAACGTCATGTCTTCACGGGCGGCCATCACTGGTCGTCACTCCGCGCCCTGATCATCGAAACCCTAGGCGAGATCCTGGAACGCCCGATTCGCCCTGACCCGTGCACGCCGCTGTCCCGCTCGCCACACGCCCGTCACGCGGCATGACCTGCGTTGAGCAATGAAGATCGCCATCGTCTACGAGTGCCCCGAACCGCCCCCTCTCAGACAGCGCCTGGCGCCTGTTCGCACACACACACCGCCGACGTGGCGCTCAGCAACGCTTTCGGTCCAAATGTCCTGACCCGAGTCGAAGTACGCACCGGCGCGCTTCCGGACCTTTGACCCTGCGCCCTCGCCGGACTTGCCACACCACCACCTATACTGGTACCGGGATCTCCCAAAATCCTTGGAGACATGGGCCATGAGCGACCACGTATACAAGATCATCGAGCTGGCCGGCTCGTCCGCCGTCGGATCGGACGACGCCATCCGCAACGCCATCAAGCGCGCCGCGCTGACCGTCGACCACCTGGACTGGTACGAGGTGATCGAGTCGCGCGGCCACATCGTCAACGGCGAGATCGCCCACTACCAGGTGAAGCTGAAGGTCGGCTTCCGGCTGGAGTAGGGCGGGCGCGTCGCGCCATATGCGCGAGCGTTCTATACACCTAACGTCGGCGGTTTCTAATTTAGCGTTCCCTAATGCGACAATCGGACCCCTCACGTGTCCGTTGTCGCCAACATGTTCAACCTTCTGTTTCCCCACGGCGTCGCCCCGTATCTGGTCGGCGGCCTGCTGATCGGCCTGGGCGTGGCCGTGCTGTATGTGGTCACCGGCCGTCAGGGCGGGGCGAGCACGGTGTTCAGCTCGACCTGGTCCTGGTTCGTCGCCACGCCCTTCTTCCGCCAGGCCGCGCTGCTCGATTCACGCCGCTGGCGTCTGGTGTACGCCGCCGGCTTCGTGCTCGGCGGCGCGCTCTATCTGGCCCTCGGCCTGCCCCAGGAAGCCAGCCACCTGCCGGCCTGGAAGCTGGCCCTCGGCGGCGTGCTGATCGGCTATGGCGCCCGCCTCGGCGGCGGTTGCACCTCGGGCCATGGCATCTGCGGCATGGCCTCGCTCAACCGGGGCTCCATGCTGATCGTCGCCACCTTCATGGCAACCGCGATCGCCACCGCCTGGATCATGAAAGGACTGGGGGTGGGCGCATGAACACGTCCATCGATCGGCTCGTCACCCTCGTCGCCGGCACCCTGTTCGGCTTCGGCCTGTCGTGGGCGACCATGATCCGGCCCGAGGTGGTGCTCTCCTTCCTCACCTTCGACGATCTGGGCCTGCTGTTCGTGCTCGGCGCGGCCACCGGCCTGAACCTGATCGTGTTCCAGCTCGTCCCGCGCCTGCGCCGTCGGGCGCTGCTCGGTGGCGCCTTCGAACCACGCCCGTTCCAGGTGGATCGGCGCAGCCTCGCCGGCGGCGCCCTGTTCGGCGTCGGCTGGGGCATCTGCGGGGTGTGCCCGGGACCGGCGCTGGCCGGGCTGGGTGCGGGCAACCCCGACCTGCTCATCGCCCTCGGCGGCATCTTCGCCGGTGCGCTGCTGCACGGCCTGACCGTCGGCCGACGCGAGTGCCCGGCCCCCGCGCCGGTCGCGGCCGCCACGGCCGACTGAGGGACCTCAGGCGCTGGCGAGCGCCGCGGCCTTGAGGCGCGCCGCGAGGGCGGAATCCAGGGTCGCCAGGTGCTGGGCGAACCAGTCGGGCAACGCGTTGACGTAAGCTCGCGCCATGGTGCAGTTGCCCTGCTGCACCCGGATCGACAGGTGACTCAGATCCGCCAGCACGCGGGCGTGCTCGGCCTCGTGCTCGGCGGTGGCGGCAAAGCGGCAGGCCTGCATGAGCCGATACTCGCCCTCGAAATGCCGGCGGGTGTGGGCGCGCAACTGCTCGAACAGGGCCGGAAATTCCACCTCCGGCGCAGCGCTCAGGGCGCTCACGTAGCTTGCGAATTCACGGTGCGTAGCATCCATGTCGGCCACGCCCAGCGCGTGATGGGCGGTGTCCCACTGCATCAGATGGCTCCGTGGTTTTCCCGCTTGTTGGCGTTGGTCGCCACCGAGGAGAAGGCCAGTTCCGGGTACTTGAAGCGGGTGTTGCTGAGGGCGTCGAACAGGGTCACGACCTTGTCGGCCGCGCTCTGGCCCTTGAAGTCCCCCTTTTCGAGCGCGGCCAGGTCGGCCAGCTCGGTCCACACCATGCCTTGCACCAGGGGGATGAACACCACCCGGGCGCCATGACGGTGTCGATGAACGGATCGTCGATGTTCACGGTGAACAGCACCACCCGCGACTCGGCGTCCAGGGCCTCGCCGAATTTTTCCACCACCAGGGGAAAGTCCTGCAGCGCGTCGAGGGAGCCGGACAGCAACCTGAGCTTGTCCGCTGCGGTCAGCAGCACGACCTGCTTGAGCACGCGTTCCGGCGGCTTGCGCCGGCCCTGGGCGTCGGCGATCTCGCCTTCCTTGAGGGTGAATTCGCCGCGATAGGCCGTGAGCCCGGTCGTCGAGGCCGCCTCGCAGAAATTCTCGTTGAAGAACAGCGCCTGGTACTTTTCCATCAGGGGGGTGTCGACCTGCATGGTGTCTTGCTCCAATCGATAGGGAATCAGGCCGGCTGGGCGGCGCCGATGAATTCGAATACGTCTTCTTCGATGATCTCGAGGCCGACCTTCCGGCAGAACCGGCGTTCCTTGGCGGTGGGGTCGGGCAGCAGGATCCAGCCCGCGGGCTGGGCGGCGCTGTAGACGATGTCGGCCATCACCATGCGCTCGGTGTCGCGGTTGAGGCGCAGCCCCATGAGCAGGTAGCGCTTGCCCTGGCGATAGGCCTTGAGTTCCGGCGGAATGGCGAAGCCGCCCATCAGCTCGGTGATGTAGTCCACATAGTCGGCGTCGGAGGCCACGTAGGTGGCTTCGGGGCGCGGCGTGCCCATGGGCTTGAACAGCAGCGGCAGGGCCATGTCGAGCTGCTCGACCTCGCGGTAGGCCTCGCCGGTCCAGGTGTAGAGCTTGTAGCGGAAGGGCGTGCCGCCGATGCGGGCGACGCCGACGATGAGGTTGTGGGGGCGGCTGGCGGCGCTGTCCTGAAGCTGGGTGTCGCGGTTGATGTCGACCACGTACCGGGGCGCGAGCGCCTGCAGCCAGTCATGCACGGCACCGCGGGTGTATTCGGTCTCGCCGTAGGTGCGGGTGAGGAAGCGGGTCACCGCGCTGCGCCCGCGCTTGAGCTCGACGTTCATCGCCGCGCGGGGGAACTCGTACATGAGCTTGGGCGCCATCGGGCGGCCGTCGTTCATGGCGAGGATGAGGGCGTCGCTGGTGGCGGGAATCACGGCGCCGGTCGCCACGCTGCGGACGTCGGCGAGCACGCCCGGGCCGAGATAGGGCACGATGGTGCCGTTGCTCAGGCCGGTGACGAGCAGGTCGCGCTGATCGGGGGTCATGGTCTTGCTCCATCTTCCAATGCGGTCATGCCGTATCGGGTGCAAGAAGCGGGCCCGTCAGGAAACCCCGTCGATTCAATGGCTTGTCATGGTGCATCGCACCGTGTTGTGGACTTTGCGACAGCGATTGGACGGGCTGCGACAGCCGCACGAAGGCGGCCGGTCACGCGCGCCGGCGAAGTGACTTATGACATTGGCAATGACGCAAGGGTCTGTGAGAATGGCCGCTCGCCCGCCCGGCAGCCACCGCGGGACTGTCTTGGGGTCAATGCGGTCGCGCGCGCTGCCTGCGGCGGGCGACACCCGCCGCCGGACGCAGGCGCGAATGCCGGTCGGCGATTGCCTGATGCCGTCTCCCTGAAGCCGGCGGGACGGATGTCCCGCGGCGACGTCGCGGAGTGTCACCCGCGTGCACGGGCGGTGTCCGCTCAGGAGCCGGTGACGAGCCGATGCATCAGGAGCTTGAGGGCCAGGGCATCGCCGGCGGATTTGCTGGCGCCCTGCGCTACCTGTCGAGGCGCAACCCGGGGAGCCGACGCAGGTGTCACGAGCGCCTTCAGCTCGGTCGCGCCGGCCTTGCCCGGCGTCGACGATTCGGCCGGAACCCCCTTGGCCAGGGCGAGCGCCGGGGTGCAGAACACGGCGACGAGGCACAGGGTGCGCAGACGACAGGGCAGGGCGGTATGGCTGGGCTCTTGGTTCATGACAGCACCTCGAAAACACGTGGGCTTGCCCTGCCACTGTGGACTATTGCGCCGCAACAATCCAGTCACAAATCGTCTCCGCAGCCCGCCTCCCCGGCCCGGCTGGCCGCCCATTGCGCCTCCAGGCGCTCGAGCAGGGCAGGCGGGTCGATGGGCAGCAACCCGGTGATGTCGAGGGCGCGATCCTCGAACACCTCGGTGTCCGGATGCGCCGCCTGCCAGGCCGCCACCACCGCGTCGCGGTGATGGAGCAGCGCCTCGATCCACGGCCGATAGAGGCGCAGCAGCGCGCCGATCCAGCGATTCACCGGCCAGGACGGATACGCGTGGTCGATCTCGAATTCGTCGAGCATGGCGATCACCGCCGGTGCCGGATACCAGGTCTCGCCGGTGACCCAGCGGTTGGTGGCGAACAGGGCGACCGGATCGCCCCAGGCGTCCATGGAGATCGCGATCAGATGACTGAGGGCGTCCTCGTCCTCGGGCCAGGCCGCCGTGGCATCGTCGTGGGCCACCGGTTCGCAACCCGGCGGCATGCCCGGCGCCCGCAGGAAGGTGTGGAAATGCCCGTGCTCGGCCGAACCGCGATGGGCGTGGTAGTAGTACTGGGCATGGGTCTCGTGGTCGAAGACGTCGTCGCGCGGGTAGTGCTCGAGCTCGACGAACTCGCCCTGCCCCCGCAGCACCTCGCCGACCAGGTTGAGCCCGCCCTTCTCGAGCACCCGCTGGCACTCGGCCACCTCGCGCCCGGCGGCGATCAGCGGCACCAGCGCATCGACGGAGAACCGGGCCGGATCCGGCAGCCGGGCCGCCAGATCCGGGTCCGTCAGCGGCTCACTGGCCGCCGCCATTGCCCTTGAGCTTGGCGATGCCGATGGCCTTCATCACCACCTTCTCGTACACCGGTTCGGTGGTGCCCTTGCGCATCTTGCGCAGGAAGTACTTCTCGAACGCGATCTTGGCCAGATGCACCCACTTGCCCTGGGCGAACCAGTTCATGTTGCGCGGCGGGATCTGCGGCAGGGCGACGAAGGCGGCGCCGGTGTCGCCGAAATCCGCCAGACAGACCGCGTTCCAGGTGGCGGTTTCGGTGGGCTCCCTGCCGTCGATGAGGGCGCGGATGTTGTGCGCGGTGGCGGTGACCATGGACTCGATCATGTAGCCGGTCTTGGGGGTGCCGGTGGGGATCGGCGTCGCCTCCACCGGCGGAATCGCCACGCACACCCCCACCGAGAAGATGTTGGGGTACTTGGGATTGCGCTGGTGCTTGTCGATGAGCACGAAGCCGCGCGGATTGACCAGCCCTTCGATGCCGAACACCGCGTCCACGCCCTTGAAGGCCGGCAGCATCATCGAGTACTTGAAGGGCAGCTCGTGGCGCTTCTTCTCCTTGCCGTCCTCGTCATGCTCGATCACGTGCATGAGCCCGTCCTCGATCTTCTCGACCTTGGCGTTGCAGATCCACTTGATGTGGCGGTCGCGGTAGGCCGACTCCATGATGCCCTTCGAGTCGCCCACGCCGGCCAGCCCGAGGTGGCCGATGTAGGGCTCGGAAGTGACGAAGGTCATGGGCACCCGGTCGCGGATCCGGCGCTTGCGCAGGTCGGCGTCGAGGATCATGGCGAACTCGTAGGCGGGGCCGAAGCAGGAGGCCCCCTGCACCGCACCGACGATGATCGGGCCCGGATCCTTGACGAATTCCTGCCACTTCTGTTCCGAGGTCACCGCGTGGTCCACATGGCACACCGACTGGGTGAAACCGCCATGGGGCCCGAGCCCCGGCACCTCGTCGAAGGCCAGCTTGGGGCCGGTGGCGATCACCAGGTAGTCGTAGGTGATGGACTGGCCGTCGTCGAGCTCGATGGCGTTGTCGCCCGGATGCACCCGCTTGACCGTCTGGGCGATGAAGTCGATGCCCTTGCGCGCCAGCGGCTCGGCCGGGTCGATCTCGATGTCCTCGCGCTTGCGCCAGTTGACCGCCACCCAGGGGTTGGATGGCACGAAATGGAACTTCGCGTCCCGGGCGACGACGGTGATGCGGTCTTCCTTGCGCGCGACGTCGCGCATCTCGTAGGCCATGGGCAGGCCGCCGATGCCGGCGCCGATGATGACGATGTGAGCCATGGTTTGTCTCCTCCTCACTGTTTGATGCCCGTCGCACACCTGCGCCGGGGGTGCGACCTGTGGCGGATCAGCGCTGGGCGATCCCTTCCATGGGGCGTTTTTCCAGGGTCCATTCATGCAGGGACCCGTCATAGAGCTTCACCGCCGGATTACCGACGATCTGCGACATCACGAACCAGGCGCCGGCGGCCAGGTGGCCGCTGTTGCAGTAGGTGATGGCCGGCGCGTCCGGATCGATCCCCGATGCCTTGAGGATGGTCCGGTAGCTGGCGGCGGGCAGGAAGGTCGCGGTGCCGCCCGCGCTCATCACCTGCACGTCCGGCGGCAGCGCATGGGCGCCCGGAATGTGGCCGTAATCGAACACATAGTCGCGCTTGGACAGGCCGTGGTACTGCGGCAGCGAGCGGGCGTCGACCACCTGCGCCTTGCCGGCGGCGACCTCGTCGGAGGTGGCGACCAGATCGGCACGCGGCGCGGCGGCGGTCCAGTCACCCGTCTGCGCCGGCGCCGCCGCCGTGCTGAGCTCGCCACCGGCGTGGATCCACGCGGCCATACCGCCGTTGAGGATCGCCACCCGGTCGTCGCCGTAGTACTTGAGCTGCCAGTACAGGCGCGCCGCGTCGTCCATGTCGGCGGTCTGCTGACCCAGCGGCACCAGCACGATGGGCCGATCGGCCGTCAGCCCGGCCTGGCGCATCATGGCCTCGAATTCGGCGCCCTCGGGCACCATGTACTTCACGGTGTGCGCGCCGATCGTGCGCGCCACGCGGATCGTCTTGGCGTTGACCAGGCGTGCGCCCGGCACATGGCCGGCCGCCTCGATCAACATCGCCTTGCCGCTCTTGGCATCCTTCTCCCAATAGGGCTTGGCGGTGAACAGGCTCGGGTCCGACTGCACCGACACCACCTGCACCTCCTTGAGATGCGCGGCCAGCCAGGCGGTATCCACCACCGGCCCGGGCAGGTCCACGGCCAGCACCTGGCCGGCCAGCAGCAGGCCGGCGGCGCTCATCACGATGGTCTTGATTCTCATGGTTTCCTCCTCATCCGGGCCGCGCGCTCAGCGCGCCGCCGGTGCACACGGGTTGCGCTCGCGACGCCGCGGTGCGCAGGGATTGCCCGCGGCGCACGGGTTGGCCGCCGCACACGGATTGGCACGCCGACGGCGCGGCGCACACGGGTTGCCCGCGGCGCAGGGGTTCGCCGCGCAGGGGTTGCGCCGTGCCCGCCGCGGCGCGCACGGATTGCCGGCCGCGCACGGATTGACCGAACGGCTGCGCGGTGCGCAAGGGTTGGCCTGGGCGAGGCGGGTCGGTTCGGCCCCCTGGGCCGCGGCGGCGGCCCCGAGGGCGACCGCCACGGCGGGCAGGGCACGCGCCAGCAGGCGCCGGCCGGGTCTGGGTTGCTTCATGGATCGGGTCTCCCGTGTGGTTCAGTCGCGCATCGACGCGTCGGCGTCGAGCGGACCATTGAAACGTTGCTCGATGCGGCCGCCGACGATGAAGATCGCCACGGCCGCAGCCACCAGCACTGCCAGGATCAGCCATTCGGGCAGGCCCAGCGCCAGCGGCAGGGTGTCGCCGGCGGCCGAGTCGCCCGCCGTGGTCCAGCCCTCGACGGCATCGAAGGCCCCGGCGAAAACCCAGGTGCCGGCCACCAGCCCGAGCGAGAACAGAAGGCCATCGACCCGCCCGGAGAACATGCCCACCACCGAGGTGCCCGGGCAATAGCCGCCCACCGCGAAGCCGGCGCCGATGAACGCGCCACCGATGGCCACCGCGCCGAGGAAGGCCGGCGGCACATAGACGCTGTCGGGCGCCAGCACGCCGGCCACACGCAGCAGATACAGGCCCACCGCGGTCACCACGATGGCGGTGAACATCACCTTGAATACCGACCAGTCGGACAGGCGGAACTGGGCGGTCAGCTTGCACGGGCTGCCGAAGCCGGCGTTCTCGAGCACATAGCCGAACAGGAACCCGCACAGCAGGCCCGAGGCCAGACCCACGTCGTTGAAGGGCATCATTGCGGTCCTCCCTTGACCAGACGGCTGGCGAGCAGGCCGGCGGCGAAGAACGCCCCCAGGAACACGAAGCCGGCCACCGCCAGGGTGGCGCTGCCGGACAAGCCCACGCCGCTGGTGCATCCGGCCGCCACGCGGGCCCCGAAGCCGGCCAGCGCGCCGCCGCCGAAGGCCATCAGGCCACGACTGAGCCGGCGCGTCCGGTGGATGCCGTCGAGGCGGACCTTGAAGCGGCCCGCGCTCCAGCTGGCGGCGAGAGCGCCGAGGGCGACCCCCAGCACCTGCCAGGTGATCCAGGAGGCGAGCGGTTTGCCGTCGTCGAGCAGGGGCCCCAGGTAGGGATTGTCATAGGTGCTGTCGAAGGCGACGACACCCCCGCTCCAGGCCGCCAGGCGGGTGAAGAAGCCGGTGGCGCCGAGCCCGTGCCCGGTGAGCACGAAGGTCAGCAGCAGGACGAGCCCCAAGGCTAGGCCCGCCACGAGGGGCGGCCAGAACGGACGCGTCGGAGACGATGGGGCGGACGGGTTCATTCAATCCCATAAGTAAATAAGCATTTGCTTAAATACTAGAGTGGCGGCCCGGGCTCTGCAAGCATGATCGATGCTGCAGCGCGGCACGCGCGCGCGGGCCAAGCCGGTGAAAAACAAGCACAAATGCCGCGCGGCCGACATGTTGCATGGCACGCGCGCCCCCGGGGCGGCTCAGCGGTCGATGTCCACCTCGATCACGCCACCGATGACGACGAACTCGCCCTCGCCCTGCAGGCGATCCGCCATGAGTTCGTCGTGGAAGAAGATCTTCGCCACCGGAATCTGCGCACACAGGATGGCGTCACCGAACTCGCCGGCCCGCTCCCGGCTGCTGGTGAAGGAGCTCAGGTTGTTGGGCAGGATCACCCGGCGGCGACCGGGCCCGGACGCGAGCACCTCATGGTCGGCGATGCGGTTCACGCCCCGGTACAGGGTGATGTGGCGCACCGACGGGTGGCGCCGCGCCAGCTCGTACTGCGCCCAGGTATAGACCAGATCGAGCTGGGCCTCGAGCGCGTTGGTGCCGTACAGGCCACGGGCGCGGTCTTCCTGGAAGCGCCACCACGCGGCGCCGCCCGGCGGCTGCAGGGGCGCGCCGTGGAAGCGGGGCGCAAGACCGAAGCGCGACTCCACCCAGGCCTTGAGCACCGCGCCCTCGCGGTTGTCGGAGTCGAAGCTCCAGCCGCGGATGAGGCGCTCCCAGTTGGCGCGCGCACGCTTGCGCCGGCGCCCGTGCGCGCTGTAGCCGGCGTCCTCCAGCCGGGCGAGGCGGAAGCGCACGGTCAGGTAGTCGCGGAACACGTCGGCACGCGCCGCCGGGTCGGCTTCGGTCTCGAGGCGGGCGAACAGGTCGCGGTGCAGCTCGGCCACCCCGTCGATGGCCAGCGGCGCGGGATAACGCTGGAAGGTCAGGCTGCCGAGGATGACCGCCGGCAGGTTGCAGCGGTTGATGGGCAGTCGCGCGTCGCGCGGCAGGGAGCAGGCCGCGACGGCTCGGGATTTGTCGCTACCCCGACAAAGTGCCGCCGCGTTGTCACATGTCGTCGACCCCACAACGGTCGATTCATCTTTCGAATCCATCGTGTTTTCAACACCTTGAAGGCTGCCAATCGGGTTGGCACGCGTTGTGCAGAGGATGAGGCGCGACTCTCATCAATCCTCGCAACCCGACTGACAGATTAAGGAGATTACACCATGGCTAAATTGCGTCAATGCGCCATCTACGGTAAGGGCGGCATCGGCAAGTCCACCACCACCCAGAACCTGGTGGCGGCACTGGCCGAGGCCGGCAAGAAAGTGATGATCGTGGGCTGCGACCCGAAGGCCGATTCGACCCGCCTGATCCTGCACTCCAAGGCCCAGACCACCGTCATGCACCTGGCCGCCGAGGCCGGTTCCGTTGAAGACCTCGAACTCGAGGACGTGCTTTCCGTCGGTTTCGGCGGCACCAAGTGCGTCGAGTCCGGTGGCCCCGAGCCCGGTGTCGGCTGCGCCGGCCGCGGCGTCATCACCGCCATCAACTTCCTGGAAGAGGAAGGCGCCTATGACGAAGACCTGGACTTCGTGTTCTACGACGTGCTCGGCGACGTGGTGTGCGGCGGTTTCGCCATGCCCATCCGCGAGAACAAGGCCCAGGAAATCTACATCGTCTGCTCCGGCGAGATGATGGCCATGTACGCGGCCAACAACATCTCCAAGGGCATCGTGAAGTACGCCAACTCCGGTGGCGTGCGCCTGGCCGGCCTGATCTGCAACAGCCGCAACACCGACCGCGAAGACGAACTCATCATGGCCCTGGCCGAGCGCCTGGGCACCACGATGATCCACTTCGTGCCGCGTGACAACGCCGTGCAGCACGCCGAGATCCGCCGCATGACGGTCATCGAGTACGACCCGAAGCACAAGCAGGCCGACGAGTACCGTCAGCTGGCCGCCAAGATCGACGCCAACACCAACTTCGTCATCCCGACCCCGATCGAGATGGAAGAGCTCGAAGAGCTGCTGATGGAGTTCGGGATCATGGAAGCGGAAGACGAATCCATCGTCGGCAAGACGGCCGCCGAACTGGCCGCGGGCTGATCAGGCGTACTGGCGGGGCGGTTCGCCCCGGCCCGCCGCCAATTTGATTGAAGTCACGTTTTTTTGGTGTCTTGCGCAGATGAGCGCAGATGTCGAAGGAGAAATGAAATGGCTGTACTGACCCGTGACGAGACCGAGGCCCTCATCGCCGAGGTGCTCGAGGTATATCCCGACAAGGCCAAGAAGGACCGCACCAAGCATCTGGCGGTCAACGACCACGACGTCGAACAATCCAAGAAGTGCATCACCTCCAACCGCAAGTCGCTGCCCGGGGTGATGACCATCCGCGGCTGTGCCTATGCCGGTTCCAAGGGCGTGGTGTGGGGTCCGATCAAGGACATGATCCACATCTCCCACGGCCCGGTCGGCTGCGGTCAGTACTCCCGCGCCGGTCGCCGCAACTACTACGTGGGCACCACCGGCGTCGACACCTTCGGCACCATGAACTTCACCTCCGACTTCCAGGAGAAGGACATCGTCTTCGGCGGCGACAAGAAGCTCGCCAAGCTGATCGAGGAGATCGAGACCCTGTTCCCGCTGCACAAGGGTATCTCGGTGCAGTCCGAGTGCCCGATCGGCCTGATCGGCGACGACATCGAGGCCGTCTCCAAGAAGGCGTCCGCCGCCATCGACAAGCCGGTCGTGCCGGTGCGTTGCGAAGGCTTCCGCGGCGTGTCCCAGTCCCTCGGCCACCACATCGCCAACGACGCGATCCGCGACTGGGTGCTCGACAAGCGCGACGGCCAGGAATACGAATCCACCCCCTACGACGTGGCCATCATCGGCGACTACAACATCGGTGGCGACGCCTGGGCCAGCCGCATCCTGCTCGAGGAGATGGGCCTGCGCGTGGTCGCCCAGTGGTCCGGCGACGGCACCATCGCCGAGATGATGAACACGCCGAAAGTGAAGCTCAACCTGCTGCACTGCTACCGCTCGATGAACTACATCAGCCGCCACATGGAAGAGAAGTACGGCATTCCCTACATGGAATACAACTTCTTCGGCCCGACCAAGATCATCGAATCCTGCCGCAAGATCGCCGCCTTCTTCGACGACACCATCAAGGAGAAGACCGAAGCCATGATCGCGCGCTACCAGCCGATGATGGACGAGATCATCGCCAAGTACCGCCCGCGCCTGGAAGGCAAGAAGGTGATGCTGTACGTGGGCGGTCTGCGCCCGCGTCACGTGATCGGTGCGTACGAAGACCTGGGCATGGAAGTGATCGGCACCGGCTACGAATTCGGCCACAACGACGATTACGACCGCACCATCAAGGAGGTGGGTGACGCGACCTTGCTGTATGACGACGTCACCGGCTTCGAGCTCGAGGAGTTCGTCAAGCGGCTCAAGCCCGACATGGTCGGCTCCGGCATCAAGGAGAAGTACATCTTCCAGAAGATGGGCATCCCGCTGCGCCAGATGCACTCCTGGGACTACTCCGGCCCGTATCACGGCTACGACGGCTTCGCCATCTTCGCCCGCGACATGGACATCGCCCTGGCCAATCCGGTGTGGGACAACATGGTCCCGCCCTGGAAGAAGGCCGCCGTGCCCGACGAGCTCCAGAAGGTCGCCTGACGTCGGGCGGAGTTCAACCCGCCGTAACGACTGGAAACACCGATGGCCGGATGAATCCGGCCCTACGACGCGACATCGTAGGGCGGGTTTCAACCCGCCAGCAACGTGGGAGGCCGGCTGAAGCCGGCCCTACGGAGTCCATCTTCGCAATGCTTTGCCCGTGTCCGCAGATGAGCGGCACGGGCTGGGAGAAACACGATGCAAACCGCAGACAAGATCAAGCCGTGCTACCCGCTGTTCCGCGACGACGACTACAAGGCGTCGCTCGGCACCAAGCAGGCCGCCTTCGAGGAAAACCATTCCAAGGAGAAGATCTGGGACACCTTCATGTGGACCACCACCGAGGACTACCAGAAGCTCAACTTCGAGCGTGAAGCCCTGACCGTCGATCCGGCCAAGGCCTGCCAGCCGCTGGGCGCCGTGCTGTGCGCCTCGGGCTTTCACAAGACCCTGCCCTACGTGCATGGCTCGCAGGGCTGCGTGGCCTACTTCCGCACCTACTTCAACCGTCACTTCAAGGAGCCGTGCTCCTGCGTGTCGGACTCCATGACCGAGGACGCGGCGGTGTTCGGCGGCCAGAAGAACATGTTCGACGGCCTCGCCAACGCCAAGGCGCTGTACCAGCCGGACATGATCGCGGTCTCGACCACCTGCATGGCCGAGGTGATCGGTGACGACCTGAACGCGTTCATCAACAACTCCAAGAAGGAAGGCCACATTCCGCAGGAATACCCGGTGCCCTTCGCCCACACCCCGTCCTTCGTCGGCTCCCACGTGACCGGCTGGGACAACATGGAAGAGGGCATCCTGCGTTCCTTCACGCTCAACGACATGGAAGGCAAGCAGGTCGGCAGCAACGGCAAGCTCAACATCGTGCCCGGCTTCGAGACCTACCTGGGCAACTACCGCGTGATCAAGCGCATGCTCACCGAGATGGGCGTGGGCTACACGATGCTGTCGGATCCGTCCGAAGTCTTCGATACCCCGTCGGACGGTGAATTCCGCATGTACTCGGGCGGCACCACCATCGACGAGATCAAGGACGCGCCCAACGCCCACACCACGCTGCTGCTGCAACCGGCCCAGCTCGAGAAGACCCGGAAGTTCGTCGAGAACACCTGGAACCACGAGGTGCCCAAGCTCGAGATCCCGATGGGGATCGACTGGACCGACGCGTTCCTGATGAAGGTCGCCGAGATCACCGGCCAGCCGATCCCCGAGTCGCTGGAAGTGGAACGCGGTCGCGCCATGGACGTGCTCGCCGACAGCCACGCCTGGCTGCACGGCAAGAAGTTCGCCCTCTACGGCGATCCGGACTTCGTCCGCGGCATGGTCAAGATCCTGCTCGAGTGCGGCGCCGAGCCCACCCATGTGCTGGTCCACAACGCCAACAAGCGCTTCGGCAAGGCCCTGCAGAAGCTGCTCGACGACAGCCCCTTCGGCCAGAACGCCACCGTGCATATCGGCCGCGACCTGTGGCACCTGCGCAGCCTGTGCTTCACCGACAAGCCCGATTTCCTCATCGGCAACTCGTACGGCAAGTACATCCAGCGCGACACCCGCCACAAAGGCGAGGCCTTCGAAGTGCCGCTGATCCGCCTCGGCTTCCCGCTGTTCGACCGCCACCACCTGCATCGCCACACGACGATGGGCTACGAAGGCGTGATCCAGGTCGTGACCACCCTGACCAACGCCGTCCTCGAGCAGCTCGACAAGGAGACGATCGGCATGGGCACCACGGACTACAACTTCGACCTGATCCGTTGATCGGCGACGGGTGACGATCCGCGGCTCAACCGTAGGTCGGACTTCAGTCCGACTGACTGCGTCCCTTAGCACCGACGCTGTCGGACTGAAGTCCGACCTACGGGAGCCTCGTCGCCACCTCGTCGGTCACGACCAAGGAGCCCGAACATGGCCAACATCATGATCCGCAGGAACGAGGCCGGTGGCCTGGTCTTCTATCTCCCCAAGCGGGACCTGGAAGCCTCCATCGAGTCCATCGAGTTCGACGCCGACGACAAGTGGGGCGGCGAGCTGAAGCTCGACAACGGCGGTTCCTACTACATCGACCCCATCGCCCGGCCGCCCCGCCTGCCGATCTCGCTGCGCGCCAGGCGTCTGGGCGCCGCCGAGGACTAACGGAAACCTTTTCAGGAGGATTTCATCATGGCAATGACCATCGATCCCGACATGTGCACCGCCTGTGACGACTGCCGGCCGGTCTGTCCGACCAAGTCGATCCAGAAGGGCAAGATCTTCTACACCATCGACGCGTCGACCTGTACCGAGTGCGACGGCCACGCCGACGCGCCCCTGTGCGTGGACGTGTGCCCGTCCGGCTGTATCAGCCCCCTGTAAACCGGGGGCCGAGGACGCGCCTTGCACAGCGTCTTCAGCCGAGCACCGGTTCGCCGGTGCTCCACTGAGCACGTTGCCCACGAATCGAGGAGCCCATCATGTCCGATTCACCCATCGCCTCGCGCGAAGCAGCCTTGCGCCTGGCGCTCGCCGCGCGCGCGCTCGACGGTCTCGACGTGCGCGCCTTCGTCGGCGCCCTGACCGACCGACTCGGCACGCCCATCACCGAGGCCAAACTCACCGACGTGACCGTCGAAGACCTGCGCGAGGTGCTCGCCGGCGATTTCGCCGAACAGGGCTGCCACGTGAGCGCCAACGACGCGCAGCTCAAGGCCGCCGTGCGCCTGCTGTGGGGCGTGGGCGTCGAGGCCGACGACTTCCCCGGCGTCGAGCCCTACGGCGAGGGCGACATGCCCGGCTCGCTGCGGGTGGCCGTGGCCGCCAACCGGGGCGAGCACCTCGACGGCCATTTCGGCTCCTGCGACCGCTTCCTGATCTACCAGGTGGGGCGCGACGAGATCCGCCTGGTGGCCGTGCGCAGCACCGCCGAGACCCACGACGCGGAAGACAAGAACGCCGCCCGCGCCGCCTTGATCGGCGACTGCCAGATCGTGTACGTGCAGTCCATCGGCGGCCCCGCCGCCGCCAAGGTGGTGCGCGCCGACGTGCATCCGGTGAAGAAACCCACCGGCGGGCTCGCCCGCGAGGTGCTCGCCGAACTGCAGGGCCGGCTCGACAGCCCGCCGCCCTGGCTGGCCCGGATCATGGGCGTACCGGCCGCCTCCCTGGCCCGCTTCGAGGCGGCCATCGACGCGGAGGAGACGACATGATCGCCGCCGACCAGCTCGACGCCGTCGCGGCGGCCGCGCGCGCGAATCCGGACGTCGCCGCCCTGCGCGCGCAGTTTCCCGCCCTGCATTTCACCGCCTGCCCGGACGACGACGTCTCGCCCCGCTTCCGTCCGGCGTCCGACGCCGGCACCTGCGTGCTCTACTACATTGCCGGGGCCGACGGCCATTGCCTGTCGATGACCAACGATCCGGCCATCGCCACCGGCCTCCTGCTGGCCGAGAAGGGCGACGCGGATGATGCCCCGTGAGCCGGCCCCCGGCAGCGCGTCGCCACGCGCCGGAGCCGCACTGGCCGGCCTGTGCGACGGCTGCGCCTATGCCGACAGTTTCCTGAGCACCGGGCGCTGCGTGCCCGGCGACGTGTGCATCCGCGCCCACAGCGGCCGCCAGATCGACCGCTTCATGCGCGTGAACCGCGCCGAGGCGCCGAAGTTCGTGCACGACCTGTTCTGGGAACGCCGCGCCATCGCCGTGCGCTACGCGCCGCTGGAGGCCATCGGCCACCTCAAGCGCGATCCCGACGAGGTGGTCCGGCGCAACGTCGTCCTCAAGCTGCCCGAGGACGCCCTGGTGGACATGATCGCCGACCCTGATCGCGAAGTGCGCCAGTCGGTGGCCGCACGCCTGCCGGTGGCGTTGCTGCCGCGGCTCATGCACGACCCCGACTACCTCATCCGCGCCACCGTCGCACGGCGGCTGCCCGCCCGCCTGCTCACCCGCATGGCCGCCGATCCGGAGCGCGAGGTGCGCAAGATCGTCGCCGGCCGGCTGCCCCCCTTCGCGCTCGAATGCCTGGCCACGGACGACGCCCCGGAAGTGCGCGCCGTGGTCGCCGAACGCGCGCTGCCACCGCTGGCCGCGCGCCTGCTCGACGACCCGGAATGGTGGGTCCGCCTCGCCGCCGTCGACACCGCCCCGGTGGGCGCGCTCGAAGCCCTGCGCGACGACCCCGAACCCGACGTGCGCGCCGCCGCCCGCGCCCGTCTCTCAGCTGGTGATGCCTGAACCGGAGACGCCATGAAAACGCCCCCCGCGTGGTCCGAATACTGCAAATCCCTCGCCCCCGCCATCGTCGAGGCCTGCGCCCACACCAGCGCCACCCGTGGCGTCGGCGGCCTGGTCAAGGCCCTCGACACCGCGTTGCCCGAATGGAGCTTCCACCACGCTCTGTGCCGGGGGGGCTGGTACCGGCCCGGCGCGGTGGTGACGACGGACGGCACCCGCGTGGCCGAGGATCTGGGCGCCTGGGCCGAGGCCGGGCTCGAGGCCTGCGACCATGACCTCGGCGCCCTCGCCGACGCGTTGCGCGCGCAGCACGGCGACACGCCGCTCCATGCCACCCGCCTGGTGGGCAAGACCCACTACTTCGTCGCCCCGGCCGGCGAGGCCCCGGCCGACTTCCTCCAGCTCGAGGTCGAGGAGCTGCAGGAGATGCGCGCCCACCGCCTGTTCGCCAACGACCCCCACGGCCTCGACGAGTTGATCGATCCGCAGGCGCGCGGTGCCGAACTCGCCCCCATCGGCCTGCCCGTTTACCGCTTCCGCCGCCTGCAGCACATGGGCGCCTTCCTCGAGCGCATGCAGCTGGGCAAGCCCGAACCGGTCCCGGTGCAGCGCTTGGTCGAGGACTGGTCCGCCGCCAGCGCCGACACCGCCACCTGCTTCTCCAACCACTGGGTGCTGAGCACCCGGGCGCACGAGGACCGCTTCGGCCAGCCCGTGCTCCATGCCCGCCCCATCGCCGCGCTCATGGGCGAGCCGCCCGAATTCGGCGCCGACCCGGGCACGAACGGCGTTGCCCTGGCCGGCGCGCTCACCCGCTTCGACCGCGCGGTCGGCTACCCCATGGCCTGGTATTTCCACATGCTCGCCACCCACGCGGTGCCGGTCTGGGTGGCACAGACCGTGGTCGAAGACCATCTGGGCGGGTTCGCCTATCTGCCCGAAAAGGATGTGGCCGTGGTGCGCCGATGGCTGCACACCCCCTACGCGATCCACGCCTGACACCGCCCCGGCGATGAGCCGCCGCCGAGGCCGGGCGCCCCTGGCGGCCCTGCGCCTGTCGCACTCGCAGCGACGACGCTCACCCACCCTTTCGTCATCGTCGCGTCACACGCCACCGACAACGCCTCTGGCATACCCGCCCGCCGCCTCCAGACCCCCCGTCCACCGTCGAAAGCCGCGCCAGTCGCGCCATTGCGTTGCGCCACGGATCCGAACCTGGATCAAGGTATGACATCGGCAGCCATGCTATACAGCGGGGGCTTTTTATGAGGAGAGGGAAAATGGAAGCACAGAAACAGGGAAACCCCGCGGTGGTCGGGCTGGCCGGATTCGGCCTCACGACGCTGGTCTTGCAGTTTCACAATGTCGGCTGGATGGGCGTCGGCCCGGTGATCTGGCTGGGGCTGATCTTCGGCGGCCTGGCGCAGATGATCGCCGGCCTGCAGGAAAAGGGCACCGGCAACAACTTCGGCTATTGCGCGTTCACCGCCTACGGGGCTTTCTGGATCGCTCTGGCCATGCTGCTGATCGGCAACCAGTTCAACATCTACGTGTCCAGCAAGACCGACATCGGCTGGTTCCTGGTGGCCTGGACGGCCTTCACCGCCATCCTGTGGATCGGCTCCATGCGCATCCACAGCGCCCTGGCGATCACCTTCACGCTGCTGCTGGCCGGCTTCGTGCTGCTGGATCTGGCCCACTTCGGCTATCCCCAGCTGACCGTCGTGGCGGGTTACGAGCTGATGGTGTGCGCCCTGTCGGCCTGGTACATCATGGCCCATCTGATCTTTGCCGACGTGTTCGGTCGTGACGTGCTGCCCGTCGGCAGCCCGTGGATCAAGGCCTGACAACCGCCAAGGAGATTGCCATGAACAAGATTCGCACCACTGCCATCCTGGCCGCCACCGCGCTGACGATCGGCCTCACCAGCCTCACCGCCCACGCCGATGCCGATGCCGATTCGGCCACGCCGCAGGAGGTCATCACCAAGGTCTGGGGCGCCGCCAAGTTCCTCCAGACCAAGGGCATCTCGGGCATCGCCGCGCTCAACAACGCGGACGGCCCCTGGGTGTGGAAGGACACCTACGTGTTCGCCTTCGACTGCCGCATGGACCGCATGGTCGCCCACCCCTTCCGCCCGGATCTGGTCGGGCGGCCGATCATGCAGATCACCGACAGCAACGGCAAGCACATCTTCAAGGAACTGTGCGCGGCCGCCGGGCACAAGAACGGCGGCTGGGTGGACTACATGTGGACCAAGCCGGGTGCCGGCAACGCCTCGCGCAAGGTCAGCTACGCGGTCACCGCCGAGATGGCCTTCTCGAGCGGCATCCAGCTCGCTGCCGGGGTGTATGACGATGCGCTGACGGTCGAGGCCCTGGATGCGCTGACCGCGCAGATGGCGGACCCGACCAAATACGTGCACTGACGGCACATCCCGTCCGCACACGGCCGGCCCGCGTGGCAACACGCCGGCCGGCCGTTTTTCTTCGCGCGCCGGGCTACCGAACCGGCGTCACCGCCACCTGGATCTCGCCGGAGATGGCCGGCTCCATGGACACCGGTTCGGCCAACCCGGTGGGGAGGGCGCCGCCGGCAATCGGCACGAACCCCGGCATCCACGTCGTCCACTCGCTCTCGAGGATCGCAGGCGTGGTGTGGACGATCAGATAGCGGGCGCCGGACAGCGCGCCGTCAATGGTGAGGGTCGCCCGGATCGACGCCGCCCGCGGCGGCAGCACCGACGCCGGCACGGGCGAGAACAGGCCGCGCGCCCGGTGGTCGATCACGTGGAAGTCCGCATCCAGCAGCGTCACCGCAGGCGCGAAGATGTAGAAGCGCCGCAGCGCCGGCAGGTTGCTCGGTGTCACCACGCTGCGCAGCGAGATCGTGTAGGGCCGCGTCGCCGCGGGCAGCGCCCAGGCCAGGAAGCGGCTGCGCCCCTCGGCGAAGTCGAAGACCGGCGAACCGGGCCCGATGCGATAGGTGCCGCTGCCGGTGAGCGACAGGGGCTGGAACGGCAGCGCCGCCAGACGCGCACAACATGGCACGCGGGCGGCAAGCGCCTCGCGATAGGCCAGCGCGCGCGCCTGCCGGTCGTTCATGTCCCGGAGCGCCAGGCGATGCACCGCGAGCGCCCCCAGCTGGGGATTTTTCGCCCGCAGGGCGCCGGTGGCGGCCTCGAAACGATCCTCGAAGCGCGGCACCACCTGGCGGATGTTGGCCCCACCGAGGGTGTCGAAGCGGCGGGTGCCGGCGAGCACCAGATCGCCGAAGTAGTACGCCGTGCCCGCACGATCGAGCGTGAACGCGTAGGAGACGAGCTCCGAGGCATAGCGCGACAGGGCCAGGCTGAGCTGGTAGCGCCCGGGGGGCAGCGCCCAGGCGAAGCCGCCGTCCTTGTCGAAGGACCGGGTCACCAGCCCGGGTTCATCCGCGCTTTCGATGTTGCGGATCACCACCGGCGTCGACAACGCGGAGATCACGTCGCGCTCGCCGTCCCGCTCGAGAACGATGTGCCCGAAGACCAGAGCCTTGTCGTCCAGGCGGGAGACGCCGTGCTCGAAGCCGACATGCGCACACCCGGCCACCAGCACCGCGAGCGCGGCAACCCGCAGGACATGCACCGCCGTGCGCAACGCCCCCATGGTCTCGCCTCCTTGCCCGGCCGCGGACTCGCCGGCCTGTCGGACACAGCCTATGGCACATCCTCAGAGGCTGTCCACCACCCCGCCGTCGACCCGCAGCGCCGCGCCGGTGGTCGCCGAGGCCTGCGTCGAGCACACGTACACCACCATGTTGGCCACCTCCTCGACGCTCGCGGCACGGCCGAGAATGGACGAGGGGCGGGCCGCCTTGATGAAGTCGGTGACCACCTCGTCGAGCGACGCCCCGCGTCGGGCCACCTCGTCGGCGAGCAGCTCGGCCACCCCGTCGGACAGGGTCGGACCGGGCAGCACCGAATTGACGGTGACGCCGGTGCCGGCCATGCGCTTGGCCAGACCGCGGGCGATCGAGAGCTGCGCGGTCTTGCTGAAGCCGTAGTGGATCATGTCGGCGGGGATGTTGAGCGCCGATTCGGAGGCGATGAACACCACCCGCCCCCAGCCGGCCGCTTCCATGCCCGGCAGGTAGGCCCGCGCCAGGCGCACGCCCGACATCACGTTGACCTCGAAGTAGCGCGTCCACGTGGCGTCGTCGGTGGCGAAGAAATCCTCCGGCCCATAGATGCCCAGGTTGTTGACCAGGATGTCGCAGGCCGGCTGCGCGGCCACCAGCGCCGCACAGCCCTCCGCCGTCCCCAGATCGCCGGCGAAACCTTCGACCGATGCGTTCGGCACCGCCTGCCGGATCGCGTCCACGGCCGCGTCCACATGTGCCTGGCCGCGGCCATTGACCACCACCGTGGCACCGCACGCCGCCAGCCCGGTGGCGATCGCGAGGCCGATGCCCTGGGTGGAGCCGGTGACCACGGCGCGTTTTCCTGTCAGTTCGATCTTCATGCCTTGCTCCTTCAGTGTCCGGTCGATGCCGAAACATAATCTCGAGATTTTAGTGCAAGCCGACGGGGCGAACAACGACGCGAGCGCGCCGGGGCACCTGGAAACACGTCGCCGAAGCCGCGGTCGAACCTGCCTCGACGCCCATCCGACGTACCCCGGAACCGTTTCCGCCACTGACCGATCCGGCGCACGGTGTCATGATGGGCACCGACATCGCATCGGGCCGTCGGTTGCCCGGGGCTGGATGTAGGTGTCTCCGTGCGCGCGAACGTTCAATGAGCCGCGCAGACGACGATCAACGTCACCCATGTGCCAAGGGAGAAATTCGAGTGAGTGGTTTGAAACGCAATGTCGGGCAGAAGATCGCGCTGGTCGCCGCCGCGCTGTGTGCCGTCCTGGTGCTGCCGTCCATCGGTGGCTTTGTCTGGATGTGGCGCGAACGCGGGGGCGCCGATGCCTGGGTTGCCAGCATGTTCGCGGTGGTCGTGTTCTTCGCCGGCTGCGCCGTCGTCCTCCACGTGATGAGCCGCCCGAAGCCGTCGCTGCCGCCGGCGGACGCCCCCGACGAGCCCTGAGGCCGCGCGGCACCCGCCCTGTCGGATTCACGACAATCCGCCCACACCCGACAACGCCCGGCGCACAACAACCCCGCTAAATCAACGGCTTGGCAAATGGCATCAAGCTTGCTCCCGGATCATCAAGGAGCCCGCCATGACCCAAGCCATCCACATCGTCGTCAATGACACCACCCTGCGCGACGGCGAGCAGTCCGCCGGGGTGGCCTTCTCGCTGGACGAGAAGCTCGACATCGCGCGGGCGCTGGCGGCGGTGGGCGTGCCGGAGCTGGAAGTGGGCATCCCGGCCATGGGCCCGGAAGAGTGCGACGGGATTCGCGCGGTCGCCGCACTGGGGCTGCCGGCCCGGCTGATGGTGTGGAGCCGCATGCGCGAGGACGACATCGTCGCCTGCGCCGGCCTCGGGGTGGACCGGGTGGACATCTCGGTGGCCGCCTCGGACCAGCACCTGGCCCACAAGCTGGGCCGCGACCGCCACTGGCTGCTGGCCACCCTGCCGCGCACCATTGCCACCGCGCGGGCGCTGGGGCTGGAAGTGGGCCTGGGCTGCGAGGACGCCTCGCGCGCCGACCCCGACTTCCTCTGCCGCCTGGCCGACGTGGCGCAGCAGGCCGGCGCCCGCCGCCTGCGCTTCGCCGACACCCTGGGCATCCTCGAGCCCTTCGCCACCTTCGAGCGCATCGCGGCCTTGCGCGCCCGCACCGATCTGGAAATCGAGATGCACGCCCATGACGACATGGGCCTGGCCACCGCCAACACCCTGGCCGCCTGCAAGGCCGGCGCGACCCATGTGAACACCACCGTCAACGGCCTCGGCGAGCGCGCCGGCAACGCCCCGCTCGAAGAGGTGGTGCTGGGGCTGCGCAAGCTGCACGGACTGGAGACCGGCATCGACCTGCGCGCCTTTCCGGCGCTGTCGGCGCGGGTGGCCGCCGCCTCGGGCCGCAGCGTGCCCTGGCACAAGAGCATCGTCGGCGCCGGCGCCTTCACCCACGAGGCCGGCATCCATGTGGACGGCCTGCTCAAGCACCCGGACAACTACCAGGGCTTCGATCCCTCCGAAGTGGGCCAGGCGCATCGCATCGTGCTGGGCAAGCATTCGGGCGCGCGCGCCGTGCACGTGGTGTTCGAGCGCCTGGGGGTGGCCATCGACGCCGACGAGGCGCACCGGGTGCTGGCGCAGGTACGCGCCTTCGTGTCGCGCCACAAGCACACGCCGGACGACGCCGTGCTGCTGGAGATGCTCGCGGCGCTCCGGGCGGACCGCCGCGTTGCGCTCATCGCGGCCGGCGCCCACGAGGCGCGGCCGCTGGCCCCGCTGGCCTGAAGGATCCCCCCATGTCCGACGCCATGACCGCCACCGACGCCGACGCCCCCCGCGAACGCCCCCCCGGCCTGTTCGGCCTCCTGCGCGAGGATCTGCGCTGCGTGTTCGACCGCGATCCGGCGGCGCGCTCGACCGTCGAGGTGCTCACCACCTACCCGGGCGTGCACGCCATCCTCGCCCACCGCATCGCCCATCGCCTGTGGCGCGGCGGCTGGCGCTACAGCGCCCGCTGCCTCGCCTTCGCCGCGCGCGCGCTCACCAACGTGGACATCCACCCGGGGGCACGCATCGGCCGGCGCTTCTTCATCGACCACGGCGCCGGCGTGGTCATCGGCGAGACCGCCGAGATCGGCGACGACGTGACCCTCTACCACGGGGTCACCCTGGGCGGCACCACCTGGAGCAAGGGCAAGCGCCACCCGACCCTGAAGGACGGCGTCGTCGTCGGCGCCGGCGCCAAGGTGCTCGGCCCCATCACCGTGGGCGAGCGCGGCCGCGTGGGCGCCAATTCGGTGGTGATCAAGGACGTGCCCGCCGAGCGCACCGTGGTCGGCATTCCCGGCCGCATCGTCGCCACCGGGCCGTCGCGCCGCACCGCCGGCGGCATCGATCTGGACCACCACCTCATGCCCGACCCGGTCGCCAAGTCGATCGCCTGCCTCATCGACCGGATCGAGACCCTGGAAACCGAACTGGCCCGCCTGCGCAACGCACCTCCCCCGGCCGAGCGCGAGGGCGAGTGCCGCGTGTGCTCGGCCGGCGACCTGTGCTGCGAATCCGACGCCATGCATGCGCAGACCGAGACGACGGTGTAAGCCCCATGGACCTGCTCGACTTTACCGACTGCAACCTCTACTTCGAGGACCCCTTGCCCGCCGCGGCCGAAGCGCTGCTCGAGGAGGCAGCCGCCGCCTATGGCGAACCGACCGCGGAAGCGGCGCTGCGGCGCGCCTACGCCATCGCCCCGCGCAACCTCACCGTGCTGGTGGGCCTGTACCGCTTCTACTTCTACCAGCACCGCATGGACGCGGCGCTGGACGTGGCCGAACAGGCCATGGCGGTGTCCGGCGCCACCCTCGGCCTGCCCGGGCACTGGAAACACCTGACCGCCGAGTGTGTCGCCCACGCCGCCGCCGACGGCCGCTTCGCCCTGCTGCGCTTCTATCTGCTGGCGCTCAAGGCCGCCGCCATCGTGTTGCTGCGCCAGCGCCGCATCGCCGAGGCCCGCGAGCGGCTCGAATGCATCGCCGCCCTCGACAGCAAGGACCACCTCGACAGCGCCAAGCTGCTCGCGCTGATCCGCGAGTTCCACGACCTGCCCGACAGCGAGACCGCCTTGGCCGCTTAGGACAGGCGAACCAGGAGAGCCCCAATGGAAGACACCCTCACCCTCGAAGACGCCATGGACGAGCTGAGCTCCGCCGAGGACTTCCTCGACTACTTCGGTGTGCCTTACGACCCGGCGGTGGTGCACGTCAATCGCCTCCACATCCTCCAGCGCTTCCACGACTATCTGGCCAAGCAGGCACCCCGGATGCCCGAAGACGAGGCCGACGCCCGCGCCGTCTACACCTGCTGGCTGACCCGCGCCTACGCGGATTTCGTCACCTCCAACGCCCAGGCGGAGAAGGTGTTCGCGGTCTTCCAGCATCAACCCAACGCCGAGGGCGGCACCACCTCCTTCGTGTCCCTCGACAAGGTCTTCCGGACCGAATAGACAGGAGGCCGCACCCATGATGAACGCCCGCTGGGACTATGGCGAAGCGGTCCGGCTGATCCGCAACGTGCGCAACGACGGCACCTATCCGGGCATGGACCCGGGCGACTTCCTCGTGCGTCGCGGCAGCGTCGGCTACGTGGTGGACGTGGGCACCTTCCTCCAGGACCAGGTCATCTACTCGGTGAACTTCCTCGACGAGGGCCGCATCGTCGGCTGCCGCGAGGAAGAGCTCATCGGCGCCGATGATCCGTGGACGCCCTCGCGCTTCGAGTTCCGCGACAAGGTGCGGGCGGCCCGCACGCTGTCGGTGGACGGCACGGTGCTGGTCGCCACCGGCGATACCGGCGAGGTGGTGAAGGTGTTGCGCGACGCCCCCGGCGGCGTGGCCTACCACATCCATTTCGACACCCTGCCCGGGCGCGTGCTGCAGATTCCCGAACCGCTGCTCGAGGCGCGGGATCCGGCCGGCGCGACGGAGTAAGGTCATGATCCCGGCCTACACCGAACTGAAACTCGCCTGGGGCCTGTTCGAGAAGGCGCCCGACGCCCTCGACACGGCGCAAAGGCAACGCGTGCGCGAAGTCGCCCGACGCCAGGCGGACCTCGAACGCCGGGTGCTGGCCACCCGCGAGGCCGCCGGCGTGGTGGTGCCTGATCGGGCCATGGCCGCCGCGCTGGCGGACATCCGCGGCCGCTACGCGACCGAGGACGATTTTCTCGCCGATCTGCAGCGCCTCGGGCTGAACGTGTCCGACCTGAACACCGCGCTGCACCGCGAGCTGCGCGTCGAGACGGTGCTGGAGAAGGTCGCGGCGCGGGCGCCGGCAGTCACACGCGTCGACGCCGAGCTCTACTACCGCAGCCATCCGGAGGCCTTCGACCGCCCCGAGGCGCGCCGCCTGCGCCACATCCTCATCACCTCCAACACCCCGGCCGAACAGGCCGCGGCTCAGGCGCTGCTCGAGGCCATCCGCGCCGAAGCGCCGGACGCGACCGCCTTCGGCGACAAGGCGCTGGCCCATTCACACTGTCCGACCGCCATACAGGCCGGCGAACTGGGCGTGGTGCGGCGCGGCCAGCTGTTCGCCGAACTGGAGCCGACCGCTTTCGCCCTGGCCGAAGGCGAGCTCAGCGCGGTGACCGCCTCGCCCATGGGGCTGCACCTGATCCGTTGCGACGAGATCCTGCCCCATGGCCCCATTCCCTTCGACGAGGTCGCCGAGCGCCTCGTCGGCAAGCTCGACGAACGCCGCCGCGCCCGCGCCCAGCAGGACTGGCTGCGCCGCCTGGCGGAGGCGGGCGCCACCACGGCGATGCCCTAACCCGGACGCGCCCGGCGGACGAACACCTCCCACTGGTGCAGCACCAGCCCGCACAGGATCATCACCACCCCCGTCCACAGCCGCGGCGTGGTGTGCTCGCCGTTGAGCGCCTGCCCCAGCAGCAGCGCCAGCACCGGCGTGATCAGGGTGATCAGCGCCACCCGCGAGGCTTCCAGGTGACGGATGCAGTGATAGTAGGCGGCGAAACCGATCACCGAGCCGAACACGCCCAGATAGACGATGGCGCTCAGGGCCCGCAGCGGCAGGTCCACCGGCACCCGGCCCTCGGCCAGCCACCACACCAGGGCAAAGCCGGGCAGGGCGACCGCCACGGTGCCCACCGTGGTGGCCAGCGGCGGGCTGTCGTTGCCGATGCGCTTGATCCACACCATGCCGGCGGTGTAGCAGGTCATGGCCACCAGCAGGGCCAGCAGCCCGGCAACGGCCATGGGCCCACCGGCCAAACCGCCCTGGACGAAGATCACCGCCAGTCCGCCGACCCCGAGCACCGCCCCGGCGATGCGCCGGCGGGTGAGCGAACGCTCCCCCAGCCACAGCGCCGCCATCACCGCCGCGGCCAGTGGCGAGAGGCCGAACATCACCGAGATCAGGCCCGAATGCACATGGCGCGCCGCCCAGTAGGTGAGCGCCATACCTGCGAACAGGCTCGCGCCGCCGACCAGATACACCCGGCGCGCATGGGCGTGCAGCGGGAACGGAATACGACACATCGCCAGCACCCCGGCGCCGACGAGCACGCCGATGAGCATGCGCGAGAACACCGCGAAGGCGAAGCCCGCCCCCTGGGTGCTCCACTGGATCGCCAGCGGGGTGGTGGCCCAGATCAGGATGACGCTCAGGTAGGCCAGCTGGACAGGCATGTCGCACCTCCATTCGACGCGTTGACCGAAGCGGCGCAGACGACGTCCGCGCGCGGTCGGACGGCCCCCATCCGGCACCACGCACGGCCGCGGCCCTGCAGGCAGGTGGCGATCGGAAGGCGGGTCATCGTGCTCATGGGGAGGCTCCTTGTGGTCGAGCAGGCAAAGAAAAGGGCCGCGGTGTGTGTCACCGCGGCCCCCGAACGGATTCGGTCTGGATCGAACGCTAGGTGCATCCGGGCCCCGGCGACGCGCACGCGCGCCATACACGCATGGCATGGCGTCGGGTGCAGCGCGGGGACAGTCGGAACAGGGTCGCGTTCATGGGCAAAAGTGTGGGGTCGGACCGGGCCGGGTGTCAATCACTGAAACAGGGCACCCACGCTCTCGCCGCTGTGGATGCGCTCGATGGCCGCCGCCAGCAGGGGGGCGACGGTGAGCACGGTGAGCTTGTCCAGGTGCTTGTCCTCGTCGATGCGGCAGGTGTTGGTGACGACGATGGACTCGATCGCCGATTCGCGCAGGCGCTCGATGGCCGGGCCACAGAGCACGCCGTGCACCGCCCCGGCGTGGATGCTGCGCGCGCCCGCCGCGCGCAGGGTGTCGACGGTGGACACCAGGGTGCCGCCGGTGGAGATCTCGTCCTCGAAGATCACCACGTCCTTGCCGCGCACCTCGCCCACCACCTGGCCCTGCTTGACCTGGGTGTCGCTCACGCGGCGCTTGTCGATGATGGCCATGGGAATGCCGAGGCGCTCGGAGAAGCGACCGACCCGCTTGGCGCCCCCCGCGTCGGTGGCCACCGCGACCATGTTCGACAGGTCGTAGTGCTCGCGGAAATGATTGGCGATGGTGGGGATGGCGGTGAGGTGATCGACCGGAATGCTGAAGAAGCCGTGCACCTGGTCGGCGTGCAGATCCATCGTGAGCACCCGGTCGGCGCCGGCCGTCTGCAGCATGTCGGCCACCAGGCGCCCGGTGATCGAGATGCGCGGGGCGTCCTTCTTGTCGGAGCGCGCATAGGAATAGTAGGGCACGACCGCCGTCACCCGCCGCGCGGAGGCGCTGCGCAGCGCATCGAGGGTGATCATGAGCTCCATGATGTGGTCGCTGACCGGCTCGGTGAACGACTGCACCACGAACACGTCGCGCTCGCGCACGTTGGCCTGAACCTGCACATGCAGGTTGTCGTTGGAGAAACGGGAGATCTCCAGCGGGCTGACGGGAATGTCGAGGATGCGGCCGATTTCGGCGGCCAGCGCGCGGTTGGAACCGCAGGCGAAGACTTGCAGGGCGTCCTTCATGGCGAACTCGGGCATGCTCTGGATGGAGAAACAAATTGTAAACGCCCGGCCCGCCGCGGTGGGCCGATCGGGGAAATTGTCCCTTGAAGGGTGAGCGCCTCAGCGCAGGGTGCGCAGGTACTGGATGACCGGTTCGATGCGTTCCTCGCCGAGCTTGGTGACCTGGGCGGTCATCGGCGCATAGAAGCGTTCCCCCGAGAGGGTGAGGTAGCGCATCAGGCTGGTGCGCAGGTACTTGGGCTGCTGGCCCGCCAGGCGCGGCGCCGTGGCGGTGCCGTGGGCATCAGCCCCATGGCAGCGGGCGCACAACTGGGCGAAGGCGGCCTTGCCGGTCGCCACCTGCCCGGGATCGCCGGAAACCCCCGCCGGCGCCCCACGGGTGGCGAAGAACAGCACCAGCTCGGCGCGCTCCTGCGGCGACAGCGCCCGCATCAGCCCTTCCATGAAGGGCGCCTTGCGCGCGCCGGTGATGAACGCGTTCATCTGCTTGAGCAGGTATTCGGGGTGCTGGGCGGCCAGGTTGGGCACGTCAGGGATGTTGCTCACGCCGCTCTGGCCGTGGCAGTTGGCGCAGAAGGTGGCGTTGCGCGCGCCGTTGTCGATGGCCTTGTCACGCGCCACCGGATCCGCCGAGAGGGTCGCGAGTACCTGCGCGGCCTCGCCCGGCCCCGCCTGGGCGGCCATCGGCACCAGGGCACACAACAAACCGAAAACCACGGTGGTCAGAGGCCGGCGGAACATCTCGATTCTCCCTCATCGCGTGCGCGCAACAATTGTTACAAGGTGTAAACGGCCTCGCGCACGCGGACTTGAGCGATCACGACGCCAGACGGCGCCCCATCGGGCCACGGCCGACGAGCGGTCATCGAGCCGCTGATGATTCTCACCAGATAGCTTGCTAGAAAGCTATTTAGATGCTAACTTGACGCCATGAGCCGACCCTGCCGAACCCGTTGCGAAGACATGCTTCGCCAGACCGCCGAGAGCTTTCCCGAGATCAACACGCCGGGCATGCGCCTGATCGCGCGCATCTTCCGCCTGCGCGATCTCATCTTCGAGAACGCCCAGCGCGAGATGGCGCGCTTCGACCTGTCCGCCGCCGAATACTCGGTGCTGGCGACCCTGCGCAAGACCCCCGCACCCCATGCCCTGCGCCCGTCCGACATCTACAAGGGCATGCTGCTGAGCTCGGGCGGCCTGACCAAGGTGCTCAAGTCGCTCGAGCAGCGCGAGCTGATCGAGCGGACCGACGACCCCGACGACCGGCGCGGCAGCATCGTGCACCTCACCGACACCGGCATCGCCTTCGCCGAAGACGCGATGCGGGCCGTCATCGGCAGCGACATCGCGCTGCTGCGCCGGGTCGCCGACGCCGACACCGTCGATGCCTTGTCCGAATCCCTCCAACCCTTCACCGAGGCGCTCGACCGATGAATCCCCTTGCCGCCGACCGTGCCGGGCGCATGCACTTCTACGAATTCGTGGCCTTCATCGCCGCGTGCATGGCGCTCAACGCGCTGGCCATCGACGTGATGCTGCCGGCGATGCCCGAGCTCAACGCCGACTTCTTCCTCAGCGACCCCAACCAGAGCCAGGCGGTCATCGCCCTCTATCTGGTGGGCATGGGCGCCTCGCAGCTGTTCTACGGCCCCCTGTCCGACCGTTTCGGCCGCCGGCCGGTGCTCATCGGCGGCCTCGCGCTGTTCTCGCTCGCCGGCCTGCTCTCGGCCATGACCCAGAGCTTCGCCATGCTGCTGGCGGCCCGCTTCGTCCAGGGCCTGGGCGCCGGTGCGCCGCGGGTGATCGCGGTGTCGCTGGCGCGGGACACCTACTCCGGCGCGCAGATGGGCCGGGTCATGTCGCTGGTGATGATGGTGTTCATGGCGGTGCCGATCCTGGCCCCGTCCATCGGCCAGCTGATCCTGCTGGTGGCCCCGTGGCGCTGGGCCTTCGGCGCCCTGGTGGTGGGCGGCGGCCTGATGCTGGCGTGGACGCTCTACCGGCTCGAGGAGACGCTGCCGGTCCACCGCCGCCGGCCGATGTCGCCGGCCGCCGTGTTCGAGGGCTTCCGCATCGCCGTCACCACCCGCACCACGCTCGGCTACATGCTGGCGATGGGGCTGGTGCTGGGCGCGCACATGGGCTTCGTGATCTCGGCCCAGCGCATCTTCATGGACGTGTTCAATGCCGGCCAGCGCTTCTCGCTGCTGTTCGCGCTGGTGGCCCTGGCCATGTCGGTGGCGGCGTTCACCAACTCGCGCCTGGTGGTGCGCTTCGGCATGCGCCGCCTGGCCATCCTCGGCCTGGGCGCGCTGATTGTGCTCAACCTCGCCCACCTGGCGCTGGTGTGGCGTCACGGCGAATCGCTGCCCCTGTTCCTGCTCATGCAGGCCGGCAGCATGTTCATGTTCGGTTTCCTCGGCGCCAACCTGAACACCCTGGCCATGGAGAAGGTGGGCCACGTGGCCGGCACCGCCTCGTCGCTGATCGGTTTCTTCACCACGGTGAGCGGCGCGGTGCTCGGCTTCGTCGTCGGCCAGTGCTTCGACGGCAGCGTGGTGCCGCTGACCAGCGCCTACGTGGTGCTCGGGCTCGGTGCGCTGGCCATCGTCATGGTGACCGAACGCCCGGCGGCGGCGCTGCCGGCCGCCTGAGGCTCAGTAGAGCAACAACGGGCGCGTCGACTCGCGCCAGGCCGCCTCGTCGGGGCGGGCGAGGGCGTCCAGGTCTTCGGGGGCGGCGTCGGCGGCGTCCACCCACTCGCGCAGCTGCGGACCACCGTTGATCAGGTCGATGGCGAGGCGCTCGAACTCGTATTCGTAGGGAAAATCCCGCCACAGCGGATAGTCCGGCCACAACCGGCGGATGGCCTTGAAGGCCAGCGCCTGCAGGCGCCAGGGGTGGAACGCGGTGTGCTGGTAGTGACCCGCCGCCTCCACATGGATCTGCACCCCGTGGCACAGCTGCCCGGCGTGCTTGTGGAAGGTGGGCTCGAACGCGCACTCGCGCAGCACGCAGCCGCCCAGCCACTGCGGCGCCAGCTCGCGCAGGGTGCGGACGAGGGCGCGCGTGTCGATATCGGGCGCGCCGAACAGCTCCAGCGGGCGGGTGGTGCCGCGCCCCTCCGACAGCGTCGTGCCCTCGAGCATCACCGTGCCGGCGTAGCAGCGCGCCATCGACAGATTGGGCGCGTTGGGGCTGGGATTGATCCAGGCCCTCTCGCCCAGCGGCCAGCCGAAGCCGGGCGCCGCGCCCGGATGCCAGCCGCTCATGGCGATCACCTCGCAGTCCACGTCGAGCCCGAATTCGCGCACGAACCAGAGGGCCATCTCGCCCAGGGTCAGGCCATGGCGCATGGGCATGGGGCCGGCACCGACGAAGCTCTCCCAGCCGTCGCGCAGGCTCAGGCCCTCCACCGGCCGGCCTGCCGGGTTGGGGCGGTCGAGCACCCACACCGACTTGCCGTGCGCCGCCGCCGCCTCGAGCACGTAGCGCAGGGTGGTGACGAAGGTGTAGATGCGGCAGCCCAGGTCCTGCAGGTCCACCAGCAGCACGTCGAAGCTGTCCATCATGGCGTCGGTGGGGCGGCGCACCTCGCCGTAGAGGCTGAACACCGGGATGCCGAGGCGCGCGTCGGTCTCGTCGGGCGATTCGACCATGTTGTCCTGCTTGTCGCCGCGCAGGCCGTGTTGCGGGCCGAAGGCCGCGGTCAGCTCGATGTCGGGCAGCTGCGCCAGCGCGTCGAGGCTGTGGGTGAGGTCGGCGGTGGTCGAGGCCGGATGGGCGAGCAGGGCCACGCGCTTGCCCGACAGCGGCCGGCGCAGCGCCGCATCCTCGATGAGGCGGTCGATACCGAATTTCATGCCACTCCATCCTCCGAGAACATCAGCGCGAACCCGTCGCGATGATGAAAATCCGGGTGCGCCAGCGGATGGCGCACCGCCCAGTACGACAGCGCCCCGGCCCGGTCCTCCAGCACGCAGGTGACCGACAGGCACCCCGCGGCCGGCAGCAGGGCGCCGTCGAGGGTGACGCTCAGCCGGTGGACACCCGCATCCTGACCGAAGGCGATGGCCGGCCGCCATGGCGGGTTTCCCTGAGTGGCGCGGCGCTCGCGATAGCGGTCGAAGGCGTACGCGGCCCACTGGCCGGACGGCGCGCAGTTGAACTCGATGTAGCCGGGTGCGTCGGGGGCGGCCACGAAGGCCTCGCAGCAGCTGTGCTGCCACAGCCCGTCGGCCGGGCCGGGCGACGCCGGCGGCGGCATCCGCAGCACCGCGGCCGGATCCCGCAGGCGATAAGCGAGCCTCAGCGCGCCGTCGGGCGCCCGCGCGACATCCACCTCGACGCCCACGCCCGGAGGCGCCGGCACGGCGGGATGGGGCACGAGACGGACGGAACGATCGGAACACATGCGAGGACACGGCGGCAAACGGGCCGCCAGTGTAGCGCGGACGCTGCGCTCCGGCGCGCGCTGGCGACGGCGCCGGAGGGGCTGCCGCCGCTCAGATCACCGATTCGAACAGCTCCAGCTGCGGCGGCCCCAGGTACAGGTCGCGCGAGCTCTTGCCGGCGTTGGCATGGGCCGCGCGGAAGGCCTCGGACTGGGTCCAGGCCTCGAAGTCGGCCTCGGAGGCCCATTCGGTGAAGGACGAGAACAGGGTGTACTCGTCGCTGCTCGCGCCGCGCAGCAGATGGAAGCGGACGAAGCCGGGCACATCGGCCAGATGGCTGTCGCGCTCGCGCCACATCTGCACGAATTCGTCTTCTTTTCCGCGGGCGATGCGGAAACGGTTCATGGCCAGGTACATGGGGGTGCTCCAGGGGAAAAACGGTCGGATTCATTCTATGACCGAAAGGTTTCCGATGGGTGCCGCACCGGCATCGCGACGCCTGGCCGCGCCACGCCCGCGAAGCTCAGGCCGCGTCGGAGGTCTGCAGCGCCTGCAGGGACGCCACCAGATCGGCGAAGCGCTCGCCCTGCACCACCACGTGGCGCTGGAGGGTGTCCGCGGCACCCTCGCTGTCGCCATGGACGATGCGATCGACGATGGCCTGGTGCTCCGAGTACGACGTATTCATGCGATTGCGCACGCGCAGCTGCAGACGGCGGTAGGGGCGCAGGCGCCGGTGCAGGGCGTCGGCCTGCTCGGCCAGGAAGCCGTTGTGGCTGGCCTGATAGATGTGCTGGTGGAAGACCTCGTTGAGGCGGTAGTAGGCGTCCGGATCCTCGGCGTCGCGCGCCGCCTCGCAGGCCCGGTGCGCCGCGAGCAGCTCGGCCTGTTCCGCCGGCGTGATGCGGCGGGCCGCCAGGCGCCCGCACATGGCCTCCAGCTCCGCCATGACCTCGAACATCTCGCACAGGCGGGTGGGGCTCACCTTGGCGACGATGGCGCCACGGCGCGGGCGCATCTCGATCATGCCCGCCGAGGCCAGGTGGATCAGCGCTTCGCGGATGGGCGTGCGCGAGACGCGGAATTCATCGGCCAGGTCCTGCTCGTCCAGGCGCATGCCCGGGTGGTACTGGCCGGTCACGATGCGCTCTTCGATCTCCTCGACCAGCTGCTCGGAGCGCCGCAGCGGGGGCACGGTATCACTCATCTTTCTCTCCGATGATCGGATGTAACAGGAAACATTATACGCAAGTGTTGACAGTGCACACACTTAATCCTAGCTTGTATACAAAACAACAATCATTGCATTCATGAATTGAATTCATGGCCGGTTCTTCGGCGCCAGGAGGGGCGTCCCGGTCACGGACAACACCACCAGGAAGGAGACTCAAATGACGAAGCAACCGTTCCGGGCACTCGTGTCCGCCCTCATCGGCGCCGCGTTCGTGGCCCTCGCACCGACGGCCCAGGCGGCCGACACCACGGTGCTCAAGCTGTCCCACCAGTTCCCCGCGTCGACCGGCGCCGACGGCGATTTCCGCGACCAGCTGGCCCGCAAGTTCGCCGCCGAAGTGGAGCAGAAGACCGGCGGCTCGCTGAAGATCGAGGTCTATCCGGGCAGCTCGCTGATGAAGACCAAGAGCCAGTTCAGCGCCCTGCGCAAGGGCACCCTGGACATGTCGGTGCTGCCGCTGGCCTATGGCGGCGGTGAGGTCCCCGAGGTCACCCTCACCCTGATGCCGGCGCTGGTGCACAGCTACGAGCAGGGCCTGCGCTGGAAGACGGCGCCCATCGGCAAGGAACTGGACCGGATCCTCGAGTCGAAGGGCATCAAGATCGTCACCTGGGTGTGGCAGGCCGGCGGCATCGCCAGCCGCGACAAGCCCATCCTGGTGCCGGATGACATGAAAGGCCTGAAAGTGCGCGGCGGTGCCCGCACCATGGACCAGATGATCAACGGTGCCGGCGGCTCGGCCACCAGCCTGCCCTCCAGCGAGATCTACAGCGCCATGTCCACCGGCGTGCTCGACGCGGCGCTGACCTCCAGCACCTCGCTGATCAGCTACCGCCTCAACGAGGTCGCCAAGGCGGTCACCACCGCGCGCGGCAAGACCTTCTGGTTCATGTTCGAACCGGTGCTCATCTCCATGGACGCCTGGAACCGCCTCACCCCGGAACAGCAGAAGGTGGTGATGGAAGTGGGCGCCTCGCTCGAGCCGTTCGCGGTCGAGGGCGCCAAGCGTGACGACCAGCGCCTCGCCGAGGTCTATGCCGCCGGTGGCGCCAAGGTGGTGGACATGGACGATGCGGCCTTCGCCAAGTGGGTGGCCATCGCCAAGGAAACCTCCTACAAGGAGTTCGCCAAGGACGTGAACAACGGCCAGGCCCTGATCGACATGGCCCAGGCGGTGAAGTGACATGAGTGTCGCCACCCACTCCACGGCCGGGCACCGGCCGGCGGAGTCGGGTGGCCGGTCGGCCTGGCGCCTTTTCGCCCAGACCGTGAAGGGCTTCAACGTCCTGACCGGCTACCTGTCTGCCGTCATCGTCGTGATCACCTCACTGATCGTGTGCTACGGCGTGTTCATGCGCTACTTCATGGACTCGCCCATCGACTGGGGGCTGGAGCTGTCGATCTTCCTGCTCATCATCGCCACCTTCATGAGCGCCGCCTACACCCAGCTGCAGCGCGGCCACGTGAGCATCGAGATCTTCGAGCACCTGCTCTCGGAACGCGCCAATCGCTGGCGCTTCCTGATCGGCGATGCCTTGTCGTTGATCTTCTGTGCCTTTCTGGCGTGGAACGCCTGGCACTTCTTCCTCGAAGCCTTCAATGACGGCCGCGTCACCGACAGCACCTGGGCCCCGAAGCTGTGGGTGCCCTACCTGTCCATGGCCGTCGGCAGCACCGCGCTGAGCCTGCAATTGCTGGTGCAGATCGTCGACGCGCTGGTCGGCTGGAAAGGCCGGCCCCACGCCACGGGCCCGGAGTGGAGGGAATAATGGATACGACCACCATCGGCCTGCTGTACGCGGGCGTCACCCTGGTGCTGCTGTTCTCGGGCATGCCCATCGCCTTCGCGCTGGGCCTGTCGGCGCTGGGTTTCATGGCCGGGTTCATGCCCTCGGCCCACCTGGGTTCGGTCGCCGAGACCCTGTTTTCCGAGTTGGACAACTTCACCTTGCTGACCATCCCGCTGTTCGTGCTCATGGGCGCGGCGATCGGCAAGACCCGCGCGGGCACCGACGTATACGGTTCGCTCAACGCCTGGCTGTACAAGATCCCCGGCGGCCTCGGCCTCGCCAACGTGTTCGCCTGCGCGGTGTTCGCGGCCATGTGCGGCTCCAGCCCGGCCACCTGCTCGGCGATCGGTTCCTCGGGCATCCCGCAGCTGGTCAAGCGCGGCTACTCGGAGGGGCTGGCCACCGGCATCATCGCCGCCGGCGGCACCCTGGGCATCCTGATTCCGCCCTCGCTCACGCTGATCCTGTACGGCCTGGCTTCCGAACAATCCATCGGCCGCCTGTTCATGGCCGGCATCGGCCCGGGCACGCTGCTGATCTTCCTGTTCGCCCTGTGGGTGATGATCAAGTACAGCCTGGAGCGGCGCACCGCGCGCGCGGCCGCCACCGACGGGCCGGCCCACGCCATCTCGGAAGACGAGCACTTCAGCTGGGCGGACCGCCTCGCCTCGCTGCCGCGCCTGCTGCCCTTTCTGCTGCTGATCGCGCTCATCATGATCGCCATGTACGGCGGCTGGGCGACGCCGTCGGAGGTGGCCGGCATCGGCGCCGCCGGCTCGGTGATCATGGTCATCGTGCTGTACCGGTGCTATCGCGCCGGCGACGTCAAGGTGATCCTCTCCGGCACCATCCGCGAGAGCACGATGATCATGATGATCATCGCCACCTCCTTCCTGTTCACCTTCGTGATGAGCTATCTGGGCGTGACCCAGCAGGCGGCCAGCTGGCTGGTGGGCCTGGGGCTGTCCAAATGGGCCTTCTTCTTCTGGGTGAACATCTTCATCGTGGCGCTGGGCTTCTTCCTGCCGCCGGTGGCCATCATCCTCATGATCACGCCCATCATCCTGCCCTCGCTCAAGGCGCTGGGCATCGACCTGGTGTGGTTCGGCATCGTCATGACCATCCTCATGGAGATGGGCCTGATCCATCCGCCGGTGGGGCTGAACCTGTTCGTGATCAACGGCATCGCCCCCGAGATCAAGCTCAAGAACATCATCTGGGGCACCATGCCGTTCATCGGTCTCATGATCGTGGGCATCCTCATCCTGTGCCTCGTGCCCGGGATTGCCACCTGGCTCCCCAATCACTTCTATCAAGGGGGCTAAGCCAAGATGACTGCCTCTCAACAATGGAACACCCTCCAGCAGGGCCGGCAGCGCCGCCTGGAGCGGGCCGCCGCCCTGGCGCAGGGCAAGCGCGTCGAGGCCGACAAGGTGGTCGAACTGCTCGAAGCGATCATCGAACCCGGTGACCGCATCTGCATCGAGGGCAATAACCAGAAGCAGGCCGACTTCCTCGCCCGCGCCATGGTGCAGACCGACCCCGAGCGGGTGCGCGAGCTGCACCTGGTGCAGTCGGTGCTGTCCCTGCCCGAGCATGTGGACATCATCGAGCGCGGGCAGGTCAGCCGCATCGACTTCTCCTTCTCGGGCCCGCAGTCCGGCCGCCTGGCGCGGCTGGTGGAGTCGGGGCGCATCACCATCGGCGCCATCCACACCTATCTGGAGCTGTTCGGCCGCTACTTCGTGGATCTCACGCCCCATGTGGCGCTGGTGGCCGCGCAGATGGCCGACCGCCAGGGCAACCTCTACACCGGCCCCAACACCGAGGACACGCCGGCGATCATCGAAGCCACCGCCTTCAAGGGCGGCATCGTCATCGCCCAGGTGAACGAGATCGTCGACACCCTGCCGCGGGTGGACATCCCCGCCGACTGGGTGGACTTCACCGTGCCGGCGCCCACGCCGCACTACGTGGAACCCCTGTTCACCCGCGACCCGGCGCTGATCACCGAGACCCAGGTGCTCACCGCGATGATTGCCATCAAGGGCCTGTACGCGGAATACGGCATCACCCGGCTCAACCACGGCATCGGATTCGACACCGCCGCCATCGAGCTGCTGCTGCCCACCTACGCCACCGAGCTCGGCCTCAAGGGCAAGATCTGCACCCACTGGGCGCTCAACCCGCACCCGACGCTGATCCCCGCCATCGAGGCCGGCTTCGTGCAGTCGGTGCATTCTTTCGGCTCTGAAGTGGGCATGGAGAATTACGTGGCCGCTCGGCCCGATGTGTTCTTCATCGGCCCCGACGGTTCGATGCGCTCCAACCGCGCCTTCTGCCAGGCCGCCGGCCACTACGCCTGCGACCTGTTCATCGGCTCCACTTTGCAGATCGACCTGCACGGCAACAGCTCCACCGCCACCCGCGGCCGCATCGCCGGCTTCGGCGGCGCGCCCAACATGGGCGCCGACGCCCGTGGCCGTCGCCATGCTTCGCCCGCCTGGCTCAAGGCCGGCCGGGAAGGGCGGGGCGACATCCCCATGCCGCGCGGCCAGAAGCTGGTCGCCCAGGTGGTGGAAACCTTCCGCGAGCACATGGCGCCGGCCTTCGTCGAGCGCCTCGACGCCTGGGACCTGGCCGAATCGGCGGGCATGGACCTGCCGCCGGTGATGATCTACAGCGAAGACCTCACCCACATCATCACCGAGGAAGGCATCGCCCATCTGGTCCGTTGCCGCAGCCCGGAAGAGCGCGAACAGGCCATCCGCGGCGTCGCCGGCTACACCCCGGTGGGCATGGGCCGCGACAAGCGCGCGGTGGAGAACCTGCGTGACCGCGGCATCGTCCAGCGCCCGGAAGACCTGGGCATCGACCCGCGCCAGGCCACCCGCGACCTGCTCGCCGCCCGCAACGTCAAGGATCTGGTGCACGCCTCGGGCGGGCTCTACGACCCGCCGAAGAAGTTCCGCAACTGGTAGGAGCGTGACATGGAACGATTCGAGATCACCCTGCCCGCCGAAGCGGCGGGCCATGCCCGGCAGAGCGCCCTCACCGGCGTCGTCTCCTCGGGCAACCTGGAAGTGCTGATCGAAGCCGGTCAGAACCCGGCCGAGTGCGCCATCGAGGTCAACACCTCGGCCCACGGCTTTCGCGACATCTGGGAAGCGGTGCTGAGCGACTTCGCCGAGCGCCACCCGGCCGGCGGCCTGCGTATTGCCATCAACGATGCCGGCGCCACGCCTGCCGTGGTGAGCCTGCGCCTGGCCCAGGCCTTTGAAGACAGCACCGGAGAAGCATCAAGCGTCGGCGCACGGCCGCCCGAAGGCGACGCGCCTCCTCCCTCGGGGAGGATGTCGCGAAGCGACAGGAGGGTAGAAAAATGAGCCGACGCATCAGCTATTTCGAAGCCAGCGCCCGCGCCCGCGTAGCCACACTGGCCGACGAGCGCAGCTTCACCGAGTTCTGCCCGCCCGCCCAGCGCCGCACCAGCCCGCATCTGGCCCGGCTCGACGCCCCGGTCGCCTTCGACGACGGCGTGGTGGTCGGCTCGGCCACCGTGGCCGGCCGGCCGGTGCTCATCGCCGCGCAGGAGGGCAAGTTCAACGGCGGCGCCGTGGGCGAAGTGCACGGCGCCAAGATCCGCGGGCTGCTCGAACGCGCCGCCCGCGAGAAGCCCGCCGCCGTGCTGCTGCTGGTGGATTCCGGCGGCGTGCGTCTGCACGAGGCCAATGCCGGCCTCATCGCCATCTCCGAGATCATGCGTGCGCTCATGGCGGCCCAGGCCGCCGGGGTGCCGGTGTTCGCCCTCATCGGCGGCTCCTGCGGCGCCTTCGGCGGCATGGGCATCGTCACCCGCCTGTGCGACGAAGTGATCATGTCCGAGGAAGGACGCCTGGGTCTGTCCGGCCCCGAGGTGATTGAAACCGTGAAGGGCGTGGGCGAGTTCGACTCCCGCGACCGCTCGCTCGTGTGGCGGGTCACCGGCGGCAAGCTGCGCCGGGCGCTGGGCGAAGCCACCCGGCTGGTGGATGACGATGCCGCCGCCTTCCGCGCCGCCGCCGTGGCCGCACTGGCGAACCATCGCAACGCCCCGGGGGATCTCGCCTCGCTCAAGGCTGCGCAAGCCGCGCTCACCGAGCGCCGCGCCGCCCACCCCGACACCCGCGACGGGCTCGAGGTCTGGCGCGCCATCGGCCTGCCCCAGCCGGAGGCCGTGCCCATGCTCGCCGCCGACACCTTCAACCAACAGCTCGCGCAGCTGGCCACGGAGGCCTGACCATGTCTGACGCACGCCTTTTCGACGCCCTGTTCGGCGCCGGGAATCACGAGGTCGTCATCGACGGCCACTTCGTCGCCGGCCCCGCCCGCCTGGGCGGCACCCCGGTGGCCGTCATCGGCTCCTGGGACGCCGCCGCGGTGGATGGCGACCTCGCCCTGGCCATCGCCGGCGAGATCCTGCGCGTGGTCGAGGCCGACACCGGCACCACCGCCCGCCCCATCGTCTTCATCGCCGACACCCAGGGCCAGGCCCTGTCGCGCCGCGAGGAACTGCTCGGCCTCAACGGCTGCTTCGCCCATGTGGCCCGCTGCGTCGATCTGGCGCGCCGCGCCGGTCACACGACGCTGACGCTCATCCACGGCGAAGCCGTCTCCGGCGGCTTCCTCGCCTTCGGCATGCTCGCCGACCGCATCATCGCCCTGCCGGACGCCCAGGTGCGCGTCATGGACCTGCGCGCCATGTCGCGGGTCACCAAGATCGAGCTCGAACGCCTGCAGACGCTGGCCAAAGCCTCGCCCGTTTTCGCCCCCGGCGCCGACAACTACTGGCGCATGGGCGCCGTCAGCACCCTGTGGGACCGCGCCGACGGCCACTGGCCGGCCATGCTGGCCGCCGAACTGGCTGAAGCCCGCAAGGTGGCGGGGCAGGACGTGCGCGCCCGCACCGGTGCTGAACGCGGCGGCCGCAAGCTGGCCGCCGCCGTCGCCGCCGAGGTGGCCGGTGGCTGAGCCCTCGCCCCGCCGCCACGACCTGGCCTGGGTGGACGCCGCCGCCCTCGACCGGCTGGCGGTGCACGCGGCGGACCGCCCCGTGCTGGACGACTGGCTGCAACAGGCGCGACCGCTGGTGGTGGGCCGCCGCGAGCCGGGCGACGCCCGCCTGCGGCTGGGCTTCACCGTGACCGGCACCGGCGCGCGCTGGCGGGTGGGCGTGCTCGCGCCACCCGACACCCTCATCCGCCATGCGCCGCCACCGCCCCTGGGCGCGCTGGCCGCGAGCGCACCGGCCCGGTGGCAGGCGCCGCTCGCGCATCTGGCCACCGCCATGGGCGCCATCGGCCAGACCGTGCGCGGCTACGGGTCGCTGGTGAACCAGCACCTGAGCGGCGCGCCCTGCCTGCGCCCCGACAGCGACGTGGACGTGCTCGTGGACTGCACCGACCGCGCCCGGGCCCTGCGGGCCCTGGCGGTGCTCGGCCGCCATGGCGACGGCACCCCGCGCATCGACGGGGAACTGCGCCTCGCCGGCTGGGCGGTGGCCTGGCGCGAGCTGGCGGCGGCACTCGAGGCCGACCGGTCGGTGCTGGCCAAGTCGGACACCGCGATCCGGCTCATGACGGCGGCCGAGTTCCTGGACGCCGTTCACCCTGGACATGACGATGCCGATCACCACCGCCGCCGCGCGGCCTGATACCGCCCCCGTCCTCAGCCCGGCGGCGCTCGACGCCGCCTGCTGCGCCGCGCTCAAGCACGAGGCCGACGCCTGGCCCAAGCCCGGCCTGGTCACGCCGGTCGATCCGGGCAGCCACCGGGACATGAACTACGCCAGCTTCGTCGACAGCATCGCCGCGCTGCGCGGCTACTTCGCCGAGATCGCCGAGGCGGGCGCGCGCGGCGCGCGCTATGCCGAACTGCAGGTCATCGCCATCGCCGCCGAGGCGCGCATGATGGCCGCCACGCGCGGCGCCAACACCCACCGCGGCGCCATCTTCAACCTCGGCCTGCTGGCCGCGGCGGCCGCCTGGCGCGCGGCCCATCCGTCGCCCGCGCCGGTTCGTTGCGGCGCGCTCGTCGCCCGCCTGTGGGGACCGGCCATTGCGGCCTCGAGACGCGCGGCGCCCACCTCCCACGGGCAGGCGGTGTGGCAGCAGTTCGCTGCCGGCGGCGCCCGGGCGCAAGCGGCGGGCGGCTTCCCCGCGGTCTATCGGCTCGGCCTGCCCGCCCTGCAGGCCTTGCTGGCCGAGGGCATCGAGGAGGACACCGCCCTCATCGGCACCCTCATGACCCTCATGGCCCACCTCGACGACACCAACCTGCTGTGGCGCGGCGGGGACGCCGGCCTGGCCGACGTGCAGGCCGCCGCCCGGGCCTTTCTGCATGCCGGCGGTGTGCGCCGGCCCGACTGGCGCGAGGCGCTGATCGACATGCACGGCTGGATGGTCGCGCGCCGCCTGAGCCCGGGCGGCAGCGCCGACCTGGTGGCCGCCACCTGGCTGGTCCACCGGCTGGACGGCGCATGAGACTGGCGATCCTGTGCTCCGGGCAGGCGCGGCAACACTGCCAGATGCTCGACGCATTGCTCGTGGCCCCGGACTGCGCGGCCCTGTGCGAGACCGCCTCCGCCGTGCTCGGCGAACCGGTGGACCGCTGGTGGCACGCGCTCGACGCCCGCACCCTGTTCCTCAACCGCAACGCCCAGTTCGCCATCGCCCTCTACCAGATCGCGGCCTGGCAACGCCTGTCGGCGCAGCTGCCGCAGGCGCCGGCGGTGGTGGCCGGGTACTCGCTCGGCGAGGTGATGGCCTGGCATGTGGCCGGCGCCCTCGATGCCGCCGACACGCTCGCCCTGGTGCGCGAGCGCGCCCGCCTCATGGACACCTGCCTGCCGCCCGCGCCGCCGGGCCAGGGCTGCATGGCGCTGTGGCGCGGACGCACCCCGCCGGCGCTGCACGAGGCGCGCGCCGCGGCCATGCGCCGCCACGGCATCGTGGTCGCCATCCACCGCCCGGGCGGCGACTGGGTGCTGGGCGGCCCCCCCGCGGCGATGGACGCCTTCGCCGCCGATCCCGCCATCGCCGCGGCGGATCTGAAACGCCTGCCCGTGGAAGTGCCCTCGCATACCGCCCTGCTGGTCGGGGCCGTCGCGCCGTTCCGCGCGGCGCTCGCCCGCGCGCCGCTCCACTCGCCGTCGATGCCCGTCATCGCCGGCATCGACGGGCGCCTGCAACGCCAGGACAGCGACGCCCTCGACAGCCTGCCCCGGCAGCTGGCCGAGCCGCTGCACTGGGACTGGTGCATGGAAACCCTGGCCTCGATGGCGGTGGACGTGGCCATCGAGCTGGGCCCGGGCAACGACCTGGCCCGTCAGCTCGAGACCGAGCTCCCCGGCTCGGTGGCCCGGGCGGTGGACGAGTTCGCCGACGCGGCCGACATGGGCCAGTGGCTGGCGGCGCACGCATGAGCCCTGCGCGCGGGCGGCTGCGGATCGACGGCTTCCTGGCCACCATGCTCAGCGCCGTGGCGCTGGCGATCGTCTTCCCCCAGCTGGGCCGCTCCGACGGCCCGCTGCACCTGGGCATGGTGACGAACGTCGGCGTCGGCCTGGTGTTCCTGCTGCACGGGGCGAACCTGGCCACCGACAAGCTGCTCGCCGGCATGCGCCACTGGCGCCTGCACCTGTTCGTGCAGCTGTGCACCTTCGCGCTGTTTCCGCTGCTCGGCCTCGCCCTGGCGTGGACGCTGGCCGATCGGGTGGCGCCGGGCCTCATGGTGGGCCTGCTGTTCCTGTGCATGCTGCCCTCGACCATCTCCTCCTCGGTGGCCTTCACCGCCATGGCCGGCGGCAACGTGGCGGCAGCGGTGTTCAACGCCACCCTGTCGAACCTGATCGGCATCGTGCTCACACCGTTGCTGATCAGCCAGGTGCTGCATGTGGCCGGCGAGGGCCTGCCCATCGGCCGCGCCATCGTCGGCATCAGCGTGCAGCTGCTGCTGCCCTTCATCCTCGGCCAGCTGCTGCGCCCCCATGTGCATGCCTGGATGGTGCGCCACAAGGCCCTGACCCATCGCGTGGACCGGGGCGTGATCGTGCTCATCGTGTTCTGCTCCTTCAGCGATTCGTCCGCCGCCGGCATCTGGTCGGGGCAAGGCTGGGTGGCGGTGATCGAGGCGCTGGGGGTGTGCGCCGGGCTGCTGGCGCTGGTGCTCTCGCTCACCCGCATGGCCGCGCGGCGACTCGGCTTCGCCCGCGACGACGAGGTGGTGGCGGTGTTCTGCGGCTCCAAGAAAAGCATCGCCAGCGGCATCCCCATCGCCCGGCTGCTGTTCGGCGTGCGCCCGGACCTGGGCCTGATCCTCCTGCCCGCCCTGCTCTACCACCAGATCCAGCTCATGGCCTGCGCCGCCCTGGCGCGACGCTACGCGCGCGCATCGGGCTGACGCGGGCGGGCGCGTCCTGTCTATACTCGTGCCCATGCGCCTGCCCGTCGTCCCCACCATCGTCATCGCCCAGCTGTTCGGCACCTCGCTGTGGTTCTCCGCCAACGCGGCCGCCGGGGCGCTGATGCACGACTGGGGCATCGGCGCCGCCGAGCTCGGCCAGCTCACCAACGCGGTGCAGCTCGGCTTCATCATCGGCACCCTGATCTTCGCCCTCACCGGTCTGGCCGACCGCTTCGCCGCCAGCCGCATCTTCGCCGTGTGCGCGGTGCTCGGCGCGCTCGCCAACGCCGCCTTCGCGCTGTTCGCCGAGGGCATGGGCAGCGGCCTGGCGCTGCGCTTCGCGGTGGGTTTCAGCCTCGCCGGGGTGTATCCGCTGGGGATGAAACTGGTGGTGAGCTGGGTGCCCGAGCGCGCCGGCCATGCGCTGGCCCAGCTGGTGGGCATGCTCACCCTCGGCACCGCGCTGCCCCACGGGGTGCGCTTCGCCGGCGGCGACTGGCCCTGGCAGGCGGTGCTGCTGACCGCCTCGGTGCTGGCGGTGCTCGCGGCCATCATGATCTTCGCCCTCGGCGACGGCCCCCACCTGAAACGCAAGGCCGGCGCGCACCCGTTGCGCCTGGGCCGGGTGCTCACCGCGTTCACGATCCCCACCTTCCGCGCCTCGGCGCTGGGCTACTTCGGCCACCAGTGGGAGCTGTACGCGATGTGGACCCTGGTGCCGCTGTTCATCGCCGGCTCCAGCCTGGCGGGTTTCGCCGCCTCCAGCGCGCTGAGCTTCGCCATCATCGGCATCGGCGCGGTCGGCTGCATCGCCGGCGGCTTCGTGAGCCGGCGCACCGGCAGCGCCCCGGTGGCGGTCACCGCCATGGCGATCTCGGCCCTGTGCTGCGCGCTCTTTCCGCTACTGAGCCACGCCGCACCGCCCGTCGTGCTCGGGCTCATGCTGGTGTGGGGGGCCAGCGTGGTGGCCGACTCGCCGCATTTCTCCGCCCTCTCCGCCCGGGCCTGCCCGCCCGAGATCGTCGGCAGCGCGCTGGCTCTGCAGAACGCCCTGGGCTTTGCGGTGACGATGATCTCGATCGCCTGGGGGACGGCGGTGGTGGAGGCCTGGGGGGCCAAGGTGGCCTGGCTGCTGCTGCCGGGCCCGGTGCTGGGCGCCCTGGCGATGCGGCCGCTGCTGCGGCGCGCGCGGCCCTGATCGGCAGGTGCCGCAGTGCGGCCGGATGCCCTGCGGACACGCCGCTTCGGCCGCGCCGCATGCGGCGCTCCATCCGGTGCGCCTGACGCCCCGGTCCGGATTAAAGCTCGCGAACACGTGGATCCCTGCATAGACTGAAAGCATCAACCCATCTTGCGACGACGCAAAAACGAACGCCAGTGGGAGCCAGATGAAGGGACAGCCACAGACGTATTCCATGCGGCCGGCGAGCAGCGACAGCCGGGCCGCGATCCGGGCCCGGTACGCGATTGACGAGGCCGAGGCCGTGCGTGAGCTGGCGACGCGGCTGGGGCTGCCGGCGGACCGGCGCCAGGCGGTGACGGACCGGGCCGCGCGGCTCATCGACCAGGTCCGGGACGACACCGACCCGACGATGATGGAGGCCTTTCTCGACGAGTACGGCCTGTCGACCGACGAGGGCGTCGGCCTGATGTGCCTGGCCGAGGCGCTGCTGCGGGTGCCCGACGCCGAGACCATCGACGATCTGATCGAGGACAAGATCGCCCCGTCCGACTGGAGCGCCCACCTGGGCCACTCCTTCTCGCCGTTGGTCAACGCGTCCACCTGGGCGCTGATGCTCACCGGGCGCATGCTCGGCTCCGACCCCTCGCGGCCCGTGGCCGGCGCGCGCCGGCTCATCAAGCGGCTGGGCGAGCCGGTGGTGCGCACCGCGGTCGGCCGGGCGATGAAGATCATGGGGCAGCAGTTCGTCCTCGGCCAGACCATCGAGGAGGGCCTCAAGCGCGCCGACAAGCTGCGCGCCCGTGGCTACACCTACTCCTACGACATGCTCGGCGAGGGCGCGCGCACCGACGCCGACGCGCAGGCCTTCTACGACAGCTACGCCCACGCCATCGAGCGGATCGCGCAGGTCGCCCGGGGGACGTGCGCGACAACGCCGGCATCTCGGTCAAGCTCTCGGCGCTCTCGGCCCGCTACCTGAGCACGCACCGCAAGGCGATCGACGCAGAGGTCATCCCGCGCTGTCTGGCACTGGCGCAGATGGCCGCCAAGGCGAAGGTCGGCTTCAACATCGACGCCGAGGAGCAGGACCGGCTCGACGTGTCGCTCGACGTGGTCGACGCCGTGCTGGCGGACCCGAGTCTGGCCGGCTGGGACGGCTTCGGGGTCGTGGTGCAGGCCTACGGCAAGCGCGCACCGGCGGTGCTCGAGCACCTGTATGCGCTCGCCGGGCGGCTGGGGCGCCGGATCATGGTGCGCCTGGTCAAGGGCGCCTACTGGGATACCGAGATCAAGCTCGCGCAGGAACTGGGCGCCGACGCCTTCCCGGTGTTCACGCGCAAGGTGAACACCGACGTGTCCTACATGGCCTGCACCAGGATGCTGCTGGACATGCGCGACCGCATCTACCCGCAGTTCGCCACCCACAACGCCCACACCTGCGCCGCCGTGCTCGAGATGGCCGGCACCGATCACGACAGCTTCGAGTTCCAGCGCCTGCACGGCATGGGCGAATCGCTGCACGAGATCGTGCGCCAGCAGGCCGGCACGCGCTGCCGCATCTACGCGCCCTGCGGCCCGCACAAGGACCTGCTCGCCTACCTGGTGCGGCGCCTGCTGGAGAACGGGGCCAATTCGAGCTTCGTCAACCAGATCGTCAACACCGACATCGCCCCCGAGGCCATTGCCGCCGACCCGGTGGACCGGGCACTGGCGACCGAGCCGATCCAGAACCCGGGCATCCGCCTGCCGCGCGAGCTGTTCGCGCCCGGCCGCGTCAACTCGCGCGGATGCCGGCTCGAGGAGCCGGCCGTCGCCGGGCCGCTGATCGAGGCGCGCGACCGCTTTGCCGACACCCGGTGGACGGCCCGGCCGGTGCTGGCCGGTGACGCCGCCCCCGCCGGCGCGGCGAGGGCGCTGCGCTCGCCGGCCGACGGCAGCGTCGTCGGGCAGGTGCACGAAGCCACGGCGGAGGAGGTCGCCCGCGCCCTCGACGCCGCCCAGGCGGGGTTCGCGCAGTGGTCGCGCACGCCGGTCGACACCCGCGCGGCGACCTTGCGCCGGATCGCCGACCTTTACGAAGAACACATGGCGGAGTTCTGCGCCATCGCCACCCGCGAGGCGGGCAAGATCCTGCTCGACGGGGTGGCCGAGGTGCGCGAGGCGGTGGATTTCCTGCGCTACTACGCGGCCGAGGCCGAGCGGCTGGACGCCGAGGACCCAGCCGAGGGACGCGGCGTGTTCGTGTGCATCAGCCCGTGGAATTTCCCCCTGGCGATCTTCACCGGGCAGATCGCCGCCGCCCTGGCGGCCGGCAATGCGGTGGTGGCCAAGCCGGCCGAGCAGACGCCGATCATCGCCACCCGGGCCGCGCAGTTGTTCCGCGAGGCCGGCGTGCCCCCGGCGGCCTTCCAGCTGCTGCCGGGCGACGGCCCGAACGTGGGCGGCCCGCTCACCGCCGACTCGCGCATCGCCGGCGTCTGCTTTACCGGCTCGACCGCGACGGCGCAGCGCATCCACCAGACGCTGGCGGCCCATGCGCCGGCCAGCGCCGTGCTGATCGCCGAGACCGGCGGCCTCAACGCCATGATCGTGGATTCCACCGCCCTGCCCGAGCAGGCGGTGGACGACATCGTCGCCTCGTCCTTCCAGTCGGCCGGGCAGCGCTGCTCGGCGCTGCGCATGCTCTACGTGCAGGAGGACACCCGCGACCGCGTGGTGGAGATGCTCATGGGCGCCATGGACACGCTGGTGACCGGCGACCCGTGGTCCATCGACACCGACGTGGCCCCGGTCATCGACGCCGAGGCACAGGCCGACATCCGCGCCTATGTCGATGCGCAGGAACAGCGCGGCCGTGTGCTCAAGCGCCTCGCCGCCCCGAGGGCGGCACCTTCGTCGGCGCGGCGCTGGTCGCGGTCGATGGCATCGGGGATCTGGAACGCGAGATCTTCGGCCCGGTGCTGCATGTGGCGTCCTTCAAGGCCCAGGACATCGACACGGTGGTCGATGCGATCAACGAGCGTGGCTTCGGGCTCACCTTCGGCCTGCACACCCGCATCGACGACCGGGTGCAGCAGATCGTCGACCGCATCCGCGTCGGCAACATCTACGTGAACCGCAACCAGATCGGCGCCATCGTCGGCAGCCAGCCCTTCGGCGGCGAGGGGCTGTCGGGCACCGGGCCGAAGGCCGGCGGGCCGCACTATGTGAACCGCTTCCGCCGCACCGAGGTGCCGACGACGCATCCCGCCCCCGACGGCGCGCCGGTGTCGGCCGCACAGCTGAGCACGGCCTTTGCGGGCCTCGACGCGCGCGCCTGGGTGGCCCGTGCCGACCGGGTACAGGTGCTGCGCCGGGCGCTCGACGGCACCGGGCCCGGGGTGCGCCGCGCCGTCAATGCCGCCGCCAGCTTCGACAGCGGACCGTTCCGTTTTCCCGGGCCGACCGGCGAATCGAACCGGATGATCATGCCGCCCAAGGGGCCGGTGCTCTGTCTCGGCCCGCAACTCGACACCGCCCTCGCCCAGGCCGCCCAGGCGCTCGCCGCCGGCTGCCCGGCGCTGGTCGTGGTGCCCGGAGCCGCGGCGGCCGTCGCCCCGCTGGCCAAGGCCGGCGCGCCGGTCGCCGGTCTGGACGGGACCGTTCCGGCCGACGAGCTGGCCACGGCGGACGGCTTCGTCGCCGTGGCCGCGGCCGGCGATTCGCCATGGACGCGCGCGCTGCGCCAGGCGCTGGCCAGCCGCGACGGGCGCATCGTGCAGCTCGAAACCGAGGTGATCTGCGCCGAACGCTACTACGCCGAACGCCACATCTGCATCGACACCACCGCCGCCGGAGGCAACACCAGCCTGCTCGCCGCAGAAGCGTAGCGGCCGCCCCAACCACAGGACAGCGAGGACGATCTCATGCAAACCGGAGTCTGGATCAGCCTGACCCTCTATTTCGTCGCCATGCTCGGCATCGGCTTCTATGCCTACCGCAAATCCACCGGCAACTCCGAGGAATACATGCTCGGCGGGCGCGACCTGCCCCCCGCGGTGGCGGCCCTGTCGGCGGGCGCCTCGGACATGTCGGGCTGGCTGCTGCTCGGCCTGCCCGGCGCGCTCTACGCCGCCGGCCTGGTGCAGGCGTGGATCGGCATCGGCCTGTTCATCGGCGCGCTGGTCAACTGGATCGTCGTCGCCCCGCGCCTGCGCGAGCAGACCCAGCGCTACGACAACGCGCTGACGATCCCGGAATTCCTCGCCAACCGCTTCCCGACGCAGGCGGTCGCGCTGCGCATGGTCTCGGCCCTGATCGTGGTGGTGTTCTTCGCGGTCTATACCGCCTCCGGCCTGGTGGCCGGAGGCAAGCTGTATTCGACCGCCTTTCACGGCAGCTACCACATGGGCGTGTGGCTCACGCTCGGCGTGGTGCTCGCCTATACGGTGGTCGGCGGCTTTCTGGCGGTCTGCCTCACCGACTTCGTGCAGGGCTGCATCATGATGCTGGCGCTGATCATCATGCCGGCGGTGGTGCTCTATGCCGGCGGCGGCGGCGGCTTCGCCCAGGCCGGCCAGACCCTGTCGGGCCTGCAGGGCTTCACGCTCTCGTGGTGGAGCGACGACATGACCGTCATCGGCTGGATTTCGCTGATGGCGTGGGGGCTGGGCTACTTCGGCCAGCCGCACATCATCGTGCGCTTCATGGCGGTGCGCAGCGTGCGCGAGGTGGCCACCGCGCGCAACATCGCCATGGCCTGGATGGGCATCTCGCTCATCGGCGCCATCGGCGTGGGGATCTTCGGCCGCGCGTATGTCGAGCGCAACGGCATCGCCCTGGCGGACCCGGAGACGATCTTCATCCTCCTGGCCGAGACGCTGTTCCCCGCGCTCGTCACCGGCTTCCTGTTCGCGGCCCTGCTCGCCGCGATCATGTCCACCGTCTCCAGCCAGCTGCTGGTGTCCTCCTCGTCGCTGACCGAGGACTTCTACCGGCTGCTGGTGAACAAGCAGGCCAGCGACCGGACGATCGTGAACGTCGGCCGCCTCGCGGTCGTGGCGGTGGGCGCCGTCGCCGCCGTGATCGCCCGCAATCCGGACAGCGAAGTGCTCGGCCTCGTCAGCAACGCCTGGGCCGGCTTCGGTGCCGCCTTCGGCCCGCTGATGATCCTCTCCCTGACCTGGCGCCGCATGACCGGGCTGGGCGCCGTCGCCGGGCTCGTCACCGGCGCGGTGACGGTGATCGTCTGGATCGCGCTGGGCTGGAACGCGAGCTTCCTCGGCGGCCCGGGCGTCTATGAAATCATCCCCGGCTTCCTCGTCTCGATGATCGCCATCGTGGCCGTGAGCCTCGCCACCACCGCGCAGGGCGAGTTCCGGGAGATCACCGCGAGCTGAATGGCGAACGGCCGGGGCGGTCGTGCCGCCTCATCCGCGATGCCGGGGAATACACGCGGGCCGTCATCCGTATATCCAGTGCAAGCCCAACCCTCTACGGAGAGCCCGAGATGAAAACCACCGCACTGATGGCCGGACTGACGATGCTGGCGCTGTCCGGCGCCTCGTGGGCCGCCGACGCCCCGGTCAAAATGGCCGACGGCGTCCTGACCGGCACCAACGACATGACGCTCTACACCTTCGACAAGGATGCGCCCGGCAGCGGCAAGAGCGCCTGCAACGGCCCCTGCGCCGGCAACTGGCCCCCGCTGCTGGCCGACGAGCACGCCACCGCGGCGGGCGACTACAGCCTCATCACCCGCGACGACGGCAGCCGGCAGTGGGCCTACAAAGGCAAACCGCTGTACTTCTGGATCAAGGACCAGAAGCCGGGCGACACCACCGGGGACGGGTTCAAGGGCGTCTGGCACCGCGCCAGGCCTTGAGCCGCCGTGAGCAGCCGGGACGCCATCGTCGCCGAAATCCCCCGTCTGCGCCGCTATGCCCGGGCGCTGACGGGGGCCGTCGCGCCGGCGGACGATCTCGTCCAGGCCACCCTGGCGCGCGCCCTGGAAAAATGGCGCTTCTGGCAGCGGGACAAGACGCTACGCCCGTGGCTGTTCTCCATCATGCACAACCTGCACGTGGACCAGCTGCGTCGCAGCCACCCGATCGATTACCGCGACACCGATGAGCTGCCCGACATCCCGCAACGCCCCGCGCAACTGGACGGTCTCGAACTGCGCGACCTCGACCGTGCGCTGGCGCAGCTGCCCCTGGAGCAACGCGAAATCCTGCTGCTGGTCGGACTCGAAGAACTCTCGTACCAGGAGGTGGCCCGCACCCTCGGGCTGCCCCTGGGCACCGTCATGTCGCGCCTCTCCCGCGCCCGCGCCCGGCTCAGGGCCATCCTCGCGGGCGAGGCGGCACCGTGTCTGAAGGTCGTGCGCCCATGACCACGCCCATCTCCGAAGCAGAACTCCACGCCTACGCCGACAACCGGCTCGACCCGTCCCGTCGCACCCGGGTCGAAGCCTGGCTCGCCGCGCACCCCGAGCAGCGCGAACAGGTGGACACCTGGCGCCGGCAGGCCGCCCAGCTGCACCGGGCCTACGACGCCATGCTCGACGCCCCCGTCCCCCAGCGCCTGATACCGCCCGCCAACGACGCGCGCGGCGTCGCATGGCGCCGCCTCGCGGCCGTGGCGTGGCTCATGATCGGCGCACTGGCCGGCTACCTGCTGCGTGGCGAAGTGGCGCCGCCCCCCTCGGCACCGATCGCCGGCGACACCTTGCCGCGCATGGCCGCCGTCGCCCATGCCGTCTACACCCCGGAGGTGCGCCATCCGGTCGAAGTCGGCGCCGACCAGCAGGCCCACCTGATCGCCTGGCTCTCCAAACGACTCGGCGCCCCCCTGAAGGCCCCGCAACTGGACGACGCGGGCTTTCACCTCGTCGGCGGCCGGCTGCTCCCCGGCGCGCGCGGCGAAGTCGCCCAGTTCATGTACGAAGACGCCACACAGCAACGCCTGACGCTCTACGTCCAGCCCAACGCCGCCCACACCGGCGAAACCCGCTTCCGCCACGCCCGCGAGGACGGCATCGACGTCTTCTACTGGATCGACGGCCCCTTCGGCTACGCCCTGTCGGGCACCGTCGGCCGAGACAAGATGCTGCAACTCGCCACGCTGGTGTATCGGCAGATCGGCCCTTAGCGGGCGGGGTTCCATCAGCGGGTCGCGGTGAGGCCGGGCGTATCGCACTGGGACGCCGCGTTTGGTGAATGCGTGGTGATGGGCGGGGGTGACCGGCTAGAGTCAATCGCTCGGAAGGCGGCTACCGACCCGAACGTGACGGTCGAGCCGGTTGTTGAACCGTAGATTCTATGAAGCGCTGCAAGTCTGAACGCCGAGCTCTTCGCGATACGGCTCGCTGCTTCTGTTGATCGCAAATGCGATGCGCAACAGTTTGCGCGCGATGATGCATAGGGCTGCGGTGGTGGGGTTTCCCCTGGTAAGCAGGTTCTCGAACTTCGCGCGCCAATGCGCTGTTTTGCACGCGCTCACGGCGGCCATGTAGATGAGGCGACGCTCCTCGCCATTTCCCTGTTTGGAGAGGTGTCGTACACCTTCGGAGGTACCCGATTGGCAGGGGCGCGGGTCCATGCCAAGCGCCGCGACCAATGCGTCACTGTTTCGGTAGGGGTGTCGGCTTAGCCGCAGAGCCAATGCGGTCCCAACCAACGGACCGACCCCTGGGATGGTGCGCAGGTTGCGTTCAAGCTGATGCAAGGTTGGATCTGAACGCACCATCTGCCGAAGCTTGATGTCGATGTTGCGTAAGCATTGGTCAAATGCATTGAGCAAGGGCGTAAATGTCGCGCGAACCGAAACATCGAGGTGCTGGCAGCTCAGACGCATCGCCGCACGCTGCTTGACCACTTGATGGCGTCGGTGCAAAAGCGTGCGGATTGACCGCTGAAGCACCGTGGGGGGCTCGTAGGGTTCGAGTTCATCCGTTTCGCGCTCAACGAACCGAGTGATGCCGCGCGCATCGAGGATGTCGGTCTTGCCGCGAGAGCGCAATCCCTTCAGATACACCGCCACCGAGCGGGGGTTGAGCACATACACACGGTGTCCGCGCTCATGCGCCAGATCGGCCAGGGCAACATGGTAAGTACCCGTCGCCTCCATGCCGATATGGCAATTCTCTGGCAATCGTCTGAGCCAGCCCCGGATTGCCTCAGAGCGATTCGCGATCTTCACGATGCGCTCAGAAGTGTTGTCGCCGATCACCAACTCGGCTTTGCTGACATCGACGCCAAAGCACTGAGAAATAGAACGATTCATGATGACGCCCTCCGACCAGGGAAGCAGCGCGTAGAATCAAGTACAGCCGAGGGGGCGTCTGCCTGAGCGTTGGCTTGTTTCCTATTGGCGGTCGTTTGGGCCGGCATGCCGGCCCAAACGCCTGCTGCATTCTTCATCGACGCTGAGCAGACGAAGTGGGGACAACACTACGTTGGTCTGTCAGTGCGGACACACTGCAGATAGCCCGGACCGTCCCTCCACCTCGGCTCCCTCGCGCACTGCAAACAAGAGAGCGCTTTAAACATACAAGCCCGGATGTAGCGCAGCGAAATCCGGGAGCGGTGGTGCGGACTTGAACGGATGTTCCTACTGATATGACAATCACTACGTCCAGTCGCTCACTGGGTTTTGCATCAACCTGTTAGCACCGTAGCGCCAAACCAACCGCCTGAGCTTCCACTACTTCTGGTCACGCCAGTCCTTTGTGTAGAGAAGATCGTTATGCGCCAGTTTCAAAACGGTAAAGCGCTTGAGCAGAAGTTCAGCTTCTGGCCCGAACTTCTTTGCCTCATCAAAAGATAGAAAAATTTGCTTTGACTTGACCGCAGCCAGGATGCGAAGTATGCGCCGAATCGCTGGCACTTCAATGTTCTTGTAAATGATCGAATCGTGGAGGAATAACGGCAGCTTAGTCAGTGATAACATCGCTAGATCAAAGCCAATCAAACCAGCATATGACTTACCTGTTCCTGTGTCTGCCGGCGATGTGAATTTATATGAGCTCGGGCTTTTAATGCGCAACTCCGAACTGGCCCGGAAGGGGCCATAGACGACATTGGTGAACGCATTCAGCTTCTGGTTAACTTGTCGCTCGATGTCGAGGAAAATCCTAACGTAGATCGATTCCAACCGCTCATTGGAAAGTTTGATCGTTTCGTCCAGTTCGACTTTTAGATCGAAGCTCCGGTTTTCATCAACGGCCCTGTCGGTGATTTCCTTTAAATCGAAAACGCGCTTGAAAATGTCTTCTGGAAGGCCCTTCGACTGCAGGTCTGCCTGAATCTCAACATCAATCGCGGCAATCTCGTTTGCTGCCGCATCCTCCTCAGCAAGAGCAACTGCCAACTCGTCCTTGAGTTCCTTCTTAACGATACGTCCGATTTTTTGATGGAACGCTTCAACCTGTTCCAGACGTTGTACGTCCACTGTGGGAAAGAAATCAGCGATTAGAGCAATGTTGGCGGCAAGCCGCGGCGTGATGCCGGAGATATCTCGCTGTAGTCGTCTGATTTTATTCAGTATGTCCGCTCGCGCGCCACTCAACTTGTTCTTTCGCTGCTGCTTCTGCTGCAGACTCTCGTTGAACAGCGACTCATAGACACTAAGTGCCCCCCCAAACCTTGCTTGAGTTGGTCGATCTGTGCGTAGTTTTCGGCGATTTTCCCGATGTTTTCATCATATTGTTTCTTTGTGATTTTTGGGATAATTCTCGAATCCATGGACTTCTTTATGAGCGTCCTACGCTCCTTCTGCACATCCAATGTATTTTTTTCTTCAGCAATGTCTGCGCTTCGGTCGAACATGTCGACTAAACGACCGATAGCCACAGCAGATGATTCCTTGGGCATGGAGACAAAGGGCTGATCTGGCTCCAAGCCTCCTTTTCGCCAGATGCGAGCAAATGGACTCAAGGTCGATCGGAACGACCCCTCAAAGTCGTCTAGTCCATACTGATGTTTTAGTAACGCGAGGTACTTCTCAAGCGGTAGTTCGTTGAGCCTGGCATAGTTTTCATCACAGACGTAAACTACATCTGACGCCTCTGTCGCGCGCGAGAAAAACAGCTGTTTTTTCCCGAACTCGAATGCGTAATCGTAGTGGTGGTGACCGAGTTCTCGGATCGCGCCGGCATCATCCTTGAGGAATGTCGTACCACCCAATACGAAATCGATGACCATTAATACCGTTGACTTTCCAATGGAGTTCTTCGCGTCGTCATCGCCCAGGATGACATTGAGCCCAGGATGAAAGGAAATTTTCGAGTGGCTGAAATGTACGCACCGAATTTCTTTAAGCATATCTAATCAGTCCTGATTCTTCGTCAAATTCCAGCAGACCAAGCACGAATAGCGCATCCAACGCATGAAGAAATTCGCTCGCGTCCCGAAAATCATCACGCGTCCTATAGTAAATGTCTTGCACGCTTTCCAGGTCTGTCCTCTCGCTCAGAACTCTTGTCATCCTGAATAGAGTTGACTCTTCGAGGCGCGTGAACTTACTCGGCACCAGCATCAAACACCTCACAGTTCTGTACGAAGAACGATGTCAGAACTTTCGCGGCTAACAGCGATCTCCCCGTTCGAGAACTGATCCACTGCGCAACGAAATTGAACACTGCATCCTTGTTGTCTGGATGCTGTTTTTGCATTTCCAGATAGTAGGTATTGATCTGGTTCTGCATGATGCGAATCGCCAGCTGGTCGTTCTGCTCTAGCAGACGGATGTGATCTCGAATGCGTACGTAGAAATTTACGGCATACATTTTGATCTCGTGCTTTTGCAGGGGACTCATGCCGACGCGAAGCTTCTTGTCTACTGTAGAAATATCAAATCGGGCAGGGGAAATCTCTGGCGCGTCCCCATCCAGCGCTACGATATTGTCCAGGATCGTGTAGATCTCTTCCTGAATGGCGTACTGAGCGGCCGTTGTTCTTGCTTTTGCCTCGGCCAAAAAACCATCCTTGATACTTCTAAGGCGATCCATCTCCTCTAGCTTGAAGTCTTTGTCGAATTTTGTGTGGCAAGTGGGGCACAAGGCAATGACGTTCTCGAGTGCGTTAATCTCGGGTGGCGGTGCTCGCCCAGCAAGGGACTTAGCTTGGATCGGCGTGGGGTTAAGCGGATAAATGTGCGCAATCTCATAGCCCTTAGTCAGCCTTTTTGATCCCTTCTTGCTAAAAAGAATTGGCTGCGCGCACAAGGGGCAACACCCGCTCGTTTCCGCGTACAAGATGCTGTGCTGGTTGTCACTGTAGTCGGGTCTTTTCGTCGACATATAACGAGCCTGCTTCACTGAACTAGAGACTGCGTGTGCATATGAACATCCATAATGTATACGGGTCTGCCTGTTCAATGCATCTTTCTTGCCAAAAGTCTTTCGCAAAAGGTGAAGCTTTCGTTTGGTGAAGCGGGAGGTCCGCCTTGAGGTGGAGAGCTGCCCCGGCAAGACCAAGAGGAGTACGGCAGCTCAGGCCGAGTCGCTTCCGTAGGGCCTCGGGCAGGTTCCGGAGCGGAGCGGCCGTTGGAGTGACAGCTCTGCCGAATTGGCGAGCGGCAGCAACTGGCCGCCTACCGCCACTGGAACAGGCAGGCTTGAACGGCCCCTTGGTCTCCGCCAGACCACGAATGGCGGCAAGACGCGGCCTTCCGCCTACTCGCTCTTGAGGTAGATGAAACCCGCTCCCCGAGACACGCGAGAGATGACTCGCGGGTCGTCGATCGCGTGGTAGCCGGCGGCGGTGAGATCGTCGGCCAGCCACTGCGGCAGCACGTTGGCGAGGACCAGGGTGATGATGAACCAGCCAATGACGACAGGCGATACCCAGCGTGGCGCCTGGGTTCCGCCCTGCTTGAAAACAATGATCTGGATGGCGGTCAGCACCTAGAACACGGTTGGCAGCAACAGATAATAGACACCGCTATCGAAGGGAACGGTCGGCGCGCCATTCACCATTGCGTCAGTGACACGCATGTAGTCCTGCACGCACCAGATCACACCCAACAGCGTGAGCAGGTTGAACATCCAGAGAAAGACTTGCGCCACACGCTGGGACATCAATACCCTCGAATGACGGTGCATGGACCGAACAGACAGGAAATGTACTGCGGATGCCGCTCGAGAAGCGTCAGGTTGCGGTTGATTTCCCACTCGATCTCATCACGACGAACGCCGATGCCTCGATAGGCTGCGTAGGGTGGATGAGCGCAGCGTCATCCGCCGAATGTCGCCGCTTCGATCGCTTCATACGGCGGAAGGCGCTGCGCTTTTCCGCCCTTGTATTGTTTTCCTCAGATCTGAGATTGCCATATCTTCTGCTTTGGCAGTTCTCAGATCGGCTCGGGGGATCCCCCGAGCCGAGCGGCTGGATGCCGATTCCGCCCTTGGGCCGCGAGCCCGCCGCGTAGATCCATGCACCAGCCGCTCACCCTCACCAATAGATCGGACAGTATCTTTGGCCCGGCATGGCCGGCAGCCCGGATGAACAAGGTAGATCACGGGAGGAATCGGGATGAGTTCTTTTGTGTTGGGTATCGATGTTTCCAAGGACAAGCTCGACTGCGCATTACAGCTGCCCGATGGCAAGCTGCGCCACAAGGTGGTGAGCAACGCGCCAGAGGGCTTCAAGCGGCTGGACGAGTGGCTCGCCCAGCGCGGCGTTGGCCAAGTGCACGTATGCATGGAAGCGACCGGCATCTACTGGGAAGCTTCGGCAGAGTACTTGTCTGGTCGCGAGCACACGACTGTCAGCGTCATCAATCCAGCCCAGATCAAGGCGTTCGGTGCATCGAGATTGGTGCGCACCAAGACCGACAAGGTCGATGCTTCGTTGATCGCCCAGTTCTGCGCCGAGCGTTGCCCGCCACCCTGGCAAGCACCGAGTGCCCAAGAGCAGGCGCTTCGCGCCATGGTGCTGCGCCTGGAGGCGTTGCAGAACATGCATCGGCAGGAGAGCAACCGTTTGCTGGTCGCCCGCGATGCCGTGCGCGAGGGCATCGAAGCGCATCTGGCCTGGCTTGATGAACAGATTACCCAGTTGGTGCGCCAGATCAACGATCACATCGACAATGATCCGGACATGCATGACAAACGACAGTTGCTCGAATCCATTCCCGGTGTGGGCGAGCGCACGGTCGCGGTCTTGCTTGCTTTCTATGCCGATCCGGCGCGCTTTGGCAATGCGCGCCAGGCCGTTGCATTTGCCGGGCTCGATCCGCGCCAGCACGAATCCGGTTCGAGCGTCAGAGGACGTTCGCATCTGTCCAAGGTCGGCCATGCGTTCATCCGCAAGGCCTTATACATGCCAGCGGTTGTGACCGCGTACAAAACGACATGGGGTGGCCGATTCCGCCAACGCCTCGTGCGGCGCGGGAAGCATCCGAAGCTGATCATCGGGGCGATGATGCGAAAACTGCTTCAGGTGGCCTATGGTGTGCTCAAGTCGGGCAAGCCGTTCGACCCGACGCTTCACGAGACTTGACGCGGATAACAGTATCTACATACACGCCCCGGCTGCCGCCACTCGCAAGGCGTTGACGAGTTCGTCCCAATGACCGTCACGTTGAGCCAACATCAGATAATTCCATATGGATTATTGGGTCTCGTGGAAGCGTATGCCGGTCCTTGACCAACCGCTGACGCCCGATGCGTGCGCCCTTGCGCGGCCGCGCCTCCGGTGCATTTCACGCATGGCCGTGACCCCGGTCACGCGGAGGCAACGTTTACCCGCCCTGCGGCCGTATTCGCCCCGGATGCGCCCCTATAATGCCTGCGGAATTGATGCCCGATCGTTGATGCATATCTGGTGTTGCTCATCTGGCAACCGGCCTTCGAATGTCGAATGAATCCAGATGCCACCTCCGCTACCGCTACGTTTGCTGCAATCGCCGAAACACCCGGCGCAACGGCGTTTTCATGCGCAACGGCTTGTTTGGATGAGGACATCAATTTCGATACGCCGCTTTGGCGCAAGTATTGACCAAGCACGATCCCATAAATAGAAAAAGCGACAATGACATGAAAATGCGACATCAACTATTTGCCACCAGCCTCCTCCTTGCAGCTTCTTTTTCCGCACATGCGAATCTGATTTCCATCGATTGGCAGACAGCGGGTGATGGCTTGATCACACAGGACACCGCGAGCGGGCTCGAATGGCTGGATTGGTCGGTGACCCGGGGCATGACCATTGCCCAGGCGATCTCGACCTATGGTGGTTTTCGCAGTGCGTCGGCCTCGGAGTTCGACGGCTTGGTCACCGCGGCGGGCATGACGAATACCACCCAGTATGTTCTGGCGGATCTTGCCGACGCGCAGGCCTTCAACGCCCTGTTCAATTCCGCCGGCACCGCATGCTCTCCGAATGGCGGCACCAATGGGTTCGCGTGCGGGGTGTACGACGCCGGGAACGGCTATTCACACCTGGTCAACGTCGGTTGGACCGCACAAAACGGCGGCTTCGCTGGAGATGGTTTCGGTAACCGGGACATCAATTTCCGGAGCTCGTATTACGGGGTGCTGTTGGTGCGCGGGGGCTCGAACAATGTCCCGGAACCGGCATCCATCGCGCTTGCCGGACTCGGCCTGGCCGCGCTGGTGCTCACCCGCCGCCACGGCAGGAAGCCGCAGTCGCCCAACTGAGTCCTGACCCGAACGGACGGCGCCGGGGTCGGCTCGCAGCCGTCGAGCGGCCGCGCTGACCGGCGCCGCTGGCCGGAGGCATCCGGCCGTGTGCGTCACGCGCCGGGCTTGCCGCCCTGCAGCTCGAACAGGCCGGCCACGTCGGCCAGCCCGAGCGCGCCGACCACCTGGCCGGCCTCGTCCATGATGTCGAAGATCACGCCGTCGGCGCCGCCACGGGTGCTGTAGAACACCACCGCACCGGCGGCGCCGCCGCCTTCGGTGTGCGGGTCGGCGTCGGCCGGGGTGAAGGCGAAGGCGCCGGCGGGGCGCGCGTCTTCCAGGCGGCCGTCGGGCGCGTAGATGCGGTGCTCGCCGGCCATCACCACGGTGAGGGTGTCGGCGCGGTGGCGATGCAGGAAAATGCGCGAATCGGCCTCGTAGCGGACCACGAAGTCGGTGGTGCCGCGTTCGGCATCCACCGCCAGCACGGAATAGGTGAAGCCGCTGAAGCCTTCGAGGGGGCGCCAGTGGATCTTCGCGGCGTCCAGCGCGGGGGAGTGGGGCATCAGGCTCACGAGGGTCTCCTTGGGGATGAAAATGACATCGCCAAGGATGCGTGCCCGCGCCGCTCATCCCAAGGGCATCCCGCCCCCGGCGATGCGGGCAATCCGCCCCGCCGGCCCGGGCATCGCGCCGTCAGGGCACGGGCGGCGGCGCGCCCATCACCTGCAGGCAGGCGGCGATGCCGGTGGCGATGCCGTCGGCCATGCGGCGCTGGGAGGCCGGATCGCGCAACCTGAGCTCTTCGTCGCGGTTCTTGATGACGCCGGCTTCGAACAGCACCGCCGGCAGGGCGGTGCGATGGAGCACCACCAGATTGTCATACCAGTGCACGGTGTCCGCCCGGTCGGCCCAGGCATGGCGGCGGGCGTTCTTGTCGGTGGGCACGAAGCCCAGGCGCTGCAGCCGCGCGCCGATGGCCGAGGCGCACAGCAGGCTCGCGTCCGGCTTCGGGTTGTCGTGGGAGACGAACAGCGAGTGGCCGGCGTAGTCGTCGTTGTAATCGAGCGCGCGGCCCTGCCACACCCAGGGCTTGAGCAGGCGCTGGCTGACCGAGTCGTGATGGATGGAGATGAAGAAGTCGGCATCGGGCACCGCCTTGGGGCGGTCGCGCAGGGCGGCGATGCGCCCGTCGTCGTTGACCAGATGCGCGGCGATGCCACGGGCGATGAGCGCGGCGGCCACCTCGTGGGCCAGATCGCGGTTGAACGCGAACTCGGTGCGCCCGCGCGCGCTGGTGGCGCCGGCGGCGGCGAGGGTGTGGCCGACGTCCACGGCCACGATGGGCGGGCGCGCCCACGACGGCACGCACGCGAGGGCACACGCGGCGGTGGCCGCCAGCCGGCGAAGCAGGGCGAGCGCAGTCATGGGGGCAGTCTAGCAGCCGGGCGAAGCAGCCAACTCAGCCGATCGGCCGCCCCTCGCCGGCCTCCTCGTGGGTCTGGCCGTCGCGGATGTGGTACAGGCGGCGGAAGGTGGGGATGATCTTCTCGTCGTGGGTGACGACGATGATCGCGGTGCGAAACTGCGCGGCCATGTCGTTGAGGATGCGGATCACCCCCAGCGCCCGTTCCGAGTCGAGCGGCGCGGTGGGCTCGTCGGCGAGGATCACCGGCGGGCGGTTGATGAGCGCGCGGGCGATCGCCACCCGTTGCTGTTCGCCGCCCGACAGGGCCGACGGAGACGCATCGGCACGATGCGCCACGTCGAGCGCCGCGAGCAGCGCGCGGGCGCGGCTGCGGGCCTCGGCGTTCGGCACCCCCGCGAGCATCGGCAGCAGGGCCACGTTGTCGGTCACGTCGAGGAAGGGGATCAGGTAGGGCGCCTGGAACACGAAGCCGATGCGGTCGCGGCGCAGGGCGCGCAGATCGGGGATCGTCCATCCGCCGTCGTAGATGAGCTGGTCGCCCACCGTCATGCGCCCGCCGCTCGGTTCGATGACCGCCCCGAGGCACTTGAGCAGGGTGGTCTTGCCCGAGCCGGACGGGCCGATGAGGCCGACCACCTCGCCCGGCGCCACCTGCATGTCCACCCGGCGCAGGGCGTCCACGGCGGTGTCGCCCTCGCCATAGCGCTTGCTCACGCCCTCGATGAGAATGCCGTCGCCGCTCATGGCCTCAGCCTCCGATGGCGGTGGCCGGGTCCACCCGCAGCGCGGCGCGGATGGCCAGCAGGCTCGCCAGCGCGCAGATGACCATCACGATCACGAAGCCGCGCAGCGCGTCGGCCGGCAGCAGCAGGACGTACTTGGGAAAGATCGGCGCCCACAGGGTGGCGGCGATCTTGCCCACCACGAAGCCGATCAGCCCCAGGCCCAGCGCCTGCTGCAGGATCATCGCGGCGATGGTGCGGTTGCGCGTGCCGATGAGCTTGAGCACCGCGATCTCGCGCACCTTGCCCAGGGTCATGGTGGTGATGATGAAGGCCACGATGGCGGCGCTGACCACGGCGAGGATGACCAGGAACATGCCGATCTGGCGCGCCGAGGTGGCGATCAGCTTGGCCACCAGGATCTCCTCCATCTGGGCGCGCGTGAAGGCGGTCAGGTGCTTCCAGCGGCGCACGTTGGCGGCCACCTCGTCGGCGCTGTGCCCGGCCGCCACCCGCACCAGGATCGCGTTGACGCTGTGGTTGACGGTCTGGGCGTCGATGACCGAATCGAGCAGCCCCGGCACCCCGGGGCGGTTGAAGGCCGGATTGCCTGCCAGGCGTTCGCGCTCGTTCACGATGGCGTCGTTGTCCTTGAGGAACTGCGCCTCCTGAGCGTCCTTGAGGGGCACGAAAACCATCGGATCGCCGCCGGACGACACCATGCGCCGGGTGATGCCCACCACGGTGAAGGTCTTGCGGCGGATGCGGATGCGGTCGCCGAGCTTGAAGCCGGTGCGCAGGTCGACCACCGCCTCGTAGTGACCCCGGGTGATGCGCCGGCCGGCGATGAGGAAAGCGGGCGCGCCCGGGCGGCCCGGCTCGAAGCCGACCACCATGGCGCGCACGTCGCGCGCGCCCAGCGCCACCTGCATGGTGAAGTAGGTGACGTTGGCCGCCTCGGCCACGCCCGGCAGGCCACGGATCGCGCGGACCACATCGTCGCGCAGGTTGGAGGATTCGGCGTAGGGGCCCTGGGTGTCCTGCTGCACCACCCACAGGTCGGCGCCGCTGTTGGCGAGCAGGGCGCGGGCGTCGTCCACCATGCCCCGGTAGATGCCCGCCATGGACAGGGTCACCCCGATCAGCAAGCCCAGGCCGACGCCCGTGAACACGAACTTGCCCCAGGCATGGAGGATGTCGCGGCCGGCCAGGCTGATCATCGCGTCAGCCCCGACAGCGCATCCACCACCCGGATCCGCGCGCCGTCGGCCAGCGGCCGCTCGGCATGCACCACCACCGCATCGCCGACGGCCAGACCCGAGACCACGCGCACCTCGCCGTCGAGGCTTTCGGCGCCGGTGCTGACCGCCACGAAGTGCGGCCCGCCGTCGCCGAGGCGCCAGACGCCCACCTGCCCGTTGCGGTGACGCAGGGCGGCATTGGGAATCACCGGCCCCCGATCGGACGCCGGCAGATGGATGGTGACCTCGGCCATCTCGCCCACCGAGCCTTCCTTGAAGGCACGATCGCAGCGCACCCGGGCGATCCGTTCCTCGGTCACCGGATCGCTCAGCAGCTCTACCCGCACCACCTTGCCCATGTGGGCCTCGCCGGCGTGGGAGCGCAGTTCGATGCGCGCGTCGAGCCCTTCGGCCAGCCCGGTGGCGCGATGCTGGTCGATGCGGGTGCGCACCCACAGGCTGGTCGGGTCGATCATCTGCAGCACCGCCTGTCCGGCCACCACCGTGTTGCCCGGCTCGGCCTGGCGCGCGGTGACGACGCCGTCTTCCGGCGCCACCAGGACGAGGTTGGCGCGCTGGGCCAGCACCGCCGCGCGCTCGGCCTCGAGACGGACCAGATCGTCGCGCGCGGCGGCGGTGGACGCGGCGGCCGCATCGACCCCCGCGCGCGCCGAGGTGTGGGCCTGCCGATGCGCCTCGACCGCGCTCGGACTCACGAACCGGCGTTCGCCGAGGGTGTCGTAGCGGCGCGCCTCGATGGCCGCCACCTCGGCCCGCGCGCGGGCGTCGCGCTGCTGCGCCTCGGCGGCCACCACGGCGTTGCGCGCCCGCGCCAGGGAGGCGTCGAGCGCCGCCACGCGGGCATCCAGGTCGACCGGATCGAGGCGTGCCAGCACCTGCCCGCGCCGCACCGGGTCGCCCACGTCGGCCTCGACGCTGAGCAGGCGGCCCGGCGCCGTCGGCCCGACCGCGTAGCTGCGCTGCGCTTCCACCGTGCCGATGCCGAACAAGCCGGGGGTGACGACACCCTCGGCCACGGTGTGCACGGTCACCCGGATCGGTGCCAGCGGCCCGCTGCGCAACAGGGCCAGGGCAAATGCCCCGAGGACGACGAGGGCCAGCGCCGTCAGCAGCCAGCGTCGCATCACGGCAGGTTTCATGGTTCGCACTCCGGGCGGATCTCTCGTGGGCCGGCGGTCCGTCCGCGGGGACGGCCACCGAAGCATGCCAATATATCAGCGTTAACTAATACGCCATCCGCCTGACACCGCATTTGACCCAACTCAACCGGACCCATCGCGCCCGCCCCGCCGGCCGCGGCAAACCGTCGCGGGCGAAGTGACTATAATCATCGGCTGTTTTCCGCCAAGGCCCCGCCCGTGTACGACACCCTGTTCGTCCTCTCCCAGTACCTGCTGCCCAAGAAGGCGCTGACACGGCTGACGGGCTGGCTGGCCGGGCGGCGCGCCGGCCAGGCCACCACGTGGACGATCCGCCGCTTCATCGGCCGCTACGGGGTGGACATGAGCGAAGCGGCCAATCCCGATCCGGCCGCCTACCCGAGCTTCAACGATTTCTTCACCCGCGCCCTGCGCGACGACGCCCGGCCGCTGGCCGACGCCGAGCTGCTGTGCCCGGTGGACGGCGCCATCAGCCAGTTCGGTCCGATCAAGCGCGGCCACCTGTTCCAGGCCAAGGGCCATGAGTACAGCGCCACCGCCCTGGTCGGCGGCGATCATCAGCTCGCCGAACGCTTCGCCGACGGCCTGTTCGCCACCCTCTACCTGAGCCCGCGCGACTACCACCGCGTCCACATGCCCTGCGACGGCACCCTGCGCGAGATGATCTACGTGCCCGGCGAACTGTTCTCGGTGAATCCGGTGACGGCGCGCAACATCCCCGGCCTGTTCGCCCGCAACGAGCGCGTGGTGTGCGTGTTCGATGGCGCCGAGGGCCCGTTCGTGATGGTGCTGGTGGGCGCCACCATCGTCGGCAGCATGGCCACCGTGTGGCATGGCGTGGTCAATCCGCCGCGGCGGCCCGAGATCACCAAGTGGCGCTACGACGCGGGCGAGGTGCGCCTCGCGCGCGGCGAGGAGATGGGGCGCTTCCAGCTCGGCTCGACGGTGGTGCTGCTGTTCCCGGCCGGCCGCTTCCACTTCAACCCGGCCTGGCATCCGGCGGCGGCGGTGCGCATGGGCGAAGCCATGAGCGCCGCCCCGGTCGAGGCGCAGGACTCCGGTCGGTAGCCCCTAGACGCCGAGCCAGCGCGGCAGCTCGTCGAGCTGCCGGATCTGGCCGTCCGGCGTGGCTGGCAGACGCTCGGCCGCCTGGCCGAAGCGGTTGCACCACAGCACCTGAAAGCCGAAGGCCTTGGCCGAGTAGGCGTCCCAGCTGTTGGACGACAGAAAGCAGATGCGCTCGACCGGCACCCCGAAGTGCATCCCGGCCAGGCCATAGACCTTCGGGTGGGGCTTGAACACGCCCACCGCCTCGACCGAGAGCACCGCATCGAGCAGCGGCGCCAATCCGGCGTTGTTCACCGCCGCCTCCAGCATGGCGGGCGAGCCGTTGGAGAGGATCGCGGTCTTCAGCCCGGCGGCGCGCAACGCCCGCAGGGTCGGCACCACCTCCGCATAGGCGGCGATGCGCAGGTACAGCGCCATGAGCCGGTCGCGCAGGCCGGGCTGCTCGATGCCCAGCGTGGCCAGCGACACGTCGAGCGCATCGCCGGTCACCTGCCAGAAATCCGCATGATGGCCCGCCAAGCCCCGCAGCCAGGTGTATTGCAGCTGCTTGCTGCGCCACAGCTCCGACAGCGCCGCCCAGCGCTCGCCCAGTTCGGCCTGCGCGCCGCGCGCCACGCTCGACACATCGAACAGCGTGCCGTACGCGTCGAACACGCACACCTCGATGCCCTGCAGCCTGCCCCCTTCCGCCATGGCGTCCTCCCGGTGCTCGTCCACTCATCTGAAGCTTAGACGCTGCACCGGCGCTGCCAACGCGGTATCGTTGCGCCCATGCCCATCCGCTACGTCGAACCCGTCTATCGTCCGCCCAGCGAGGCGCGCTCGCTGATCCTCCCGGTCACCGACGGCTGCTCGTGGAACCGATGCACCTTCTGCGAGATGTACACCGCGCCGCAGAAGGCCTTCCGCGCGCGTGACGAGGACGAGGTGATGGGGGCCATCCGCGACACCGGCGCGCGCCACGGCGCCGCCGTCCAGCGCGTCTTCCTCGCCGACGGCGACGCCCTGGTGCTGCCCACCCGGCGCCTGCTCGCCATCCTCGAGGCCATCCACACCCATCTGCCCGGGGTGCGTCGCATCTCCAGCTACTGCCTGCCGCGCAACCTGCGCAAGAAGCCCCAGGCGGAGCTCGACGCGCTCGCCGCGGCCGGCCTGACGCTGGTCTACGTGGGCGCCGAGTCGGGTGATGACACGGTGCTGGCACGCGTCAGCAAAGGCGAGACCTTCGACACCACCCGCGCGGCCCTCGACAAGCTCGGCACGGCAGGCATCAGCCGCTCGGTGATGATCCTCAACGGCCTCGGCGGGCGCACCCTCAGCGAGGCCCACGCGGACCACTCCGCCCGGCTCATGAACCTCACCCAGCCGGAGTACCTGTCCACCCTGGTGGTGAGCTTTCCCCTCGGCGAGGCGCGCTTGCGCGCCGGCTTTCCGGACTGGCAGCCGCTCGACCAGGCCGGCCTGTTCCGCGAAATGGAACACTTCCTCGACGGGCTCGAGTTGAAGCGCACCGTGTTCCGCTCCGACCATGCGAGCAACTGGCTGGTGCTCAAGGGCACGCTGGGGGCCGACAAGGCCCGCCTCCTGGCCCAGGTGCGCGCCGCGATCGCCGCGCCCGGAGCGGCGAATCTGCGCCCCGACTGGGCGCGCGGCCTTTGACCGCCGGCACGTTGACACGGCCCGGCCATTTGGCGAACGTAGTATGTTCGCCGCGCCAGCCCGTCGGCCCACCGTCCCCTCGACCATGACCCTGCCACCCGATCCGTCCGGCCATCACCCCGCCCCCGAACCGGCCGGGAGCCCCGATGCGCCCGCCCTGTGGGTGGTCGATCTGGCAACGCTTCGGTTCATCGACGTCGACACCGCCGCCGTGGCGCGCTTCGGCTATCGCCGCGACGATTTCCTGGCGACGACGCTCGAGGCGCTCACCGCTCGCGCCGACATCCCGCTGCTGCAGGCACATCTGGCGCAGCTGGCGGACACCGGCGAAGCCTGCGGGCGCTGGCGCGTGCGCACCCATGGCGGCACCGAGCTCGAGGTCGAGTGCCGCGCCCATGTCACCCAGCTGGGCGACGGCGCGGTGGCGATCTCGACGGTGTGGAACCGGACCGCCCCCCCGCAGGGCAGCCTCGGCGGCGATCCGCAACGCCAGCTCGACGAGCGCCTCGAGAAGACCGCCGCCTCGGTCCCCGGCCTGATCTGCTCCTTCCGCCTGCATCCCGACGGGCATGCCAGCATGCCCCTGGCCAGCGCCGCCATCGAGGATCTCTACGGCCTGCGTGCCGAGGAGGTGGCCGAGGACGCCGCGCCCCTGTTCGCGCTCATCCACCCCGACGACCTGCCGCAGGTGAACGCGAGCGTCGCCGAGTCGGCGCGCACCATGCAGCCCTGGCACGACTGCTTCCGCCTCAGGCACCCACGCAAGGGCGAACGCTGGTTCGAAGGCCACTCGCTGCCCGTGCACGAGCCCGACGGCGGCATCCTCTGGCACGGCTACATCCAGGACATCACCGAGCGACGCCGGGTGGAGACGGCGCTGCGCGAGTCCGAGGCCTATTGCCGGCTGCTGCTCACCCATGCGCCGGACGGCATCTTCATCGTCGATGCCGACGGGCGCCACGTGGTCGACGCGAACACCGCCGCCTGCCGCATGCTGGGCCTGAGCCGGGCGGCCCTGCTGACCCGGACCACGGCGGATCTGGTCGTCGCCGACGACATCCCGCGCATCGGTGCCGAAGTCGAGCGCATCAAGGGCGGCGGGGTGAGCACCAGCCTCTGGCACCTGCGCCGCGCCGACGGCAGCGTGTTCGAGGGCGAGGCCACCTGCACCATGTTGCCGGACGGGCGCCTGCATGCCGTCCTGCGCGACATCTCGGAACGCCGTCAGGTGGAGGCGGCGCTGCGCGAGAGCGAGTCGCGCCTGGGCCAGGCGCAGAGCATCGCCCACCTGGGTGACTGGCACCTGGATCTGGCCCGCGACGTGCTCACCTGGTCGGACGAGGCCTACCGCATCTTCGGCATCGCCCCGGGCACGCCGCTGACGCTCGCGGCGTTCATCGACCGTGTCCACCCCGACGACCGCGCCCGCCTGCTCGCCGCCTGGGACAATGCGGTGACCCACGGCACCGCCTACGACCTGGCGCATCGCATCGTCGTCGACGGCCGCATCAAATGGGTGCGCGAACGGGCCGAAGTGCGCCTCGATGCCGATGGCCGCGCCGAAGTGGGCTTCGGCATCGTCCAGGACATCACCGAAATGAAGCAGGCCGAGGAGCAGCTGCGCATCGCCGCGGTCGCCTTCGAGGCCCGCGACGGCATGATGGTCACCGATGCCCGTGGCGTCATCCTGCGGGTCAATCTCGCCTTCACCGAGATCACCGGCTACCACGCCGACGAAGCCATCGGGCAGACCCCGGCGATCCTGCATTCGGGGCGCCACGGGGCCGACTTCTACCGCACCCTGTGGGAAGCGATCCGCCACGAGGGCCACTGGCAGGGCGAGATCTGGAACCGGCGCAAGGACGGCAGCGTGTATCCCGAGTGGCTGGCCATTTCCGCCATCCGCGACGACGCGGGCACCGTCACCCACTACCTCGGCATGTTCTCCGACATCAGCGACCCGCGCGAGACCCAGCGCAAGCTCGTCGAGCTGGCCTACTACGACGCGCTCACCGGCCTGCCCAACCGGCGCCTGCTCACCGACCGCCTCGAGCGGGTCGTGGCCGGCGCCCGGCCCGACGGCCAGTTCAGCGCCGTGCTGCTGGCGGACCTGGACCAGTTCAAGACCCTCAACGACACCCGTGGCCACGACCTGGGCGACCAGCTCCTGGTGGAGGTGGCGCAACGGCTGCGCCGTGCGCTGCGCAAGACCGACACCGCCGCCCGCTTCAGCGGCGACGAGTTCGTGATCCTGTTGCAGGAGCTGGGCAGCGACGAGTTCGTCGCCGCCAGCCGCGCCGAGGCGATGGCGGCGCAGATCCACGCCGCCATCGCCGAGCCGCTCGCGCTCAACGGCATCGCCTGCCACACCACCCTGAGCGTCGGCATCACCCTGTTTCGCGACCAGGACAACGCGGTGGAGACCCTGCTGCGCCAGGCGGACCTGGCGCTGAACCAGGCCAAGGACGCCGGACGCGATACCCACCGCTTCTACAACCCGGCCATGCAGGCCGCCATGGAGCAGCGCGCCGCGCTCGAGGACGGCCTGCGCCGTGCGCTGGCGCAGGACGAGCTGCGGGTGCACTACCAGCCCCAGGTGGACGAGCACGGCGTGCTGATGGGCGCCGAGGCGCTGCTGCGCTGGCAGCCGCCGGACCGCCCCATGGTCTCGCCGGGCGCGTTCATCCCGGTGGCCGAGGCGACCGGCCTCATCGTGCCCATCGGCCACTGGGTGCTCGACACCGTCTGCGCCCGGCTGTCCGAGTGGGCGCGGCACCCGACGCTGGGCCGGCTGCAGGTGGCGGTCAACATCAGCGCCCGCCAGTTCCGCCAGCCCGATTTCGTCGACCAGGTGCGCGAGACGATCGGGCGCCACGGCATCGACGCCACCCGGCTCAAGTTCGAACTGACCGAAAGCGTGGTGCTCGACGACGTGGACCAGGTCATCCACACCATGGGCGCGCTCAAGGCGCTCGGGCTGGCCTTCTCCATCGACGACTTCGGCACCGGCTACTCGTCGCTCGCCTACCTCAAACGCCTGCCGCTCGACCAGCTCAAGATCGATCAGGGCTTCGTGTTCGGCATCCCCGACGACGCGGACGACTGCGCCATCGCCCGCGCCGTCATCGCCCTGGGCCACAGCCTGCGCCTGCAGGTGATCGCCGAGGGGGTGGAAACCCCGGCGCAGCGCGCCTTCCTCGCCCGCCATGGCTGCCTGGCCTACCAGGGCTACCTGTTCGGCGCCCCCGGCCCGGCAGAGGCCCTCGAAGCGCTCGCGTACGCCGGCTGAACCGGCGACGGCCGGCCGCGTCTGCGCCGGCGATGAAACTTTTGTGCGTCGCACGAATCGATCTTGGTGTCGGGCCGCCGACCCGACCCGCGCCCCGCCGATCGCGGGGCACTTCCGGACCCAAGAACAATGAAACGCACCGACGCATATGCGGCCCAGGGCGTCACCCAGACCGTAGAAGAACTGCAGGTCAGCCTCGCGCAGGGGCTGGCGGGCGACGAAGCCGCCCGCCGACTGGACCGGATCGGTCCGAATGAAATCGCCACCCGGGAAGAGACCCTGCTGCACCGCATCGGGCGGCGCTTCTGGGGGCCGATTCCGTGGATGATCGAGCTGGCGGCGATCCTCTCCGCCGCGGTGGGCAAGTGGGACGACTTCGGCATCATCCTGGTGATGCTGTTCATCAACGTGTTCCTCGATTTCTTCCAGGAACACCGCGCGCTCAACGCCCTCAAGGCGCTGCAGGCGGGGCTGGCCAAGTCGGCGCGGGTGCGCCGCGACGGCGCCTTCAAGAGCCTGCCGGTGCGCGAGCTGGTGCCGGGCGACATCGTCAAGCTGCGCCTCGGCGAGATCGTGCCCGCCGACATCCAGCTGGCCGAGGGCGACTTCCTCATGGTCGATCAGTCCTCCCTCACCGGCGAATCGCTGCCGGTGAGCCGCAAGCACGGCGAGGTGATCTACGCCAACACCATCGTCAAGCAGGGCGAGATGCTCGGGGTGGTGGTCAATACCGGCATGAACACCGACTTCTCCGGCGTGGTGGCGCTGGTGGCGCAGGCGCAGCTGGCCTCGCGCAGCCACTTCCAGGAAATGGTGATGCAGATCGGGCGCTTCCTGATCCTGGTCACCGTGCTGCTGGTGATGCTGATCGTGCTGGTGGCCCTGTTCCGTCACCAGCCCATGCTCGAGATCCTGCGCTTCGCCCTGGTGCTGGCGGTGGCGGCCATTCCGGTGGCGCTGCCGGCGGTGCTGTCGGTGACCATGGCGGTGGGGGCGGTGAACCTGGCGCGCAAGCGCGCCATCGTCTCGCGCCTGACCGCCATCGAGGAGCTGGCCGGGGTGGACGTCTTCTGCTCCGACAAGACCGGCACCCTCACCCGCAACGAGATGACGGTGGTCACTCCGGTGGTGCTCGACGGCCATGACGAGCGCGAGCTGTTCGAGGTGGCGGCGCTGGCCTCGCGGCTGGAGAACCAGGACCCGATCGAACTGCCGATCTTCCACTACCTGGACACCCACTTCGACGGCGGCGAGCTGACCCGCTACACGAGCGCCGACTTCAAGCCCTTCGACCCCATCGGCAAGCACACCGCGGCCACCGTCGACTGCGACGCGGGCCGCTTCACCGCGCTCAAGGGCGCTCCCCAGGTGCTCATCGCCATGGCCGCGCTGGACGAGACCGCCGCCCAGGGCCTGAGCGAAACCGTGGACCAGCTGGCCGCGCGCGGCTACCGCACCCTGGCGGTGGGCCGGCGTGCCGGCGAGGGTGACGGACCGGTCGAGCTGGTCGGCCTGATCCCCCTGCAGGACCCGCCCCGCGACGATTCGCGCACGGTGATCGACGAGATGCATGAGAACGGCGTGCGGGTGAAGATGATCACCGGCGACAACCTCGCCATCGCGCGCGAGATCGGCCGCCTGCTCGGGCTCGAGGAGCAGGCGATCCGCTCGGCGCAGCTGTCGGGCGCGGCGGGCAGCGAGCTCATGGACCTGATCGAGGTGCTCGCCGGCGCCATCCACCACCGCCTCGATGGCACGGCGGCGCTGGCCGAGAGCCGCGCCTTCGCGAAGGACGTGATCGACGAGGTGCGCAAGCGCTTCGACACCCGGCTCATCGAGCGCGAGTTCCTGCACACCCACGAGTCGGCCATCGTCGAGATGATCGAGTCGGTGGACATCTTTGCCGAGGTGGTGCCCGAGGACAAATACCGCATCGTCGACACCCTGCAGAAGGGCGGCCACATCGTCGCCATGACCGGCGACGGGGTGAACGACGCCCCCGCGCTCAAGAAGGCCGACTGCGGCTTCGCGGTGTCCAACGCCACCGACGCGGCGCGCGCGGCGGCGGACATCATCCTCACCGCGCCGGGGCTGTCGGTGATCAACGACGCGGTCAAGCAGGCGCGCATCACCTTCGAGCGCATGAAGAGCTACGCCACCTTCCGCATCGCCGAGACCATGCGCATCATCCTGTTCATGGCGCTGTCGATCCTGGTGTTCGACTTCTATCCGATCACGCCGCTGATGATCATCCTGCTGGCGCTGCTCAACGACATCCCCATCCTCACCATCGCTTACGACCACACCCGGGTGCAGGGCTCGCCGGTGCGCTGGAACATGAAGGAGCTGCTCACCCTCTCCAGCCTGCTGGGCCTGACCGGGGTGGTGTTCTCCTTCCTGCTGTTCTTCCTGCTCGAGGAATGGGGCGTGCCGCGCGGCGAGATCCAGACCTGGCTGTTCCTCAAGCTCATCGTCGCCGGCCATTTCACCCTCTACATCACCCGCGCGCCCGGCTGGTTCTGGCAGCGGCCTTATCCGGCGCCGATCCTGTTCGCGGCCACCTTCGGCACCGAACTGCTCGGCACCCTGTTCGCCGCCGAGGGCTGGTTCATGGCCCCGATCGGCTGGCAGGGCGCGGCGCTGGTGTGGGCCTACGCGCTCACCGAGCTGGTGATCAGCGACGTGGTCAAGACCGTCGCGGTGCGCACCCTGCTGCAACCGACACCGCCGACCGGCAAACGCGGCGCGCAGCCGCGCCCGCTGCAGCCCCAACAGGAGCCTTCCGCATGAACACCCCGACCCGCCCGCGCCTGGCGCAACACGAGAACAGCGTCCCCTTCTTCTGGCCCTTCACCGCCGCCGCGGCGCTGGTGGAGGCCGGCGAGACCCTGGTGGCACGCAACCTCGACTTCGCCCTGGAGGCGGAAAAGATCGACTTCGGCCTGCATCCGGGCTTCGCCACCGCCAACCGGGTGCGGCTCGACCTGCACACCCTGCGCCTGCGCGATTTTTCCGCCGCCGACGCCACCGGCATTCCCACCCTGGTCGACGCCCCCTACGCCGGCCACAGTTCCACCATCGCCGACTATCACAAGGGCCAGAGCCTGGTCGAGACGCTGCTGGCCAACGGCGTGGAGCGGGTGCTGGTCACCGACTGGAAGAGCGCCACGCCCGACATGAAAGACTATGACATCGACCACTACCTGGCTGAGCTGCTGGTGTGCGTGGACGACCTGGGCGGGCGGGTCAATCTGGTCGGCCTGTGCCAGGGCGGCTGGATGAGCGCCATGCTCGCGGCGCGCTTCCCCGACAAGGTCAATCGTCTGGTGCTGGCCGGCTCGCCCATCGACACCGACGCCGGCCACGGCCCCATCCGCGAGTTGGCCCACACCCTGCCGACCTCGTTCTACGAGGAGCTGGTCGACATGGGCGGCGGACTCATGGAAGGACGCTTCATGCTCCAGGGCTGGAAGGCCATGCACCCGGGCGCCCAGTACGTGCAGAAGTACCTCGACCTCTACGAGCACATGCAGGACCCGGCCTATGTCAGCAAGACCGAGGCCTTCGAGGCCTGGTACGAGAACCCGATCGATCTGCCGGGGCGCTGGTATCTGCAGGCCATCACCCAGCTGTTCAAGGAAAACCGCCTCGCCAAGGGCGAGTTCGTCGGCCTGGGGCGGACGCTGACGCTGGACGACATCACCTGTCCGGCCTATCTGCTCGCCGGCGAGGCGGACGACATCACCACCGCCGAGCAGGTGTTCGCCGCCCGCGCACTGCTCGGCACCCCGCAGGACCGGATCGTCAGCACCCTCGCCCCGGGCGGGCACATCGGCCTGTTCATGGGCGCGCGCACCCTCACCGACACCTGGCCGGGGATCGCGCGCTGGCTGGCCGCGCCCTGAACGGCGTTCAGAACGGCACCTCGCGCTCGAAGCGGCGCGGCGTGCGCCAGCGCGGATGGATGATGTCGAGGCGCGCCGCATGCAGATGCAGGCGCCCGAAACGTGCGGCGCTGTCGGCCGGCGCGTAGAGCGGATCGCCCAGAATCGGGTGCCCCAGGCTCATCAGATGCACCCGCAGCTGGTGGGTGCGCCCGGTGACCGGCTTGAGCGCCAGGCGCGTCACCGGCGCGCCCGCCACCTCGAGGCGCTCCAGCACACGGTAGCGGGTCAGGGCGCGCCGCCCGTGCACCGGGTCGACCCGCTGGTAGGGGTTGCGGTCGGGCTCGGGCGCCAGTGGCAGGTCGATCTCGCCCGCCTCGTCGGTCACATGCCCGTGCACCAGTGCCTGATACTCCTTGCCCACCATGCGTTCGCGGAAGCTGTGGTTCATGCGCCGCAGCATCTCGGCGCTGCGCGCGAACAGCACCAGCCCCGAGGTCGCTTCGTCGAGCCGGTGCACGATGCGGGCATCGGCATGGCGGGCGCGGATGCGGGCCGCGAGGCAGTCCTTGCGCCCCTCGCCCCCGGCCGGGATCGAACGCAGCCCCGCCGGCTTGTCGGCGACGACGAGATCGGCATCGACGAAGACGATGGCCGGCGCGAGATCGGAGGAGGGCACAAGGATCACGGCATAGCGCTGGAAACGGGGTCGGCACGGGCCACGCACGGCCCGCAGGGCGGTCGTGGACTGCCGACCTTATACACCCGCCGCGCCGATCAGGCGGCGTCGGCGTCTTCGGGCGCTGGCGGCGACACGTTCCGGAGCAGCTCCTCGACCCGGTCCGCGAGCAGGCCCGGCTTGAACGGCTTGAGCAGATAGCCCTGGATGCCGACCTTGAGCAGACGGTTGACCACCGCCTTGTCGCCATCGGAGGTGAGCATGATCACCGGGGTACGGTCGCCGCGCCCGCGCAGGGCGGTGAGGAATTCCTCGCCGTTCATGCCCGGCATGGAGATGTCGCAGATGATGACGTCGGCCGGCAGGGTGTCCTGCATCTCGAGCCCCTGATGGCCGTCCGAAGCCTCGTGCAGGATCACGTCCAGATCCCGCAACGCCGACTTGACGAAACCGCGGATCACCGCCACATCGTCCACCACCATCACCCGCCTGCTTGCCATCCGTCGCCTCGCCCGAGGATTCACGCCCAGTCCTCATTATCGGCGCGATTCGGCCGAGCTTGACCGCATCGGGTCACTTCCTTCCGCGGCCCGCCTGCCGCATCATGCGTCCATGGCTTATCAACACAGCTTCCCTGTTTCCACGCCCGGCCGTGGCACCCAGGACATCACCGACCGGGTCGCCGCGGTGGTGCGCGACAGCGGCATCGCCACCGGCCTGTGTCATGTGTTCGTGTGCCACACCAGCTGCTCGCTGACCCTCACCGAAAACGCCGACCCGGACGTGCGCCGCGATCTGGAGACCATCCTCGGCCGCCTCGCCCCCGACGGCGATCCGGCCTACGCCCACGACCTGGAAGGGCCGGACGACATGGCCGCGCATGCCCGCAGCGTGCTCACCGACACCGGCCTGACCGTGCCGGTGAGCAATGGGCGCCTGGCCCTGGGCACCTGGCAGGGCCTCTTCCTGTGGGAACATCGCACCGGCGGCTCGACGCGCCGTATCGTGGTCACGGTGCTGGGCTGAACGCCTCCACCCGCAGCAGCTGACGCACCTTCGCGTCCGGCGCGATCAGCTCCGCCAGGGTGACGCCGTCGAGCGAGGCCAGAAAGGCCTGCAGCGCGGCATGCAGCGCGCCCTTGAGGCGGCAGCGGGAGGTCAGCAGGCAGTTCGACTGGCTGCCGAAGCACTCCACCAGCTCGAAGCCCGGCTCCATGCGGCGCACGATGTCGCCCACCACGATGCGCTCGGGCGGGCGCGCCAGGCGCAGGCCGCCGCCCTTGCCGCGGGCGCCGTCCACGATGCCGTCCGCCACCAGGCGGTTGACGATCTTCATCAGGTGGCTGCGCGAGATGTCGAAGGCCTCGGCCACCTCCTTGATGGTCACCCGCCGCTCCGGGCAGGCGCCCAGGTAGATCAGCAGGCGCAGGGCGTAGTCGGTGTGCTGGGTGATGTTCATGCTCGGGCTCCCTCGGCCGGGCCGTGACGGCCCGTGCGTGGGCATGGTGCCACAAAAGATGCATTTCTGTTGACTCTTTTAAAGATTCACATAAAATGCATCTTAAAGACCTCGACCCCAGGAGCCCGCCATGCAACGCGATCCCCGTCTCGTCCCGCTGTCCCGCGAACACCACGCCGCCCTGCGCCTGGGGCGACAGCTGATCAACGGTGGTGCGAGCATGGCCCTGGGCGCGCAGCGCGCCGAGCTGGCGGCCCACTTCGCCGAGGAGGAGCGCAGCCTCGCGCCCCTGCTCGAGACCCACGGCGAACACGCCCTCGCGGCCCGCCTGCGGGCCGAGCACCGGCAGCTCGAGGCCCTGTTCGCGGCCGCCGAGCGCGGCGAGCGCGAGGCCGAGGCCGGCCGCGCCCTGATCGACCATGTGCGCTTCGAGGAACGGGAACTGTTCCCGGCGGTCGAGGCCTGCTTCGACGGGGTGCTGACATGACCCATGTGGTGACCGAAGCCTGCATCCGCTGCAAATACACCGACTGCGTCGACGTCTGCCCGGTCGACGCCTTCCGCGAGGGCACCAACTTCCTCGTCATCGATCCGGACGAATGCATCGACTGCACCCTGTGCATCCCCGAGTGCCCGGTGGAGGCCATCGTGCCGGAAGACGAACTGACCGAGCAGCAGCGCGACTACCTCGAGCTCAACGCCGTGCTGGCACGCCAGTGGCCGCGCATCGTCGCCCGCCACCCCCCCCTGCCCAAGGCCGACACCTGGGCCGCGGTGACCGACAAGCGCGCCTGGCTCGACACCGATCCCCCCTCGACGACAGCGCCCGCGCCAGACGGGCACACCGCCGAGGTACGCCCCCTGACCCCGACAGAACCCGCCCGGGACACCCCCGAGCCCGACCCCGCCGGCGAGCCGCCGGACACCCTTGCCGCGGGCTGAACGCCCCGAGGAGCCCATCACATGGCCATCATGCCCCTGGACGAACCGCGCCCCCGGCTGCCCCCCAACCGGGCCGACTGGCGCGCCTTCACCGCCATGGCCTTCCGCCCCCTGTACCTGGGCGCGGCCCTGTTCGGCGCCGTCGCCATCCTCGCCTGGGTGCACGGCTTCGCCGGCACCTCCGCGCTGCCGGGCCTGCTGTGGCACGGCCACGAGATGATCTGGGGCTACGCCGGCGCCATCATCGTCGGCTTCCTGCTCACCGCGGTGGCCACCTGGACCGGCCAGAAGCCCCTGCGCGGCGCGCCGCTGGCCGCGCTGGCGGCGCTCTGGCTCGGCGCCCGCATCGCCGCGGCGCTGGAGACCGGCACCCCCGTGCTCACCGGCCTGCTGTCGGTCGGCTTCCTGCTCGCCTCGGCGGCGGCGCTGGCGGTGCCGGTGGTGCGCACGCGCAACCGCCGCAACCTGCCGATCCCGTTCCTGCTGGTCGGCTTCGCGGTGGCCAACAGCGTGTTCCTGCTCGCGGCCGCCGGCCGCCTGGCGATCGACCCGGCGCGCCTGCTGGTGGCCGGTCTGCTGGTGGTGGCCGGCTTCATCGCCGTGATCGGCCTGCGGGTGATCCCGTTCTTCTCCCACCGGGCCCTGCAGCATCCCCAGGTCGCTCACCCGGCCTGGGCCGGGCGCGCCGCGATCCTGGCACCGCTGGTGCTCGCCGTGATCGCCGCCAGCGGTCAGGACACGCCGCTGGCGCTGGTGGCCGGGGTCGCCGGCATGGGCTTCAACCTCGCCCTGCTGGGCCGCAACCTGCGCGTCGCCGGCACCGGCGTGCTGCGCCATCCGCTGCTGTGGATCCTCTACGCCGGCTACGTGCTGACGGCGCTCGGCCTGGGCCTGGCCGGCTGGGCGCTGGCCATGGCGCCGGCCTGGCTGTCGGCGGCGGTGCACCTGATCGCCATCGGCGGCATCGGCGTGCTCACCCTGGGGATGATGACGCGCACCGCCCTGGGCCACACCGGCCGCCCCCTGGCGCTGCCCGCGCCGATGGTGCCGGCCTACGGCCTGATGCTGGTGGCGGTCGTGGCCCGCCTCGCCGCCGCGTGGCCGGGGATGACGCACGCACCGGCCCTGATCGAGGTGGCCGGCGCCTGCTTCGCCGGCGCGCTGCTGCTGTTCGTGTGGCGCTATGGCCCGTGGCTGTGGCGCACCCGCGCCGACGGGCTGCCCGGATAGGGCCGGTGGCATCAGGGCAGCCGGCCGTCGACACGCGCGCCGCGGCGGGGTAGGGTGGGCAACCGTCACCCCCCTTCACCGAGGAGTCCCGCCCATGAAAGCCGCCGTGTCGGATGATGTGCTCCAGCAGGCCTTTCTGGCCGCCCGCACCTTCAACAGCTTCAGCCCCCGCCCGGTCGATGACGCCACCGTCCTGCGCCTGTACGACCTGCTGCGCTGGGGGCCCACCTCGATGAACTGCCAGCCGGCGCGCTATGTGTTCGTGCGCAGCACCGAAGCCAAGGCGCGGCTCACCAACACGCTCGCCGCCGGCAATGTGGCCAAGACCATGGCCGCGCCGCTGACCGTGATCGTGGCCATGGATACGCAGTTCTACGAGCATCTGCCGAGCCAGTTCCCGCACTCGGCCAACGCGCGCGACACCTTCGCCAACAATGCCGAGCTGGCGCGCAGCACCGCATTTCGCAACAGCACCCTGCAGGGGGCCTACCTGATCATGGCGGCGCGCCTGCTGGGCCTGGACTGCGGCCCCATGAGCGGCTTCGATGCCGACAAGCTCAACGCCGAGTTCTTCCCCGACGGACGCTACAAGGCCAACTTCCTGGTGAACCTGGGCTACGGCGATCCGGAGGGCAACCATCCGCGCGGCCCGCGCCTGGCCTTCGACGAGGTCGCCCGGATCCTCTGATCCGGGGCGGCGACACGACAAACGAAAACCGGGCCCGCAGGCCCGGCGTTGGTCGACCCGATCCGCCGCTTACTGGACACGCACCTCGACACGGCGTGCCTCGGCCGCGTCGGCGCCGCCCAGGGTCACCTCCGGCCTGCGCAGCTGGATCATGTCCGGGGTGACGCCCTCGGCGATCAGCGCGTCGCGCACCGCGAAGGCGCGCCGCTTGGCCACCTCGGCGTTGACATGCGCGGTGCCGGTCTCGTCGTGGAAGCCGGAGATCAGCACCACCGCCTCGTGGGCGTCGAGCCGGGTGATCAGCTTCGAGAGCGCCGCCAGATTGGCCCGCGCCTCCTTCGACAGATCGGTCTGGCCGACATCGAAATACACCTTGAGCTGCGGATCGCCGACCGGCGCGATATCGGTGTAATGCACCTCGGGCGCGACCGCGATCGCCGCTTCGTGGGTGACCACCGCCGCGACCGGCGTCGGCACGGCCTCGACCACCGGCGCGCCGACGCGGTGATGCACGCGCCAGGTGACCACGCCGATGACCAGCGCGATCACCAGCGCGACGATGAAGAACACCACCGCCAGCGGAATGCCCAGTTCATCCTGTTCGTCCATGTGTCCGCTCCTCGATCGACGGATGCTGTGAATGCCTGCGATTCTAGCGAATCGTCATGACGCTGTCTGTGCGCATGTGTGTCAGGCGGTGGCGATCTTCTGGCCGTGCTCGCGGGTGGCGTGGAAGCCCACGTCGGGCCATTTTTCCATGGTCACCTGCAGGTTGTAGCGGGTGCTGGCCAGATACACCGGGTTGCCGTCCACGTCGGCGCCCAGGCGCAGCGCCTGTTCCTTCTCGAACTTGCGCCGGGTGGCCTCGTCGGGGAAGGTGAGCCAGCGCGCGGTGTGGATGTCGGCGGCCTCGAAGATGGCGTCCACCTTGTATTCGTCCTTGAGGCGCTGGGCGACCACTTCGAACTGCAACTGGCCGACCGCGCCGAGCAGCATCTGCCCGCCCACGGCCTCGAACACCTGGATGGCGCCTTCCTCGCCCAGCTCCTGCAGGCCCTTCTGCAGCTGCTTGGTCTTGAGCGGATCGCGCAGACGCGCGGCGCGGAACATCTCCGGGGCGAAGTAGGGGATGCCCTTGAAGTGCAGCGCCTCGCCCTCGGTGAGGGTATCGCCGATCTGCAGCTGGCCGTGGTTGTGGATGCCGATGATGTCGCCGGCGTAGGCGGCATCCATGTGCACCCGCTCGTTGGCCATGAAGGTGAGCGCGCTGGCGATCTTGAATTCCCGCGCCAGGCGCAGGTGGCGGGTCTTCATGCCTGGCTCGTACTTGCCCGAGCACACGCGGAAGAAGGCGATGCGGTCGCGGTGCTTGGGGTCCATGTTGGCCTGGATCTTGAACACGAAGCCGGAGAATTTCGGCTCGGCCGGGGCCACCATGCGTTCGCCCGCGTCGCGCGCCTGCGGCGGCGGCGCCCAGTCGATGAGCGCCTGCAGGATCTCCTGCACCCCGAAGTTGTTGATCCCGGAGCCGAAGAACACCGGGCTCTGCCGCCCGCCGAGGAAGTCGTCGAGCGAGAACGGGTTGCTCGCCCCCTCGATGAGCTCCACGTCGTCGCGCACCTGGCCGATCTCGCCCGGGAACAGGATGTCGAGCTGGGGGTTGTCCAGGTCGGTGATGATCTCGGCCGCGCTCTTGCGTTCCTCCCCCGGGGTGAAGCGCAGGATGCGGTTGTCGAGCAGGTGATAGACGCCGCGGAAGGCCTTGCCCATGCCCACCGGCCAGGTCACCGGCGCGCACTCGATCTTGAGCACGTCCTCGATCTCCTGGAGCAGCTCGAAGGGCTCGCGCACCTCGCGGTCGAGCTTGTTCACGAAGGTGATGATCGGGGTGTTGCGCAGCCGGCACACGTCGAGCAGCTTGATGGTCTGCGCCTCCACGCCCTTGGCCGCGTCGATCACCATCACCGCCGCGTCCACCGCGGTGAGCACCCGGTAGGTGTCTTCGGAGAAGTCCTCGTGGCCCGGGGTGTCGAGCAGGTTGATGGTGTGGTCCTGGTAGTCGAACTGCATCACCGAGGAGCTCACCGAGATGCCGCGCTGCTTCTCCACCTCCATCCAGTCGGAGGTGGCGTGGCGGGCGCTCTTGCGCGCCTTCACCGTGCCGGCCAGCTGGATCGCGCCGCCGAACAGCAGCAGCTTCTCGGTCAGCGTGGTCTTGCCCGCGTCGGGGTGGGAGATGATGGCGAAGGTGCGCCGGCGCTGGGTCTGCTTGACCAGTTCGGGCGGATAGGCGGTGGCGGTCATGAGGGGCTCGGTTACGGCCGCGCACGGGGTGCCGCGGCCGAGGAGGACAAAGCAGGGCTTTTACCGAAACCCGCGCCGGGGAGCAAGCCCGCTCGACTGGTGGTGCCAGTCGGTCGTCATGAAATACTTTCTGTGTCAATCATAGTTACGTATTCTTTGCCTTTCCCACCGCACCCGACCCGCGCGCCGATGCCATGACCGAAACGCCGGAGCCGAAACCGCGACGCCGCGCGTCGCTCGTCACCGCACTGCTGGGCCAGTTCGCCTCGGTCATCGGCCTGTGCTTCCTGGTCTTCGGCGCCGCCCTGTACACCCTGATCATCGCGCCGACCATGGGCGAGCTGGCCCAGAACGAGGTCAAGCAGGCCGCCCAGGAAGTGGGGGTGCGCCTGCGCCGCGACGTGCACCAGATCGAACAGCTGCTGCTCACCGCCGCCCAGTGGGGGCAGGCCGGCCTGCTCGAGGCCACCGACGCCTACGCCTTCGACCGTCTCATGCGGCCCATCCTCGAGAACGATCCGCGCTTGTCCACCGCGCTGTACGCGCGCGACGACGGCAGCGAGATCATGCTGCTCGAGCAGCCCGGCGGGCGCTGGATCAACCGCCTCACCGCCGCCGCCGGCACCCCGGATCGGCACCGCTGGCTGACCTGGCGGGAGAACGACCCGCTGCCCTCCGAGGAGACCCGGCCCAGCGATTACGATCCGCGCCGGCGGCCCTGGTTCGAGGGGGCGCTATCCTCCGAGGCCGATCTGCAGCCGCACTGGACCGCCCCCTACCAGTTCTTCACCACCAAGGACCCGGGCATCACCATCTCCACGCGCTGGCACGACAGCGAGGGCGCCACCCGGGTGCTGGCCATGGACGTCCTGCTCGCCGACCTGTCGCGCATCACCACCGCCATGGCGGTGGGCACGCGCGGCGGGGTCGCGGTGTTCACCGCCGACGGCAAGGTGCTCGGCCTGCCGCGCTTCCCGCGCTTCGCCGACCCGGCGGCGATCCGCAGCGCGGTGTTCCAGCCGGTCGACGCGCTCGACATCGACTTTCTCCAGCGCGGCGTGGCCGCCTGGCACCAGGGCGGCATGCAGGCCGGTAGCGTGGTGTTCACCGCCGAAGCGCTCACCTGGCGGGGCCAGTTCGTACCCATCGACCTGGGCGGTCAGGCCCTGTGGATCGGGGCCTTCGCGCCCGAGGCCGACTTCATCCCCGCCCGCGCCCGCGACCTGTGGATCTTCGTCGGCCTGCTGGCCGGCGTCATCGCCCTCGGGGTGCTGATGGCGATGCGCTTCGCCGGCCGGGTGCGCCAGCCGCTGCGCGCGCTGGTGGCGCAGAGCGAGCGCATCGGCCGCCTCGAACTGGCGCCCGGTGCGCCCATCGAGGCCCGCTGGCACGAGCTGGCCACCCTCGTCGACAGCCAGAACCGCACCCGCAGCCTGCTCGCCCGCGCCAAGACCTCGCTCGATCAGGCACGCGAAAAGCTCGAGGAGAAGGTGGCGGCGCGCACCACCGAGCTGGCCCAGAAGCAGGCCGCCCTGGCCGACCAGCTGCTGTTCGTGCAGATCCTCATCGACGCGGTCCCGAACCCGATCTTCTACAAGGGCCCCGACGGACGCTTCCTCGGCTGCAACAAGGCCTACGAGACCACCTTCGGCACCACCCGCGCGTACCTGCAGGGCAAGACCGTGCTCGAGCTCGAATACCTGCCCGCCGCCGACCGGGTGGCCTACCACGACGAGGACATGCGCGTGATCGCCGAGGCCGGCAACGTGCAGAAGGAACTGCGCTTGCCCTTCGCCGACGGCGTGGTGCACGACACCCTGTACTGGGTCTCGGGCTTTCGCCTCAGCAACGGCCAGAGCGGCGGCCTGCTGGGCATTGTCGTGGACATCACCGAGACCAAGCAGGCCGAGCGCCGCGCCCGCGACGCCGAGGCGCAGCTGCGCACCATCCTCGAATCGAGCCCCATCGCGGTGGTCATCAGCAACTTCGCCGGCATGCCGGTGTTCGTCAACAGCCGTGCCTGCGAGATGGCCGGCATCGACCATGCGCAGTTCATGCGCCAGCCGGTGGCGCAACGCTTCGCCGACCCGGCCCAGCGCGACCAGGCCATGACCCTCCTCGAAGCCGGCGCCGAGGTGCGCGACCTGGAGGTGACCCTGCGCCATGCCGACGGCGATCCGCGCTGGGCCCTGCTGACCCTGGAGCGCAGCCGGCTCGGCGACGAGCCGGTGGTGATCGGCTGGACCTACGACATCACCCCCCTCAAGCAGGTCGAGCACGACCTGCGCAAGCTCTCGCTGGCGGTCGAGCAGAGCCCGGTGATGATCGTCATCACCCGCCCCGACGGCCAGGTGCAGTACGTGAACCCGCACTTCACCAAGCTCACCGGCTACCGGCTCGAGGACATCACCACCGACCTGCCCGACATCTTCGATGCCCAGGGCAACGCCACCGACGTGTTCGCCACCCTGTGGAACACCCTGCGCGCCGGGCGCGTGTGGCACCAGGAATGCCAGAGCCGCAAGAAGGGCGGCGAGCACTTCTGGGTCAGCATGGCGGTCAGTGCGCTGACCGATGCCCAGGGCCTCATCACCCACTGCGTGTGGGTGCTCGAGGACGTCTCCGCGCGCAAGGCCACCGAGACCGCCCTGCGCCGCGCCAAGCGCATGGCGGAGGAGGCCGCCCAGGCCAAGGCGCGCTTCCTGGCCAACATGAGCCACGAGATCCGCACCCCGATGAACGCCATCATCGGCCTTTCGCACCTGTGCCTCGACACCGAGCTGAACGACACCCAGCACGACTACGTGCGCAAGATCCAGCAGGCCGGCCAGTCGCTGCTGCGGGTGATCAACGACATCCTCGACTTCTCGCGCATCGAGGCCGGCCGGATCGAGATCGAGGCGGTGGACTTCAGCCTCGACGAGGTGCTCGGCAACGTCGCCACCCTGGTCGCCCAGCGCGCCCAGGAAAAGCAGCTCGAACTGCTGCTCGACGTGGCGCCCGACATCCCGCCGCGCCTGGTGGGCGATCCGCACCGCCTCGGCCAGGTGCTCACCAACCTGCTCGGCAACGCGGTCAAGTTCACCGAGCATGGCGAGGTGCGCCTGAGCGTGTCGCCGGTCCGGCGCCAGAGCGGCCGCATCGAGCTGGCCTTCGCGGTCAGCGACACCGGGGTGGGCATGAGCGTCGAGCAGCGCTCGCGCCTGTTCGAGGCCTTCGCCCAGGCCGACGGGTCCACCTCGCGCAAGTACGGCGGCTCCGGCCTCGGGCTGTCGATCTGCCGCCATCTGGTCGAGCTCATGGGCGGGCACATCGGCGTCGAAAGCCAGCCCGGCGCCGGCAGCACCTTCCGCTTCAGCCTCGGCTTCGGCGTCCATGGCGAGGCCCATGCGCCGCGCCTGCCCGGGCGCCTGCACGGCCTGCGGGTGCTGGTGGTGGACGACCACCCGGCCGCGCGCGAGGTGCTGTGCGGCATGCTCTCGGCGATGCCCTTCCGCACCGAGGCGGTGGCTTCGGCCCAGGCCGCGCTCACGGCGATCGCCGCGGCGGACGCGGACGCCCCCTTCGGCCTGGTGCTCATGGACTGGCGCATGCCCGGCATCGACGGGCTCGAGGCCACCCGCCGCATCAAGCACGACCCCGATCTGACCCATCCGCCGGTGGTCATCCTGGTCACCGCCTTCGGCACCGCGGAGCTGGCCGCCGACGCCGCCCGGGTGGGCGCCGACGCGCAGCTGTTCAAGCCGGTGACGGCCTCCAGCCTCATCGACGCGATCATGCACGCCTACGGCCTGGAACGGGCCATGGCCGCCCTGCCGGCCCCACCCGCCGATGCCGCGGTGCGGCTCGACGGCATGCGCGTGCTGGTGGTCGAAGACAACGACATCAACCAGCAGATCGCCCGCACCCTGCTCGAGTCGCGCGGCGCCCGGGTCGAGATCGCCACCGACGGCCAGGCCGCCGTCGATCGCCTCGAGGACACCTCGGTGGCGGGCTTCGACGCGGTGCTCATGGACCTGCAGATGCCCGGGCTCGACGGCTTCGAGGCCACCCGGCTGCTGCGCGCCCAGCCCCGCTTCGCCCAGCTGCCGATCATCGCCATGACCGCCCACGCCATGGCCGAGGAACGCGAGCGCTGCCTGCTGGCAGGCATGAACGACCACGTCGCCAAACCCATCGACCCGGCCCACCTGTTCGCCACCCTCGCGCGCTGGCGCGGCGGCCCCTCGGGCGCGGCCGCCGACGCGGCACCCGCGACCACCACACTGCCGTCCATCGAGGGCATCGATCTGGATGCCGGGCTGCGCCGCATGGGCGGCGACGAGGGCCTCTACCTGAGATTGCTGCGCCAGTTCGCGCAGACCCAGGGCGACACCCCCGCACGCATCGCCGACCAGATCGCCCAGGGACAGGTCGACGGCGCCGAACACGCGGCCCACACCCTGTGCGGGCTGGCCGCCAACATCGGTGCCGGCGCGCTCGCCGCCGCGGCCGCGCAGGTGGAGACGGCCCTGCGCCGGGGCGAGACCGACGCCGATGCGCTCGAGCGCATGCAGGCGCACATGGCCACCCTGGTCGAGGCCATCCGCACCCGGCTGCCGGTCCCGCGCGCGCCCGAGCGCCCGCGTGAGCGCACGACGGCCAACGCCAGCACCATCGTCGGCGAACTCACCCGCCTGCTGCGCGCCGCGGATGGCGAGGCCAACGCCTATTTTTCCCAGGTCCGGGCCGATCTGATCGACTGCCTCGGCGAGGCGGCCGTCGGCGAGATGGCCCAGGCCATCCAGGTGTACGACTTCGACCGGGCCGCCGGCATACTTTCACATACCCTGGGCGAGACGCCCGCAAGAGACCCGAACCCATGAGCGAAGAGACTGCCGCCTTCGGCACGGCCACCATCCTCATCGTCGACGACGCGCCGGAGACCATCGAACCGATCGTCAGCTGCCTGCGCGCCGGCCCCTACCGCACCCGCATCGCCACCTCCGGCGAGCGCGCGCTGGAGCTGGCCCAGGTGGAGCCGCTGCCCGACCTCATCCTCCTCGACGTGATGATGCCCGGCATCAACGGCTACGACGTATGCCGCCAGCTCAAGGCCAACCCGCGCACCCTGGGCATCCCGGTCATCTTCCTCACCGTGCGCACCGACGCCGCCGACGAGCAGCAGGGCTTCGACGTGGGCGCGGTGGACTACATCACCAAGCCGATCTCGCCGCCGATCGTGAAGGCGCGGGTGCGCACCCACCTCACCCTCAAGGCCGCCAGCGACTTCCTCACCGACCGCAACGCCTTTCTCGAGAACGAGATCGACCGTCGCATCAACGAGCTCAACGCGGTGCAGGAGGCCACCATCGTCGCCCTGGCCTCGCTGGCCGAGACCCGCGACGCCGAGACCGGCAACCACATCCGCCGCACCCAGCTCTACGTGAAGGCGCTGGCCGACCAGCTCAAGCGCCACCCGCGCTTCGCTGCCGAGCTGACCGACGAGGCCATCTACCTCATGTACAAGTCGGCGCCGCTGCACGACATCGGCAAGGTCGGCATCCCCGACAGCATCCTGCTCAAGCCCGGCCCGCTCGACGACGAGGAGTGGGCCATCATGAAGACCCACACCACCCTCGGCCGCGAGGCCCTCGAAGCCGCCGAGGCGGCCCTGGGCACCGAGGTCAGCTTCCTGCGCTTCGCCAAGGAGATCGCCCAGTCGCACCAGGAGAAGTGGGACGGCTCCGGCTACCCCGAGGGCCTCGCCGGCGAGCTGATCCCGATCTCGGCGCGGCTCATGGCGGTGGCCGACGTGTACGACGCGCTCATCAGCGAGCGGGTGTACAAGAAGGCCTACTCGCACGAAGAGGCCGTCTCCACCATCGTGGCCGGCAAGGACGCCCACTTCGACCCCGACGTGGTGGACGCCTTCGTGCACATGGCCGACGTCTTCCGCCAGATCGCGGTGCGCTTCGCCGACGCCTGATCCCGACCGAACCGAACCGAACCGAACCCAAGGGAACGCATGCCGGATTTTCGCGAACTGTCCGCCCTGGTGCGCTCACGCATGCCGCTGGTGTGCATCGAGACCGTGGAGGAACCCAAGGTCCTGCGCCTGCTCGAGCGCCTCGCCCGCGAGGACAACCTCGACCTGCACCTGTGGAGCGTGGCCGACGGCCTCGCCCAGACCAACTTCCGCTACGGCCCCAGCCACGGCGTCAACACCCTGTTCGGCACCGTCGAGGCGGCGCCCACCGAGATCGGCCGCACCGACGGCCACCGCCGCCCGGTACCCGACACCGGCCGGCTCGAGGCCGCGCTGCACCACATCGACAAGGACGCCGGGCGCGGCCTGTTCGTGCTGCTCGACCCGCATCCCTTCCTCGACGACCCGGTGGTGGTGCGCCTGATGCGCGAGATCGTGCTCGACCACCCCACCGCCGAGCGCACCCTGGTGCTGGTCGCCCCGCACCTGCCGCTGGCGCGCGAGCTGGCCCGCCATGCCGCCCACATGAGCCTCAACATTCCCGACATGGATGCGGTGCGCAAGCTGTTCAGCGACGAGTTGGCCCTCTACCGCCACCAGCAGGGCACCGGCGTGCGCGGCGACCAGGGCACCGCCAACGCCCTCCTGCACCAGGTCGTCGGCCTGCCCGAAGAGGACGTGCGCCGCCTCATCCGCAACGCCATCCGCGACGACGGGCGCATCACCCCCGAGGACCTGGGCCGGGTCGCCCGCTACAAGCAGGACATGCTCGGCGGCACCGCGCTGGACGTGGAACTGAGCCCCCTGGGCCCCGAAGACATCGGCGGCCTCGCCCAGCTCAAGCGCTGGCTCGCCACCCGCCGCCCCATCTTCACCGGCGCGCGCAGCGCCCCCGGTCTGCCGACCCCCAAAGGCGTGCTCCTGCTCGGCGTGCAGGGCGCCGGCAAGAGCCTCGCCGCCAAGGTGATCGCCGGCAGCTGGCAGGTGCCCCTGCTGCGCCTCGACGTGGCCAGCCTCTACGACAAATACACCGGCGAGAGCGAACGCAAGCTGCGCGAAGCGCTGCGCACCGCCGAGGCCATGGCGCCGGCGGTGCTGTGGATCGACGAGATCGAAAAGGCGCTCGCCAGCGGCAGCGCCGAGGGCGACGGCGGCGTGTCCACCCGCCTGCTCGGCCACATGCTCACCTGGATGGCCGAGCACGGCGCGCGCCTGTTCATCGTCGCCACCGCCAACGACGTCTCCACCCTGCCGCCGGAACTGCTGCGCAAGGGGCGCTTCGACGAGATCTTCTTCGTGGACCTGCCCTCGCCCGAGGTGCGCGAGGACATCCTCGCCATCCACCTGCGCCGGCGCGAACTCGACCCGGCCCGCTTCGACCTCGACGCCCTGGCCGTGGTCACCGACGGCTTCTCCGGCGCCGAACTCGAGCAGCTCGTGGTCGCCGGCCTCTACGAAGCCCTCGCCGACCACCAGCCGCTGGACACCCAACGCCTCGTGAGCGAAGCGGCGCGCACCCGGCCGCTCTCCCAGGTGATGGCCGACAAGGTGGACGCGCTGCGCCGCTGGGCGGCGGATCGCTGCGTGCCTGCGGATTAGGGACCACCCCCACGCTCACTTGCGTTCGCTGCCCCCCGAGGGGGCCGCGCATTCGCTTGGGGCGGCCCGGCGCGAAGGCGGACGACCCCCACGCTCACTTGCGTTCGCTGCCCCCCGAGGGGGCCGCGCATTCGCTTGGGGCGGCCCGGCGCGAAGGCGGACGACCCCCACGCTCACTTGCGTTCGCTGCCCCCCGAGGGGGCCGCGCATTCGCTTGGGGCGGCCCGGCGCGAAGGCGGACGACCCCCACGCTCACTTGCGTTCGCTGCCCCCCGAGGGGGCCGCGCATTCGCTTGGGGCGGCCCGGCGCGAAGGCGGACGACCCCCACGCTCACTTGCGTTCGCTGCCCCCCGAGGGGGCCGCGCATTCGCTTGGGGCGGCCCGGCGCGAAGGCGGACCACCCCCACGCTCACTTGCGTTCGCAGCCCCCCAAGGGGGCCGCACATTCGCTTGGGGCGGCCCGGCGCGAAGGCGGACGACCCCCACGCTCACTTGCGTTCGCTGCCCCCCGAGGGGGCCGCGCATTCGCTTGGGGCGGCCCGGCGCGAAGGCGGACCACCCCCACGCTCACTTGCGTTCGCAGCCCCCCAAGGGGGCCGCACATTCGCTTGGGGCGGCCCGGCGCGAAGGCGGACGACCCCCACGCTCACTTGCGTTCGCTGCCCCCCGAGGGGGCCGCGCATTCGCTTGGGACGGCCCGGCGCGAACGCGGACGACCCCCACGCTCACTTACGTTCGCTGCCTCCCAACGCTCCCGGCATTCGCCTTTGGGCGGTACGTGCGGGGATTGGCGCTGCACACGTCACGGCGCATCACCCGGGCGACAATCAGACCCCTCCCCCTTCAAGGGGGAGGTTGGGAGGGGGATGGGGTGTACCGGGCACGGCGGTAGACGCTCCCCAAGCGCACCCGGTGCGCTGGCGCCGGGCGACATGCGGCGGCGGCCGGTCAGTGCGGACTCACCGCAGAGCGCCCGAACAAGCGCGGCTGACGGTGAGCGTCCGGGGTGGGTCCATGCCAGAATCGCCTCATGCGTATCCTCGATCTGGGCGACACCGCCTTCACCATCGAATTCGGCGACACCATCGACCCGGCGCTGCAGGCGCAGGTGGCCGCCCTCGATGCGGCACTGGCCGCGGCGCAGGCCGCCGGGCGCTTGCCGGGCCTGATCGAGACGGTGCCCACCTTCCGCTCGCTGACGCTCATCTACGACCCATTGCAGACCCGCCGCGCCACCCTTGAGCCTCTGGTGCGCGCCTGCCTCGACAGCACCGCGCCCGCACCGGCCGCAAGCGGGCGCCGCTGGCGGCTGCCGGCCTGCTACGGCGGCGCCCACGGGCCGGATCTGGCCGCCGTGGCGGCGCACGCCGGGCTCACGGCCGAGGCGCTGGTCGACCGCCACACCGGCACCGAGTATGTGGTGTACATGCTCGGCTTCCTGCCCGGCTTTCCCTTCATGGGCGACGTGGCCGAGGCGCTGCGGCGGCCGCGCCGGGACGAACCGCGGGTGCGGGTGCCCGCCGGCAGCGTCGCCCTCGCCAACGGCCTGACCGCCATCTACCCCTGGGAGAGCCCCGGCGGCTGGCACCTGATCGGACGCTGCCCGGCGCCGCTGTTCGACCCCTCGCGCGCGGCGCCCGCGTTGCTCGCCGCCGGCGACCGGGTGCGCTTCACACCGGTGGACGCCGACACCCTCGCCGACCTCGAGGCCGACCTCGCCCACGGCCGCCTCGATCCCGCCGACTGGCAGGTCGGTCCATGAGCCGCCTGCACGTCCTCGCCCCCGGTGCGTTCGCCAGCGTGCAGGACGCCGGCCGCCATGGCTGGCGCCGGGCCGGCGTGCCGCGCTCGGGCGCGCTCGACGCCACCCTGCTGCGCATCGCCAACCGGCTGGTGGGCAATGCCGACACGGCGCCGGCCATCGAATGCCTGGACGGGGGCCTGCGGGTGGCCGCCGAGGGCGGGCCGGTGCGGGTGGCAGTGGCCGGCGACGCCCGCCTCGAACGGCGCGACGCCGACGGCCGCACCGCCACCGTCGCCCCCTGGCGCAGCGTGTGGCTGGCGCCCGGCGAGCAACTGCGCCTCATCGACACCGGTCATGGCCGCATCGCCATGCTCGCGGTCGCCGGCCTCGTCTGTACGCCAGTGCTCGGCAGCGCCGCCACCTATGCCCGCGCCCGCCTGGGCGGAGTCGACGGCCGCCCCCTGCAGGCCGGCGACCGGCTCGATGCCACCGCGCCGGAGGGCCCGGAGCTGCAGCTGACTCACCCCCCCGCGGCCGACCACGGCCCCATGCGCGTGGTCCCCGGCCCGCAGCTCGACCACTTCGCCGCCGACGCGCTGGACGCACTCACCGCCCGCGACTGGCGCGTCAGCGCCGAGGCCGACCGCATGGGCATGCGCCTGCGCGGCACGGCCCTGGCCCATGTGGACGCCGGCCGCCGCGAGATCGTCTCCGACGCCATCGTGCCGGGCGCCATCCAGGTGCCGGGCAACGGCCAGCCCATCGTGCTGCTGGCCGACAGCCAGACCGCCGGCGGCTACCCCAAGATCGCCACCGTCATCTCCGCCGATCTGGGCCGCCTCGCCGCGCTGCGTCCCGACGCCCGGCTGCGCTTCACCGCGGTGGACGTGGCCGGCGCCGAAACCATCGCCCGCGAGGCGGCCGCCGCGCTGGCACGCACGCTGGCCGGCATCGGGCCGGTTCGGGGCGACGCGGCTGTGGACCTGGCGGCGCTCTACGGCAACAATCTGCTCAGCGGCATGGTCAACGCCTTGTCGCCCCGGATGGACGACGACGCGGAGCGCGGCCCATGAAACTGAACCTCAATGCCGACCTGGGCGAATCCTTCGGCGCCTGGCGCATGGGCGACGACGAGGCCCTGCTGCCCATCGTCGATTCGGCCAACATCGCCTGCGGTTTTCATGCCGGCGACCCGCGCGTGATGCGCCACACCGTGCGCGCCGCCATCGCCGCCCACACCAGCCTCGGCGCCCACCCGGCCTATCCCGACCTGCACGGCTTCGGCCGCCGCCCCATGCAGATGGCGCCGCATGAGCTGGAAGCGGCCATCATCTACCAGCTCGGCGCGCTGGCCGGCATGGCGCGCGCCGAGGGCGGCACCCTCACCCATGTGAAGCCCCATGGCGCGCTCAACAACCAGGCCTGCGAGGACGCCGCCCTGGCCGCCTGCGTGGCCCGCGCCATCGTCGCCTTCGACCGCGACCTCATCCTCCTCGCCCCGGCCTGCTCCGCCCTCGTCGCGGCGGGCGAGGCCGCCGGCCTGCTGGTGGCCAGCGAGATCTTCGCCGACCGCGCCTACACCACCGCCGGCGCGCTGGTGTCGCGCAGCGAGCCCGGCGCGGTGCTCGACAACCCCGCCGTGTGCATCGACCACGTCCGCCGCATGCTCGACGCCGGCGGCATCGTCGCCGCCAGCGGCACCGTGCTGCCCACCCCCATCCACAGCATCTGCGTCCACGGGGACAGCGCCGACGCGGTCGACACCGCCCGCGCCCTGCGCGAAGCGCTGGAGGCCGACGGCCATGTGCTGGCGATCCTCCCCGACGTCGTCTGACCGGAGTGCCCCGATGAAAGCCCTGCTCCCCGTTCTCCTCACCCTCTCCCTCGCCGCCTGCGGCGCCGACACCGCCACCAGCGCCGCCGCCGTGGCGGCCGCGAAGAAGCAGGAGGTGGAACAGGCCGAGGCCACCAAGGCGCGCGTCCAGCAGCAGCTCGACGAGGCCAACGCGATGATGCAAAAGCGCCTGCAGGAGACGGACCAGCAGACGCGCTGAGCCGGCTCGGCGCCACCGGGGTGTCCGCTTGAGCGTCCCCCGGGCTCAGGGCCGTTCGTTCATTCGCCCGCATCCAACCAGACGGGGGCGTTGCTCGTCAGTGCGGCATCACTTCGTCGGTTGCGCGCAGATACCGGCACTCGGGGTGGTTGGCGTACTTTCGCCGCTCGCACGCCGATTTCATGCATCGATAGAGTGAAAACGGCGTGCGCGGGCCACACAGGGTGCGCGGATTGTCCGGCGCCTTTTTGGCCACGACGACCGGCGCCGGCCGTGGCGCTTCGGCAGCCTCGTCGGCAGCTTCGTCGGCGGGCGCGGCCGCCGGCTCGGTCTGCGGCACCGGGTCTTCAGCGGCTTCGTCACGCGCCATGGCCGATGGCGCGACCGGCGCCGATGCCACCGGCGGGTCCGACAGGCTCACCGGATCGCTGGCAGCCTCGGTCGGCGCCGGCGACGCTGCCGCATCCCCGGGGTCGGCGACGGGCCGGGGCGGCGGCCCCGCCAACGTGGATTGCGATGCCGGCGGCTCGGGTGCAACCGGTGTGGGCGGCTCGTGGACCGCGGGTGCCGGCGGCTCGGCAAGCGCTATCACCGGCGCGTCCCCAGGATCGGCGGCGGGCGTTTGCGGCGGTGCCGGGGGCGGGGGCGGTTCGGCCATCGCCCGGCCTTGCTCCACCATGTACCGCAGGACACCGTCGTCTACATTGAACGACCACATCATGGCGCCCGCCGCTCCGAGGGCCAGGACGGTCACGATCGCGATGCTCGCGACCAGAGGCAGGCGCCGACCGCCGGCCTTCGGCTCGGTCCATGAGGGCGGAGGCACCTCCCTTTCATCCGGCGCGTGGTGCGGCCCGGCGCGCGGAAACTCGTCGACCGGCGTCTGCGGCATCTGAGCTGAAGGCCCCGGGACGTCGGACGCATCCGACGCGGGCGGCACGTCGGGTGGTCCCGGCAGGGTGGGCTCCCAGGCCATATCCTCCCCGGAGCCGCCGCTGGCGGCCCCCGGCGGCGCTGAAGGCAACCCACCGGTCTCCTCCTGGGCGAACAGGAACGCGGGCAACACGTAGTCCGGCCGTGCCTCTTCTGCAGCGCCCGGCGCCACGACGGATGGCGGCGCCTCGTCGCGGCCATCGAGCAACGCACGCCTGAAGTCGGCCACGCACTGCGGGCGTTCCTGCGGCCGGATCCGGAGGGCCCGTTCGATGGTCGACACGAAACCCACGCTGTAGCTCAGGTCGGGGAAGCGGCGGCCGAGGCGGTCCACCACCTCGAACAGGGGCGCCATCCGGTCGTCGACGGCTCGGGCCGTGGACACCACGGGCGCCTCGCCACCAATGCCGTAATAGGCCACCGCAGCCAATGCGTACAGATTCGTCCATGGCCCCACCGGCAGCTGTGTCGCGTCGGCGTATTGCTCGATCGCCGCGAACGCCGGCTCGGGGATGACCCGGTCGCCGCCGGCATCGCGCGCGCCGCCGTGATCGAGCAATACCGGGCGGCCGTCGGGCTGCAGCAGGATACGCTTCGGCGAAATGGGCCAGTGGTAACACTGGGCGCCATGCAACAACGCCAGCGCGTCGAGCAGCGGCACCAGCAGGTCGCGCAGCCAGGCTTCGTCCGGTGGCTGTGCCATCGACTGGCGCGCCTCGTCGAGGCCGACCCCGTCGTAGAAGGGCATCGCCCGGTAGACCGTATTGTTGGCCTCCCAGAACTGCAGGACGCGCACCAGGGCCGGGTGGTCGAGGCGGGCCAGCAGTCGGGTCTCGTCGACAAAGGACTCGAGCCCCCGGGCGAAGGCCTCCGCATGCCCCTCCGAACGCAGGCTCACCGCCATGCCGCGCGTCCGGTACGCCAGGACGGCAGGCAGGTACTCCCGGATCACCACCCGGCGCTGCAGTGCATGATCCATGGCCAGATAGAGGATGCCAGCACCCCGTTCGCCCAGCACGGAGAGGATTTCGTACCCGGCCATGACGGTGCCCGGCGGCAGCGCGTCGCGGCTCAACTCGAGCGGTTGCGCCGACGGATCCACCGCTGGGCCGGAACCGCGGACGGGTCGAGAGTGATCGGATCGGTTCATGGAGTGATCGGCCATACGAAACAGGCCCGCCGGGGATGCGCTTCGACCTCGGGCCGAACCGTCTTGGCAAGAGCCGGTCCGCCGGCGGGCGCCAGGAAAATTGACACACTGCGGCAAGGCTACGCCGCTCGCCTGGCGTCCGTGCGGCCTCTTAAGTTTTCTTTCATAAATCCGGCCGATGTAACGACATCGTCATGAGCCACCGCGCACACGCTCCGCCCGGATCGGTCGGAGGCGATCGGCCTTGCTATAATTCTCGAGATTTTTGCATTCGCCGCACCGAACCAGGACACCCCATGCCCCAGGCCCTCCAGCTCACCGTGCTCGACCAGAGCCCCATCCACCCCACCGACACCGCCCCCGGCTGCGCCAACGCGGCGCAGATGTCGGTTGCACTGGCCCGGGCCTGCGACGCGCTCGGCTATGCGCGCTACTGGGTGGCCGAGCATCACAACAGCCCGCAGTTCGCCGGCCCCAGCCCCGAGATCCTCGTCGCCGCCATCGCCAGCGTCACCCGCCACATGCGCGTGGGCAGCGGCGGCGTCATGCTCAGCCACTACAGCCCCTACAAGGTGGCCGAGGTGTTCAAGCTGCTCGCCGCCCTGTTCCCCGGCCGCATCGACCTGGGCATCGGCCGCGCCCCCGGCGGCGACCGGCTCGCCGCCTCGGCCCTGGCCTGGCCCGGTGGCCCGCTGGAGCCCGAGCACTACCCCGCGCAGGCCGCCACCCTCAAGGGCCTGCTCGACGGCACCCTGCCGGCCGGGCATCCCTGGTCCGGCCTGCACATCAGCCCGGCCATCGACACCGGGCCGGCACTGTGGATGCTCGGCTCCGGCGGCGGCAGCGCCGCCCTGGCCGGCCAGCTGGGCATGCACCTCGCGCTGGCCCGCTTCATCTCCGCCGACCACTGCCACCCGGAGATCTTCGACGCCCACACCCGGGCCTGGCACGACGCCGGCCACCCCGGCGAACCGAAGCGCATGCTCGCCATCGCCGCGTTCTGCGCCGACACCCAGGCCGAAGCCGAACACCTCGCCGGCACCGCCATCTACCGCAAGATGATGATGCAGGCCGGCGGCCAGGACGCCCTGCTCGCCCCCGACGCCGTACACGACGCACGCAAGGCCTTCTCCCCCTCGCAACAAGCCCAGTACGACCACATCCAGCGCGGCTACACCATCGGCACCCCGAACGCTGCCGCGAGGACATCGACACCCTCGCCACGGCCTTCGGCACCGACGAGATCGCGGTGGTCACCGTGACCCACGACTTCGCCGCGCGGGAGAAGAGTTACCGTTTGCTGGCGGGGTGAGGCGCAGCCGCCGGCACGCTCACCAAAAGCGCGTTGCCCGGCTGCAGCGCAGCGGAATCCGGGATCCCCTGTGGATCGACAGAGGCGATACGTCAGAAGAAACCCCGGAGCGTCCGAGCGGACATTCCGCCACGCGCCGACCCGGGGCAACGCACCGTTCCCCGCGCCCTCAAATTGGCGCGTCGAATGCCGCAATACCACTGAGGACACGCAAACGTAGCCGAACCGCCTGAACAACAACAAGGAACATCCAATGGGGCTCTGGGACACGCTGGCCGACCTGGCCAATGCCGTCGGGGACGCACTCGAATCCACGAGCAACACCGTATTCGGCGATCCGAAGGACGACCTGCAGGAACGGATCGACAGCGCCGATGCCGACTTCATGCAGTCGTTCGTCTGGGACGGCAAGCCGAAGAAGAGCCTGCGCCGCTTCAAGGTCCTCTACCACGCCCCGGTCGTTAACGGACACGATCGCGTCGCGGTGCTCAAAGGCCCGCAGGATCGCCTGCATCTGCTGTTCGAACGGGTCACGCGCTACCGCCCCGACATCTATACCCAGCCCTACGAATACCGGGTGAGCAGTCGCGAGCTCATTGAAGCCACCACACCCGAAATCATGGATGTCGTGCAAGCCTGCCCAAACGTCTACGAGCGTGATCTAGCCGCGCTCCAGGCGGCACTCAAACCCGTTCAGGATCGACAGCGGGCGCACGAACAAGCACAAGCCGCCGCCCGGGCGGAAGCGGAACGACAGCAGGCGGAGGAAGCCGAAAGACAACGCGCCGACGCCGAGCGCCGCGATCACAACGAACGCTACGCCCGGCAGCAACGCACGCACGGCGACCATGATCGACGCCGACGCGACGGACAGAACGCGCACCGGCAAGACGCCAATCGCCATTCTCGGCATGCGGGCAACGAGCACCGCCCGTTCTCGCCCGACGGCGACATGACCGTCGAAGTGGCACGCGAGATTCTCAATGTTGCGCCCGACGCCTCGTCCGATGACATCACCCGCGCCTACCGCGTGCTCGCCTCCCGGCTGCACCCGGACCGCCCGGGCGGCTCACCCTGGCTCATGAAACGATTGAACGAAGCCAAGGCCGTTTTGCTGGCCGCCGGCCGGACATGAGCCGCCCCCGCGATGGGACGGCCGTCACGATGAGCGTCCGATCGCCCGGGTACCTGCGTTCCGCGCTCAGGCATCCGGCGCGATGCCCTTCGGCGAGTGCGTCTTACGCGGGCCGCCCCAGTGTCCTTTATCCCTTCCCCTGCCGGACGAGCGCCTCGTACGCCTCCGGGGTGATACAGCCCAGCTCATCGACGGCCTCGCCGTCTCGCGTCGGCAACACGTCACGCAACCCGTCGATCCGCTTCCACTGTGGCGTCACGGGCCGCTCCGCGTCGCGTTGCGGCGTGTACTTCGACAATCCGATGCGTCGATGCGGGTGGATGTATCGCGGGCAATTCACGAAAATCTCCTCGATCGCCACCCGCACCACCAACTCCGCCCCGTGGAACGACGCCGTCAACGGGTCGTCCCGGTCGATGCTCGCGGTACCGTGCACCCGCACCCGGTGCGGCGTCTCGAAATCGATGAACAGCATGCCGATCCTCGGATTCGCAGTGAGGTTCCCCATCGACAGGAACATGCCATTGCCGTCATAACTCGGGAACGCCAGCGTCGTCGCATCGACCACCCGGACAAAACCCGGCTCGCCGCCCTTATGGGAACAAGTCGGGAACCCCCGGTGATCCACCGTGGCGAGAAAAAACATCGCCCGGCTTTCGATGAACGCCTTGTGATCATCCGTGATCTCGGAGACGACAATGAACTCCTTGACCCGGTCGGCCAGCTTGTCGGTCTCGAATGCCCGTTGCAACACCCGGTGTTGCTCGCTGTACAGATCGCTCATCACGCCTCCTCGAAGTCGCCACCGACGCGCTCACGCCGGACCCGGACGACCTGATGATGAACCTGGGCCTCGGATGGGTCAAAGCCAAAGGCGATGCATGCCCCATCGTTTGAATTCACCTGGCTTGCGCGGCTCTATACGCAAGATCCGGTGGAATGACGGGTTGGGGTGACAAGCAGGACCGATTCAGCCGATGGCCCGCGCACTTGTCGAGCGGCGCGGCTACTGGAAAGCGGCGGTGGCCATCGCGGCGAAGAATGCGCGCCTGGCCTGGGCGGTGCTGCACTACGGCGATCAGTTTCGGCTCACCGGTGCGGAGCACTGAACACGAAGACAGTTTCCGGCAGGACGACACAGCGTTGATGTGAAGCGGTTTGGACCCGCGTGGGGCGTACCTGATTAGCTTGAGGGGTGAGACACACAGAGCCCGGCTAACGAATGAGGCCCCCACGCGCGTCTTTCATCAGGGTCCGGGCCATCGATGCCCAACATGACCGGTTGTAGTCACGCAGTCCATCAGCTTCGATGAAGCGCGGTGTCGAATCGAAAACGGAGGAGAAGATGAATTAAACCGAGGCTTGTATTTCGGGGGGAAGCCCTTTGTCGTAGAGGTGACCGGCGCTGCGCGGCTTCATCGCGCAGCGTCCAGAGAGCGAGGCGAACGGGGTCGACCGCCGGGTTATGCCTTGATGACAAGACAGGGCTCTGATAGTTGTTGGGCATTCGTAGACCACCCAGCACGCAACATGCTCGCGCCAATGAGCGAGAGCACGCTTTGTTCTGAGATAGCGTTCGCAAGTTCCGGGTTTGGTAAAGCGGCTTGAAACGTCTGAACTGCAATCTCAGCGTCGTGTGCGTGCCCGCTACCTTTGGCTTTGCCAGACACAAATGCCTCCCATAGAAAGAGCCCTCCGTCGGAGGCCTCAAATGCTTTCCAGTTGAGAAAGGCCGCTGCAGACTTGGGTGTCTTGGTTCGAATCTGTTCAAGAAGCCATGTGACCTCGACAAGACCAGTAGCAAGCGCACCACAACCAGCACCTGCGCTCCAACTACGGTTTCCTTCGCCGGTTCTTGCTTTGGTGAGAAACATCGGATCGTCTCGAAGCGGCACATACAGAGGGCACTCGAATCCGAGTGCGACTTTTGCGCCGCAGGTGATTTTTTCGGCTACCGCACTCGCAAGGTCTTCAATGCTGCTGCCTGGCACTGGTCTACCATCCGGGCCAGTACCGAACCAACCAAAGCGACCTGCCTTCACAGATCCAATGTCAGCGCAGAAGATCCAGAGACGATTAGGCATAACGATTTACATAAGGGGCGCGGCGCGTGGCGCCGCGTCCCAGCCCGAAGGGCGACTTAATGTGATTGTTAGCCATTTATATCGCTCTCTCGAACTGGAGAGCAGAACACCGAAATAAGCCGTTTAAAATGTGTCGCCACCAGCGTTGCTCCGAAGACGGCGCCACCAAGAAGTCTAGCGCCACTACTGGTGTTGCCCGCCGAAAACTCGACCACGGAACCCACTATAACTACGAAAAAGGCAGCGAAGCCGAACAATAAACCAGCCAACAACCAACGCTTCGCGGCCGGGTGCTGTCCCGACGGATCAGTATTGGAAAACGCCAGCGCACAGATTGAAACGCCGCAGAAGGCGAGAATGCCGAGACCAAAAATGGCCTTTCCATTGCCAAACGCCGCCAATGCTATGGCACCGCCTATAACCAGCAGCGCGATTTGAAGGATGTATGTCATGCCGCGGACATGGCTAACGTTCAAAATCACTGGCCTGTGCGGATTTTCGCACAGGTCCGGTACATTGCAGGGTTGGGCGGCAGATCAGATTAGGACGGTTTGAAATTTTCAAACTCCCAATTCAACTCGTGGTTGAGTACAGCGGCGACCTCGGCCCACGATTCACGGCGCGACTGCGACAACAAGCGCTCAACAGCACGCTCGACGACTACCCAGGAAAATGCTTCCACAAGGAGGATGCCTCGGCCCCAGCGGGGAAGGTCTTCGCGCAGCAACCCGCTCGGTGTGGCAACGGTAAAGAAGAAAAGGTCCTCTCCTCTTTCACCCTTTGGCCCGATAGAGGCTTGCAGCGAAACAACACAATCGTCCGGATTCGGCGGTAGGGCCGGCTTCTCTAGACCGGGGCAGAACAACTCTTTAAGCACGGGGGTAATCATGACGCCCAACGTGGAGGTAACCGGCGCTGCGCGGCCTTATTGCGCAGCGTCCGGTTGACCGCCGGGTTGGGGGGCTTTCGTAGTCTCAAATGCTTCGAGGAAACCATCAATTACACTTACGAGAACTCGTACCAGTAGTTGCCAAGTGTCGCGGGTATAGTCACCAGCTACAGAGATTCTTTCGCCTAGGTTACCTCGGGCAAAGGCTCCTGCCTTCTGTTGATATGTTTCGTTCACAACGCCAGAGTTGTGAACCAAGATATCTCTCGTTGCTTTCGCTTCTGCTATTTGCCCCAAGTCTTGGTCAGGAATGCAGATGTCGGATACAAGCTTCGCTACATAAGCAAACCAATCGGCTACAGGCTTGTACTTCAATTCATTTAGCTCGCGGTCGACCAGCACAGAAATGATTTGGTCTTTGTCTGCTGCGGACACAATGACACCATATTCGATATGGCGCTTTGATGGAAGACGGATGGGTTGCGCAATCAAAACGGTGCGTAGCGTATCGAAGAACATGCTCTCGAAGACGGCCACCTGATGTTGGACTATCAACTGAAGAAAATGATTGTCATAGGCGCGTGTGAGGTAACCGGCCAATTCGTTGGGTGAAACCGTCTTGTCCTGAAGCCCTAGGCTATGAGCAAACTCAGAATAGGCAATTGTTATTGTTGTTTGGTGCGGCATTCCTGCCGCGAAGTTAGATGCGAATTGGTAGCCCAGTTGCGTGTATGACTTGAACTCCATTGCTGAACAAAAGTCATTGATAGCCTGAGCTCGCAAACCCCGGAGAGATTCAATAAGCATGGATTACCTCACAGAGGACACAAGCCCCCCAACAGCTTGCGTAACCGACGGCCGAAAGTGGCAGAGCGAAGCGGCGCCACTTTTGGCCGTCCGAGTTCACGCGTTTGTTAGATGTGCTTTTCACAATTGCTGAAGTTCTTCTCGCAGCAGCCGCTTTGACTCCAGATCCTGAGTTGGATACTGGGCACGGGATCCGTTTGCGCTTCCCGCTGGGTGAATCATTGGCAAAACGACGGCGTTTCTCCACAGAAACCGTCGGCCCACCAAATCAGGAACGCGGAGGTCTTGCGGCTTGTGCTTCTCGAACTCACGAAGGCAATAACCTAGCTCTTCTCTCTCCCGCATCGTTACGTATGCTTTCCAAGAAAGTCCACCGAGGCAGACGATTAGTTTCGGCTTCAATAGCTCTAGTTGTTTTGCAAGGAAGGGGGAGCAACTGTTCACCTCAGAAGTGCTTGGTACTCGATCAGTACTGGCACCCGGGCGGCGCCCCGGAAAGCACTTTGTCACTGACGTTTGATATACGGTGTTGTCGAAGTCCCGTAAGCCGCATGACCGAAATAGAGATTTAATAGATGTGCCTGCATCACCTTGGAAAGGTGCATTCCGCTCATACTCTGTTCTTCCTGGCGATTGACCAACAAGGATAACCGGATAGCCAGCGCCACCGCCAAAGATTGGCCTTGGAACGACGCTGTATTCTGACAATTTCGCAGCACATTTTCGGCACGAGCGCATTTCGTCGGCCAATAGATTCAGCGGCATCTCTTCTCCTTCTTGAGCACTTCTAACTATAAGCAGACGTCCTAAACGACGGAAAACTTCCCGTCACACAGATGAATACGCGCGTCCAATCGCAAAAAAAAAAGCTGCAATTTCAACGAACTCATCCGATTTAGTCCGTCCTAATTTCAAAACACGGATACGTCGCTTTTCCCGGTGCCACCAACGCATTCCGCAGGGAACGATGCTCGCCATCGACGACGCCGGTGCGGCGCCTTCGCGTATGCGAACACGTTACCCATGAACACGAGCCAAGGCAATGCGTTGTGGGTAGTGCGTTGCCGGCGATGTCACATCAGCGGTGGTTCGTCCATCAGCGCGATCTGCTCCCTTAGCGCCAGGATGTGGTCCTGCCAGTAGCGGGGGCTGTCGAACCAGCTGAAGGCGTGGGGGAAGGCGGGGTCGTGCCAGCGCTGGGCGATCCAGGCGGCGTAGTGGATGAGGCGCAGGGTGCGCAGGGCTTCGGCGAGTTGGCGTTCGGCGGGGTTGAAGTCGGCGAACTGGCGGTAGCCTTCGAAGATGACCTCGAACTGGCGGCGCTGTTCGTCTCCCTGGCCGGTGAGGAGCATCCACAGGTCCTGGATGGCGGGGCCCATGCGGGCGTCGTCGAAGTCGACGAAGTGGGGGCCGTCGGGGGTCCACAGCACGTTGCCGGCGTGGCAGTCGCCGTGCAGGCGGATGAGGGCGATGTCGCCGGCGCGCTGGTAGCAGCGCTCGACGCCGTCGAGGGCCTGGTCCACCACGCTGCGCCAGCTGGTTTCGAGCTCCATGGGGATGTAGGGGGTGCGCAGCAGGGCGTCGCGGGCGTCGATGCCGTAGGTCTGGCGGTCGATGACGGGGCGGTGGGCGAAGGGTTTGGTGGCGCCGACCGCATGGACGCGGGCCATGAAGCGGCCCATCCAGCGCAGCACGTCTTCGTCCTCCAGCTCGGGGGCACGGCCGCCACGGCGGGGGAACACGGCGATGCGGTAGCCGCCGGCCTGGTGCAGGGTGCGGCCGTCGAGGGCGAGGGGGGCGACGACGGGAATCTCGCGTTCGGCCAGCTCGTGCAGGAAGGCGTGTTCCTCGCCGATGGCCTCGTCGCTCCAGCGGCCGGGGCGGTAGAACTTGGCGATCAGGGGCGCGCCGTCGTCCACGCCCACCTGGAAGACGCGGTTCTCGTAGCTGTTGAGGGCGAGCACGCTGCCGTTCACGGGCAGGCCGATGGCCTCGAGGGCGTCGAGCAGGGCGTCGGGGGTGAGCCGGGCGAAGGGGGCTTCCGTGTCGGTCATGAGGGGGTGTCCGTGGGCGGTGCGTAGGGTTCGCGCAGGTTGACGGGCGCAGCGACGCGCTTGCGCAGGCGGATGTTGAGCATCTCCACCATGAAGGAAAAGGCCATGGCGAAGTAGATGTAGCCCTTGGGCACATGATGGCCGAAGCCGTCGGCGATGAGGACCACGCCGACCACCAGCAGGAAGGACAGGGCCAGCATCTTGACCGTGGGGTGTTCGGAGACGAACTCGCCGATGGGGCCGGCGAAGGCCATCATCAGCCCCACCGAGGCAACCACGGCGGCGACCATGACACCGAGGTGGCTGACCATGCCGATGGCGGTGACGATGGAGTCGAGCGAGAACACCAGGTCGATGACGACGATCTGGGCGACGACGGCCGCCAGGGTGCCGGCCACGGCACGCGATTCGGCCCCTCTTCGCCTTCGAGCAGCTGGTGCACTTCGCGGGTGCTCTTCCACACCAGGAACAGGCCGCCGGCGGCGAGGATGAGATCGCGCCCCGACAGGCCGTGCTCGAGCACCGGCACGGTGAACAGGGGGGCGGTCATGCCGGCCAGCCAGGAGAGCGCCGCGAGCAGGCCGATGCGCATGAACATGGCGAGGAACAGGCCGAGCCGGCGGGCAAACTGGCGCTGCGCGCGCGGCAGCTTGTCCACCAGGATGGAGATGAAGATGATGTTGTCGATGCCCAGCACCAGCTCGAGCGCGGTGAGGGTGAAGAAGGCGACGATCAGTTGCGGATCGCCGAGCAGTGCGACCATGTCGGGCCCCGGAATCGGCTGACTGCCCGTGGGCAGCGGGCGACCATCATAGCAAGGTGTCCGGGGGTTCCGTGAGGCGCTACACTGGCCGCGCACCCCGTGATGCCGATCCGCCCATGACCGCCGACCTGCTCCTGCCCGACCGCCTGCTGACCGCCCTGCGCGAGGCGCGCCACGTGACGGTGTTCACCGGCGCCGGGGTGTCGGCCGAGAGCGGCGTGCCCACCTTTCGCGACGCGCACACCGGCCTGTGGGCGCGCTTCGATCCGGCCGCGCTGGCCACCCCCGAGGCCTTTGCCGCCGATCCGGCGCTGGTGTGGGGCTGGTACGAATGGCGACGTGCCCGGGTGATGCGCGCGGCGCCCAACCCGGCGCACCGGGCCATTGCCGCGCTGGCCCGCCATGTGCCGGCCCTGAGCGTGATCACCCAGAACGTGGACGACCTGCACGAGCGCGCCGGCAGCACCGGCGTGGCCCACCTGCACGGCCGCCTGATGCAGCCGCGCTGCTCGGTATGCGGCCAGCCCTGGCGCTATCCGCCGGGGATGCCGGACGAGCCGGCGGCGGGCCGCCGGGTCACGCCGCCGGACTGCCCCAGGTGCGCCGGCCCGATCCGGCCCGGCGTGGTGTGGTTCGGCGAGCCCTTGCCGGCGGACGAATGGCAGCGCGCCATGGCGGCCACGGCCGGGTGCGACCTGTTCATCACCGTCGGCACCTCGGCGCTGGTGTACCCGGCCGCGCAGCTGCCCCAGGTGGCGGCGGAGCAGGGCGCGCGCGTCCTTCAGCTCAACCCGCAACCCACAGCGCTGGACACGATCGCCGACTGGAACCTGCTCGGGCCGGCCGGCACGCTCTTGCCCGCGCTGGTGCACGCGGCCTTCGGCGAGGCGTTTCCGGACACGGCCTGAGGCGGACGCGGCAGCGCGACAGACCTTGTCGCAAAGTCGACAACGCACGCGTTCGCCATTGCCAAGGCGTTGATTTCACTGGGCCGATGCGCTGGTATCGGTCTTGCATCCATGCCAGGCAGGGACACGCCTGTCCGGCGCGCCGTCCGCCTGACGGCCATCCGGGCAGGTCTTTCGCGGCTTCGTCACACCCGGCATTCAAGGTGCACCATGGCTCAACACGGCATTTCACCCAAGTATCGCAGCCTCACCCGGCTGCTCGACTGTCTGTCCGTGCCGCTAACCGGCGGCCAGATGCGCATCGCCGCGCAGTGGCGCGACGACGAACAGGGGCTCGGCCTGGAGCTGCCCGAAGAGCCGCGCCTGTGCGCCTTCGTCCACACCTATGGCCAGGCGGCCGGGCGCTACGGGGTCGAGCTGGGTTTTCCGGAAGCGGCGCTGGCCAGCCTGGCGGGCGTGCCGCTGGTGCAGGAGGACCTGGATCTGGCCCATGTGATCGCCCTGCTCGGCACCCACTTCGACCTGCGCGTGACCGCCTGACCCTCAGACCGGGTGGCGCGCCGGCGGCGGCGAACTCGGCCAGCCGGTCCCCGAGGCGAACTTGGTGGGGTGGGAGAACAGCGGCGTGTGGCAGGTCGCGCACACGAAGGTGCCGGCGCGCTGCTCACGGTTCAGGGGGCTGGTGCCGACTGGATGGCCGCCGACGGTGTGCGGCGTCTCAGCGGGTGCGACGCGGCGCCATGGCGTCGAGCCAGTGGGTGACCACCGAGCGGACCACGGGCACCAGCCGCGGGCCGTGCACCGCCGAGGCGGCCCGCAGCGCGGGGATGTTGATGCCGGCGGCCTTGAGCTCGCCGGTGTGGCCGACGAGCCACTGTTCGATGCGCGCCGGGTCGGCCTCGAGATGGAACTGCAGGGCGAGGCCATGACGGCCGACGCTGAAGGCCTGGTGCGGCGTGTCGGGGGTGGAGGCGAGCAGGGTGGCGCCCTTGGGCAGGTCGAAGGTGTCGCCATGCCAGTGCAGCACCGGCAGGTCGCCGATGGCGGCCAGCGGCGAGGCGCAGCCGGCCTCGGTCAGCTGCAGCGGCGCCCAGCCCAGCTCCTTGCGCGTGCCCGGATAGACGCGGGCGCCCATGGCGGTGGCCATCAGCTGCGCACCCAGGCAGATACCGAGCGTCGGCCGGTGCCCGGCCAGACGCTGCGCGATGACTCGGATCTCGTCGGCGAGGAAGGGGTAGAGTTCGGTCTCGTAGGCGCCGATGGGGCCGCCGCAGACCACCAGCAGATCGGCGGCGCGCAGGCGCTCGGGGCGCACGTTGACGCCGGCATCGAGCACTTCGATGCGGTAGCCGAGGGCGCGCAACGGGGCTTCGAACAGGCCCAGATCTTCAAAGGCCAGATGGCGCAGGACAACGGCGACCGACATGGGACTTCAGCTCCGAAAACGCCTCCAGGCGAACAGACCCAGGAGGCCGGTTAACATCATGACGGCGCTGGCCGGCTCGGGCACAGCGACGACGGGCACACCTCCGTTATAGGTCAACGTGGCCACCCCCACATCCTGCACCGTCGAATACGCCAGGTCCATGAAGGCCGGCCGGTAGGGCGCACCGTTGCATCCGGGGCCGTTGAATCCGCCGTATTCGCAGGCCAGTTCGGCGACGATCCGGGTGCCGGTCGGGTCGATCACCTGGTTCTGGACCCCCAGCGTCAGGCCGAGGCCCGTCACCCCCGCCAGATCGTTGCCGGCAGCGTCGAAGAAATAGCCCGAGGCCAGCGAAGCGCCGACCAGCTGCGCCGCCACCGAGGCCTGGCCGGCCAGCGGATCGATCGCGCCGCCGACCACGTCGAATTGCGCGATGAGGGTGCCGTTGTCGGCCCCGAAGATACCGTTGGCGGAGCCAAAGTCGAAGCTCGGGTCGGCGTAGAGGCTGATGGCGCCGCCGGTGAAACCGCTGCCGAGCAGGCCCACGTAGCCTTCGACCGCGTAGGTGGCGGTGATGTCGAACCCGGCGGTGGGGCTGGCGCCGGACGAGGGCATCATGATCTGGTAGGCGCCGTGTTCTTCGAAGTCGAAGCCCAGGTGCTGGATCGAGACCGACTGGTCGATGAAACCGTAGCCACCGACGTTGAAACCGGAAAATTCGGTGGCGTTGGCAAAACCGGTGCCGGCGGGGTTGAAGTACCACGAATCCATCGCGTGCGCACTGGCGGCAACGCCGAGCACGAGGGAGGCAGCCATCAACGGGCGCGAGAGACGGTTGAGGACGGACATGCGGGCAACTCCTGTCGAGGCAAGGTGTAACGGGCTTTTTCCTCGATGCTATACGAATTCGAACCCGCCGCAATAAAAAATGCTCATGTCGTGAAGCACGCCGTGACCTGCGTCACCGGTCGAGCCAGTCGAGCACCCCGCGGGCCGCGACCCGGCCGCTGGCCAGGCAGGCGGTGAGCAGGTAGCCGCCGGTGGGTGCCTCCCAGTCGAGCATCTCGCCGGCGCAGAACACCCCCGGCCGCGCGCCGAGCATGAGGTGCGCATCGAGCCCGGAGAAGCTCACCCCGCCGGCGGTGCTGATGGCCTCGTCGATGGGCCGGGTTGCGGTGAGCGTGAGCGGCAGCGCCTTGAGCACGGCGGCCACGCGCGCCGCGTCGGCCCAGGCGTCGCGCGGCAGGGCGTCGCGCACCAGGTCGGCCTTGATTCCCTTGAGGCCGACGGCCCGTTGCCAGTGCGCCGGCAGCGAGCGCGGCCCGCGCGCCTGGGCGAGCCGGGCGGCGAGCGCCTCGGCGCTGCGATCGGGCATCAGATCCAGTTCCACGGCCAGCGGCCCGGCCACCAGGGCATCGCGCAGCTCGGCCGACAAGGCGTAGATCAGCGGCCCCTGCAGGCCGTGCCGGGTCACCAGGCATTCACCGCTGCGGTGGTGGGTGCGACCGGCGGCGTCGACGAAGCGCAGGCCCACCGCCTTGAGCGGCGCGCCGGCGTGGCGGGCCGCGAACTCGGCCGGCCAGTCGAGCTCGAACCCGCAGTTGGCCGGACGCAGGGGCGCGACCGGCACGCCCGCGGCGGCGAGCGGATCGCACCAGGCGCCGTCGGAGCCGAGCCGTGCCCAGCTGCCGCCGCCGAGCGCGAGCACCGCGGCGTCGGCGGTGACCGTGCGCTCGCCGTCCGGGGTGGAAAAACGCCACCGGCCATCGGCGGTCCATCCCAGCCAGCGGTGGCGCACATGGAGGTGCACCCCGGCCGCCTGCAGGCGCGCGAGCCAGGCGCGCAGCAGCGGCGCCGCCTTCATGCCCTTGGGGAACACCTTGCCGGAGCTGCCCACGAAGGTCTCGATGCCGAAGCCTTCGACCCAGCGGCGCACGGCGGCGCCATCGAAGCCGGCAAGCCAGTCGCCGACGATGGCGGCGCGCTCACGATAGCGGGCGACGAAGGCCGGGGCCGCTTCCCCATGGGTGATGTTGAGCCCGCCCCGGCCGGCCATGAGGAACTTGCGCCCCATGGTGGGCATGCGCTCGAAAACGTCCACCGCGACGCCGTGCGCACTGAGGACCTCGGCGGCCATCAGCCCCGCCGGCCCCCCGCCGACGACGATCACCCGCCATGGGCGGGCAGCAGCTTGCGGTGTCATGGGCTCGGCGATCACTCGGGGGCAAAACCCGGATCATACCGCCGGATCGGCCGCCGTTTTGCAACGTGCTGCATGGCAGCATAGAGTAAACGCGAGCCTTCGCGGGCCACCCCATCCACCCCGACCCCCTGGAGACCCCATGCACAACCTTCTCGATTCCGCCGGCGCGTGGCTGATCAACCTGGCCATCGCCCTCGTCATCTTCTTCCTCGGTCGCTACGCGGTGAAGCTGATCGTCAGCATCGCCCGGCGCATGCTCGCGCGCTCGAGCATGGACGAGATGCTCGCCAACTTCGTGCTCTCGATCCTCACCGGCGTGCTCCTGCTGGTGGTGATCATCGCCGCCCTCGACCAGCTGGGTGTGGACACCACCTCCCTGGTGGCCCTGATCGGCGCCGCCGGCCTGGCCATCGGCCTGTCGCTGCAGGATTCGCTCAAGAACTTCGCCGCCGGCGTCATGCTGATCGTGTTCCGGCCCTTCAAGGCGGGCGATTTCGTCGAGGCCGCCGGCACCCAGGGCGTGGTCGAGACCATCAGCATCTTCAGCTCCACCTTCCGCACCCCCGACAACCGCACCATCGTCATTCCCAACGGCGCCATCTACTCCGGCGTGATCACCAACTACTCGGCCCGCGAGACCCGCCGCATCGACCTGATCATCGGCATCAGCTACGACGACGACATCCGCAAGGCGAAGGACGTGGCGGCCGCCGTGCTCGAGGCCGAGCCGCGCGTGCTGGACGATCCGGCGCCGGTGATCGCGGTGGCCGAGCTGGGCGCGAGCAGCGTGGATCTGCACATCCGCCCGTGGGTGAAGTCGGCCGACTACTTCGCCACCATGTGCGATCTCAAGGAAGCGATCAAGATCGCCTACGACGACAACGGCATCTCCATCCCCTACCCGCAGACCGACCTGCATGTGCACCAGGTGCTGCCCAAGCACGCCGACGCGGCGCCCTTCGCCAAGGCGACCGAGGCGGGCACCGACTGACACGGCACGTCCCGCACCGGGCGACGGCCACCTCCGGGTGGCCGTTTTTGCGTGCGCCGCGTTCAGATCCGTCAAGCCGGGCAAACTTGGGTAAAGATGCTCGCGCGCCCACCCACGTGGCATTACGCTGGGGGCATGACGAATCACCTGTGCAACGCATCATGAATCTCAAACGCGAATGGGTCACCCCGACGGTGGCCGGTGCCTTCCTCCTGCTGGCGGTGACCGGCGTGCTGATGTTCTTTCATCTGGACAGCGGCCTGAACAAGCTGGCCCACGAATGGCTGGGCTGGGCGCTGGTCGTCGCGGTCGGGCTGCATCTGACCCTCAACTTCACCGCGCTCAAGCGGCAGCTGAGCCAGCGCCGGGGGCAGGCGATCGCCGGGCTGTTCGTGCTCCTGCTGGGGCTGAGCTTCGTGCCCACGGGCAACCGGGGTCCCGGCGGCCGCGAGGCCCTGATGGCGAGCACCCAGGCCCTGGCCGCCGCGCCCCTGCCGGTGCTCGCCCAGGTGGCCGGCATCGACGAGGCGGAACTGAGCCGACGCCTGAGCGCCGCCGGCCATGCGCCGACGCCGGAGACCGCGTCGGTGAGCGCGCTGGTCGGCACCGATCCGGGCGATCAGGGGAAGCTCATCGCCACGGTGCTGCGCGACGGCCGCTGACTCAGTCCGCCGCCGGGCGCTGGACGATGCGCCACAGCACACCGCTGGGGTCGGTCAGGGTGAACGCACGAGCGCCGTCCGCGAGGGTGTCGACCGGGCCGAGGCGCACGTCGTGGATGTCGGCGAGGCGGCTGTCGTGCACATGTGACCACCAGGCGTCCACGTCGCGTACCTCGAGCTGCACACGGGTGTTTTCCGCGACCACGGCCATGTAGTCGTCGCCCAGCAGAAACGCCGTGGCACCGCATTCGAAGCGCGCCTGGGTGGCATTGGCCCACACGCAGCGAAAACCCAGGTCCAGATAGAAGCGTTGCGAGCGCGCAAAGTTCAGCGCCGGCAGCCGGGGCAGCAGCGCGATGGCGTCGAGCCGGCTCATGATGCGCCCTTGCCGGTGGATGCCCGGTGGCGCGCGAGAAAGCGGTCGAGGCCGTTGGCGAAGGCCTGCACGTCGGTCTTCGACAGTGCCGCCGGACCGCCGGACACCTGCCCGGTGTCGCGCAGCTCCGCCATGAAGTCGCGCATCGCCAGCGCCTCGCGGATGTTTTCGCGGGTATAGAAGGTGCCACGCGCCTCGAGCGCCACGGCGCCGGCCTCGACCACCTGGGCGGCCAGGGGAATGTCGCCGGTGACCACCAGATCGCCGGCTTCCACCCGCGCGGCGATGTAGTCGTCGGCGACGTCGAAGCCCGATTCCACCTGTACCGCCCTGACCCAGCGCGACGGCGGCAGGCGGATGAGCTGGTTGGCCACCAGGGTGGTGTGGACCTGCACCCGTTCGGCGGCGCGGAACACCACGTTGCGGATCGCCACGGGGCAGGCATCGGCATCGATCCAGATGCGCATGAGGCAGTCTCCAGGTGTGAGCGGAACGGGCTTTGCGGCCCGGCCGGTGGGCGGTTTCGCGGGCCCGCGCCACGGCGCCGGCCAACTGCTTCAGAGTGTGTCAGGAATTTTCGCCTGCCCCTGCCGGTCACACCGGCGTGGCAAGATGTTTCATGGCGTCGCCCCATCTGAAGTACCGGGCGACCATCGAATTTCCCCCTCAGGATATCGCTAGGAGGTCTCGTGATGAAGAAGAAGATTGCTTTGCTCGCGCTCGGCGCGGCACTGGTCGCCACCGGCTGCCAGACCACGGAAACCCAGAACAAGACCATCGGTGCCGTCGGCGGCGCGGTGCTCGGCGGGGTCATCGGCAACCAGGTCGGCGGCACCCGCAGCACCGTGGTCGGCGCGGCGCTGGGTGGCGCCTTCGGTTACCTTGTCGGCTCCAAGGTGGGCGTCACCGAACAGCCCGACGGCTCGGTCAAGCTGGACATCCCGGGCGCGGTGCTGTTCGAGACCAACAGCGCCCGCCTCAACCCGGACTTCCAGGGCACGCTCAACCAGATCGCCGGCACCCTCAACGAGCATCCCAACGCCACGGTCACGGTGGTCGGCCACACCGACTCGACCGGCTCGGAGGCTTACAACATGAAGCTCTCCCAGGATCGTGCCCAGTCGGTCACCACCTACCTGGCCAGCCGGGGCGTGGCGCCCGCGCGCATGACCGCGACCGGGCAGGGCGAGTCGATGCCGGTGGCGGACAACGCGACCGCCGAAGGGCGGGCCCAGAACCGCCGGGTGGAGATGTTCGTGCGCTGAACTCCCGGGTGCGCATGTCGGGCATCGACACCGCCCGGCATGTGCCCCCCCAACCGGCGGCTGGCGGTCCGGGAGCTTGCCACCCGACCGCCGGCCACTCAAGCCGCCGGGCATGTCGTCGTTGTTCCTCTATAAACCAAGGATAAGAGGGAGACACACCGACATGAAACGAGCCATCACGCCGACCACGGTCGAGCGCGTCATGCGCGAGGACGACTTCATCGTCTCCAAGACCAACCCGAAAGGGATCATCACCTACGGCAATCCGATCTTCGTCGAGTTCTCCGGCTACACCGAGGACGAACTGATCGGCACCCAGCACAACATCATCCGCCATCCGGACATGCCCCGGTCCGCGTTCAAGCTGGTGTGGGACACCATCGCCACCGGCAAGGAATTCTTCGCCTACGTGAAGAACATGTCGAAGGACGGCGGCTTCTACTGGGTGTTCGCCCACATCACGCCGGACGTCGACCCGAGCGGCCGGATCATCGGCTACTCCTCGGTACGCCGCTGCCCCAAGCGCAGCGCGATCGACACCATCAGCGCGGTCTATGCGCAGATGCTCGCGGCCGAGAAGGCCGCCGGCGCGCGCGAGGCCATCGCCGCCGGCACCGCGGTGCTGACCAACCTGCTCAACGACAAGGAGATGAGCTATGAAGAACTCGTCTTCGCGATTTGATCGCCGCCCCTTCGTGCTCGTGCTGATGCTGGCGGGCGCGGGCGCGGCCTTTTGGCAGGCCGGGGCGGGCGCGGCACTGGTGGCCATCGCGGCGGTGGTCCTGATGTGGCCGTCGCGGGCCGGCGCGGACGAACTGCAGGGCCTCGACGCCCTGCTCGCCGACGTGGGCCGCGGCCATCTGAACAACCGCCTGCCGCGGGCGTTTTCCGATCCGGTGCTCGAATCCATGCGGGTGAATCTGAATTCGGCCCTGGATCAGACCGAAACCGCGTTCCGCGAGATGCTCGGCGCCATGGACGGCAGCGCCAACCAGCGCCCCTGGCGGCGCCTGCAGACCTCCGGCCTGCACGGCATCTTCCAGCGCGTGCTGGACCAGATGCAGGGCATGCTCGACCACCTGGCCACCGCCCAGGTCTCGATTGCCCGCGAAGCGCTGCTCTCGCGCATCTTCATGCGTTCGGAAAACGGCCTGTCGATGGCCATCGACCAGGTACGCCGCTCGCTGACCGAGGCCAGCGCCCAGGCGAGCGAATCGGGCGAGCGCTCCAACACCTTCTCCACCGCGGCCCTGGGCATGTCGGAAGCGGCCGAACGCATGTCCACGGCGCTGGGCAACGCGGAGCGCTCGGCCGGTCAGGGCACCGATGCACTGGCGGACCTGGCGACCAAGGCGGAGGTCATCCACAAGCTCACCGGCACCATCGACAACATCGCCAAACAGACCAACCTGCTGGCGCTGAACGCCTCCATCGAAGCGGCCCGCGCCGGCGAATCGGGGCGGGGTTTCGCGGTGGTCGCCGACGAGGTGCGCCAGCTGGCCGACGAATCGCAGCGTTCGGCCGAGGAGATCGCCCAGGCCATCGGCGCCATGAGCGCCTCCATGGCCTCGGCCATCGCCCAGATCGAACAGCTTAACGGCGCGGTCCGCGGCGCCCGCACCACCGCCGACGAGTTCGGCCACGAACTGGCCTCATCCGCCGAATCGGCCCGCCAGGTCGGTACCCTGGCGTCGAGCATCGCCCGCAGCGCCCGCAGCATGGAGGCGTCGATGAACGTGGTGGCCACCGCCCAGAAGGCGCGTTCGGACGCGAACCAGATCATCAACGGCACCCCGGTCGAATCGCTCGAACTGAGTGAGGAAGAGCGCGAAGCCGCCATGATCGCCGCCGATCGGCGCTGGATCAGCGATGATGGTGACAAGCAACGCCTGATCGAGATCTACGACCGGCTCTTCGCGAGCCTGGAACAGCAGATGCACTGACGCGCGAACAGCGCCGCCAGGGCCACGCCGAACGCGTCGGCCAGCCAGTCCGTGACATCGGCCGTCCGGTAGGCGGTCAAGCCCTGCGCCACCTCGATGAGGGCCCCGTACACGAGCAGTCCGGCAGCTCGCGGCCCGGGGCGGCCAGCCCGGGCGACGGCGCCGAGCAGGCCGAGCGTCGTGAACGCGAGCGCGTGTTCGACCTTGTCCTGCCAGCGAAACACCATGAGCCCGTCGGGCACCGGCACCAGGGACATGACGAAGATGACGCCCAGCACCACCGCGAAGCCGAGGCGGGCGGCACGCACCGAGACCGTCATGGCACTCAGCCGGCTTGCGTCTCGCCGCCCAGCGCCGTGACCACGGCCGGAATCAGGCGTTTCAGTTCGCCGGTCATGAGGGCGAAATGGGCGTCGAACAGCTCCTGCGCCGATTCACCGCTGCCGTCGGCCGCTTCCTTGACCACGTCGAGAAACTGCAGGCGCTTGATCTCGCCCTTCTCGGTGAGCACGAAGGAGACGCGGTCGTCGAAGGTGAGCGCCAGCTTGGTGGGCAGCTTGCCCTCGGTCAGATGGGCCTTGATCTCGTCGCCGTCGAGCGAGTGGCGCACGTAGCGCACCGCCGCCTTCTCCTCGGTCACCGACTTGAGCTCGCAGTCCATGTCGATGGTGAAGCCGGCCGGCGCCTCGCCACCGGCGAGCCAGTCGGTCATGGCCGACACCGGGCTGGTCTCGGTACGCAGCAAGGTGAGCGGGAAGGTCTCGAGGCTCTGGCGCAGGGCTTCGAGCACGTCCTCGGCGCGGGTGACGCTGGGCACGTCGACCGCGAACCAGCCGTCCTTGGGATCGATCCAGGCGTAGACCTTGCGCCGGCGCGTGAACGCCCGTGGCATGAGTTCGCGGACGACCTCTTCCTTGAGATCCTTCATCTGCTTGCGGCCGGGCTTGAAGCCCTGGGTCAGCTCCAGCTGGGCGGCACGGTCCTCGGCCTCCTGCTTGACCACGGACGAGGGCAGCAGGCGCTGCTCGATGCACAGGCAGATGAGCCACTGGCCGGCCACGCTGTGCACCAGCGCGCCGTCGGCGACCGGACTCACCCAGCCGCGCGACTCCGGGTCCTGGCTGCCGCAGGGCTGGAAGCGGCGGCTGGCCAGCTGGTCTTCAAGGTCTTCGATACGCACCGGCCACGGGGCGGGCAGGCGATACAACTGCAGATTGCGAAACCACATGATGAGGGGACTTTCTCGGGGTTATTCGGTACGGGTGGACTCGGCGATCATGCGGATGACGCGCACCGTGTCCACGTCCGACTGGTGATAGGCGGAGCGGACGAAGTCCGCATACTTGGCGTCCTCGCCGACGGTCTCGGACAGGCCGGTGCGGTAGGCGAAACGCAGGAACAGGGCGGGCGTCTCCGGTGCCGGCTGCTCGAGGCTGATGGTCAGCAGCCCGGCCGGATGCTCGTCGTTGGCGCGCGACTCGAAGCTGATCCACTCGAGCGGTTCCCAACGCACGGTGTCGTGGATGACCACCTGGCCGAAATCGAGCTTGCGGGTCAGCATGGTGTCCTCCCGGGTGAGGATCTCGCAGGCCTCCAGCCCGGGCAGGAAGGGGCGCGGATCCTCGGCCCGGCACAACAGCCCGAACCAGACTTCCTCGCGGGTCAGGTCGGGGACGTCGGGATTGGCCAGGTCGTTGATCTCGATGAGGTGTTCAAAGTGCACGCGCGCGCTCCGTGGGCATCGGCGAAAACCGTGCCGACTCGTCCGGGAGCGCGCAAGTGTAGCGCAAAGACCGGACACGTAACGACGCCTTCACGCTTTCGGTTACGATGCCATCCATGCAGATCCATCGAATCCTTCAATCGCAAGGCTTTGGCAGCCGACGCGAAAGCCGCGCGCTGGTGCGCAGCGGCCTGGTGGCCGTGGACGGCCAGGTCATCGACGATCCGTTCGCCGAGTTCGAGCCCGAGGGCTTCGCATTCACGGTGGACGGCGAGCCCTGGGAGTATCGCGCCAAGGCCTATCTCATGCTCTACAAGCCGGCCGCGCACGAGTGCACCCGCAAACCGGAATTCTATCCATCCATCTTCAGTCTGCTGCCCGAGCAGCTGGCCGAGCGCGGCGTGCAGCCGGTGGGACGACTGGACCAGGACACCACCGGCCTGCTGCTGCTCTCCGACGACGGCCAGTTCATCCACACCTGGAGCTCGGGCAAGAAGAAGATTCCCAAGCGCTACCGGGTCGAACTCAAGCATGCGCACACCCCCGAGCTGATCGACGCCCTGCTCGGCGGGGTGCAGCTGCATGACGAGCCCGCGCCGATCGCCGCGGCCGCGATCGAGGTCATCGACGCCACCCACCTGTGGCTGACCATCACCGAAGGCAAGTATCACCAGGTCAAACGCATGGTGGCGGCCGCCGGCAACCGGGTCGAAGGCCTGCACCGCCACAGCGTCGGCGGACTCGCCCTGCCCGAGGTTCTCGAGCCGGGCGACTGGGCGTGGATGACCGACAAGCATTTCGCGGCCCTGGCGGACTACCCGCACGGGGATGACTGACCCCTTCCTGATCACGATGGCGGTGCTCGCCGTCATCATCGTCGGGATCTCCAAATCCGGCTTCGGGGCCGCCTTCGGCAACCTCGCCGTCCCCCTGGTGGCGCTGGCCACCGCCCCGGCCCATGCCGTAGCCCTGCTGCTCCCTTCCCTGATGGTCATGGACGTGATCGGCCTGGTGGTGTTCCGCCGCCGGGTCGACGTGGCCTTGCTCAAACGCATGATTCCCGCCGGTCTGGCAGGCATCGCCATCGGCGCACTTACTTTCCGTTCGGTGAGCGTGGCAGGCCTCAAGCTGACGCTGGGGGTGCTGGCCGTCCTCTTCGTACTGCAACGCTGGAGCGGCATCGCCAATCGCCTGCACGCCGCGGCCAGCGAGCGCACCGACCGCTGGCTCGGCCGTTTCTGGTCGCTGGTGTCCGGCGTCACCAGCTTCATCGCCCATGCCGGCGGCCCGCCGCTGTCCATGTACCTGATCCCGCGACAGATGGATCGGGTGATGTACGTGGGCACCTCCGCGGTGTTCTTTGCGGTCATCAATGCCAGCAAGTGGGTGCCCTATGTGTGGCTGGACCTGTTTCCCATGGAAACGCTCAAGGCCGGCCTTGCGCTGGCGCTGGTCTCGCCTGTGGGTTACTGGCTCGGTCTGCGCTCGCTGAGGTGGTTCGACGGTCCGCGCTTCTACCGGGTCATCGAGCTGGCATTGCTGCTGTCGGGGCTCAAGTTGATCTGGGACGGATGCTAGGCAACCGGCCGGCGCGACTTGTGTACAGGGGTGTTAACTGTTTTTCTTATATAAATAACCATAATGTTTACGCTCGGCCAAAAACGGTGGATAAGCCGTTTTTGTTCATGTGATTCAAACGCTTGTCGCGTTGAAAAGCCTGGGGAGAACCGCCGGGTCGGACTGTGGATGCATTGTCGATGAAAATTGCCGGCACCGTTTTGGCGCGGCTTGTCCACAAAGGCTCCCCGGATTCTCCCTCGAGTTGTCGACAGGCGGTCTCATTCAGTCAAGGATGGTTCGATGCGGTGGGATGTGTTCTGCCGGGTTGTGGATAACTTTGGGGATATCGGCGTGTGCTGGCGCCTGGCGCGCAGCCTGGCGAACACCCATGGGCGCTGGGTGCGCCTCTGGGTGGACGACTGGATCGCCTTGCGCCATCTGCTGCCGGCCGTGCCCGAAGTGCCGGCGCCATGCCTGCTCGAGGGGGTGGAGATCCATCCCTGGGCGCTGGCCGAGCAAGTCACGGAGGCGGCCGGCTGCGTCATCGAGGCGTTCGCCTGTCACCTGCCCGAGGGCTATCTGGCGGCGATGCGATCCCGCGCGGTGGCGCCGGCGTGGATCAACCTGGAGTATCTGAGTGCCGAAGCCTGGATCGAGGACTGCCATGGCCTGCCGTCGCCGGATCCGGCCACCGGGCTGAACAAGACCTTCTTCTTTCCCGGGTTCACCGAACGGACCGGCGGGGTGTTGCGCGAACCGGAGCTGTTCGAGCGTCGCGATGCGGCCCAGGGGATCGATGGGCGCGCCCTGTGGCTGGCGCGGCACGCCGCCCCGGGCGGGTCGGCGGCCTCGCGCTGGATGTCGCTGTTCTGCTACGAGAACGCCGCGCTGGAGCACCTCCTGGCCGCCTGGCAGGCGGATGCGCAGCCGACCCTGCTGTGGGTGCCGGCGGGGATCGCGCTCAAGCAGGTGGCGGCGCACCTGGACATGGCGCCGGTCGCCGGTGCCTCGCACCGGGCAGGCGCGCTCACGGTACGCGCGCTGCCTTTCCTGTCGATGCGCGATTACGACGCCTTGCTGGCGATGTGCGATGTGAACTTCGTGCGTGGGGAGGATTCCTTCGTGCGCGCCCAGTGGGCGGCCCGGCCGCTGGTATGGCAGGCCTACCCGCAGGCGGATGCGACCCATCTGGTGAAGGTCAACGCGTTCCTGTCGCGGTATTGCGCCGGGCTCGATGTCGCCGACGGTGATTGCCTGCGGGCCTTCTGGAGCGGCTGGAATCAGGGCCACGATCTGCGCCAGGCCTGGCCGGCGCTGGCACGGCGCCTGCCGCGCCTGGCGCGCCATGCGCGACGCTGGTCCGATGAGCTGGCGGCGCAGAAAGATCTCGCCGAACGGCTGGTGGAATTCGTTGATCGCATTGTAAAATAATGGGTTTTTAATGTCCGTCGGCCGCGTGGTCGTCTCTTAGGATCTAGGTAACGCAATGAAAACTGCTCAGGAACTGCGCTCCGGCAACGTGATCATGGTGGGCAGCGACCCGCTGGTGGTGCAGAAGACCGAATACAACAAGTCCGGCCGCAACGCCGCGGTCGTGAAGATGAAGCTCAAGAACCTGCTGACCGGTTCGGCCACCGAGTCGGTGTACAAGGCGGACGACAAGTTCGAGGTGGTGATCCTCGAGCGCAAGGAAGTGACCTACTCCTACTTCGCCGACCCGATGTACGTGTTCATGGACGAGGAGTACAACCAGTACGAGGTCGAGGCCGAGAACATGACCGACGCCCTCAAGTACCTGGAAGACGGCCTGGCCTGCGAAGTGGTGTTCTACAACGGCAAGGCCATCTCCGTGGAACTGCCCAATTCCGTGGTGCGTGAAGTCACCTACACCGAGCCGGCCGTCAAGGGCGATACCTCGGGCAAGGTGCTCAAGCCGGCCAAGATCGGCACCGGCTTCGAGCTGATGGTGCCGGCCTTCGTCGAGATCGGCGACAAGATCGAGATCGACACCCGTACCGACGAGTACAAGAACCGCGTCAAGTAATCCGGTTCCGCTCGGCAGCCAGGGGCGCCTTCGGGCGCCCTTTGTCTTGGGCGCCTCACGCCTGCATGGCCGCGTACACCGGCAGCGCCGCCAGACCGCTCTTGAGGTGATCGATGAGCAGACGCACCTTGGGCGAGAGGTGGCGCTGCTGAGGCACCATGGCCCACACCGCGGTGTCCTGGGGTTGATGGCCGGGGAGCAGCGCGCGCAGCCGGCCGTCGCGGATGGGATCGAGCACGTAGTAGTCGGGCAGGTGGCACAGGCCGAAGCCGCGCAGGGCGGCATCGAGGACCGCGCTGCCGCTGTTGCAGCGCCAGTTGCCGTGCGGCCGGACGGCCACCTCGCGGCCGCCGGCCTGGAAATGCCACACGTCGGAGGTGCCGATCAGGCAGTTGTGGCGGGTCAGTTCCGAGAGGCTGTGGGGCGCGCCATGGCGGTCCAGATACTCGGGGGCGGCGCACAGATACATGCGCCGCGGCGCGAGGCGGGTGGCCACCAGGCGCGAGTCGGGCACGCGCCCGAGGCGGATGGCCATGTCGAGGCCTTCATGAAGGATGTCCTCGGGGCGGTTGGATAGGTCCATCTCCACCTGCAGCCCCGGGTGGCGGGCCATGAACTCGTTGACCAGGGGGACGATGAAACGCTCCCCGTAGGCCACCGCGCAGGTCATGCGCAACAGCCCCTTGGGGGTCGTGGCCAGATCCTGGACCACCCGGATCGCCTCGTCGTAACCATCCTGCAGCTGGCGGCAGTGGAGCAGGAAGGCCTGGCCCGATTCGGTGAGCGAGACCTGCCGTGTGCTGCGATAGAACAGGCGGGTCTGCAACGATTCCTCCAGCCGGGCGATCTGCCGGCTGATGTGCGAGGTCGACACCCCGAGCTGTTCGGCCGCGCGCGAAAAGTGACCCGCCTGCGCCACCGCGACGAAGGCTTCCATGCCTTCCCATCGATTCATCCGGCCGCCTTGATTGTTGTCTTGTGGAAATAATGTTTTCTATTTTAGCTAATTATTTTTTCTCAGCGACTTACTAAACTACAGAGCATTTCCCCACACCTGATGGAGACACATAATGATCAAGTCGCGTGCTGCGGTGGCCTGGAAGGCCGGTGCCCCGCTGGAAATCACCGAAGTGGACGTGGCGCCGCCGAAGAAGGGCGAGGTGCTGGTGCGCATCGTCGCCACCGGCGTGTGCCACACCGATGCCTTCACCCTGTCCGGCGCCGATCCGGAGGGCATCTTCCCGTCGATCCTCGGCCATGAGGGGGGCGGCATCGTCGAGGCGGTGGGCGAGGGTGTCACCTCGGTGGCGGTCGGCGATCATGTGATTCCGCTCTACACGCCCGAGTGCGGCGAGTGCAAGTTCTGCAAGTCGGGCAAGACCAACCTGTGCCAGGCGATCCGTGCCACCCAGGGCAAGGGCCTGATGCCGGACGGCACCAGCCGCTTCTCCAAGGACGGCGAGACCCTGTTCCATTACATGGGCACCTCGACCTTCTCCGAATACACCGTGCTGCCCGAGATCGCGGTGGCCAAGATCAACAAGGAAGCGCCGCTGGAGAAGGTGTGCCTGCTCGGCTGCGGCGTCACCACCGGTATCGGCGCGGTGATGAACACCGCCAAGGTGGAACCGGGCTCGACGGTGGCGGTGTTCGGCCTCGGCGGCATCGGTCTGTCGGCCATCATCGGCGCGGTCATGGCCAAGGCCAGCCGGATCCTGGCGATCGACGTGAACCCGGGCAAGTTCGAAATCGCCAAGCAGCTCGGCGCCACCGAGTGCGTGAACCCGCTCGATTACGACAAGCCGATCCAGGAAGTGATCGTGGACCTGACCGACGGCGGGGTGGACTACTCCTTCGAGTGCATCGGCAACGTCAAGGTGATGCGTTCGGCGCTGGAGTGCTGCCACAAGGGCTGGGGCGAGTCGGTGATCATCGGCGTGGCCGGCGCGGGCGAAGAGATCTGCACCCGTCCGTTCCAGCTGGTGACCGGCCGGGTGTGGCGCGGTTCGGCCTTCGGCGGCGTGCGCGGTCGTTCCGAGCTGCCCGGCTACGTGGAGCGTGCGCAGAAGGGCGAGATCCCGCTGGACACCTTCATCACCCACACCATGGGGCTGAACGACATCAACCAGGCCTTCGATCTGATGCACGAGGGCAAGAGCATCCGTTCGGTCATCCACTACGACATGTAATCTCCCATGGATGCGAATCTCGAACTGATCGCCAGCAACAAGAGCTTCGGCGGCTGGCACAAGCGTTACCGACACCGCTCGACCGCCAACGGCTGCGACATGGTGTTCGCCATCTACCTGCCGCCAGCGGCCGAAACCGGGCCGGTGCCGGTGCTCTACTGGCTCTCGGGGCTCACCTGCACGGATGAGAATTTCATGCAGAAGGCCGGCGCCCAGCGGGTGGCGGCCGAGCTGGGCATCGCCATCGTCGCGCCGGACACCAGTCCGCGCGGCGAGGACGTGCCCGACGATCCGGAAGGCGCCTACGACTTCGGCCTCGGCGCCGGTTTCTACGTGAATGCCACCCAGGCACCCTACAACCGGCACTATCACATGTACGACTATGTGACCAAGGAGCTGCCGGCGCTGGTCGAGGCACACTTCCCGGTCACTGATCGGCGCGCCATCAGCGGTCATTCCATGGGCGGGCACGGGGCGCTGATCTGTGCCTTCAGGAACCCCGGCCGCTATGTGTCGGTGTCGGCCTTCTCGCCCATCTGCGCCCCCATGGATTGTCCCTGGGGCCAGAAGGCGCTGGGTCGCTACCTGGGCGACAACCGGGAGGCGTGGGCACAGTGGGACGCCTCGCGGCTCATCGGCGAGGCCGGTGAGCGCCTGCCACTGCTGGTGGACCAGGGCAGCGAGGACGGATTCCTCGAAGAGCAGCTGCTCACCCACCGCCTCGTCGACGCGGCCAAGGCGGCGGACCACCCGGCGACCATCCGCATGCAGGCCGGATACGACCACAGCTACTACTTCATCGCGAGCTTCATCGAAGATCACCTGCGCCATCACGGCGCCGCGCTCCTCGATTGAGCCTCGCCGACGGGTAGACGCTGGACGGCAACGGTAGCGCAGCTGTGGGACAATAGACCCTTTCGATCCATTCCACCCACTTGGAGGCGTCGATGGGCCGGGTGCCCCTGCTGTTGCTGCTGTTGTCCTGTTCAGTCCTCACGGCCTGCGGGCCCGATGCAGCCGAGGCACCGGCGACCGAGTCGAAAGTGGCCCGGGAAGGTGCCCGCGACGCCGGTGATGCCGCCCGCGATGCGGTGAAGAAAGCCGGTGACGCATTGCGCCGGCTGGGGGGCGCACCGACGCCGGAACCGACCCCGGCGCCACCGCCGGCGCTGCCCGAGCCGACCCCTGAAGTGGTGCTGAAGGCACCGCTGCCGACCACGCCCGCGGCGATCGAACCCATTCCCGACGAGACCCAGCGTATCGAGGAGGATCCCTCCGTGGCGCGTGACGCGGGTGCGGCGACCCAGGAGGCCACCGAACGCCTGCTCGAGGCCACCCGACGGGCCGCCGAGCGGATGCGCAATGCGGGCAAGGGCATGGTGGACGCTTTCAGCCATGAAGGTGCGCAGAGCCCGGCCCCCGTCGCCACGACCGAGGCCGCTCCACCCGCGCCGCTCACCGCGCCTGCGATGCCGAATGAGTGATGGCGCGCGCCCGCGGCGCGACTGGCGTGAGGTGGTCCTCAACCAGCGCATGCTGGTGTGCATCTTCACCGGTTTCGCCTCGGGCCTGCCGCTCTACCTGCTGCTCAACCTGGTGCCGGCGTGGCTGCGCACCGAGGGCCTGTCGCTCAAGACCATCGGCGCCTTCGCGCTGATCCAGTTTCCCTACACCTGGAAATTCCTGTGGGCGCCCCTGCTCGATCGCTTCGGCATCCTTCCGGCCATGGGTCGGCGGCGCAGCTGGATGCTGGTCACCCAGGTCGTGTTGCTGGCCGCGGTGGCCTGGCTCGGCCGTCTCCATCCGGCCGAACAGCTGACCCTGGTGATCACGCTCACCGCCGTCATCGCCCTGGCCTCGGCCACCCTCGACATCGCCCTGGACGCCTTCCGCCGCGAGATCCTGCCCGACGAAGAACTTGGGCTGGGTAACGCGATCCATGTGAACGCCTATCGCATCGCCGGCCTGGTACCCGGATCGCTGTCGCTGATCCTGGCCGACCACCTGCCCTGGCAGGAGGTGTTCCTGATCACCTCGGCCTTCGTGCTGCCTGGCATGATCATGACGTTGCTGGTGCGCGAACCCACCGCCGCCGTGACCCGGCCGCGCACCCTGCGCGATGCGGTGGTCGAGCCCTTCCACGAATTCTTCACCCGCCACGGGGTGCAGTCCGCCCTGTTGGTGCTGGCCTTCATCTTCCTCTACAAGCTCGGCGACTCCCTGTGCACCGCGCTGGCCACGCCCTTCTACCTCGACATGGGCTACAGCAAGACGGAGATCGGCATCATCGCCAAGAACGCCGGCCTGTGGCCGATGGTGATCGGCGGCATCCTCGGCGGCCTGTGGATGGTCAAGCTGGGCATCAACCGCGCCCTGTGGCTGTTCGGCGTGGTGCAGTTGGTGACCATCCTCGGTTTCGTGTGGCTGGCCTGGCTCGGCCCCGCGCCTGCGGATGCCGGGCGCCTGGCGGTGCTGGCCACGGTGATCGCGGGCGAGGCGGTCGGCGCCGGCCTGGGGACCACCGCCTTCGTCGCCTTCATGGCGCGCGCCACCCATCCGGCCTACACCGCTACCCAGCTGGCCCTGTTCACCAGCCTGATGGCGGTGCCGCGCACCTTCATCAATGCCTCGGCGGGCTGGCTGATCGAATGGCTGGGCGGTTATCTGCCCTTCTTCATGCTGTGCTTCGTGCTCGCCTTTCCCGGCATGCTGCTCCTGCTCAAGGTCGCGCCCTGGCACGAGCGCCCCGAGGATGCTTCTCCCAGGACGGTTTCATGACCCATGCCCTTGTCGAGGCCGCCGCGCAGCTGCGCGACGCGGTCGATGCGCTGCGTTTTTCCGCGCCGGTCACCCATGTGTACAACCCGCTCGACTATGCCTGGGCGGTGCACGAGGCCTATCTGGAACGCTATGGCAGCGGCAACAAGCAGGTGGTGCTGGTGGGTATGAACCCGGGGCCCTTCGGCATGGTGCAGACCGGCGTGCCCTTCGGCGAGATCGCCATGGTGCGCGACTGGATGGGGCTGGACGGGGTGGTCGGCAAGCCGGCGTACGAGAGCCCGAAGCGGCCGGTCGAGGGCTTCGCCTGCTCCCGCTCGGAAGTCAGCGGGCGGCGCCTGTGGGGGTTGTTCGCCGAGCGCTTCGGCACCGCAGAGGCCTTCTTTCGCGATCACTTCGTCGCCAACTATTGCCCCCTGGCCTTCCTCGACGGCGGCCGCAATGTCACGCCCGACAAGCTGCCCGCCGCCGAGACCGCGCCGCTGTTCGCGGCCTGCGACGCCCATCTGCATGCGCTGGTCAGCGCGCTCGAGCCGGTGTGGGTCATCGGTGTCGGCGCCTGGGCGCAGAAGCGCGCCGAGGGAGTGCTCGCGGATCTGCCGGTGCGCATCGGCCGCGTCCTCCATCCGAGTCCGGCCAGCCCGGCGGCGAACCGGGGCTGGGCCGAGGCGGCGACCCGGCAGCTGGTCGAACAGGGGGTGTGGCCCGCCGCCTGAGCGGTACTGGCACGTGGATTGCTGCAGTGCAACCCACCCACGTCACACAGAAGCCCTTCGATGCGCTCGCCAGACCCCCAGCAGATTGCCCGTTTCAAGATCCATCTTCGCCGGGTGACCGGCATCAACCTCAACACCCAGCGTTTCATCGACGACGCAGCCTACGCCACGGCCATGCTGGATCGGGCCGAGTCGGTGGACGACGAGACCCTGGTCGCGCTGGCGGTGGCAATGCGCCTGGCGGCCGGCGGCGGCACCGCCGCGCCGGCCGAGGCGGCGATCGAACCGCGCACCAAGGCGGACGGGCGCAAGTACCTGTTTGGTGCGCGCGGCGGGTGAACGCGGCGGCACGGCTTTTCCCCACCCGCCCCGCGTGAGACGATAAGGCCTTCGTCACTTCGGGGAACGCGGGATGCGAATCGGCATCGATCTGGGCGGCACCAAGATCGAAGCGATCGCGCTTGACGCACAGGGCGTCGCGCGCCTGCGCCGTCGCGTACCCACGCCCCAGGGCGACTATCCGGCCACCGTCGCCGCCATCGTCGATCTCGTGCGCGGGCTCGAAGCATCGCTGGACGCGCGCGCCACTGTCGGCATCGGCACGCCCGGCGCGCCCTCGCGGGTGGACGGGCGCATGAAGAACGCCAATTCCACCTGTCTCATCGGCCAGCCGCTGCAGGCGGACCTGGAAGCGGCGCTCGGGCGCCCCGTCCGACTCGCCAATGACGCCAACTGCCTCGCCGTGTCCGAAGCCACCGACGGCGCCGCCGCCGGTGCCGCGGTGGTGTTCGGCGTCATCGTCGGCACCGGCGTGGGGGGCGGCATCGTCGTCGACGGCCGGCCCCTGGTGGGCGCCAACGCCATCGCCGGCGAGTGGGGCCACAATCCGCTCGCCGACCCGGAACCGGCGCGGCCGTGCTACTGCGGCCGGCTCGGCTGCGTGGAGACCTGGCTGTCGGGGCCGGGGCTGGCGGCCGATCATGCGCAGCACAGCGGCCAGCGACGCGACGCGCGTCAGATCGTCGACGCCGCGGCCGCGGGCGATGCCGATTGCGAGCGCAGCCTGCAACGCTACGAGGCGCGCCTGGCCCGGGCGCTGGCCACGGTGATCAACATCCTCGATCCGGAGGTGATCGTGCTCGGCGGCGGGCTCTCCCAGCTCGCCCGCCTGTACGAGAACGTGCCGCGCCTGTGGGTGCCGCACGTGTTCTCCGACACCATCGCCACCCGCCTCGTCCCCCCCATGCATGGCGACAGTTCGGGCGTGCGCGGCGCCGCCTGGCTGTGGCCTCAGGAGGTCCGCACATGACTCAGGATACCTGGCAGCCGGTCGGCGTCTTCGTCGGCGGCCTGCGCCCCTTGCCTCCCGAAGGCCAGATGACCGGCATGTACAAGGCGCGCCAGGGAGGGCCGGTGCGTTGCGGCGTCGAAGGCATCGAAGGCGACCGCCAGGGCGACCGCCGCGTGCATGGGGGGCCCGACAAGGCGGTGCATCTGTATCCGGCGGACCACTACGCCCGGCTCGCCGAGCTGATGCCCGACTGCCCGGTGGCGCTCGGGGCCGGCGTGCTCGGCGAGAATCTCTCGGTCGCGGGGATCGACGAGGCGCGGGTATGCATCGGCGACGTGTTCGCCCTCGGCGAGGTGCGCCTGCAGGTGAGCCAGCTGCGCCGCCCGTGCTGGAAGATCAGCCACCGGCTCGGCGTGGACGCGGCCTCGCGCCTGGTGGCGGACCACGGTCTCAATGGCTGGTACTTTCGCGTTGTCGACGGCGGCCTGATCCCGCCCGAAGGCACGCTGACCCTCGTCGACCGCCCCGCCCCCGCCATGACGCTCGCGCGCCTGTGGGCGGTCGAACAGGCCCATCGCCCCGCCATCGACGAAGTGCGCGCCCTCGCCGCCACCCCCGGTCTGGCGGCCCAATGGGCCCAGCGGCTCCGCCAGCGCGCCGACTGGCTCGAACGCCACCCCGGCTGAACATCAAGAACAAGAGGACGCCCCCATGACCATCCACATCAAGCGCCTGTCCGACGGTGGGATGTCCGCCGACGCCGAGCTGCCCCCCGCGCAGCGCGCGGTCAAGAAGCCCATCCCCCTGGAGGTGCGTCGCATGCCGGAAGCCTTCACCGTGGAGACCCTGGAAGGCACCATGCAGGGCAAGGCGGGGGACTGGCTGATCACCGGCGTGGATGGCGAGGTGTATCCGTGCGATGCGGACATCTTCGCGCGGACGTACGAGGTGGTCGGGTAGCCGGACCGCCTTGCGATGAGCGGCGTTACACGTCCAGTGGATCCACATCCATCCGCCAGCGCACGTCGCGCGCGGTGCCGAGCCGGTAGAGCCGGCGCATCCATTCGCTGAGAAAGCCCTGCAGCGCGGCCCGCGAGGCCGATTCGACGAGCAGTTGCGCGCGTTCGCGGCGCGCCAGCCGCGTCATGCGCATGGGCACGGGGTCGTAGAGGAAGATGCCGCCGGGGGCGTCGCTGCGGATGCAGTCGCTGGCGCGGGTGAGGAAGTCGAGGGCGTCGTCGAGCACCGGGGCGTCGGCGCTCAGCATGGCCTGGAAGGTGAAGGGAGGGAAGTTGGCTTCTTCCCGTTCGGCCAGGGCCATGCGCGCGAAGGCGTCGGTGTCCTGGCGCTGCAGGCACTGGAACAGCGGGTGGTCGGGGAATTCGGTCTGGATGAGGACCTCGCCGGCCAGCGCGGCCCGCCCGGCGCGACCGCCGACCTGCATCATCTGCTGGAACAGGCGTTCCGGGGCGCGGAAGTCGGCGGCATAGAGGGCGCCGTCGGCGCCGATCACGCCGACCAGGGTGAGGCGCGGAAAGTCGTGGCCCTTGGCCATCATCTGGGTGCCGACGAGGATGTCGGCCTCGCCGGCGTGGATGCGCGCGAGCAGTTCGAGCCAGTGCTTGCGCGAGCGCGCGGCGTCCCGGTCCACGCGCAGAATGCGCGCCTCGGGGAAGCGGGCGACGAGGCCTTCCTCGAGTTTCTGGGTGCCGCGCCCGAGGGGCTTGAGATCCTGGTTGCCGCACTCCGGGCAGGCATGGGGGATGGACGTGTCGTGGCCGCAGTGGTGGCAGCGCAGGCGCCGGTCCTTCAGGTGCACCACGCAGTTGGCCGAGCAGTGCGGGCAGGCGCTGATCCAGTCGCAGGCGGGGCAGGAGAGCACCGGGGCGTAGCCGCGCCGGTTGAGGAACAGCAGGCTCTGTTCCCGGCGTTCGAGGCGTTCTCCGAGGGCCTTGATCAGGGCCGGCGAGAGGCCGTCCTCGAGCTTGATGCGGCGGGTGTCGATGAGCCGCACCGTGGGCAGATGCGTGGCGATGGCACGCTGGGTGAGACGCAGCCGGGTGTAACGGCCCTGCTCGGCATGGCGCCAGCTCTCCAGCGACGGGGTGGCGGAGCCGAGCACCAGCGGCACCTCGCGCTGGCGCGCGCGCCACACGGCCAGGTCCCGCGCCGAGTAGCGCACCCCTTCCTGCTGCTTGTAGGACGGGTCGTGTTCTTCGTCCACCACGATGAGGCCGAGGCGCGGCAGCGGGGTGAAGATGGCCAGCCGGGTGCCGAGCACGATGTCGGCCTCGCCCTTCATGGCGCGCACGAAGCCGCGCGAGCGGGCGCCGTCGGCGACGCCCGAGTGCAGGGCGACGATGTCGGCATCGGGAAAGCGCCCGACGACGCGCTGTTCGAGCTGGGGGGTGAGCGCGATCTCGGGCACCAGCACCAGCACCTGGCGGCCCGCCGCCAGGGCGCGCTCGATGAGGCGCAGGTAGACCTCGGTCTTGCCCGCGCCGGTCACCCCCTGCAGCAGGTAGGCGGCGAAGCCGCCGGCATGGGCGGCGACGGTGTCGATGACCTGGCCTTGTTCGTCGGTGAGCGTGGGCAGGGCGCCGGCGGTGCGCGCCGGGTTCTGCGGGCGGACGGCATAGATCCATCGGCGCCGGAGCAGATCGGCGCAGGCGGTGCCCTCGGGCCAGGTGCGGAGCACCGACTTGCGCGTCGGGCCGGCCGCCTGGAGTTGCGCGAGCAGGTGACGTGCCTTCGATGGCCGCCCGCCTTCGTCGTGGGCTTGGCGGCCGGCCGGGGTGAGGGCGAGCAGGGGGTCGGTGTCGCGGTCGTCCACCTCGTCGGCGCGACGCAGGTCGGGCGGCAGGGCGAGGGCGATCACTTCGCCCTGGGGGACGTGGTAGTAGCGGGCGACGAAGGCGGTCAGCGCGAGCCAGTCGCCCGGCAGCGGCGGAACCTCGCGCAGGAGGTGCTCCACCGGCTTGAGCCGGGCCGGATCGATATCACTTTCGGTGGGTAGATCGACGATGACGCCGGTCTCCTGACGACGCCCGAAATTGACGCGCACGCATCGGCCTATGTCTTCGTGTGTGGCGGAATCACACGAATAATCAAACAGTTGGGGAATCGGGACAGGAAGCGCGACACGGACGATCGACATACCGTTTTGGTGCGTTAGCGTGAAAAACGTTATAGGTCAGTGGCTTGGGGTGGTTTTGAAGAATGTTCTTCGGTAATCGGGCTAACTGCCTGCCATAAAACTGTAATCAGGCCTTGTCCACAAATCCTGTGGATAACTTTGTGGGAAATGCCCGGGATAAGCCGCTAACCGGCCGTCACCACTACGATTCTTCTACCCTGCCCCATCTTGAAGCAGTAAAAAAATGTTTAAAAACAGTGGCTTGAAAAAATACCCGAAGCGGGTGTGCAAACATCATCGCTGACGCTGCCGGGGTCACGTCGTGTGTATAAGTCAACCCCGAATCACGCGATTTCGGGGTTGACTCAAAAAAATTTTTTATACCGATTTGCGGCCTTGATCAACCCTGTGCACGCAGGCTGCGGCTGTGGGCGTGAACCGTCTCCACCAGCACGCTCACATGCTCGGGTGGCGTGTACTGGGAGATGCCGTGGCCGAGGTTGAAGACATGGCCCGGATGGTTGCCGAAGCTGTCGAGCACGGCCCGTGCTTCGCTGGCGATGCGCTCGGGGGTGCCGAACAGGATGGACGGATCGATGTTGCCCTGCAGGGCGACCTTGTCGCCGACGCGACGGCGGGCCTCGCCGATGTCGATGGTCCAGTCCAGCCCGAGGGCGTCGCAGCCGATGTCGGCCATGGCCTCGAGCCACAGGCCGCCGCCCTTGGTGAACACGATGGACGGCACGCGACGGCCGTCGGCTTCCTTCTTGAGGCCGGCGACGATCTTCTCCATGTACTGCAGGGAGAACTCGCGATAGGCCGCATGGGAGAGCACGCCGCCCCAGGAATCGAAGATCATCACGGCCTGGGCGCCGGCGTCGATCTGGGCGTTGAGATAGGCGACGACGGCGTCGGCGGTGACGTCGAGGATGCGATGCAGCAGCTCCGGCCGTGCGTAGGCCATGGTCTTGATCTGCTGGTAGTCCTTGGACGAGCCGCCTTCGACCATGTAGCAGGCCAGGGTCCACGGGCTGCCGGAGAAGCCGATCAGCGGTACGCGGCCGTCGAGGGCGCGGCGGATCTCGCTGACGGCATCGGTGACGTACTTGAGCTCGCCGGCCGGATCGGGGGCGGCGAGCTTCATGATCTCGGTCTCGTCGCGCAGCGGGCGCTCGAAGCGCGGGCCCTCGCCTTCGGCGAAGTACAGGCCCAGGCCCATGGCGTCGGGCACGGTGAGGATGTCGGAGAACAGGATCGCCGCATCCAGGTCGTAGCGCTCCAGCGGCTGCAGGGTCACCTCGCAGGCCATGGCCGGGCTCTTGCACAGGTTGAGGAAGCTGCCGGCGCGCTTGCGGGTGGCGCAGTACTCGGGCAGGTAGCGGCCGGCCTGGCGCATGAGCCACAGGGGCGTGTAGTCGGTGCTCTGGCGCAGCAGGGCGCGCAGGAAGGTGTCGTTGCGCAGGGGGCTCACGGTCGATCCTGGTCAGATGGCTGTCAAAACCGGGATTATCCGCGTTTTGGCGCCGGGCCGACACCCGGGTGGATCAAATGGCGTGCGCGCCGCTCACTTGCGCCAGAAGGTGGGCGTGAGCACCACCAGCAGGGTGAAGATCTCCAGGCGGCCCAGCAGCATGGCGAAGGACAATACCCAGGTCTGGAAATCGGTGAGCACCGAGTAGTTCTGCGCCGGGCCGACCAGGGCCATGCCCGGGCCGGCGTTGTTGAGGCAGGCGATCACGGCGGAGAAGGCCGAGATCAGGTCGAGGCCGCTGCCGCCGAGCACCAGGGTGAGGACGATGATGCAGGCCATGTAGATGAAGCCGAAGGCCAGCACCGCGTGGAGGATATTGGTGGCCACCGGGGTGCGGCTGAACTTGACCCGGCGCAGCGCGGACGGATGCAGGGCGAGCAGGACCTCGGCGAACACCTGTTTGTAGAGGATCATGGCGCGGCTCATCTTGATGCCGCCGCCGGTGGACCCGGAGCAGGCCGCGAAGCTGGACAGGAACAGGATCCACAGCTGTGCGAACACCGGCCAGGTGGCGTAGTCGGTGGTGGTCAGCCCCAGCGAGGTGGCCATGGATACGACCTGGAAGATCACCAGCCGGAACACCGTGGGCAGGTCCGCGTGGTCGGGCTGCGCATACATGTAGGCGGTGAGCATGACGGTGCTGCCGGCCAGCACGAGGAAGAAGTACTTGAGCTCGGGGTCGTAGCGGTAGGGCCGCCAGGAGCGCTGCACGATGACCAGATAGTGGGTGGCGTAGTTGAGGCCGGCGGCACAGGCGAAGACGATGGTGACGGCCTCGATGGGCACGCTGTTGAAGGCGCCGAGCGAGGCGTCGGAGGTCGAGAAGCCGCCCAGGCCCATGATCGAGAAGGCGTGGATGAGCGCGTTCCAGCCGTCCATGCCGGCCAGCCACAGGGCGATGGTGCATGCCACGGTGAGCAGCACGTAGGCGAACCACAGCCCCTTGGCGGTCTCGGTGATGCGCGGGGTCAGGGTGGTTTCCTTGATCGGCCCGGGCGTCTCCGCCTTGAACATCTGGCGGCCGCCGATGCCGAGGATGGGCAGCACCGCGACCACCAGCACGATCACGCCCATGCCCCCTACCCAGTGCAGGAAACAACGCCACAGGTTGATGGAGATGGGCAGTGTGTCGAGCCCGGAGAGCACCGTGGCGCCGGTGGTGGTCAGCCCGGAGGCGGCCTCGAAGTAGGCGTCGGTGACGCTCAGTTCGGGCAGGTAGAACATCAGCGGCAGCATGGCGAACACGGGTGTGACCAGCCAGGTCGCCGAGACCAGCAGGAAACCGTCGCGGGTGCGCAGCTTGCGCTTGCTGTGGCGGGTGAGCGCCCACATGGCGAAGCCCACCGCGAAGGTGATGAACAGCGCCTCGTCGTAGGCGGCGGTGGCGCCGTCGTGCATGAAGAACGAGACCGTGAGCGGAAAGCCGATCAGCAGCCCGAAGATCATCAGGATCAGGCCGAGGGCGCTGATGACCGGGTAGTAGCTGCGCATGATCGTCGGTCCCCCGCTCACTTGCGCCAGAAGCCGGGGGTGAGCACCACCAGCAGGGTGAAGATCTCCAGGCGGCCGAGCAGCATCGCGGCGGCGCAGATCCAGGTCTGGAAATCGTTGAGCACGGCGTAGTTGGCCCCGGCGCCGACGGCGTTGAGTCCCGGCCCGGTGTTGTTGAGCGTCGCCACCACGGCGGAGAAGGCGGTGATCAGTTCCAGTCCGGTGGCCGAGAGCAGCAGGGTGAGGCTGACGATGGTGCACATGTAGATGAAACTGAAGGCCAGCACCGCATGCAGGATCTTGTCGGGGACCTGGCTCTGCCCGACCCGCACCGGCTTGACCGCGGCCGGGTGAACGGCGTGGATCACCTCGCGGAACACCTGCTTGTAGAGGATTATGGCGCGCATCAGCTTGATGCCGCCGCCGGTGGAGCCGGAACAGGCGATGAAGCTGCCCAGGAAGAGGATGCACAGCTGGCCGAACAGGGGCCACGCGGCGTAATCCGAGGTGGCGAAGCCCAGCGAGGTGGACAGGCCGATGCCGTGGAAGGCCACGTAGCGTAGCGCGGTGCCCGGATCGGGGTAGATGTCGAAGCGGCTCAGATACACCGTGAGCGCGACGATGGTGACCGCAAGCACGCCCAGGTAGAACGGCAGCTCGCGGTCATGGCGGTAGGGCTGCAGGGAACGCCGGCGCAGGGCCTGGTAGTGGGTGGAAAAGTTCATGCCCGAGAGCAGGGCGAAGACCATGGCGACCAGTTCGATCGGCACCGCGTTGAAATGCCCGAGGGTGGCGTCGCGGGCGGCGAATCCGCCGCGCCCCATGATCGCCAGGGCCTGCATGAGCGCCTTGCCACCGGGCAGGCCCACGCCCATGAGGCTCAGCATGCACGCCAGCGTGAGCAGCACGTACACCATCCACAGGCCCTTGGTGGTGTCGGTGATGCGCGGGGTGAGGCTCGCGCCCTGGCCGGTGCCGGTCGCTTCGGCCTTGAACATCTGCCGCCCGCCGATGCCCAGCAGGGGCAGCACGGCGGCCGCCAGCACGAGCACGCCGAGGCCGCCGATCCAGTGCAGCAGGGCACGCCAGAAGGTGATCGATACCGGCAGCGCGTCCACCCCCGCCATCACCGTGGCGCCGGTGGCGGTGAGCCCCGCGGTGGCCTCGAAGTAGGCGTCGGTGAAGGACATGTCGGGCATATACAGCCACAGGGGCAGGGCCGCGAATACCGGCAGGCCGGCCCAGGTGAGGGCGACCAGGAGGAAGCTGTCGTGCACCCGCAGCTCGCGTCGCCCCTTGCGGGTGCCGGCCCACAGGGCGACGCCGACCGCACAGGTGATGAGCATCGCCTGGTTGTGGGCCGCCAGGGCGCTGTCGTCGCTGAACCAGGACAGGGCCAGCGGGATCCCCATCAGCAGGCCGAAGATCAGCACGATCAGGCCGAGCGGATTGAGGACGGGGTAGTTACGCCGCATGCCGGAACCTAGGGTTGGTGGGCGGTGGTGCGATGGTCGCACGCCACGGCGTTGTCTTCGTGACACCACCGCTGCGCTGCGGTGGCCTGGCGCGTCGGGGCACCTGCGCTCGTCGTGTCAACGCGATCCATCGGGCGACCCTAGAAGAACGAGAAGTCCACCTGGAACAGCTTCTCGACCTGACGCACCAGCTTCTTGGTGGTGCAGAAGACGATGAGGTGGTCTTCGGGCTCGATGACAGTGTCGTGATGGGGCATCACCACGGTGGGCCGTCCGGGCTTGTCCTCGGTACCGCCCACTTCGCGGACGATGGCGCCGATGGTGGCACCGCGCGGCAGGCGGATGTTCTCGATCGCGCGGCCCACCACCTTGGAGTTCTTCTCGTCCCCGTGGGCGATGATCTCCAGGGCCTCGGCGGCGCCACGGCGCAGGCTGTGCACCGCTACCACATCACCGCGGCGCACATGGGCGAGCAGCGAGCCGATGGAGGTCTGCGCCGGCGAGATGGCGATGTCGATGTGACCGCCCTGCACCAGATCCACATAGGACTTGCGGTTGATCAGGGCGAGGGTGCGGCGGGCGCCCATGCGCTTGGCCAGCGAGGCGGACATGATGTTGTCTTCCTCGTCGTTGGTCAGCGCCACGAACATGTCCATCTCGTCGATGTTCTCGTTCTCGAGCAGGTTCTCGTCGGTGGCGTCGCCGCGCAGCACCAGGGTGCGCGACAGGTCGTTGGCGATGGCCTCGGCGCGGCGCTTTTCCGATTCGAGGATCTTGACCTCGTAGTCGCGCTCGATGGAGCGGGCCAGGCGCAGGCCGATGTTGCCGCCGCCGGCGATCATGATGCGGCGGATGGGGCGGTCGATGCGGGCCAGCTCGCGCATCACCTGGCGGATATGCACCGAGGCGGCCAGGCAGAACACCTCGTCGCCGGGCTGGATGAAGGTGTCGCCCTCCGGGATGATCGGCTCGCCCTGGCGGTAGATGGCCGCGATGCGCACCTCCACGTTGGGCATGTGGTAGCGCAGCGCCTTGAGCGGATGGCCCACCAGCGGGCCACCCTCGTAGGCACGCACGCCGATGAGGCTGAGCACCCCGTCGGCGAAGTCGAGCACCTGCAGGGCTTCGGGGAAGGCGATCAGGCGGCGGATGTAGTCGGTGACGATCTGCTCGGGGCAGATGGAGAAGTCCACCGCGAAGTTGTCGATGCTCAGCAGTTCCGGATGATCGACGAAGTCCGAGGAGCGCAGGCGCGCGATGCGGGTGGGCAGGTTGAACAGGGTGCGCGCGATGCGACAGGCACACAGGTTGGTCTGGTCCGACTGGGTGACCGCGATGAGCAGGTCGGCGTCTTCGGCGCCCGCTTCGCGCAGCACCGAGGGAGAGGCCGCATTGCCGCAGACCGTGCGCAGGTCGAGCCGGTCGCGCATGGTCTGGAGTTGGTCCGCGTCGGTGTCCACCAGGGTGATGTCGTTGGACTCCGAAACCAGATTTTCCGCCACCGAGGTGCCCACCTGGCCGGCGCCGAGCAAGATGATCTTCACGGTCTGAGGGTATCGCCTTGAAAAAGGTGGGGTCGATTCTACGCTGATCGTGTCGGCACGTCAGGCGTTTTTGTGCGACGCATCAAGGCCCTGGCCTCAGCCGGAGCGGTCCTCGCCGCGTCGTCCGGAGGAGATGCCCAGCTGCTTGAGCTTGCGATACAGGTGGGTGCGCTCGAGCCCGGTCTTCTCCGCCAGGCGGGTCATGTTGCCCCCCTCGAGCATGAGGTGATGCTCGAAATACACCCGCTCGAAGGCCTCGCGTGCCTCGCGCAGGGGCAGGTCGAGGGGCAGCCCGTGGGTGGCCGGCGCGGGGCTGATCAGGCGCTGTACGTCCTCGCCGCCGATCTCCTCTTCCAGGGTGCCGAGGGCCAGCGAGCGTACCGCCGCGCGCAGCTGGGTGTAGCCACTGTTCCAGCCCTGGGTACGCAGGGCGTTGAGGGCGGCGGTGCTGAACTTGCGGTGTGGTGCCTCGCCGCATTCGATGAGGTGGACCAGCAGCTGGCTGGCCAGATCCGGGATGTCGTCGCGAATCTCCTCCAGCGCCGGCAGCGCCAGACTCACCTCGAACAGGCGCTTGACGATGACCGCGTCCCAGCCGGCATCGACGAGGGCGTCGGCGTCCGCGTCGGTGGCGGCGGCCAGGTGCAGGTCGTAGCGTTCGAGCCGGTCGAGGGCGAAGGCCAGGTTCTTCTGCTGGGGGCGTGACAGGCGGTTCAGTTCCTCCACGTAGAGGATGCCGCCCTGGGTGCCCTGCAGGAGGTCCACGTCGATGGGCCCGCTCACCGCCCCCAGGTCGAGCCACTGGTTGCGCCGGGTGGGCAGGCTGCGCGCGGCCAGCTCGGCGAGGCTGCCGCCATGGAGGCGGAACAGGACATGGCGGGAGCGCAGGCTGATCTGGCCGAGCCGCTTGCCCAGCTCCTTGAGGGTGGACGAGCGCGGGAAGGCGGCGAGGGTCAGCGGGCTGATGCGCGGCGATTCCTGCGCGGCGCGCTGTTCGAGGGCGCGCTTGACGGTGCCGAGCAGCTTCTGCAGCGCGATCGGCTTTTCCAGGTAGTCGATGGCGCCGATGCGGGTCGCCTCGACCGCGGTATCGATGGTGCCATGGCCGGACATCATGATCACCGGCATGTTCAGCTGGCCGGCCGCCGCCCATTCCTTGAGCAGCGAGATGCCGTCGGAGTCGGGCATCCAGATGTCCAGCAGCACCAGGTCGGGGCGCGCCTTGTGGCGCTGCGCGCGCGCGGTCGCGGCATTTTCGGCAACGACAATGTCATAGCCCTCGTCGCTGAGGATTTCGGAGAGCAGTTCGCGGATGCCGACTTCGTCGTCGACGATGAGGATGGAAGGCATGGGTCAGTCTGTGTCTCGGGCGACCGGTCGCAGATGAATGCGGACCTCGGCGCCGCCGGTTTCGCGGTTGATCAGTCGGATGTCACCGCCGTGTTCGTCGATGATCTTCTTGACGATGGCCAGGCCGAGGCCGGAGCCGCGGTGCTTGGTCGTGTAATAGGGCTCGAAGGCGCGCATGAGCATGTCGGGCGGAAAACCGGGTCCCTGGTCGGCGATGCTCAGGCGCACGCGGCCGGTCTTGCGCCGCGTGGTGGCGATGGTGATGACGCCGTCCGCATGCTCGGCCATGGCGTCCTGGGCATTTTGCAGCAGATTGTGGATGACCTGGCGCAACTGCGAGGCGTCGCCGACGATGTCCGGCAGGGTCGGGTCGAGCTCGGCGCGGATGGGCACGGGCGAGGCTTCGTAGAGCGCCAGCACCTCGTGGATCAGTTCGTTCAGGTCCACCCGGGTCAGGGTCGGCGAGGGCAGTTTGGCATAGTCGCGGAAGGCGTTGACCAGATTCTTCATCGCCTCGACCTGGTTGACGATGGTGCCGGTCGCGCGCTCGAGCAGGGCGCGGCCCTCCTCGTCCAGGCGCGGCGCCAGCTTCAGGCCCAGTCGCTCGGCCGACAGCTGGATCGGGGTGAGCGGGTTCTTGATCTCGTGAGCCAGGCGCCGCGCGACCTCCCCCCAGGCGGCGGTGCGCTCGGCGGCGATCAGGTGGGAGATGTCATCGAACACCACCACCGTGCCCCCGCCGGAGACCTCGGGCAGGCGCGAGCCGTGGATCAGCAGGGTCATCTGCCCGCCTTCGGGGGAGCTGACCTCGATCTGCTCATGCCAGTCGTCGTCGCCACGGGCGAAGGCCGCCAGCAGCGCATCGCGGAACTGGGTGTGGTGGGACCAGTCGGCCAGGGTGATGTGCTCATGATCGTCGAGGGTGTCGTCGAGGATCTGGGTGGCACCCCGGTTGGCGGCGCGCAGGGTGCCGTCCGGGGCGAAGGCGAGGACCCCGGTCGACAGGTTGGCGAGCACGCTCTCCAGATAGGCACGGGCCGCTTCCACCGCGGCCTGGTGGCGGTCGGCCTGGGCGCGCGCTTCGTCGAGCTGGCGGGTCATCTGGTTGAAGGACTGGGTGAGCACGCCGAGCTCGTCCTTCGCCGGCAGGGCGCGCCGCGGGGAGTAGTCGCCCTGGGCGACCGCCTCGGTGCCCTGGGCGAGGATGAGCAGCGGCCGGGTCAGGCGCCGCGCGATCACGAAGGCCACCGCCACGGCGGCGAGCAGGGCCAGCAGGAGCGAGAAGGTGAGCGTGAGGGTGTAGATGATCTTCAGCCCTTCGCGCCCGAGCGAGAGCTGCTTGTAGTCGCGGTAGGCGGCCTGGACGGCGTTGGCGTGGCGGCTGAGGGTTTCCGGCACGGGCTGGCGCAGGAGCAGGTAGAGGGGGTCGGAGGCGATGATGGCGGCGGGGATGGGCATGATGACCATCATGTCGATCTTGCCGTCGTTGTCGGCGCTGAGGAAGCGGGCCCGCTGGCCGACGCGCACCTGGTGCATCTGGTCGGGGCGCGGCAGCGTCGGCATGAGCATGCTCACGTCCGAGGAGGCGGTGGCGATCACGCGGCCGCCATCGGAGAACACGGTGGCGGTGTTCACCCCCGCCTGCTCGCGCAGCCGGTTGAGCCGGCTCACCGCCAGGCCCGGGTTGTCGGACAGCTCCAGCGCCATCTCGCGGGCGCGGTCCTCGAGCTGTTCGGACAGGTGGTCGAAGGTGCTCTGGCCGAGCGCGATGCCGCCTTCGAGCGCCGCGTCGACGCGCACGTTGAACCAGGTCTCGATGCTGCGCATCACGAACTGCAGAGAGATGATGTAGACCACGGTGCCGGGCACGATGGCCATGAGCGCGAAGAACACCAGCAGCCGGTACTTGAGACGGGCGCCGAACTTCTTGGCGCGCAGGTCGGCGAACAGGGAGCGCAGCTGGTAGGCCACCAGACCGAGCAGGGCGACGACGAAGAAGCCGTTGATCGCGAGCAGGATCGGGTAGCTGCCGGAGAGGAGCTCGGAGTTGCCGGTGGCGCTGGCGAGCAGGAACAGCGACAGGCCGGCGACGGCTGCAGCGACGATGATCGCGATCTGCTTCATCGTCGGTTTACTGGGCTGGCGAGGAAGGTCCAGCGCATCCAGTCGGTGTCGATCTGCCAGTCGTGGCTGCCCAGGGTGGAGACCTGGAAGGGGCGCGGCAGTTGGGCGGTGTCGAGGCGGAAGCGCACGCCGACGTTGTAGGACTCACCCGGGGTGAGCGTGGTCATCGGCGTGATGGTCCAGCGGCGGATGCTGAGCATCGTGCGCACGGCATCGTCGAGGCGGTTGAAATTCTGGTGCAGGCGGCCGATGCCGAGCCGGTAGCTGCGCGTCATGGGATGGTAGGAGAGGCGAAATTCGAGGCGCGCGGTGGCGAGGGTTTCGTCGAACCAGTACCAGCGTGGCGATTCGATGGACGCCTCGGCGACGAAGTTGACCGGCACGCCCTGCTCGATGGCCTCGCGCACGCGGGGGTTCAGGTCGAGCGAGATGTCCGCATTGATGACGTAGTCGCCATGGTTGGGGACGATCTCCGCGTAGCGCACATAGGGCTCGTCGGCGTGGGCGACCATCGCGAAGAGGGGGCCGAGGACGAGCAGGAGCCGCATGACGGCCCGGGCGAGGCGATCAGCGATGCTTTTGCAGCAGGGCGTAGTAAAAGCCGTCATGGTCGGCACCGGGCAGCACGATCCGCTCGATCTGGTTGTCGATGGCCATGCGTATGGCATCCGCATGACGGGCACAGAAGCGCGCGATCTGGCTCCGGTTTTCTTCGTCGAACACCGAGCAGGTCACGTAGAGCATTGTGCCACCGGGGGCGAGGGTCCGCCACAGGGCGTCGAGCAGACTCGCCTGCTGGGCGGCGAATCGGGGAATGTCGGTATTGCGTCGCAGCCACTTGATGTCCGGGTGGCGGCGTACCACGCCCGAGGCCGAACAGGGCACATCGGCGAGGATGCGATCGAAGGGCCGGCCGTCCCACCAGCGCTCGAGGTCGGCACAGTCAGCGACTTCGATGCGGGCGCTCAGACCCAGGCGCTCGAGGTTTTCCTCGATGCGGGTGGCGCGGGCCGGATCGAGCTCGAGGGCGGTGAGGTCCACATCGGCGAGCTCGAGCAGGTGCGCGGTCTTGCCGCCGGGCGCCGCGCACGCGTCGAGGATGCGTTCGCCGTCGCGCGGCGCGAGCCATCGGGCGGCCCACTGGGCGCCAGCGTCCTGCACCGAGAAGTCGCCAGTGAAGAAACCGGGAATCTGGTCCACCGGGCAGGCGCGCTCGAGACACAGGGCACCGTTGTCGAGCAACCGTGCCGCGATGCCCGCTTCGGCCAGTCGTGCGAGACCGGCTTCGGGTGTGAGGCGGCGTCGGTTGACCCGCAGCGCCATGGGCGGGTGCTGGTTGCCGGCGGCGAGGATGGCTTCCCAGTCGTCGGGGTAGCTGGCGCGCAGGCGCCTGATCCACCAGTCCGGGTGGCGCAGGCGCGTTTCCGGGGTCGCGTCGAGGCGGGTGACCAGGGCATCGAAGCGCCGCAGGATGTTGCGCAGCACGCCATTGACCACGCCCTTGAGCCCGGGGGCGAGTGACGCCGCGGCGCTCACCGCCTGATCGACGATGGTGTGCGCCTGATCGTGGCGTTGCTCGAGGCGGTGGAAGGCGACCAGGAGCACACCGTGCAGGGCGGCGGGCAACGGCTTTTGCAGGAACTGGCCGAGCACCGCGTCGCCGCGTCCGTAGTCGCGCAAGGTCCCGTAGGTCAGGTCCTGGACCGCGCCCCAGTTGATGTCGGGTGCGGTGTGTCGGCGTCGGCTGTGCGCGAGCTGCTCGGTCAGAGCCTTGCCCTCGACCACGGCGGCCACGAGCTGGCCGGCCAGGCTCAGGCTCATGGCGAGGCTGTCGGGGGCGAGCGGTGCGGGGCGGCGATGACCGCCGTCGCGGGCTCGGGCGGGGGCACGTCGGTGCCCGGGTCGATCAGTCATTCAGCGATCAGGTCGCGCAGATAGGTGGGATACATGAAGGCGGCGCAATGGGTGTCCGCATTGTAGTACTGCAGGTGGTCGATGGCGCGTTCGGAAAGGCGCCGGGTCACGGCGGCACCGTCCAGGGTTGCCGGGTCGGTGGCGTCGCTGGCACAGGCCATGCCCCACAGACTGCCGTAGAGCGGAATGTAATGGAAGTGCGGGCGCACATGAGCAAAGACGCGCCGCAGGCGGCCGAGCAATTCGCGCACGCGATCGGGCTGGTAGACCGGCGCACCGAGGTGGAGGCTGATGGCACCCTGTGGCGTCATCAGCGCCTTGCACTGGGCGAAGAACTCTTCGGTGTACAGATCGGCCGCCGGGCCGATCGGGTCGGTGAGATCGAGCACCACCAGATCGAAGCGCTTGCCTTCTTCGGGCGCGACGACCCGTACGTAGTGCAGGCCGTCCTCGATACGCAGGGTGAGGCGCGGGTCGTCGAGCGCGCCGTTGTGGACGCAGGCCAGATGCGCGCGGGCGATGTCGACCACCTTGCCGTCGAGCTCGACGAGTACCGCCTCTTCCATGTCCGGGTACTTGAACAGCTCGTCCACCGAGCCGCCGTCACCGCCGCCGATGACGAGCGCCCGGCGCGGGGCGTCCATGGCGATAGCCGGAACATGGATGAGGTTCTCATGGTAGAAGAACTCGTCCCGCTCCGAGGTCATGAAGAAGCCATCGAGCCGGAACAGCTTGCCGAAATGCGGCGTGTCCCAGACCTCGTAATGCTGGTACGGGGTGTCGCCTGCTTCGATGAGCCGGCCCTTCACGAGGTAGTGACCGGCTTGGTCGTTGAGCGGCTCGATGAGCATGTCGTCGGGCTTGGGGGCCTCGCTCATGATGCGCCTCCTCAGGCGGCAGCGGCGAGCGGCAACTCCCCGCGCATGATGTCCTGGGCCTGGATCTGACCGGGCTTGAGCATGGCGACGAGTTTGTCGTACACCGCGCGGGCGCGGTCGCTGTTGTCACGCGAGAAATTGCACACGTAGATGTCCAGCGTGACGGCTCCGGTTTCCGGCCAGGTGTGGATCGCCACATGTGATTCGGCGAGCACCACGGTTCCGGTCACGCCGGCCTGTTCGCCAGTGTCGTGCGTGAACTGGTAAAAATACGCGCCCAGGGGCGTCAGCCCCGCGTCCTGGCAGAACTGGACACACTTGCTCTCCAGGACGTCCCGGTCCAGGAGAAACTTCGGATTGCACTCACACTGATAGAGATCGGCGATGAGATGAAGACCTTGCATGGCATCCCCATCCACAAAGGATTGAAAAAACACGCAATTTTATCACCCCGACGCCCCCAGGGGCAGCCTTTTGTTCCACGTGGAACCACGCGGTGCGATTGCGTCGGGATTACAGCAGTTCGTAAGCCATCTTCGCGATCAGCGCGACCACGACGGTGATGAAGATCCGGCGAACGAATCCGGCACCGTGCCGAAGTGCGAGCGTGCTTCCCGTGACGGCGCCGGCGATGTTGGCGACAGCCATCGCGAGTCCGACCGACCAGAGCACCGCGCCGGTGAACGCGAAGAAGGAAATGGCGGCGAGGTTGGTGGCGAAGTTGAGGATTTTCGCGGTGGCGGACGCCCGCAGGAAATCCATGCCCAAAAACCGGATGAGCAGGAAGATGAAGAAGCTGCCGGTGCCCGGGCCGAGAAAGCCATCGTAGAATCCGACGCACAGGGCGATGGGGATGATTCTGGAGAACCCTTGCCTGTGCCCCAACGCGACGGCCGGCGTGGTGCCGAAATTCTTGTTGCGAAAGGTGTAGGCTGCGACCGCGATCAGCAGGACGAGTACCAACGGGCGGACGATCGTCGGGTCGAGATAGCTGACCATGCGTGCGCCCCACCAGGCGCCGAACAGGGCGCAGCCGGCGCCGATGAGCACCAGATTTCGGTCGAGCGCGATCCGGCGGGCGTATTGGACCGATGCCGTCCCGGTGCCGAAGATGCTCGCGATCTTGTTGGTGCCGAACAGCGTGGCGGGCGGCTGGCCGGGGAGGAGCGAGAACAGCAACGGTACCTGGATCAGGCCGCCGCCGCCCACGACCGCATCGACGAAGCCGGCGCCGAAGGCACCGGCCAGGAGGGCGAACAGGGTCCATTCACTCATGGGTGCGTGCGCGATGTTTCACGTGAAACGTGAACCATCACTTTCCGATGCAGAAGCGGGAGAAGATTTCGCCGAGCAGATCATCCGGCGTGAACTCCCCGACGATGTCGCCCAGCGCTTCGTGGGCGCGACGCAATTCCTCGGCCATGAGTTCGAGTGCGTCGGTGCGTGAGAGCGCCGCGACCACATGATCAAGGGCATGATCCAGGGCGGTGAGGTGGCGCTTGCGCGCCAGATAGGTGTCTTCGGCGTGCGGATGCCAGCCGGCGACGGCGAGCAGCTGGTCGCGCAACAGGTGGACACCTTCCCCGGTCTTGGCCGACAGACGAATGTGGACCGGATGCTCGGGACTCTCGTGGGCCTCGCCGACATGTCCGACCAGGTCACACTTGTTCGATACGGTGATGCGGGGGATGCCCGCCGGCAGCCGCTGATCGATTTCGTGGTCCGCCGCCGTCAGGCCGGTGCGCGCGTCCACCAGGCGAAGAATCACGTCGGCCCGTTCGATCTCCTTCCAGGTGCGCTCGATGCCGATGCGTTCGACCGCGTCGCCGGTGTCGCGCAGCCCGGCGGTGTCCACGATGTGTAGCGGAATGCCGGCGATCTGGATCGTCTCTTTGAGCGCGTCCCGCGTGGTGCCGGCGATGTCGGTGACGATCGCCCGCTCCTCGCCGGCGAGCTGGTTGAGCAGGCTCGACTTGCCGACATTCGGCTGCCCGACCAGCACCACATGCAGCCCCTCGCGCATGATCGCGCCCTGGCGCGAGCGGTCGATCAGGTCGGCGAGCGCGGTGCGGATCGCCTCCATGCGCGGGATCGCGCGTGCCGATTCGAGGAAGTCGATTTCCTCTTCCGGAAAATCGAGCGTCGCCTCGACCAGCATGCGCAGCGTGATGAGCTGATCCTGGATGTCGTGGATGGCGCCGGAAAAGGCGCCGCTCAGGGAGCGCACCGCGGAGCGCGCGGCGGCGGTGGTGGACGCTTCGATGAGGTCGGCGACCGCCTCGGCCTGGGCGAGGTCGAGCTTATCGTTGAGGAAGGCGCGCTGGGTGAATTCACCGGGTTCGGCGAGCCGGGCACCGAGCGCGAGACAGCGCTCGAGCACCAGCTGGAGGACGACCGGTCCCCCGTGCCCCTGCAGCTCGATGACGTCTTCACCGGTGAAGGAGTGTGGCGCGGGGAAGTAGAGCAGCAGCCCTTCGTCGATCATCTGCCCGTCCTCATCGAGGAAGGGGCGGAAGTGGGCGTAGCGTGGAGTGGGGAGGGTGCCGCCGTTCAGGCGGGTGGCAAGGTCGGACAGACCCGTGCCGGAGATGCGGACGATGCCGACGCCACCGCGCCCGGGCGCGGTGGCGATGGCGGCAATCGTGTCAGGTCTTCTTTCCGCCACTTTCGATCATGCGGGTGATCTGCCATTGCTGGGCAATGGACAGGGTGTTGTTGACCACCCAGTACAGCACCAGACCGGCGGGGAAGAACAGGAACATGAAGGTGAACACGATGGGCATGGCCATCATCACCTTGGCCTGCATCGGGTCCGGCGGCGTCGGGTTGAGGCGCTGCTGGATGAGCATCGAGATGCCCATGATGATCGGCAGGATGTAGTACGGATCCTTCACCGACAGGTCGGTGATCCAGCCCAGCCACGGCGCCTGGCGCATCTCGACGCTGCCCAGCAGCACCCAGTACAGGGCGATGAAGACGGGAATCTGAACCACGATCGGGAGGCAGCCGCCCAGCGGGTTGATCTTCTCCGTCTTGTAGATCTTCATCATCTCCTGCTGCATGCGCACCTTGTCGTCGCCGAACTGCTCCTTCATGCGTTGCATGCGCGGGCCGAGGGTCCGCATCTTCGCCATCGACTTGTACGAGGTGGCCGACAGCGGGAAGAAGATCGCCTTCAGGCACACGGTGACCAGGATGATGGCCCAGCCCCAGTTGCCGGTCAGCTTGTGGAACCACTGCAGCACCCAGAACAGCGGCGCGGCGATCACGGTCAGCCAGCCGTAGTCGACCACCAGGTCGAGGCCCGGCGCGATCGCCTTGAGCTTGTCCTGCTCCTGCGGACCGGCGTACAGCTCGGTGCTTACGGTCTGCTGCTGGCCGGGAGCGATCTCGGGCACCGGCAGGATCATGCCGGCGGTGTAGAGGTTGTTGCCGATCTTGCGGGCGAAGTACTCACGCTCGACGCCTTCCTTGGGGATCAGCGCGCTCACGAAGTAGTGCTGGATCATGGCTACCCAGCCGTTGTCCGCCTTCTTCGGATACTTCGCGTCGCCGTCGGCGATGGCGTCGAACTTCACCTTCATGAACTTGTCCGCCTCGGTGTAGAAGGCCGGGCCGGTGAAGGTGTGCGCACCCATCGCCTTCACGCCCTCGGCGGGGTCGCCGTCGCGCTGGAGCTGGAAGTAGGCGTCGGTCTTGAGCGGCTCGGTGCCGTGATTGGCGATCTCGTAGCTGACGTCGATCTCGTAGCTGCCGCGGGTGAAGGTCAGCACCTTGGTCACCGCGATCCCGTTCACCTCGGGTGCCTTGAGGCGCACCTGCAAGGTGTCCTGTCCGGCGGCGAGCGTCGGGTTGCCCGCCGGCAGCTCGAAGCGCGTCTTGTGGTTGGGCAAGCCCTTGCCGGTCAGGCCGCCCTGGGCGGTGTAGATGTGATTGCCGCCATCGTCCAGGAGCACGAAGTTCTTGCTCTTGTCACCGGTGGCCTTGTGGTGGGTCAGCTCCAGATGAACGATGTCACCACCCTCGGCCGAGATCCGGGCCACGAGCATGTCGGTGGTTACGGTGATGGTCGGCGCCGTACTGGCCGGGCGCTTGCCCGTGGGGACGTCGCCGCTGGTGCCCACCGGCGTGCTCGCCTGCGGGATGCTGGCGTCGGTGGCCGTCGCATGCGCGCCGGGGGCGCCGGCGGCCGTGGTGGGCGTCACCGGTGCGGCGGGCGGATTGTTGTGCTTCATCCAGCCTTCCCACAGCATGAACAGGGAAAAGCCGAAGATGAGGGTGAGGATGAGACGTCGATTGTCCATCGGGAGCGAGACCGTTTTATCTGGTTATCAGGTTAGGGGACCGGGTCGTGACCACCGGCGCACCAGGGGTGGCAGCGCGCGACCCGTTTGGTCGCCAGCCAGCCGCCCTTGAGCGCGCCGTAACGTTCGATGGCCTCGACCGCATAGGTCGAGCAGCTCGGCGTGAAGCGGCAGTTGCTGCCCAGCATCGGGCTGATCGCGTAGCGATAAACCTTGAGCAGGAGCAGCAGCAGTGTCTTCATGCCGGCAGCCGCCGTAGCAAGTCTGCCAGATCATTGTGAAGACTGGTGCGCGACGCACCGATGATGGGGCGATTGAGCCGCACCACCAGATCGAGGCAGGGCAGTTGGGCACGCCGAAGGCGGAAGCCTTCGCGCACGATGCGCTTGACCAGGTTGCGTTGCACGGCGCGGCGCGCAAGCTTCTTGGCGACCACCACGCCCAGGCGCGCGGTCGGCAGGGCATTGGGTCGATAGTGCACGATCAGGAAGCGCCCCTTGATGGCGCGCCTAAAAGCAAAAACGGATGAGTACTCATCCGTTTTTCGCAATCGGTATGCGTCGCGGAAGCACTGATCGGCATCCGGCGACCCGCTCGCCACGTCAGACGGCGAGGCGGTGACGACCCTTGGCGCGACGGGCACGGATGACGGCGCGACCACCGCGGGAACGCATGCGGACCAGGAAACCGTGGGTGCGCTTGCGCTTGACGACGGAGGGCTGATAGGTACGTTTCATGATGACTGGCCAGTAAGTTGAGTCAAACGGAGAATTTCATCCTAATTACCTTGTTTTGTCAACGTTTATTCCCCTCCGGGCCGACGTTCGGCGGGATCGGGTGTGAAGGCCCCGTTCGTCGCCCGATGCGCGGGTGCATGATGCGTGAGGCATCGCGCGGGGTGGCGATGGCGCCCGGCGACCCGGCGGCGGGCCTTGCCGCACAGGAGCGTGCGTCCATGCGGGGCGTTGGCCGCAGGCCGGGTTTCCGACGCTTCCACCTGTGGATAACTTCCGCCCGGCGAGGTAGAATGCTCGCTTGCCGCCGTGGTTTGAGACACTGAATTGACGGCCCGCGAGAGGTCAGAGGCGGAATCCCGAGAGCAGAGTTGCAAGGCGGTCGCCTGCCGGCGACCGGCGAGCCGATCGAGTTTCCGTACCTACAAGAATGCATCCGCACCC